>JANOCT010000015.1:0-83626 GCA_031412335.1 bacterium | reverse complement strand
AAATTCAAGCCCTTTAGGCTTGGTTGTATTTTACTATTAACTCATTTTTATAAAGATTTAAATGGGTTGCTCTCATAGTTATTAAAATTCAAGCCTTAAAGGCTTGGTTGTATTTACTATTAATTCATTTATATTAAGATTTAAATGGGTTGACCTCATGGTTATTAAAATTCAAGCCTTAAAGGCTTTGTTGTATTTACTATTAAATCATTTTTATTAAGATTTAAAATGGGTTGATCTAATAGTTATTAAAATTAAAGCCTTACAGGCTTGGTTGTATATCAAGTTTAATTTTAGTGTTAAATACTTTTAACAAAAAATAATAAAATATAATATTCTTCGCTATCCGCAACATACAAGCCTAAAGGGCTTGAATTTCAATAACCACGGATGAAATCCGTGGATAATGGCAAAATGAGTTTATCAACCCTGAAGGGGTTGAATTTTTAAAAACAGCTTCTCAATTTATTTTCTATGAAAAAACTAAAGTAAAGGGTTCAATTTCCCATAATTTCACATACCCATTAACCCTGATTGCCTGTACCAGATAATTGGTATTTTGTTGTAAAACAATAGATTGTAAAATTTTTTCATGCAATTTTGGATAAAATATCCTAAAAAATTATTGCTATGAAAAAACTTACGATTAAAATTATTGCTTTATTTCTATTATCTGGCTACGTATTAAGTAACGCCAGTTGCGATTTGGTTGAAAAATTGGAACCCAAAGATTTTGAAGAAATATTTTTGGACAAAATAGTAGATAAGGAATGGAATGTAGACACTATTAGATATACTCGAATAGATCAATTTGGGAAATTGGTCTACGATAGCATAGCTCCTCAAGGAAAAATTTTAATAAAGCGACCTGGTGATGCAAGTATTACCACCAAAGGCTTAGGTATGTTTATGAGCGTTATGTATCATACCTATTCCAAAAATAATGCTGAAGTAACGGATACGCTCGTTTACGAAACCAGATTCTCTAGCACCTCGGTAGAGTATATTGATTTTATTTCTACCTATTATCCACAATATCCAACCTATGCTCAAGGTCTTCGCACTATCTATGATATAAAACAAGTGGATAATAATAAATTTCACTTGGAACGAAACGAAACAGTATTAGATGGTCCTAATCCTGTTGGAAGTTTAAGATCGGTGTATAAACTTAGCCGTTAAATTTTTTCGATTAAACATACTGCATACGCAGTTACACCTTCTTCTCGACCAATGAAACCAAGTTTTTCATTGGTCGTTGCTTTTATAGATATATCTTCAACTTCAATTCCCGCTGATTTTGCTATGGCCAATTGCATGGCTGGTATGTGAGGATTTATTTTTGGTTCTTCTAAGCAAATAGTTGCATCAATATTACCGATGATGTAATTTTTTTGATTCAACAATTCTACCACATGCTCTAACAATCTTAGACTATTAATTCCTGCATATTTAGCATCAGTATTCGGGAAATGAAATCCAATATCTCTAATGTTAGCAGCACCTAAAAGTGCATCGCAAATTGCATGTAATAAAACATCCGCATCAGAATGGCCAAATGATCCGCTATGATGTTCTAATTTTACTCCTCCCATAAAAAAAGGATGTCCATCTTTTAATGGATGGACATCAAAACCGAAACCGACTTTTATCTTCATTCGGCAGTATTGGAAGCTTTTGCTGCATCATTAAACTTAAATGATAAAGAAAAACGTAACGTATTTGCTAAAGGATTTTGTTGTTGAGTTGGAATTAAATAAGAAAAATCAAGATTAAAAACCTGATATTTTAGACCAGCACCTACCGTAAAATATTGGCGATTTCCTTTAGTTCTATCCTCATAAAAATAGCCACCTCGAAGTGCAAATTGCTGATCGTACCAATATTCAAGCCCACCAGCATAATTTATTTCTCTTAGCTCTTCTGCTCCACCACCTGGCGCATCACTAAATGAACCAAAAATTCCTGACGATACGCCTCTGTTTGGATCCCGACCTTTATCTATTGTTTGTATGCCAGCAGAATCAGTTATATAAGTAGGATTAGTTGGAACTAGTAATTTATTAATATCCAAATTAAATGAAACTTCGTTATATTCATCAAGTTTCAATTTAAGCGAAGGGCCAATTCGTAAGTTAGTAGGAATAAAATCACGCTCTGCAGCATCTGTATAGCTTATTTTTGCACCTATATTTGAAATATTTCCACCAAAAGCAAATACAGCTTTTTGGTTTCCTATTTCAATATCTTTTTGATAGAATGCTGAAAGATCTACGGCTACAGTTGAACCTGGTTTGATGTCTTGTCCATTGGTTTGTTGCCCAGCTGCAAGATTTGAATAAATAAAACGAGGAGTAAAACCTACCGAAAAATAATCGGTCAGTCTTCTATTATAAGAAAAATCTAAAGCAAATTCATTAGGACTAAATTGGCCTGTTTCTATTCCTGCATCGTTAGTAAAAATAATATTTCCCAAAGAAAAATAACGTAATGATGCACCTAATACTTGCCGATCATCTAATCGTAAATAACCTGATAAATATGCTAAATTTATATCGCCAACTAGGTTTTGTAACCAGGGAGTGTACGATAAACTCAATGCGCTTTTTCCATCTACAAAAGCATATTTACTAGAATTCCAATGCTGCGAAACAATATCTGGGGTTGATGCAACACCTGCTTCGCCCATTGCTCCAGCTCTGGCTTCGGGACCAATTAATAAAAAGGGAACTGCAGTAGTGATAGAATTTATTCTTTCGCGCCCATCAATAGTAGAACCTCCAATACCGCCATTTTGTGCATTTGTTATGGTCGACAATCCAAGGCTAAGCCCCATTGCACCTAAGCCTACTAGGTTTTTAATCTTCATATTGTTATTAAAATTTATTAATTTAATCAGAATCGTTTTGTAAAATAATTAATTGGCAAATCTTAGTATTTATTTTCTCTTTTTTACTAAAATTTTAAAGATTTGGTTTTAAATGATTTATCGTCTATTTGCAGTTTCATAAAATAGAATTTGATAATTATTAAAGAATAACCAGCTTTTCAAATTTATCAGCTATAGAGCCATCTGATGAACGAACTTTTAATTGATAAATGTATACGCCTCTAGCTAACTTATCACCAAATTCATCTTTTCCATCCCACATTATGTTATCGACCCTGTTTCCAGAAGCCAATATTTTTCTTGAAAGAGTATTGATTAATTTACCGGAAACGGTAAATATTTTTACCATAATATCCAATTCATCACCTGTTCGGTTATGCTCAAACTGAAAAGCGGTAGAAGTTGTGAATGGGTTAGGATAATTATAAATTCGATTTAAACTTAGTTTACTGCCATCTGAAACAAAGAAATTGGTACTCGTTTCATTCGAATTATTAAAAACATCCCAGGCTTTTACTTTTAAAGTATAATTACCAGGCTCAAGGTTTGCAAATGGGTAATTAACTTCACCCTGTTGGTAGGAATCAAGTTTTGCAGCATAAAAACTATTTAAACTTATCACTCGATCTTTGCCTCCGTCTTTTGAAATAGTTGCTGTCAAATCATGTCCAATGCTACTGCCAACAGTATTTATCCCACTTGAATCTGACAAGCTCACCAGTAATTTAGGATTATTATTCGTCATACCACCGCTAACAAACTTTTTATCATTCAAAAATATTCGAACATCAGGTCCAATATTATCTACAATAATATCTTTTGCACTTGCGGTTCCTCCTACCGAAATGCTATCATAAAATCCACCAGCATCCATTAATTTATCGGCTGCATAAAAGCTTAATCTACCTTTTGCCGGAGATGATGAAATATCTTTCGGAACGATAAATGTAAAAGAATAATCGCCATTTACTACACTAGCTGCTCCTTTGTAAATAATGTTTTTATACAAATCAAACGTAGTTTTTTTGCTTCCCGATTCTTGAGCCAATGTGGTAATTTTAGATATCTGGTCATATACCGTTGGATTTATCTGTCCGTTAAAGTTTGTTAATTTATTTCCATTTCTATCTGTAATTATTCCTTTAAAAGTATATTTCCCAAGAGCTTTTAAAGTGTCAGAGGTGGGAGTAAGTATTTTATTATTTAATGTTGTTGCTACTACAGAATTTTGAGCAATGGCAACCTCTAAAGCTGGATCACCCAAAAGGGTGAAATTTCTATCATTTACAGTAATACCTGATAAGTTTTTTGCCATAGCAACCAATTCGCCCATGGTTGGTCTTCTTTTATCAAAAGTTGAATCTAACATTGATTTGTAAAAATTATCATTTAGTCTATCATTACCATCAATATATACAATTCGAGTTGTGGTAAACATGCTAATAGCTCCACCTTTACGATTTAGCCAACTTTGCTCCCCAGCAGAAACCTGATTTGGATCATCCCAACGAGTAAAAGAACAAGTTGCTGTAAAGAATATAGGATAACGCTTGCTAGTAGACCAAGAATTTACATCTGAAACTCCCACAACAGTTTCTGCAGCTAATCTAGATTCTCCTCCATGCCCTATATAATTAAAAATTAGAACGCCATTATTTATTTTTTGGTTAATAGATTCTGTCATACTTGGATATCGATCTCCGCCTGGTGTACTTTGTTTGGTAAAAGCATCCATATACATTTTATCAATGTTTAAAAGTTTGCTTCTGGCTAAAATGGTTCTCACTCTATCTTCTGCACCAATCAAATGAATATTACTATCACCATTATCAGCTGCAAAAGCAATCTTATTTCGCCAGTCGCCGGTTGCTTCAATAGATTCGTATTCAAGTATTTTATCTACTGCATCTTTTGCTTGGTTTAAAGAATTAACACAAAATCTGCCAATTCCAATATCTAATCTGCCAACCGAGATACCATTTTCTGCCATTTCACCTTCGTTATCATCCAATAATCCAAAATAATCGTCGCTCACGTATGAGTTTGTTCTGGATAATGACTCATAAGATTGGTAAGTCATTACCTTATTATTGTTATTTTGAATACGGTTTTTATTATCATACGATCCATCACCAAACAATAATAAAAAACGAGGGAGTTTACTTTTATCAGTTCCAGCACGATCATATAGCATTTTCATGAAATTTCTTATAGCTCCTGCATCTCGGCTACCAGATGAAAATTCATTAAAAAGTTGTTCTTGATTTACAATTTGAACAGTATAGCCATTCAAATCGCGTCTGTGGCGAGCCAAACGCTCAGCTTCTTGCAAATATTCATTTGGTGCAACTATCACCATGGTAGTAGATCCTATATTATGTAGATTCTGATTTGCTACCGATCCGAAGCCAACTGGATTTAAATATCCAATGTTGTTAAATGCGACTAATTCATGAGAGTCGCCAGATTGAAAAATAAAATTTATGCGGCTTCCATTATTATCTCGCAATTGCTTTTTTACATTTATTGGGTCAGACACATCCCAGATCTCCAAATTATCTTGACCATCCAACGAATACTGAACTATTTTTCCAAACCCAGTCATATTTCTGAATTTCATTTGATCTCCAGTCATTTTTAACTCTCGTGTACCAATTACTGTTACATAATTAATCCATACATTAAATTCAGAATTTGTTTTTTGATGTGATAGTGTTATTTTATTATTGGCAGTATTAGTTGATGATAATCCAGAATATGTAGTTTTTGAGCCAAAAGGATTTTCATAAGAATCACCCGTTGCATTGGTAGATATATTTCCAATTATTGAATTGTTTAATTTTAATTGGGTAAAAAGACTTGAACCAAATGACCTTCCGGCAATATCTGCAACGATTCTTAACTTTTCGGAGGTTATGATATTTGGAAAATTAAAATCAAAAGTATGCTCTTTATCAAATTCAAAATCTTCTCCATACCATTCTCTTCCTGATTTTACTGCTTCGGTTATATCTGTAAATTTATCAACTTCATGAATTTGATAGTCCTCAAATGAATTTAAGATAACATCAGGCGTAGAAGCTAATGAAATACGATCTTGGATTCTTTTTCCAGTTCCTATATCTGAGTTGATGAAATAATAGGAAGTATCCGAATAAGGATTTCTTGTGTGATTGTATTTGTTAGAAGAATAATTCCATTGGCTTGGCCCTTTACCAAAAAATATCACTCGATCGCCCTGATTAAATTTTCCATCACCCCCATCCATCATTTTTACGGCGTTTTCAGCAAGATCATCGTAAATAGGAGTACTATTTGCTTGTGGAAGCATTCCACCGCCATTGCCATAAAGTCTGAAATTGGTCGGATTCATATTATCAACGTCAACTCCTAATGACTTTAAAAAATCATAGGTTAATTGATAAACACCATTTTCGGTTACACCTATTTTAACCCATTTTCCAGTTGATAAAACAGAGTTTGCTGCGTAACTTCTAATACCTGAAGATCGCTGTGAACTTTGAATGGGTATAATTTGCAAATCAAATGATTCGAGTTTTTCATAAGTTCCACTAGATGTTTTTCTAATTGGAACTAATATTAATTGAAAGTGGGGTGATTTTTTTTCAAACTCTACTGAACCTTTTGAAAATAAATTTTGACTTAATAAAGTGTCAGCGTTTAAAATCTCATCTACACCTTCCAATTTACTATAAACCGGGTTCAATATTCTAAATTCAGCTTGATTGCTTGAAATTTTTTGAGAATATATGAAAATCGGTATTAAATTTCTTCCTTCCTGATAAGTAACATCAGTTGAATATGGATAAGTAATACTTTTACCAGTTTTAGGATTACTTATATTTCTATTTTCTTCCCATTTAATGATTACTTTATTGGATAAATTTTGAGCTTTTGCAGGAAAAGTAAAAAAAATCGAACTTAGCAATAGCAGTAGCGTATACCGACCAAAATTTTGTCGATAAATAGCGGAGGTAAAAATATATTTCTTAGGCATAAATTTTTAAAACAAAATACAAAACCATGAACGATGTAACATTATCAAAATTGTTACGTTTTTAGGAAAATTTGAAAAATAACTACATCTTTGATATCCAGCATTAATCTAGAATAACTAATCCAATTTAAATATGTTTAAAAAATTCTTCTCGTTACTTTTTATCTGCATCACGTTTACTACCTTGCTGAAAGCACAAGATGCAGAATATTCTCAATTTTATGCAAACCCATTGTATTTAAATCCTGCAATGGCAGGCACAACACCTGCACCTAGGTTTATTCTTAATTATCGAAATCAATACCCTGGTATTAATAGAGCATTTGAACAATATTCTGCTTCATTTGATCAAGATGTTCCAAAGCTAAATGGTGGAATAGGAGTATTGATAAACAGTGATAATTTGGCAGCAGGAGCCTTACGTACATTATCTGTTGCTGGTATTTATTCTTATCTATTAGAAGTAAGTGACGGTGTTACCATTAAAGCGGGTTTGAAAGCAGGCTACACACAAAGAACAATAGATTTCCAGAAATTAACCTTTGCCATTGATGAATTTGGAAATCCATCACCAACTGCTGATCCGATTGTTAGAACTATTGGATCAAAGGGATATGGAGATTTTGGTGCAGGATTTTTAATTTTTTCAGAATATTTATATGCAGGAGTAAGTGGAGATCATTTAACCCAGCCTGATGTATCTTTTAGTGGCACTAGTTCACCATTACCTTTAAAAATAACTGCTCATGGTGGTGCATCAATTCCAATTAATGACGGATCATTTTTTGTTTCACCTAATGTTCTTTATCAAAAACAAGGAGATTTTAATCAACTAAATTCAGGATTATATGTTAGTAAAGGACCTATTGTACTTGGAGGATGGTATCGCTATGCATTTGAAAATGGAGATGCTTTAATCGGAATGATTGGGGTAAAAATTGGAACCATGAAAATTGGATACAGTTATGATTACACAACATCTGCATTAAGAGGTTCTGATGCTAATGCTCATGAGTTTTCGCTTACTTTTGGATTAATGCAAAGTGAAAAAGGTAATCCTGCAGCTAAATATAGAATACTTAATTGCCCATCATTTTAATAACTCATAATATTGAATATATTTACGCGTTCCAAAAAAATACAAACAGCTAATCGATTATAATGAAAAGAGGATTAAATTTAACCTTGATAGTAGCAATTGCAGGTTCAGCATTATTACTATCAGCTTGTTCTAAAAAAGAAAAATCAAGTAAAACAGGTTGGAATTACAATGATAAAGCAAATGGTGGCTTTCAGGTTTTTAGCAATGCAGAACAGGCAACTGGACCAGGATTGGTATTAATTGAAGGTGGTACTTTTGTAATGGGTTCTACAGAACAAGATTTATCATACGATTTCGATAATATTGAAAGAAGGGTGACAGTTGCATCTTTTTATATGGATGAAACAGAAGTTTCTAACGTAGATTGGTTGGAATATATGTATTGGGTAGGTCGTGTTTACGGAGGAGATTTTCCAGAAGTAGTGAAAAAAGCATTACCTGATACATTGGTTTGGAGAAATCCTCTATCGTATAATGAACCATATGTACAGAATTATCTTCGATATCCAGCTTATCAAAACTATCCAGTAGTAGGTGTTTCGCACACGCAAGCACAAGAATATTCTGCATGGAGAACTGACCGTGTAAATGAGAATATTTTAATTGAAAAAGGAATTTTAAAAAGTAATCCTAACCAGGTTGGTCAAGACAACTTTAATACAGATGCATATTATGTAGGTCAGTATGAAGGATTGGTAAAAAAGAATCTAAAAAATCTAGATCCGAATGCAGCTGAGAAAACTCGTAATGTTCGTAAAACAGATGGTATTTTATTACCAGAATACAGATTGCCAACAGAAGCAGAATGGGAATATGCAGCTTTAGCATTAAGAGGAAATACTGAACAAGAAAATGTAAATAATAAAAAATTATATCCTTGGAATGGTTTATCAGTACGTGATCCAAACAAACAAACACAAGGATTAATACTTGCTAACTTTAAAAGAGGTAGAGGAGATAACATGGGTGTGGCAGGATATTTAAATGATAATGCAGATATTACTGCACCTGTAGATTCTTATTTGCCAAATGATTTTGGACTATATAATATGGCAGGAAACGTTAGCGAATGGGTATTGGACGTTTACAGACCACTTTCATATGAAGATGTTTCAGATTTTAATCCATATAGAGGAAATGTTTACGAAAAATTATTATTGGATGCTGATGGAAACGTTGCTGAAAAAGATAGTTTAGGTAGATTGAAAAGAGTATCAGACACAATTAATTATGCGAATCCGGATAAAAGAGGAGCAATGGATGAGGCTATTAACTATGAATATGGTGTTACAACATTAATAAACGATAAAGCTAGAGTTTATAAAGGTGGTTCATGGAATGACAGAGCATATTTCTTAACTCCAGGAGCTAGAAGATTTTTAGATGAAAACAAATCATCAGCAGAAATTGGATTTAGATGTGCAATGATCAGAATGGGATCTCCAGATGGTATTAAAGCTGGAAAAGGAAAGAAAAACGCTAAAGTCAGAAACTAATTTTTTTTATTTTTTATGAAAAGTCCATCCAATTCGGGTGGACTTTTTTATTTTAATCGAAATTTGAAGCCCAATGGAGATCAGCAAACTGTATACATATTACCTTCAAAATCCAATAATTTGTACAGACACCCGAAGTATAAAACCAGGATGTTTATTTTTTGCTTTGAAAGGTGATAATTTTAATGGGAATAAATTTGCACTTCAAGCAATAGAATTAGGTGCAGCATTAGCAATAATAGACGAAGATATTTCTGATCAAAATAGTAGTTTATTTAAAGTTGATGATGTATTAATTGCACTTCAGGAATTAGCAAAATACCATCGACAGCAATTACTAATACCAATAATTGGAATCACAGGCTCAAATGGAAAAACGACTTGTAAAGAATTAATAAAAGCTGTTTTATCTACTCATTTCAACACATTCGCAACCATTGGAAACCTGAATAATCATATCGGAGTTCCCTTAAGTGTACTTTCAATTTTACCAGATACTGAAGTTGCTATCATTGAAATGGGAGCAAACCACCAACAAGAAATTGCCTTTTTATGCAAAATTTGTCAACCAAAGATTGGCTTAATTACTAATGTAGGAAAAGCACATTTGGAGGGTTTTGGTGGATTTGAAGGAGTGAAAAAAGGAAAAAAAGAATTGTATGATTTTTTAGGACTAACTAATGGAATAACATTTATTAATCGTCCTGATGAGAATTTGGAAGGTATGGCTTCTGAAATTTCTAATAAGTTTTATTACGGAGCAAATGATGATAATTATATCTGTGGAAATGCCTTTTTGAAGAATGATTTTGTTGGTGTTAATTGGTGGGTGGGAGCTGAACCTGAGCAAAAATTTGAAATTCAAAGTAACCTAACAGGATTATATAATTTCGATAACATAATGGCTGCGATTGCCATTGGATATTATTTCACATTAACCCCTAATTTAATAAAACAGGGAATTGGAAATTATATACCTGAAAATAATAGGTCACAATTAGCAATATCTGGGAATCTTACGATAATAAAAGATTACTATAATGCTAATCCTAGCAGCATGATAGCTGCAATTAAAAACCTAAAAACAATGCCAGCGGAATATAAAATTGCCATTTTAGGCGATATGTTTGAGCTGGGTGACGAAAGTGAAACAGAACATCAATCAATTATTTTGTTGGCTATTGACTCTGAATTTGACCAATTAATATTTGTTGGAGAACGGTTTTACGAATTTAAAAAATGGCAAAATTCTTCAATTCATTTTTTTGAAAAAACAGAAGATTTGGCAAAGGAATTGAATAATCACATTCCAGAAAATGCAAGTATTTTAATCAAAGGCTCTAGAGGAATAAAACTCGAAAAAATTGCAGAATTGCTTTAGTTAGCTTTTTCTATTCGAATACCAATATCTTCCACATACAACAAAGGATTATCTCGCATTTCTTGTGATAAGGTAAATTCGTATTTGCCAGGTTTTCCAATTTTCAACTCTTTTTTTATCGGAATTTGATAACTAAAAATATCACCAATTCCTTTTCCAAGCCATTTTCCGTTTTCTTCTGCTAGTTTAAATTCCAACAATTGTTTCCCTGTGACTCCAGATGGATCTTTGCTGCCAAGTAAAATAAATAGATTACTATATCTGTAATTTCCATTATGTCGGATATTTACAAACATGGTGTAAAGCGATGTGGTGTCTTTTATTTCAATGGTAAATGTTTTAGCCTCATCATATTTCCATTCTTTTTTATTGATAGCTTGATTTTCTTCAAAAACCCTATTGTTGTCACATGAATAAAGTCCAAACATTCCAACTAATCCAATTATAAATACTGTTTTTTGAATGTTCACTTTGGTTTGTTTTTATTTTTCGACTTTGGTTTAAAACGCTTTTTCTTGTTTTTGTCATCCATTCGGGTCAAACTATCCTGTCCGACTACGTTTTCATAGTCCAAAACTTTTTTGATTTGCTTTTCGACAATAATATTTTCTTGCAAATCAGGTGCTTTCTGGCCAGCTTTATTCATCGCAATTAACTCTTTCACTCTATTTGCTGGCAAAGCTATCCAGTTGCTATCCATGCTATAGCTAAACCACATGAGCTTTTTAAAAATATCAGTTTTCTGTAAAAATGCTCTTCCTTTTTCAGTATCCAACTCTTTCACCTCTTCTGGAATATCTTTTAAAGCATCCAAATAGGTATCTAATTCATAATTTAAACAGCATTTAAGTTTGCCACATTGCCCAGCTAATTTTTGTGTATTTAATGCCAAATTTTGATAACGAGCTGCTGAGGTTGCAACGGTTTTAAAGTCAGTAAGCCAAGTAGAGCAACATAATTCTCTACCGCATGAGCCAATTCCACCCAATCTGCTTGCTTCTTGCCTCATTCCTATTTGCCGCATTTCTATGCGTACTTTAAATTCTTCTGCAAGTTTTTTTATAAGTTCTCTAAAATCAACTCTTCCTTCTGCTGAATAATAAAAGGTAGCTTTTGAACGATCACCCTGATAATCAACATCGCTTAACTTCATATTAAGCCCCATATTAGTTGTTATGGTTCTAGCTCTAAACATGGTGTCTTTTTCAAGCCCTTTAACGGCAGTCCATTTTTCAACATCAAAACCTGAAGCTTTTCGATAAATTTTAAGTATATCAGATGACGTTTCGCTAACGTTTTTTTTGCGCATTTGCATTCTTACCAATTCTCCGGTAAGCGAAACGTGGCCAATATCGTAGCCACCAGATCCGGTTTCTACTGCAACCAATTCTCCAGGTTCTAGATAAATATTTTCTGTATTTCTGAAAAATTCTTTTCGCGCACCTTTAAAGCGAACTTCTAAAATATCAAACGCCTTGTACATAGATGGCATATCCATATCGGATAACCAATCATATACATCTAATTTGCTACAACCATCAGTTAGGCAAGAGCCATTACTTTTACAGCCTGCAGGAGTACAACCTCCGCTTGAGCATGATCCACATCCCATTATTATTCCGTCAGTAAAATATTTTGTTCAAGATTTTTATCTGCTTTCAGCAAATAAGTTAATTTCAAAGATACAGCTAAAAATAAAATTTTAGGGTTCGCATTCCTTTCAATATGATAATGTGCTTCGTCTAATTCTTTTCTGAGTTTTCCACTATTTTGTAAATGAATAAAAGGTGAAAATTTTTTCAGAAAATCAGTAATCGGGGAAATTATATTGCTTTCTGGTTTGAATGAATAAACCACTGCTTCCTCAATCATTTTTAATGAATATCTAAAAAAACTTTTATTCACCTCTCTGGTATTTTTCGCCATTCCTTCGCTCCATTCTACAATTGCTGGTATATCCTGCCGAAAACAAAGTCGCATCCAGTTTATAAATTCTGATTGATATTTATTCTCTTTATTATTCGCAAAATTCATTGCCTCATTATAATTTCCATTGGAAAGCATTAATACTGAAGAAAGATGTTCAGCATCCAAATCGGTATTTTGATGTAAATATTCCGACAAATCACCATCAGCAATTTTTGGAATCTTAACTAATTGAGTTCTTGATAAAATTGTTTTTAATATTTTATCATGATCAGATGCTACAAAAATCAACAATGTTTTTTCAGGAGGTTCTTCAATTAATTTTAATAAAGAGTTGCCAACTTCCATTAAATATTCGGGCAGCCACATTATTAGAATTTTAAATTCTGATTCGAAACTAGTAAGGCTTAGTTTAGCTTGAATTTCTGAACATTCTTTAGCATTTAAATTCGGTTGTTTGTTTTCTCCTTCCCAATTAGTTAACCATCTTTCTAAGGTTAAGTATGGATCAGCCAACATTTCTGATCGCCAGTTTGTGATATAAGTGTTTGAATGATCGTTTTTATCTTTACTAACGAAGGGAAAACTAAAATGAAGATCGGGATGAATGAGTTTTTGAAATTTAATACATGACCGACAAATTCCACAAGAGTCAGTTTCAGTTCTGTTTTCGCAACAAATATATTGGGAATATGCGATTGCAAGGGCAAGATTTCCAGAACCCTCTGGTCCTAAAAATAACTGTGCATGACTTATTCGGTTGGATTTTACCGTATTAATAAGCTTTGTTTTTACTTCCCTTTGTCCAATTATTTCATTAAACCGCATGTTGCAAGATGCAAAAAATACTGCGAAGCTTTTTTGCAATCAACAAATCAAATTTGAGAATCTTACATTTGTAGCATGAGTAGAATTATGGCTTTCGATTATGGAACAAAACGAATTGGAGTTGCAGTAACAGATCCTTTAAAAATTATTGCAACTAGCTTAGAAACGGTTCCAGTGCATACCATTTTCACCTTCATTACTGAATATTTAAAGAAATCGGAAGTAGAATTATTTGTGGTTGGCAATCCAAAACAAATGGACAATTCACCTTCCGAATCTGCACCACATGTAAAAGGTTTTGTAAAATCATTGAAAAAACAGTTTCCACTTATACCCGTTGAATTGATTGATGAGCGTTTTACCTCTAAGATGGCTGAACAAACTATTTTAAAAAGCGGGCTGAAAAAAATAGCCCGTCAAAACAAGAGTTTAACCGATTCTGTAAGTGCAACAATAATTCTGCAATCGTATATGGAAAAAATTGCAAATGGCTTTTAACTTTGCCGAATGATTTTACCAATTATTGCATACGGAGATTTAGTGTTAAAAAAGAAGGCAATTGAAATTGACCATTCTTATCCTGGTTTACAAACATTAATTGAAACAATGTACGAAACTATGTATGGTGCTAAAGGTATTGGATTGGCAGCACCTCAAGTAGGTTTATCAATCAGGGTTTTTGTTGTTGACGGAGCTCCTTTTGAAGAAGATGAAGAACTTAAAGTTTTTAAAAAAGTATTTATTAATGCTAAAATTAATAAGGAAAGCGGTAAAAAATGGATATTTAATGAAGGTTGCTTAAGTATTCCAGAAATAAGAGAAGACGTTGAACGATTTGATACCATCGAAATAACCTATTTAGATGAGAATTTTAAGCAACAAACAGAAGTTTTTTCAGGAATAAAAGCCAGAATTATTCAACACGAATACGATCATATAGAAGGAATACTTTTTACAGATCGACTTTCAGTTCTGAAAAAAGCTATGCTTAAAAACAGGTTGGATGATGTAACAAAAGGAAAAATAACGCCTGATTATAAAATGAAGTTTCCACCACTGAAAAAGAAAAAGCGATAATTATTCATCGTCTTTGAAACTTACTTTTCCTTCTTTTATCAATTTTAGAAATTTGCCCCAAGCTACAATATCTAACAAAGGGTTGGGTTGAAGTTGGCCAGCATAATATCGCCTATTAGCTTGATCCATGAACGTGATTTTAGCGTTTTCTCCTCCGTCTCGGGGTAGTGTTTTAGCTACTTTTTTCAACGTTTCGGGATCCAGATTTTTTTGTGCAATCGCAAGTCCGTCATCCGGAATTTCTGTTTCGATAAAAGCTTTTTTAAATTCTTCCAAGGTATTCCAAGGATAAATACTAACAATGGGAAGATTTATTGTATCGCGGCGTAATCTTAAATTGAGTGTAAGTTTATCTAAAACAACATTTTTAGGAATTATGATTCGTTGTGGTTTGTACCCAATTGCAGAAAAGTAAAGGGTATCATTTTCATAACTCGCAAAAGAAAAGTATCCAACCCGGTCGCTAATTATTACTCTTCTAGCTCCAGGATCAATAATATTCACATATTGAACCACTTGAAAACTGTCAATTGAATGAACAACTCCTGAAACTTGAATTAATTTGCGCTTAATTGGCTGTGCAAATGAATAAAAAGAAGTAAAAAGGAAAAAAA
The DNA here is from genome assembly GCA_031412335.1 of bacterium. Lineage (GTDB taxonomy): Bacteria > Bacteroidota > Bacteroidia > Sphingobacteriales > Sphingobacteriaceae > JBBQYA01. Next base: position 68,294 of record JANOCT010000015.1, on the reverse strand, counting down.
ACAGGAGTAATCGTTTTTTCAGCATTGATATTTAGAAAGTTTTCTTCATTAACGTAAAAAGAATGTAAATTTTATTGAGAATAATTTTACTGTAAACGCTCTGGCAAAACTGCATTGGGATCGTCGATATCTGTTAAATTAATTGCTTCAACGGAAGTAATTTCTGGAATAGCACGTTTTAAAGATTGCTCTACACCTGCCTTTAACGTCATAATGCTCATTGGGCAGGTTCCGCAAGAACCAAGTAATTTAAGTTTTACTACCATGTCATCAGTTACTTCTTCAATGGCAACATTGCCTCCATCAGCTTCTAAATATGGTCGTATTTGGTCAAGAGCTGCTTCAATTCGGAGTAATAATTCTGGGCTTGTACTCATTTTTATAATAAAATGTAAATATAATTAATTGGTAATCAAAGTTTGCGATCGTTCTGCATTTACAATCGCAATTTGTTGAGCTACTCGTTGAGCAATTTCTAAAAAAGCTGTATGCAAATTACTGTTTTTGTTTAGCATTATTGGTGCACCGGCATCTCCTGAATTCGAAATTTCTTCAACAATTGGAATCCCTCCCAAATAAGGAATATCAAATTTTTCAGCTAAATTTTTGCCTCCATCTTTTCCAAAAATAAAATATTTATTATCGGGAAGTTCATTTGGAGTAAACCAAGCCATGTTTTCTATTACGCCTAACAATGGAGCATCTATCGTTTCCATTTTATACATTCCCATTCCTCTGATAGTATCTGCCAAAGCAACATTTTGAGGAGTTGTAACAATTACAGCTCCACTAACTGGAAAAGATTGAGTTACAGTAATGTGAATATCACCAGTTCCAGGAGGCATATCTACAATTAAATAATCAAGATCGCCCCAATTTGCATCATTAAATAATTGTTTTACGGCGGTGGAAACCATTGGACCACGCCAAGGTATAGGCTGCCCGGGTTCTGTAAAAAAGCCAATGGAAAGTATTTTAATTCCATATTTTTCAATAGGGAATATTTGAGTTTTTCCATCTTCTGTAACAGCTTTTGGCTTAAATCCTTCTAAACCAAGCATAGTAGGTATTGATGGTCCATAAATATCGGCATCTAATAAACCTACCGATGCGCCTAACTCTTTTAATGCTAAAGCCAGATTTGCTGAAACAGTAGATTTACCAACTCCTCCTTTACCTGAAGATACCAAAATGATATTTTTAATATTCTTTAAGGTTGAATTTTTCGGCGAACTGGTAACGTTTGATGTCATATTAATAGTAACCTTAATATCAGGACTTATAAAATGAGAAATCGCATTTCGGCATGCATTTTCGATAAGTGTTTTTAATGGACAAGCAGGCGTGGTAAGCATAACAGAAAAAGATAAATCGGAATTGTTAATTTCCACATCTCTAATCATGTTTAGGGTAACCAAATCTTTTTTTAAATCTGGCTCTTCTACATTGCTTAATGCTGCTAAAACTTGTTCTTTACTAAACGTCATTTGTATAATTTTTGCGAATTTAATCATTAAACACCTTGCTAATTGTAAAAGTTTGTTTCTATTTGGTTACAGAAGCATTTATATGTTTATTTTGTATGAGCTAATATGAAAAAAGGAAAATGGATTGCTGGAATTAGTATCGCTACGATAAGTATTTTAATTGCTTTTTTTCTGATTTTTCGTCAACAATTGCTCGAAAAAGGTATTGAAAAAGCTTTTGCAAAAATTGAATCACAGTTTAATGTAAAAATCGCGATTAGTGCTGCTAAATGGAAAGGACTAACAGGAGTAGAATTTGAAAATATAATAGTGATACCGAATGAACGGAAAAAGTTGGCGCAAATTCAACGGTTTTATATAAATGTTAAAATTTTGCCACTTTTTGCCGGAACTATAAAACTAAATGCCGTTGAAATTAAAAATGGAAGTCTTGATTTATATTCAGAAAATGGAATGAGCAATTTAGATTTTTTGTTAAAACCCAAAAAAGATGAATCAAATAAATCGGACAACTCAGAATTAAATATTGGTAAAACGGCGAAAAATTTAATCAACGAGTTGTTATATAAAATACCTGATAATGTGATCGTTGAGAATGTACTATTAAATGTAAATGATGAAGGGAAAAAATTCACAATTAATGGTAATTCTATTTTATTAAAAGACAAAAAACTTGACGCTACGTTTATATTAAATGATACCAAAGCAACTTGGAAAATGGATGGGATGATAGATCCATCCGATCAAAAATTAAACATTCGTTTTTATGGGTTAAATAAGCCAATTGAATTACCTTATATCGAACAAAAATATGGATTGGTTGTAAGATTTGATACAGTGTCTACCAGAATGGATGAGCTTAAATATGAGGATGATGAGTTTAGAATTTATGGAAATTGGGCGGTAAGAAATTTGGTTTTGAATAATGAGCGAATTTCAACAAGTGATGTTACAATTCAAAATGCAAGTATTGATGCGAATATGTTTTTTGGTAAAAATTACGTATCAATTGATAGCTCATCAGTTGTTTTTTTAGAAAATCTAAAAGCAAAACCATTTATTAAATATACACTTGGAAAAAGTAAAGAATATCAATTAAAGATTAATACGGGTTTTGTATCAGCGCAAGATTTTTTTAGTTCGTTTCCAGATGGTTTATTTGAGAACTTGGAAGGAATAAAAACTTCTGGTGAAGTAAATTATTCTCTTAATTTTAAATTAGAAGAAAGCAATCCTGATGCATTAGTTTTTAGTTCTAGTTTGGCCAGAAAAGAGTTTAAAATTACAGGCTATGGTAAAACAGATTTACGATTGATGAATGGATCTTTTGCATACACGCCTTACGAAAAAGGTAAGCCTGTCAGAAATGTTTACATAGGTCCAGCAAATCCATATTATTGTCCGTTTGAGCAAATTCCATCTAGTTTAAAAAATGCAATTCTTTCAGCAGAAGATGGATATTTTTTTAGTCATAATGGTTTTAATGAAGATGCTTTTCGAAAGTCGATTATCATTAATTTTAAAGAAAAAAGTTTCAAACGAGGTGGCAGCACCATAAGCATGCAGTTGGTTAAAAATGTTTTTCTGAATCGGCAAAAAACAGTTATGCGTAAAATAGAAGAAGCCTTGATTGTTTGGTTGATTGAAAATAACCGACTTACTTCTAAAGCCAGAATGTTTGAAGTATATCTAAATGCAATAGAATGGGGGCCAAATGTTTATGGAATTGGTGAAGCGGCTTCCTTTTATTTCAACAAACACCCATCTACATTAACACTTGGCGAAAGTATATTTCTGACCAGTATTGTACCACGACCAAAATTTTTTAGGTATTCTTTTACTGGCGAAGGCACCTTAAAGCCTTATATAAAAGGTTATTTCAGATTGATAAGTGGGATAATGTTGAGAAGAGGAGCAATAAATGCAGAAGATACTATTGGTATTTTCAACTCGGTTTCGCTACAAGGCAGAGCAAGAGATTTGGTGGTTTTAAGTGATACCATTCCAGATACAGAGCTTGAAGATGAAGATTTAGAATACATACAAGACAGGCCGGAACTTTTTGAAAATAAAGAAACTACCAAGGATAAATCAAAACCAGAGAGCGATAATTTTATTGAGCGAATTTTATCAAGAAGAGAACAACGAAAATTAGATAGGAAAAAAGAAAAAGAATTAAAAGAAAGTAAGTCTAATTAGAGGAAATAGCTTTTTGAATTCAATTTAATTTTGCTTTAAGCCTTTAAACTAAAATAAAGAAATTCTAATTTTACTTTGCTAAAGGAATTAATAGCTGGATATCAGAATTGGAATTTCGAAAATAAATTACCCAGCCCAACCTTGCCTGTCCAAACTTCGATACTGGATAGCTTCTGCTAAATGTTCATTGGCAATTTCTTCACTCGCATCCAAATCTGCAATGGTACGAGCCACGCGAAGAATTCGATCGTAAGCGCGTGCAGAAAGACCCAAACGTTCCATAGCTGTTTTTAAAAGTTGCTGACCCGATTCACTAATTTGGCAAATTTCTCGAACGAGTTTTGGCGTCATTTGAGCATTGCAGTAAATCTCTTTTCGATTATTGAAACGTTCTTGCTGAATATCTCTGGCTTTTACCACTCTTTGTCTAACTAACTCGGACTTTTCAGCAGGTGCTTTATTTGATAATTCGGAAAAAGAAACGGGTGTAACTTCCACATGAATATCAATCCGATCTAGTAAAGGTCCTGAAATTTTACTTAAATAACGTTGAACTACTCCAGGACCACATACGCAGTCTTTTTCTGGATGATTGTAAAAACCACATGGGCAAGGGTTCATAGAAGCAACTAGCATAAAAGTTGCAGGATATTCTACAGATATTCTTGCACGCGAGATGGTTACTTTTCGTTCTTCCAAGGGTTGGCGCATTACCTCTAAAACAGATCTTTTAAATTCAGGTAATTCATCTAAAAACAACACACCATTATGCGCCAAAGATATTTCGCCAGGCTGTGGATTTCCACCCCCACCTACTAAGGCTACATCGGAAATGGTATGATGAGGTGATCGAAATGGACGTATAGAAATTAAAGCGTCAGCTGCAGAAAGTTTTCCTGCAACTGAATGAATTTTAGTAGTTTCCAATGCTTCATATAAACTTAGCGGAGGCAAAATACTTGGTAAACGCTTTGCTAACATGGTTTTACCAGCACCTGGAGGGCCAATCAGAATTAAATTATGCCCACCCGATGCTGCAATTTCTAAGGCTCTTTTTATATTTTCTTGACCTTTAACGTCGCTGAAATCTGCTTCAAAAGCAGCCTGACTTCTGGCAAATTCTTCACGGGTGTCTACTTTTTCGGGTTGTAAATTATCAGCTCCATTAAAAAAAGCAACTAATTCAGTAATGTTTTCTACGCCATACACATCTAACTCATTTACTATGGCAGCTTCCCGAGCATTTTGTTTTGGTAAAATAAAACCTTTAAAACCTTCTGTACGAGCTTGAATAGCAATTGGCAAAGCTCCACGAATGGGTTGTAATTTTCCATCTAATGAAAGTTCGCCCATGATTATGTACTTGCCAACTTCTTCGCTAGCTACCTGACCCGAAGCAGCTAGGATTCCGACTGCAATGGTTAAATCATACGCAGAGCCCTCTTTACGAATATCTGCTGGAGCCATATTTACAACAATACGCTGTCTGGGCATTCGTAAACCAATATTTTTTAAAGCAGATTCTATGCGTTGGTAACTTTCTTTAACCGCAATATCTGGTAAACCAACAATTGAATAAAACGTGCCAGTAGAAATATCTACTTCAACAGTAATACTGATTGCATTAACTCCGTATACTGCGCTTCCGAATGTTTTAACGAGCATATAAGTAGATTTATATGATTTGCTTTATTATTAAAGATAGAAAACTTCGGCATAGAAAAGCAAATTTCGCGTCAGAATTAATAATAATCTACCTTTTCGGTAAAATTAACTTGATTATAAAATATTTGTTGAAGAAAGAGTGATTTTGGAATCAACTTTTGTAATTTATAATCAATTCTTATTTCAAAATAAAATGATTGTAAAAATAATTTAGATATAAATTTTTATTCATATTTTATGGCAGAGGGTTTGTATAGACTATGAGCTGAATTACAGTTTTTCTACTAAAATATATATTTGTAAATTTCTAAATAACTTTAAATTCTTTATTTAAAATTGAACTAGTTGTACAATAAGTCAATTACTAATATTTAAAATTAAATTAGTTTAAAAACATTGAAAAAAGTAAAAATTATGTCAATAATTCTGATTTTTTGATTTTGATCAAGTTTCACAAATCTACTCTTGACTTAAACTAAATTCATATATTCATGTTCAAATAATATTATACAAGCGAAATCAAAATAATTATTAAGTATAATCTCATAAATAATTTATACCTTAATCAAAAAAGTTGAGCTAGAAACAACTGAAAAAACAGGGCGTATTCTGAAAAGCCTAACGAGTAGGAAATAATAATTACAAAATCATGTTTAAGAAATTTACGTTAACAGACACATTACTATTTATTTCAGCATTTCTTTCTCTAATATATTCCGAAATATTATTTTTCAACGGCAATGCAGATCAAGCAATTTTTATCGGGCTTTGGGTTCCAAGCATACTTGGTTTCGGTATTTATTTGAAACTTTTAAACAAACAATAAAAATGGTTGACTTACTACCCTATTTCGCAGGCCTTATTACTTTACTTTTTGGTATCGGCTTTAGTTATGCAGTATCCGACGGATGGAATTTTAAAAAAGACGATTTCAACAACAAAAAATAATTTTGTAATGTCAAGAAAATAAAATTTTTCCCTAAGTCGAATAAATCAGAAATTGGTTTTATTAAAATTTATGTTCACTTAGTTAAATTAATAAATCTCGAAATTTTGGTTCAAGAGTATTATCACAATGGTAAATCTTTCAAACTATTAGATTTTAGCATTAAACCATATTTCTTTCAATCGTATCAATAAACGAATGAATTACTTTAATATGAATTTCTTGCGCTCGATCAGCGTATTCGCTGTGTGGAGCACGTATTTCAACATCGCATAAGCCAGCCATTTTACCACCATCTTTTCCGGTAAGTCCAATAACTTTTATGCCTATTTTTTTTGAGGCTTCTATTGCTCGAAGTACATTGCCTGAATTGCCACTGGTACTTATTGCTAATAATACATCACCACTTTTACCCATTGCTTCCAGATATCGCGAAAAAATAAATTCATATCCATAATCATTACCAACACATGAAATATGTGAAGGATCTGAAATGGAAACAGCAGCTAATGCCGGCCGATTATTTCGGTACCTGCCAGAAAGTTCTTCTGCAAAGTGCATCGCATCGCACATAGAACCACCATTGCCACAGCTAATAATTTTATTGCCGCTTTTTAAAGCCTCAGTCATTAATTGTGCTGCTTTTGCTATGTTTTCAAAATTTATTTCTTCGGCTAAAAAAGTACTTAATACTTGATGAGCTTCTGAAAAATGTGCTTTAATTTGGTTATTCATTTTTTTTTAAAGCTTAAAGGTAATTTATTTTTTTTGGGTAAAATGAACACTTATTTCTGATTAATGGCTTGGTTAAATTTTCCTAAATAAAAATCTTCTCTTTCCCTAATCTTTTTTATTTCATTGGGTTTTTTGTCGCCATAGCCGCATAAATGCAAAACACCATGAATCATTACCCGCAATAACTCATTAGTAAAATCAATGGTAAATGAATTTGCATTTTCTCTAACCCGATCAATGCTAATATACAACTCCCCTGCAATTATAATTCCTTCTGTATTATCAAAAGTAATTATATCGGTAAAAGTATCATGCTGCAAAAAATCTTGATTTAGTTTTAATAAAAACGCGTCAGAGCATAATATAATTGAAATATCTCCTGAAATTTTTGCCTCATTTACAATAGCATTATCGATCCAGTTTTTTATTAATCTTTTATTTTTTAGATTAAATGAAACGTCCGAAGTGAAAAATTTAATTGCCAATTTTGATTTGTTGAACAGGTAAAAGTTAAATGTGCCGTGAAGGGATTAGTTGAATAATAAAATTTTTTGCATAGTTTTTTCATTAATAAAATTCCACGCCCACCTTCTTTTATTAAATTTTTATCCATTAAAAAATTTGGTGTTTCTTTTAATTTGAAACCTTCTCCTTCATCAATTATGCTAAATTGTATTTCATTTATAATATGTAAATAATGATAATTTATTTCGATTTTTTTAGTTGAATCAAATTTATTTCCATGAATTAATGCATTGGTAAAAGCCTCATTCAATGCAATCTCTATTTCACACCAATTAAAATTGTCACCTATATTTTTAGTTTTATCAATCCAATTTTGATAGTTTTTATAGGCAAAGGAATCTGATGAAATTTGAAAAGTATCTATCACTATTTTGTGCTCAAATTTTTAAAATACTCATCTATTTTATTTCGATAATATGAATTTAAAGACGGTGGAACAGTTTGCAGAAATTCAGTTTCTTTTAATTTCAGCTTTTTATATTCTTCAAATACAGGATTAAAATCTTCGTTTAAGTTTTTTCCTTCTTTAGATTCTCTTTTATTATCATATTCCCGCTCACGTTCTGCTTTTTCCGATTCCAATAATCTGGTTAGAATTTCTGTTTGCCGTTTATACGTTTCTGGATTTAGTGTTTTGTTATATAATTCTGTTTCTGTTTTTTCCATTTCTTTGGCCAGATCGCTAAGTTCTTTTGAACTTCCCGTACCACTTCCTTTTCCATCATTTCCTTGTTCTTTAGATAGTTTTTCCAAAGCACTTCTTATAGCTTGTTGCTGAGCAGCCATCTTCGCCATTTGCTCGCTCATTTGTCCTTTTCCAGGTTTTTCGCCAGGTTTCATACCATTTTGCATTTGTTGCAATTGTTGGTTTAATTTCTGTTGCATTTGCGATAAGCCTGATCCACCTGGTTTTTTACCTGGTTTCTTTCCAGGCTTATCTCCAGGCTTACCTTCTTTCATGGCTTTGGCTTCCGCTTGCATTTGTCCTAAAACTTCGCTAAGCATTACGGCTAAATTATTAACGGAAGTCATCACATATTGCTGGCGATTATTTGCCTCGGCTGTTCTGCGTTCAGCCAAGTTTTCAATCGACTTTTGCATATTCAAATCAATAGCTCCGATCTCTTTATTAACAAAACTTTTAATTTTAGCTACTTTTTTACTCAGCGCATACAAACTGTCTTTAATCATGGAAAGATCGTCTTTCAAAAATTTTTGCTTTTGAGTAAGCGTTAAATAATTCGGATCATTTACGGCAGTTTTTTTCAAATTCTGCATCGTTTTTTCCTGATCAAAAGAAACTTTTAACAGATTTTCAAGAATTTCTCTTAGCGCCTGCATGTTTAATTCAAGTTCTTCGCTATCTCCTTCTGCTTTCATTTCTTTTAACTTTTCCGAAAGCTTTTTCATTTTGTCAGAAGCTTCTTTTTGAGAAGAAGCAGCTTTTTTCCCATTATTGTTTTCTAGACTTTTTTCACTATCATTCAATGATTTGTCTATATCCTGTTGATCTTTTTCTGGATTTTCGAAAGATGTTTTTTCTTCCATAGCATCGTTTTTTTCTTGCAAGGATTTCAAATCATCTTTTACTTCTTCAAATAACTCTTCTATTTCCTTTTGTTCAGATTTTATGTTTTCATCTGGCTTGCTTTCATTCGTTTTCGACGAAAGTTCTTCTTGTTTTTTAGCTAAATCGTCAAGTTTTTTTAACGCATCATCAAATTTTTGTTCGAATTCCAATTGCTTATATAATTCCAACATTCTGTCCAGCTCTTTTTCCAGTGACTGATTATCCATATTCAGTTTTTCCAGATTTTCCTGCGTATCGTTTTTATTATTTTCGTTTAATAATTTTTCCAATTGCTTCAGTAAATCTTTTGTTTTTTCGTCCAGAATATTTTCAAACATATTTTGAAGTTCTTTTTGCTTTTCTAGAATATTTTCATCGCTTTTTTTAAACTCCTCATCGCGTTGATTATTCGTTTTATTGTCTTTCGCAATTTCTTTTACTTCATTTTCTAATTGTTTTTGTTGATTTAATAATTGCTCAATTGATTTTTTATCCTCAAAATTCAAAGACTTTTTTTCAGCAAGTTTTTCTGTTAATTTTTTGGTTTCCTTTTGTAATTTCTCAGCTTCTCTAGCTGCATCGCTAAGTTTATCTTTTAATGATTGGCTACTTTCTTCTTTTTGTTTAGTAATTTCTATAGAACTTGGTGCTTTATAGGTTTTTAATGCAGATCTACTTGACTTACTACCATTTACACCATCATTATCCCATACTTCAAAATAATATTCAAACTCTTCATCCATCTCAATTCCAGCATCTGCCATGTTCCATGAATAATAAAATTGAGATGCAGTTCCGCTTGAATTAAGTATAACTGGAATTGAATTCAGTTTATTGAGCTTTTGTGTATTGATTGATTTTGTGAAACGATAATGAAAACTTAACCTGTTTAATCCATAATCATCACTAGCATCCCCAACAAAATATACCAAACGAGTTCTAACAGAATCTTTTTTCTCTTCTACAGAAATAGTTGGAAATGCATCTGGAATAACTGAAATAGTAAAAGCAAGAGAGTCAGCTTCTTTAAATTGATTATTAAGTGGTTTTACATAATAGCTCGTATTTCTGAAAATCCGTTTGGAAAAATTAAAACGATTATTAGCATTAGTCAACATTGTTTTCTCTGCACCAAGTGAGAATTCAATAGCGTCAGTTCCAGATCCGGTAAAATTCCAGTTTATTTTAGTTCCAGCAGGTATAGTTAAATCGCCTGCATTACTCAACGATTCTTTATTTTTTTTAAGATAAGGAGGATATTCCAATATGACCGAAAGATTGGTAATAGTTGGATTTGATAGTATTGTTAACTCATATTCTTTCGTCAGAAAACCATTAGCTCGAAACCTAAATTTCTTTGTTTTCTGTAAATTCTTGAATTCATAATCAAACTTTATGATACTTTTTTTATCCAGTTTATAACTGTTTTCGCCATCTACTAAATAAATTTCCTGCGGAATTTCTGATCCACTTAGTTTTACTTCTATTAAAAAATCGTCGTGCTGTACTGCCGACATTTTTTTGTTGATCAAATTAATTTCAAAAGGGGCTTTGCGTTCATAAAATGTCGCATAATTTAAAAGCCTACCAGTACTTTCGGACAGAATTTCTGGAGCAATAAGTACTACTAGCAGGATAATAGAAACTGGAATAGCTATAAACTTTACATACTTTCTGTTTTCCTGAAGGTTAATTGCATTTCCAAATGGAATTGGATTAAGCTGTAATGATTTCTGGTTTATACTTGCTTCTATCAATTCCTTACCATCAGAAGTATTGTCAGATAGTTGATGCAATTGTAATGTATTCAGTAGTTTATCTTTTATTTCCGAAAAATGATTTCCTACTATTTCAGCAGCTTTTTGGTGAGATATTATTTGACCTAATGAATAAAAAGCAAGTAAAGGTTTTAGCACCAGTAGGCAAAACACAAATGCATTGGTGATAATGAATGAATAGAATAAAACTGCGCGTAAAGATGTGCTGAAATAGAAATTATATTCAAGCAAAGTGAAGAGAATGTAAGTTGCAAGCAACCCAGTTGAAAAGTAGAAAGCTCCTCTTATTGCTTGATTTTTATAATATTTTCTAATAAAACCATCAAGTTTTGCCAGCAGAAATTGATAATTTGAAGAACTAGAATTCATGTAATGTTGATAAAAATACAAAACGCAATTTAAGCAAAAAATAGTGCAGGCTTCGGAATGATTCTTTAGTATCTATTTTTAAGGCAACAATAAATTATCATCATTCTCATTCAGACTCATCCGAATATCTTGACCCGCAATTCCATCAATAGAACCTCGGATATGGGTTGCATTAAGTAACACTTTATCTAATTCTTTTTCACGGGTTTTCCATAATCGTTCCATTGTATCTCGTTCTCTTTGAATTGACATTCGCATATTTAAAAATCCTTCGCGTATCGCTTTCCATTGTTCAGAAAACTCACTGCTGGTGAGGTAATCGTACAAAAGATGCATTTTATCACCCCGGTTTTCTTGGCTTTTGCTAGCTTGGGAAAGTTTCATAATTCCTTGTCTAAGCACATAAGCAACTGCTTTTACTTCATGAAACGAACAAATCCAAACGCCATCTTTTTCGCCAAACGCGTCCATACCTTTTGGATAATTTTGACTTACAATTACTGCTACATCAATTTTTGCGCTTCGCATATCTTTTTTTATTTTTTCGATCCATTCTGCGCCAAAATCTTTTGTTCGTTTACTTTCATATATAATTTTTCCGCATTCTTGGCCATGTTGATTGTTTACAATTTGAACGCAATCAGCGCCTTTTACTCCCTTACCTACTTCTTCAATCCGGTCGTATGGAAAATGATCACGCAAAATATTTTCTAATTCTAACTCCTGAACTTCACCTTGTAATTGCATGGAACCTTGTTCAGCCTTTCTTCTCATTTCTTCTGCCAATTTTTTTTGGTCGTCAAGCTGCTTTTCTAGTTCTTTTAATTTGAAATTATGCTGTGTTTCTTTTTGCAACATTCGCTCATTCTCTTCTTTTTTAAATTTGTCAAGCTGCAAGTTTTGTTGTTCAATCAATTTCTTGTTATACTCAAATTCAATTGCTGTTTCTTTTTCTTTTAATGCTTGTTCTTTTCGTAAAAAATTTAATTCCAACTCACTAGCTTCTTTCTTTTTAGCCTCTAACTCTTTTTTACTTTGTTCTATTAATTGTAATTTGTTTTCATAATCCGAAGCAATATTTTTTCTAATATCTGTTTCTAATTGCTGTTTTAAATTATTTTTTTCTGTAATTAATTTTTGATCAAATAATTGTGTGAGCTGAGCTTTTTCAGTTTCTAATAAAAGTGTTTTTTTTGCAAAATCTTCTTCAACTCCACGTTTGTAGGTTCGCATGCTAGTTTGCAATTGCAATTTGTACTCTTCGTTCAGCACTTCTTCCACCGGAAATAAATGTGAACAGTTTGGGCATTTAACTTGGGTTGACATGTAGGTATTATTTTATTTTAATTCACTTTTTAAGTTGACTATTAATTTTTAGTAGTCAACTAAATTTTTTTTAGCATTCATTCTATTCTCATTTTATGTATTCCCATTTCAAATCCATCGCCTTTCACAATCCCGAAAATAGTATATTGCCTGTTCAATTTTGTACTAAAACAAATGAAGAATTTATTAATTGCCGGTTTTATTTTTGCTGCATTATCATCATGCGTCAAAAAAAACGCAACCAAACAAACAGAAAAAACTAAAATGACAGTTTCAGATCCTCATACATTTGCACAACCTTTATCTGCTAAAGTAAATCATCTGGATTTAGAACTGGATGTAAACTTCGATACAAAAATTATTAACGGAAAAGCTAAATGGAAGTTTGACAATTTTAACAATGCTGATACCATCATATTCGATACTCATGGATTGAATATTACAAAAGTTTTTATTGGAAATGACACAACATCGGTAAATTTTAGATTAGCCTTGCCAGTTCAGTTTAAAGGATCTGCATTGCATATTCCGATAAGCAAAAATAGTAATTCTGTAACTGTTGAATATACGACACAGCCAGATGCAGCAGCATTGCAGTGGTTAAATCCAGCTCAAACTGCTGGTAAAAAGTATCCTTTTATGTTTACGCAATCACAAGCAATTTTGGCTAGAACTTGGTTGCCATGTCAAGATAGTCCAGGAATTCGATTTACCTATAATGCAAAAGTTAAAGTGCCTTCCGAACTTCTAGCTATTATGAGTGCTGAAAATCCGGTGCAAAAAAATAGTAAAGGGGAATATTCTTTTACCATGAATCAGCCAATTCCATCTTATTTAATGGCAATTTCGGTAGGCGATTTGGTTTTTAAATCAGTAGATAATAGAACAGGAGTTTATGCCGAACCAGCCACATTAGCAGCTGCAAGATATGAATTAGAAGGTATGGGTAAGATGGTAGATGCAGCAGAAATATTGTACGGGCCATATCGTTGGGATCGTTTTGATGTATTAATGTTGCCACCAAGTTTTCCGTTTGGCGGCATGGAAAACCCCAGAATTACCTTTGCAACACCTACCATTCTCGCTGGCGATCGTTCGCTTGTTTCTTTAATAGCCCACGAATTGGCGCATAGCTGGTCTGGAAATTTAGTGACAAATGCAACTTGGGACGATTTTTGGCTCAACGAAGGATTTACTGTTTACTTCGAGCGCCGAATTATGGAAGAAATTGAAGGCAAAGAATATGCAAAAATGCTAGAATCTCTAGGTTATGATGGCTTGAGTGAAACGGTCGCAGATATGAGCGAAAATCCAGACGATACACATTTAAAACTGAATTTAAAAGATCGGGATCCAGATGAAGGAGTAACTGATATTGCATATGAAAAAGGGTACTTTTTTCTTAGAACTATAGAAGATATGGTAGGCAGAGAAAAATTTGACATTTTTGTAAAAGATTATTTTAAAACGTACGCATTTAACGTAATTACAACAGAAGAATTTGTTGAATATTTAAATAGTACTTTACTGAAAGACACATTATTGCAACAAAAATTAAATCAAAATGCTTGGATTTATGGTGCAGGAATTCCAACAAATATTCCACCTGTCAATTCACAAAGGTTTGCCAATGTCGATCAATCTTTAGCCACTTGGCTGCAAAATAATTCAGCTAAAACATTGACTGTGAAAGATTGGAGCAGTCATGAATGGGTTCATTTTATAAGTAGATTGCCCGTTTCTCTTACCAAAGTACAAATGGATGATTTGGATAATTCGTTTTCATTTTCCAAATCAGGTAATTCAGAAATACTTGCAGCATGGCTTTTACATGTAGTAAAAAATAATTATCAGCCAGCTTATCCTGCCTTAGACCAATTTCTTACAACAGTCGGAAGAAGAAAATTTTTAACACCACTTTATGGGGCATTAATAAAAACTCCGGAAGGTAAAATTAGGGCAATGGAGATTTATAAACGGGCTAGAAATAATTATCATTTTGTAGCTACTCAAACACTCGATGGACTTTTAGGATATCAGCCGCTTTAACATGTTTGGAAGAAGTAGAAATTCTTTAATTCACTTACGATTCGGGTTTTCTTTTTTTTTAGCCCCAATATTTTTTTTCGCCTTATCAATAAGCAATAACCCAGTAAATTGGGCTTCAATTATCACTTTTATAGCTTTTCATTTTTTCATTTATCCAGCAAGTAATGGATATAATAGCTATTTCGATAAAGATGAAGGAAGTATTGCATTAATAAAAAATCCACCGCCTGTTGATCGGCTATTATATGATTTTTCCCTTGTTTTCGATGCCATTGGAATTATTCTATGTTTATTAGTTCATCCTCTTTTAGCATTTATGGCATTTTTCTATGGCATTATATCTAAATTATATAGCCATCCAAAAATTAGATTAAAAAAATATCCTATTGTTAGTTTTATTACTGTTGCGCTATTTCAAGGTGGTTTTATGTTATATACTTTTTTATTTGGCATAAATGCGGGCGTTAAACTTCCTAATTTAAACTCTGAATTAATTTTAGCAATAAGTACCGCAACATTATTAGTGGGTGCTGGCTATCCATTAACCCAGGTTTACCAACATAAAGAAGATAAAAAACGAGGAGACAAAACCATTAGCTTACTTTTTGGAGTACGTGGTACTTTCGTACTTTCAGCAATTTTGTTTTTGATAGCTGGAATTTGTATGTATAATTTTTACTTATTAAATGGAAATAAAATGGCATTTCCTTATTTTTTTGGTTGCCTTGTTCCTGTTCTTATTTATTTTTTATACTGGAGCTATCTCGTGTTTAAAAATTCTATTAACGCAAATTATAAACATAGTATGCGTATGAATTTTATTAGTGGAAGCTGCTTATTATTTTATTTTGTTGTAATGAGTTTGATAAGATTATATTTTTAAATCTATATCTAAAAAATTCTCCTACAACTATTTAAATTCTCCTTTTATTCGATTATTAAATAAATAAGCAATCATAGTTGCCATTAGGCATTTCAGATATCCGAATAAAGCCAGATCAAGAAAACCGATTTTGAACGATTTATCGAAACTTAAATTACCAATATTAATAAGGCCAATAATACCACATATAAATAAAAAAGTATGGGCTGTAAGTGGAATTAAAAATAAACGATAAAAACGATGAGTAAATGAATTCCACATTCCACAAATAAATGCTACAAATGGAAAAGCTAGTAAAAATCCGGCTGAAGGGGCAGTAAATGCTTCAACTCCAAATTTGGTATCGCTGCTGAAAACAGGAAAAAACCAACCCAAGCATAAATATAATAATTGTGAAAAAAAACCAACAACTGGACCACCGAGTAAACCAGAGAGAAGCACAAAAAGGCTTTGTAAAGTAAAAGGCACTTCGGCTACTTTTACTGTTAATTTGGCTCCAACAAAGGATAAAAAACAGAAAATCAGAATCAAAATAATAGTTTGAGCTAAACTAGATTTGTTTTTCATGCAATTTGGTGTCAGTTATCTATTCAAATTTAACAATCAGTTTCGGATTTGCTAATAAAATGACTTTTCTATTAGTAATGTACATTTTAATTTTGTTCGAATTAACCTATATCAAAAAGTTCTTTTATTAAATAAGTAGTTATTTTATAATGATAGCTTGATTAAAACTACATTCATATTGGCTGATTATTTGCAATAAATAGGTTAAAAAAACTAAATGAATTTAAAACGTATTTTCGGACTTATATTAACGTTGTTAGGAATAGCTGGATTAATCTATGCAGCAATGGGTTTTTCTCAAAATTCAGAAGGAGCAAAAAACTTGATTATCTATGCAGTATTAGGTGGTATTTTCTTTTTTACAGGCATTGGGCTTATAAGAAATACCTCTGATCAAGCAAAATAGCGAATTACATTTCTAAAGTTTAAATTTCTAAAATTATGATTACTTAAATTAGAAAAGTATTTCTATTCTAACTTAAGTAATAACGAAAAATAAAAACCTTTATCAATATTAAAAGATCAAGGTTTTTAAATGAGTGAAAAATTTGTTTTGGAAACTTTTAGATAAAATTCATTAAATCTTTATTTAATTCATCTTTATGTGTAATGAAAAGTCCATGAGGGGCATCAATATACCTGATATATTCTGCATGGGGAATTAATTCGGAAGTAATATCTGAGCTAACCTCAATAGGTACTATTTTATCACTATCGCCATGTATAATTAAAACCGGTATACTGATTTTCTTCACATCGCTTCTAAAATCTGTCTCAGTGAATGCTCTTACACATTTCTGGGTAGCAACAGGAGCTCCTCTCATCACTAAAGAATGAGCAAAATCTAGAGTTGCCTGGCTAACAGGTTTATTAATCATATTCACTCCGAAAAAGTTTTTGCCAAAACCAGTTAAAAAATCAGCGCGATCTTTTACTAACCCAGCAATCATGTCATCAAATACCTTTTTAACCACTCCATTTTCATTGTCAAGTGTTTTGAGCATAAAAGGACATACAGAACTCACCAAAACAGCTTTTGAAACTTTACTTTCCCCATATTTTGCTAAATATCGAACAACTTCGCCACCTCCCATAGAGAATCCAACTAACGTAATATCAGTTAAGTTCAACTCTTCAATTAATTCGTTTAAATCTGAGGCTAACGTATTATAATCATATCCATCAAATGGTTTGTCTGAAATTCCAAAACCTCTTCGATCATACGAAATACAACGATACCCATGTTGGGAAAGTGTGGATGTTTGATTTTCCCACATTTCGTGGCTGCTTGGCCATCCATGGATAAATATTACTGGTTTTCCAGTTCCAATGTCTTCATAATAAATAGAAACATGTTTATCTGATCCGGATTGCGAAATTTTTAAATAGCTCATTTAGTTTTTTTGAGAGTGAGTTTTAATTTTTTATCACCCAAATAGTATTCACAACCATACCAAAGGTTCAATATTTTAAATTTTAATAAGTAAATCGGTTCTTCCCCACGTTAATTTTCTTTTTGTAAATGGAGTGTAGAATATTTTCTCTAAGCATGGAAACTTCTCAATGACTGAATTTCAAAATACCCATGCCATTATTCATGATATCCATATTATTGATCTTCCATTATTCGTAAAATATGGGTTGAGAATATATTCAGTTACATTATCTTGATCACATATCAGATATATTGAAAAATAGTTCAAAATACATTATGCTGGCATTATTTTGAATCTAGTATTAGCCTACTCCTTTTGAAATTCATTTTTAAAAGTTATTTAGTTCAATTCAAAAACTTATTTTTTATTAAAAATTAATAAAGATGGTAGATAATAATATTCATATTAAAAAAGAAGGGGTAATTCTAGAAGCTACCAATTTAGATTTCGAAAACGAAGGTGTTTTTAATCCAACTTGCTACCAGGTTGATGATGGAATTCACATGTATTACCGAGCAGTCAGTTTAGGAAACAAATCTACTATAGGTTATTGCAAATTATCTGACCCTTTAACTGTTATTGAACGTTGGGAGAAACCAATTTTTGTTGGCGTACATGAATCTGAACTGCAAGGAGTAGAAGATCCTAGGATTACAAAAATTGACGATACATTTTATTTAACTTATACTGCTTATGACGGATTAAATGCAGTTGGAAGCCTTGCTACTTCTACTGATGGATTTAATTTTGAAAGAAAAGGAATTATCACACCACACATAACTTTAAAAAAATTTCAAGTATTACTCGAAAAATGCAGCGATTTACCTGAAAGTTATTTTGAGCATATCATTATGCTGCAAAGCTTCAGACAGTTAAAAGAAATGCTGGTTTGGGATAAGGATATTATTTTTTTCCCAAAAAAAATTAATGGAAAATTAGCATTAATGCATAGGATTTGGCCTGGAATTCAGATAGTTTATTTTGATGATGTTTCAGAACTAACTGAAGCCTTTTGGGAAGATTACTTTATGCATTTCAAAATATATATAATGCTTGAGCCAAAGCACGAATTTGAGTATAGTTATATAGGTGGCGGCAGTGTCCCGATAGAAACACCTGAAGGTTGGCTATTAATTTATCACGGTGTTCAATCAATTGGAAATTTCAAAATTTACCATGCAGCCGCGGCTCTAATGGATTTAAATGATCCAACAATTGAGATTAGCAGATTGAAATTTCCATTGTTTTCACCCGAACGTAAATGGGAGGTAATCGGTCATGTAAATAATGTTGTATTCCCAACCGGGACTGCGCAAGTTGGAGACAAATTATATATTTATTATGGAGCTGGCGATTCTCGTATTGGCGTAGTTTCTCTTTCTTTTAATGAATTAATGTCTTCTTTATTATCTAATAATTATACCAATTAATACAATGAAAATTTTATTTTTAACAACTTTTCCTCCACAACATTGTGGCATAGCAACTTTCTCTCAAGACTTAATAAATGCAATTGAATGTACTTATGGCAAACAAATAAATATTAGTATTGGTGCATTAATACGAGGTAGCGAACATTTTTATTTTACCGATAATGTGAAATATAAAATCAATACGGATGATACTTTAGCGTTAAAAATTGCGGCAGAAAAAATCAATCAGGATTCTTTTGATGCGATTTGTGTTCAACATGAATTCGGATTATTTGGAGGTGAAATGGGCGATTATATTGTTGATTTTTTAGCTATTCTCAATAAACCTGTTACCATTACTTTTCATACAGTATTGCCAAATCCTGATTCTAAAAGGTTTTCCATCATCAATAAAATATGTGAAAATGCAAACCGATTGATTGCAATGACGAAACGTTCCTCTGAAATTTTGCAAACAGATTATAATATTCCTGGAGAAAAAATAGTACATATTCCCCATGGCACTCACCTTACCGAGTGGAAAGATAAACAGGTATTAAAAGAGCATTACGGACTTGAAAACAAAAAAGTGTTTTCTACTTTCGGACTCATAAGTGAGAATAAAAGTATTGAAACTGGCATTGAAGCAATGGTAGAAATTCGTAAGGAGTTTCCTGATTCTTTGTATTTAATAATTGGAAAAACTCACCCCCAAGTATCTGCTAATGAAGGTGAAAAGTATCGAAATTATTTAGAAAGTTTAGTGAGTAAATATGATTTGAATGACAATATTCAATTTATTAACCAATATTTAGGATTGGATGAACTACTTAATTATTTGGCATTAACAGATATTTATTTATTTACTTCCAAAGATCCGAACCAGGCAGTAAGTGGAACTTTTTTATATGCAATGAGTTCGGGATGTCCTATTATTTCAACTTCGTTTGTACAGGCAAAAGAAATGCTTGATGAAGGAACTGGAGTTTTAATTAATTTTAATAGTCCAAATGAATTATCAACAGCTGCAAAAAGATTGTTGAGTGATCCAGAATTAATGAAAAACATGAGTATGAATGCTTATCATGCAACCAGAACAAGCATTTGGGAAAATGTAGCCATTTCACATTCGAATTTATTTTCTGATATTCTAGGTAACAATAAAGGAAATTTATCACCGGTTTTACCTCCAATTTCATTACATCATTTTAATAAAATGACCGACGATGCAGGCTTTATTCAGTTTGCAAAAATTTCTACTCCCGATATAGAATCTGGATATACCGTGGACGATAATGCAAGGGCATTAATTGCATTATGCATGTTTAATCAATCATTTGTAGATAAATCAAGTACATATTTGATGAAACATTATCTTGATTTTGTTTTAAATTGTCAGCAGACAGATGGAAGATTTTTAAATTATTTGGATAAAAATCATCGCTTTACTTCGCAAAATTATATTGAAAATTTAGACGATTCAAATGGGAGAGCAATTTGGGCTTTGGGATTTACCGTTGGTTGTGGTACTGCACTTGAGCCAGATTTAATTTGGAAACTTGAACGAGCAATTATTGCAGGTCTCGGTTGGATTACTGAACTTAACTCACCAAGAGCTATCGCTTTTTGTATTAAGGGATTAAGTTATTTTAATAAAAAAAATAAAATTCAAAGTATCAATGAATTAATATGTTTACTTGGAAACAAGCTTGCCATTAGATATTATGAAACGCGAACTGAGGATTGGCATTGGTTCGAAGAATCACTTACCTATGCAAATGCAGTATTAAGTGAGGCGATGTGCTTTGTATATGAAGCATCGCAAAAAGAAGAACATCGCAAAATAGCATTTGAAAGTTTTGATTTTTTACTTTCTCATACCGTAGAAGAAAACACCTTAAATTTAATATCAAATGATGGATGGTTTGTAAAAGGTGGTACAAAAACTATCGGAGGTGAACAAGCTATTGATGTAACATACACCATTCTTGCACTGCATAAATTTTATGAGTTGACGGGTAATATTGAGTATCTGAAAAAAATGCGAATAGCATTTAATTGGTTTCTAGGAAACAATAAATTAAATCAAATGGTGTATAATCCGGTATCTGGAGGCTGTTTTGATGGATTGGAAGATGGACATATTAACCAAAATCAAGGTGCTGAATCAACAGTTTGTTATTTAATTGCTAGATTAACAATGGAACAATTAAAACCTACTGTATTGCCCGTAAGAAATAGTGTGTTTGACATAATAAAAAATAGAAATACAATTAACAGTGTAGCCTGAATTATTTACTGAAAAATATTTATAGGATTATTATCATTCATTTAAAAACAAATAATAAAAATATGAAAACGAACCAAATAGGTGATTTTAATTTTCAAAATGAAAATCATCATCAAAGAAATCAAGCGAATTTTCAGCCAGGTATAAATTCTGGCAATCAATTTTACAATGCATTTTTTGCAAAAGATGAGTCTCAAAGATCATCTGAATCTGGCAAAAACAACGCTAAAACAAATGATTCAACTGATGGATCAATAAATTTTAGTCGGCAAGATGGATCACCGGATTCTGCCTCTGCTGGAAATAAAATGGAACAAATAATTAAAAATGAAAGTGTTGACAGAAAGGATGTCATGACAAATGGAAGATCATATCGGCCAAGTATGGAATGGGATGATGAAGAATTGGATGAAAAAGTTACAATGAATGAGAAAATAAGCGACGACAATGAGGATCCGGCAAATAATGTAGAATTAGTGAATAAACTAAATCAAGAGGTAATTAATGAGGATCGGAAAAGAGATGAATAGAAAATTATGAGTAATGAGTATTAGTAAAACAATGAAAACCGGAGAAGTGAGAGCCTCCGGTTTTTTTTGCTTTTACAATTTTATAAAGAAGTAACCATATTTCTCAACTATTAGATAAAATCCTATTGTTCAAAATTATCCTTAGATTTCCACATAATTTCTTGAATATAATGAATCCAAAAGTTGATTTTTATTTTAATAAACCAAACAAATGGCAAGTAGAAATTAATAAATTAAGAACGATAGTTCTTAATTGTTTACCAAACGACCATTCAGGCGGCCTTTCTGAAGAATTAAAGTGGGGTGTACCTTGTTATACTTTTCGAAAGAGTAATTTAATTCTGATCCACGTTTTTAAAGAGTATTGTGCTATTTTATTTTTCAAAGGCGCATTATTAGCTGATAATAATAAAATTCTAATTCAGCAAACAGAAAATGTTCAAGCAGCGCGTCAAATTCGTTTTACTAGTATTCAGCAAATAATTGAAATGGAGAATATAATTAAAACTTATATTTATGAAGCTATGGAGGTTGAAAAAGCAGGTTTAAAAGTAGAACTTAAAAAGCCAACTGAATTTAAAATGACAGATGAATTTCAACGTAAATTATCTTCGGAAATTGGCTCAGCTTTAAAAGTTGCTTTTGAATCTTTAACCCCTGGCCGTCAGCGAGCGTATTTACTTTATTTTTCAGCACCTAAACAATCTAAAACGCGTGAAGACAGAGTAGAAAAATCCATCTCTCAAATCCTAGCAGGAAAAGGATTAGATGATTAGTTTCTTTTATTAGAAAATATTAATATTGAAATTAATTAAATTTTTAATTCATCAACAACCGTGTAAATATTGAAATGGCTGAAAAAAAATCAAAACTGGTTGATATCAAAACTAAGCCAACCAAGGCAAGCGTAGAAGACTTTATCAATAATGTGCCAGATGAACAAAAGCGAAAAGACAGTTTTGTGTTGATGGAAATGATGAAGAAAGCAAGTGGTGAAGAGCCGGTTTTATGGAGCAGTTCTCTTATAGGTTTTGGAAATAAGCGATTCAAAAGCCCAAACACAGGTAGGGAAGTAGATTGGCTTCGAATAGGCTTTTCACCCCGAAAAGCAAATTTATCTTTGTATTTAAGTATCAACATTAAAGAACAATCGGCGATGTTGGAAAGACTTGGCAAACATAAAACGGGTGTTGGTTGCCTTTACATCAATAAATTGGAGGATGTTGATCTTTCAGTTTTGCAAGAAATGATTAGTGCTTCATTACTTAAAACAGCAGATTAGAAATTATTTCCAAAACATTATTTTTCTTTAATTGAAAAAAACATGAAAGAGGAATTAGCGACTATCCAATTTCAAGATCTAATTGAATTGTTAAAAGATCGTTTCGAAAAAAATATGTTTCGACATGAAAATCTAAAATGGGCAAATGTGCAAGAAAAACTTTTTGCTAATACCAATAAATTATGGTCGCTAAAAGGAAGTATTATTTTAAATTTATATGTTTTAATTATTGGTAATAACCTTTAGAATTTTAATAATTTATGTTATGAAAATAAAAAATTCACTTTTTATATTTTTACTTTTAATTATTTCAAATAATTTAAGGGCTCAAGAAATAGCAAGAGTTGTACAAATAGAAATTGACTCCAAAATTTTAAATCAAAAAAGGCCTGTATTAATTTACACTCCTAAAAATTATGATGAAACTAATCTGGTAAGTTATGAAGTGATTTACGTTTTTGATTCACAGAACAGAGAGCATTTTGACTTAGTTCATTCCTCATTAAGTTATTTAAGCAAAAATAAATTTATAGTGGTTGGTATCGTTTCTCCTTATTATGAAGAAACTGATTATGCAAGAAATAACGATTATTCTTTTACTCCCAAAAATATAACTAAGCAAGAATTGTTTAATGGCTATTGTTGTAATGCTGAAAAATTACTTGATTACACGGAAAATGAAGTAGTTAAATACATAGATTCTAATTACAGAACATTGCCAAAAAGGGTAGCAATTGGGCATTCTTTAAGTGCTTCGTTTATTTTACAAACATTAATTCTTAAAAATAATTTGTTTGATTCGTTTATTGCAATTTCACCAAATTTGGTAATCGATAAACAGGACATTATTCATGAGTATAAAAAATTTGATTTTAGTAAACAAAAGGAAAATAAGTTTTTATATATAAGTAATGCAGACGAAGGCAAAGAATATTGGCAGGAATGGTTACCAGCAAGGCAAAAATTTTATGAGTTTTTGCAAAGCCCTTCAATACAAAACAAGCTGAAAGTTGAAATAGAAGACTTATCAAGCAATGACCATTGGTCGGTTTATATGCCAAGTATTATAAAAAGTTTAAAACTCTATAGCGATTACTCAATTAAGCAACCTGAAAAAATATATGACAAAGAATATGATGTTACTAAAAGGGTTAAAGTTCCAGATAATAAAGATGAAGTTTATATAACTGGCAATCAACTATCGTTGGGCGAATGGAATCCTTCAAAAGTAAAAATGAAAAGTTTGAAAAATAATGAACGAGAAATAAAAATAAAGGTTAATTCATTAACTAAAATTCAACTAACTAGGGGCAATTGGGATACAAAAGCATTTGTAAAAAACAATAATGAATTTGAAGATATAATTATCGACCCGATCAAGCATAATCTATATGAATTTGAAATTCAATACTGGATGGATAAACAATAAATATAAATTTAGCTTCCCAAATTGTTGTATTCATTTAGTTATCTAAACAAAATCAAATTTATTTTACAAATAAAAAACAACACCGATGAAAAATAAAATTCTATTTGGCTTATGCCTGCTTTTTGGTTTAATGTTTATTAATGCAGGATTGAACAAATTTTTTAATTACATGCCTATGCCCAAAGACATGCCTGAAAGTATGCTCAAATTAATGGCAGCATTTATGGAAATTAGCTGGCTTATGCCATTAGTTGGTTTTGCTGAGGTTTTAGGAGGAGTGTTATTTATCATTCCAAAGTATAGAGCATTGGGAGCAATAATAATTTTTCCAGTTATGATTGGAATTTTATTAAGTAATATTATAAATGCTCCTTCTGGATTGCCTATAGCAATCGTTTTGCTCGTCATAAACCTCTGGGTAATATTTGAAAACCGAGAAAAATATCTGCCGATGATTCAATCTTAAAGCCAACACTTTGGGTGATTTATACCACTATTTTTTGAAAAGAAATTAATCAAAATATTTTAATTATGTAACCAAGAAATAGTATTATTTATTGAGCCATTTTTTTACAATTCAATTTTTATAGAATATAAAACATTAGATTTTAATTCCTAATTTGGTTGGATGAAACATTTCCTAATACTTTTTTTTCTTTTTGTAATTACCCAATCCTGCAAAAAACCAGAAAATCCCGAAAATAAATTATCGAAATTTTCTTTGAATTGCGAGGCTGCAACAGCAAGTGCTTCAGCATTAATTGGAGAATCTTTCTCAGGTTTTATTACTGTACCCTATTCAGGAGGAGATGGTTCAGATTATAACGATAGCGCTTCAATATCATCCACAAGTGTAACTGGCCTTTCAATAATTTTACAATCAGGTTCCTTAGCAAAGGAAAAAGGCAACCTTATTTACAATGTTTCAGGCATACCAACAACTTCAGGTTCAGCTAATTTTGCTATTTCAATTGCTGGCCAATCTTGCAACATTTCACTTCCTGTTAAGTCTACTGAGTTTATTCAATATGGAACTCCATTCTCTAACGTTACGGACAAACAAGATGCAACAATTTACCAAGTCAACATCCGTGCTTTTAGTAGCCAAGGGAATCTGCAAGGAGTTATTGCCCGCCTTGACTCTATCAAAGCACTTGGCGCAAATGTGATTTATTTAATGCCAACCTATCCGTTGGGAATCTTAAAAGGAATTAATTCTCCTTATTGCATTAAAGATTATAAAGGTATTAATGCTGAATTTGGGAATTTAACAGATCTTAGAGCATTAGTAGACGCTGCTCACAGCAAAAATATGAGTGTGATTATGGATTGGGTCGCAAACCATACCTCTTATGATCACGAATGGATAAGTGACCACAAAGATTGGTACTTGCAAGATGCCGCTGGCAATGTTTTACCTCCTCCCGGCACGGGCTGGAACGATGTTGCTCAATTAAACTTCAGCAAACCAGCAATGCGTTTAGAGATGATTAACAGCATGAAATATTGGGTCTACAAAGCCAATATAGATGGTTTTAGATTCGACTTTTCTGATGGGCCACCTGTAGATTTTTGGAAACAAACCATCGATACACTTAGAAATATTAAGAGCCACAAATTGCTATTATTGGCAGAAGGAAACCGAAGCAATCATTTTACAGTAGGTTTCGATTTTACGTTCGGCTTCAGCTTTTTCTCACAAATAAAAAATATCTATAAAAATAATCTTTCCGTTATCAGTATCAACTCACTCAACAATTCCGAATATCTAAATGCTACATCAGGTCAACAGGTAGTTCGATATCTTACCAATCACGATGTCAACGGTTCCGATGGAACACCTCTCGAATTATTTGGTGGCTTAAAAGGTTCTATGGCAGGTTTTGTGGTAGTTTCTTACATGAAAAGTGTTCCCATGATATATAGCGGGCAAGAAGTAGGCACTGCATACCGACTTACTTTTCCATTTATGGGTGCAAATATCAATTGGAATGTAAATCCTGCAGTTACCGCCGAATACAAAAAAGTAATAGCCTTCAGAAACGCTAGTGAGGCCATTCGCCGCGGAACATTACTTTCATATTCTACCATTGATGTTTGTGCGTTTACGAAAGAGTTGGGAACAGAAAAAGTATTTGTAGTGTCAAACCTCCGAAACAAATCCATCAATTTCACTCTACCCTCATCAGTCGCAAACACCACTTGGACAAACGCCATGACCGGAGTAAGCGAAATTACTACCACAGAAATTACACTGGAGCCGTTTACGTATTTGGTTTTAAAGAAGTAAGGATGATTAGAACCTCAAAGATTTAGTTTACAGATCAATTTTAATTATGAATTCAAAATTTATAATATTCTTTTTTTGCGCCTTTCACTTTTTGTCATCATCAATCGCTCAAGATAAAAGTCAAAAGATTATAGACTTCTTAAACCAAGAAATAATAATTAATGATACATTTTCAGGGCAAAGCATTACACTTATTAAAGAGAACAATGATTATTTTATTATGAGAAAATTCTTTGGATCAGGAGTTCCAATTATAGGTAATTTAAAATATAAAGTAAATTTCATAAGCGATTTCCAAATTACCTTTTCTGAAATTGTTGAAGAGAATAAAGTGATCAAAAATAAAGAAGAATTTCTTTTATCCATAGAAGAAAAAGTTCTTGCTTTGTATTTAAATAATCTGAAAATAGTTATTTTCAAACCTAGTTTTCTAATAAATGAGTAAAGTTAATTTGGCGGTATTTCTTATCGCTCAATACACTAAAATTTATGTCAAATCAGTCGTATTAAAATAGCAATGGGGAGTATAAGTCTCTCAATGG
Organism: bacterium; assembly: GCA_031412335.1. Classification (GTDB taxonomy): domain Bacteria; phylum Bacteroidota; class Bacteroidia; order Sphingobacteriales; family Sphingobacteriaceae; genus JBBQYA01. Next base: position 40,984 of record JANOCT010000015.1, on the reverse strand, counting down.
CGCATATAAAACTCGAGTTAGTAACTATAAAAATCCACAAAACCTTTACTTCTCCAACCTCACACCCAACAAATCCTTCGTTTTCAACCATGTTATCCCCGCTATCATCAAGGTCATACTTCCACCAAATATCACAGAAGGTACTACACCAATCATTTTCGCTGCCAAACCACTCTCAAAAGCTCCAATCTCATTACTTGAGCCGATAAACATCGTATTCACCGCCGAAACTCTTCCGCGCATTGCATCTGGAGTAAGCAATTGCAATATGGTAGAACGGATAATTACACTTACACTATCAAACCCACCACTCAGAAATAAGAAAAATAGCGACAGATAAAAATTTGTGGACAAGCCAAATAAGATAATACTTACTCCAAAACCTGTCACCCCAATTAATAGATTCCTCCATGGTTTATTCATCGGGGTATTGTAAGCAAAAAACAACATCGAAAGCACCGCGCCAACCGACGGAGCAGCACGTAATAAGCCAAGACCTTGCGGTCCGGTACTTAAAATATCGTTGGCAAACACAGGCAACAAAGCAACCGCACCACCAAAAAATACTGAAAACAAATCCAGCGTCAAGGCACCCAACATCATTTTTGTAGAGAACACAAACCGGATACCTTGCATCAAACTCTCAATAATATTCTCCGCTTTTTCGGGTATGGTTTGTATTTCAAGTTCTCGTATAAAGCCAACCAAAACAATGGCCGTAGTATGTAACAAAACAATAATAGCAAAACAAACGGTTATACCATAAAAGCCAAAAATCAAACCTCCCAAGGCAGGTCCGGCAATAGCAGAAGCTTGCCAAAAAGAACTATTCCAAGTAGAACTATTGGCATATGCCGTTCGAGGTACTAATTGAGAAATTAATGAAAACGCAGCTGGCGAATAAAATCCTCTTGCAAAACCAATCATGATGATGGTGGAATATAAAACGGTAAGCGTTTGCCGCAAACTTAAATCATCGGCAACACTCGGCAACGTTACAATCAGCATTGCCAACGAACAAACCAACATCACTAAAATTGATATTCGTAATATCCATTTCCGGTTGTTATGATCAGCTATATGGCCTGCTAATAAAGCTACAGACAAAGCCGGAATTGCTTCAGCCAATCCAATAAAACCTAAAGAAAGAGGATCTTTGGTTAAGGTGTAAATATGCCAGCCTAAAATTACTGCCTGTATTTGTACTGCCAAGGTTACAAATACTCGCATGATTAAAAAATTCCTAAACCCACGAAATTTTAATGCCTGATAAGGATCTTTTTTTAGTTCAGAATTATCTGCTCCCACAATTTTTGTATTAATATTTCAACCCCAAACCAAGGTTCCTTCTGTGCAATTTTTACACATTTCTATTTCTCCTCTTGAGGTAATCACCGAATTTCTAAACCTTCTATACTTTTCAGATTTCCATAGTTGTTCGAAATTTTCCTGTTTCAAATCGCCCATTCTATATTCTGCATCTTTATCGAAACAACAAGGCACCACTAAGCCATCCCAAGTTATTACACAACCTTGCCACATTTTCCAACAATGGCTCAATAATTTATTTTTAATTGAATACGTTCCATCTTCATTTTTTTTATACCTCGAAAAATGATCATTTAAAGGAATCAAATCAGATCCATTTTCATAATCATAGATCTGAGCAGTTTTCAATCCTACTTCATCTACTCCTATTTCTTTTGCCAGTTTTTTTAATTCTTCTATCTGATGTTCATTGGGTTTCACTACCAGAAATTGAAAAATTATATGAGGAGTTTTACTTTTTAATGCCTTTTTCCATTTCACAACATTTTTAGCTCCTTCTATCACTTTTTCCAGATTGCCACCAATTCTGTACTGCTCGTACGTTTCTTGTGTAGTTCCATCAATCGAAATAATTATTCGATCTAACCCGCTTTTTACTGTTCGCTCGGCATTTTTTTCTGTTAAATAATGTGCATTGGTAGAGGTTGCTGTGTAAACACCTTTATCGGATGCATATTTCACCATTTCTAAAAAATCTGGATTCAAATATGGTTCCCCTTGAAAATAAAAAATTAGGTAATGCAAATCTTTACTGATCTGATCCATCGTTTTTCTGAAAAAATCAGAAGATAACATACCAGTAGGGCGGGAAAATGAGCGTAAACCACTCGGACATTCCGGGCATCGCAAATTGCAACTGGTTGTAGGTTCAATAGAAATACTAATGGGATTGCCCCAATGCGTTTTCTTTTGCGTGTATTTACTTAAAAAATAACTCGTCAACACCAACCCAAAATTCCAACTTCGCCTCCAAGTAAGTTTGGAAGCTAAATTTAGCCAGTCGGTAAAGTTGTTGTTCATGTAATTATTTCTTGCAAAAATAGAAATTGAAAATGGTTACTCAACTTATTCTTGCCCATTCTTTATTTTGTTTATCCAATCGCAGTTCATGTAAAAGTAAAGCATGCTTTGGCTCACTTAAAAATGGATCCTTACTTAATAATTCAATTGCTGTTGCTCTAGCCTCCTGCAAAAGCAGTTGATCTTTTACCAAATCAGCTAATTTTAATCCTAAAACACCACTTTGTTGCGTTCCTTGTATTTCTCCAGGACCTCTCAATCGTAAATCAGTTTCCGAAATTTCAAAACCATCATTCGTTCGTACCATGGTTTCAATCCTAGTTTTTGCATCTGGCGAAAGTTTTTGACTAGTCATCAAAACGCAATACGATTGATCAGAGCCTCGCCCAACTCTTCCGCGCAACTGGTGCAATTGCGACAATCCAAACCGTTCAGCACTTTCTATAATCATAACCGAAGCATTAGGCACATTTACCCCCACTTCTATTACCGTTGTTGCCACCATTATTTGGGTTTTTTTCTGAATGAAACGCTGCATTTCTATTTCTTTATCTGCACTTTTCATTCTACCATGCACAATGGAAATCTGATATTCGGGTTGGGGAAAATCTCTGGATAAACTTTCAAATCCATCCATTAAATCTTTATAATCCATATTTGCAGATTCTTCTATCAACGGATAAACGATGTAAATTTGGCGACCAAGAGCAATTTCTTTTCGTAAAAATCCAAAAACTGCCAACCTGTTTGTGTCATACCGGTGTATGGTTTGAATCACTTTTCTACCTGCTGGCAGCTGATCAATTACAGAAACATCTAAATCGCCATACAAGGTCATAGCCAACGTTCGTGGAATAGGAGTAGCCGTCATCACAAGAATATGTGGAGGTAAAATATTTTTTTTCCACAATTTAGATCGTTGCTCCACACCAAACCGATGTTGCTCATCAATTACAGCTAAACCTAAATTTTGAAACACTACCGGGTCTTCAATTAAGGCATGCGTGCCTACCAGTATTTTAATTTTTCCTTCTATTAAATCATTTAATAAAGCTGCTCTTTTTTTACCCGTAATATTTCCCGTTAATAAAGCAATTTCTCCAACCTCGTCTTTCAATAATTGGGTAAGAGAATGTAAATGCTGATTGGCTAAGATTTCTGTTGGTGCCATCATACATGCCTGAAATCCATTATCAATTGCCAGTAACATGGTCATTAAAGCAACAACAGTTTTTCCACTTCCTACATCACCTTGCAGCAAGCGGTTCATTTGCCTTCCTGTATTCGTGTCCAATCGTATTTCCCTAAAAACCTTTTTTTGTGCTTCCGTTAATTCGAAAGGAAGTTGTTTATGATAAAAATCATTAAACCGATTTCCAACTTTCGAAAATAATTGCCCTTCAGATTTTGCCATCCTTAGATTTTTATTTTTTAATAATCGTAACTGCAACAACAGAAATTCTTCAAATTTAATTCGAGTTTCTGCTTGTTTTAATGTAATTGCATCTGTTGGGAAATGTATATTCTGATAGGCAAAATTTCGATCTGATAATTTATATTTTTCAATTATTGAAACAGGCAAAAATTCTTGATTTCTAAAACTTAAGGCTTCATGTAAATTCAATTGCAATCTCATTAAACCCTTACTATCTAATTGGAAAAGTTTTAATTTTTCGGTGCTGCTGTACACAGGCACTAAGCTTTGATTTATTTCAGGTTTAGCTTCTGATAATAAATCCATTTCTGGATGAACAAGGGAATATTTATGGTTAAACTCAGTTGGTTTGCCAAAAACCAGAAATTTTATACCTGGCTTTATTATTTTTTGCATATAGGGTATGCTTTTAAACCAAACCAATTCGATAGTTCCGGTGCCATCGCTAAAATTTGCCAGTAAACGAGTGGCTCTTTTTTCTCCTAACAATTCAACCGATACCACACTTCCTGTTAATTGAATAAAGGGTAAATCAGCATTAATTTCTGATATAGTATAAATCTTTGTTTTATCAATATATCTAAATGGAAAAAAATGCAACAAATCTGAATACGTATGAATGTTCAGCTCTTTTTTTAGTATTTCTCCTCGTGTTGGACCAACTCCTTTCAGGTATTCAATAGGTGAAAAAAGATTGGTTTCTGCCACAGCTGATATGTTTTATTGTTACAAAGTATAAAAATAAAATTAAGCTATTTAGTATAGTTTTGTATTAAATAATTTTCGTTGCATGTCCAATTCCAAACTCCCTATTATTTTATTAATTGTTTTAGCATTAATCTGGGGAAGTTCTTTTATCTTAATGAAAAGGGCATTAATTATGTATTCGCCTACTCAAGTTGCATGTTTGCGAATGGGCATATCTTTTATTTGTTTATTGCCAATAAGTATCGTTCAAATTAATAAAATAAAGAAAAAGTATTGGCCTGCTATTACCGCAACTGGTTTTTTGGGGAATGGGATTCCAGCATTTTTATTTACAACAGCTCAAGTACACTTGAGTAGTTCGGTTGTTGGAGTTTTAAATTCTTTGGTTCCCATATTCACCTTGGTAGTAAGTACTTTATTTTTTGGAGGTAAAATTACTTTACTCAAAGTTGGCGGCATTCTTTTAGGTTTAATGGGTGCTTTTATTTTAATGTCGGCAAAACAGCCTTTGGGTGCAGCAAATGGAAATTTATATGGATTATTAATTGTAATGGCTACTATTTGCTATGCATTCAGTGTCAATATAACTAAAAATTATTTGCAGGATATTTCTTCTATTGGTATTGCAAGCCTTGCTCTCTGCATTGTAGGGCCGCTTTGTTTACTCTATTTATTCGTATTTACCGATTTTCTTCAACTCCCTTTGTTAAAAGAATCCTATTTAACGGCTTTAGGCTATGCAGCTTTATTATCTGTTTTAGGCACTACGCTTTCCTTATTTTTGTTTAATAAATTGGTTAAAGTTTCTAATGCATTGTATGCATCATCCGTTACATACCTAATTCCAATTGTTGCATTACTATGGGGTAAATTAGATGGTGAGCCTTTTACCATTTACCATTTTCTGGGCATGTTAGTTATATTAGCAGGAGTCTTTATTTCCAATAAAAAGAGTACAGAAATTCAATCTGTTAAATCGTCGGTTTAAATCCAAAATTGGTTTTTAAAAATTGCCAATTGAAAAGAATTACAGCACATAAAAGTATTATATAGGCAATAACTTGGGTACTGGTAGCAGGCTCGTTGTAAAATAAAAAAGCAATAGAAAACGCTAGAATCGGATTTAAATATATAATAATTGCCATTGTTGATGAGCTTATACCTATTAAAGCATATAGACTTAAAAACAGCGGAATTATGGTAAATACAACAGAAATTAACAATGTCATTATCCAAAAAAATGAATCATCAGGTACTGATTTAGAAGTGGCAATGTAAAAAGGTAGAATAATGATAAAGGATATAAGCAATTGAATAAGCAAAAAATTAAACTTGTCAATCGCTACCATTCTTTTTTGAATTACTAAGTAAAAGGAATATAAAACAGCGATGAAAATTGAATATAAAACCTCTTGATAAAATCCATACGATAAAAGAATTACACTTAAAAAACTAATAAATAAAGCAATAAATTTTTGTTGGGTAAATGTTTCTTTTAAAATAATAAATGAAAAAAAAGCGGTAATAATAGGGCAAACCATGTAAGCAAACGCTGCAGATTGTAAACTCACGTTATTAACTACATAAATAAATGAAAACCAATTGGCAGTAATAAAAACTGAAGAAAGTAGTAACTGAAAATAAAATTTGGTTTTTTCTTTTGAGTTTAATTGTTTCACCAATGCCAAATCGGTTTTTATTTTATTTCTTCTAAAGAATAGTGAGATTAAAAGAACGATTGCTAGCGAGGTAAATATTCTATAATAGAGTATTTCTTGTGCCGGAAAATCTTTTAATAAACGAAGCGGAATAGAAAAAAATCCCCAAATAAATGCAGCCAATACAGCCGCAAAAAAATGAATTGGAAATTTTTTGCTTAACAAAAAATTATTTGCAGGCTATTACAGATATCTCTACGTTCACAGATTTTGGCAAACCTGCCACCTGCACAGTTTCTCTAGCAGGGAAATCGCGATCGAAATAGGTAGCATAAATTTCATTTACCTCCGAAAATAAATTCATGTCCGAAAGATAAATAGTCGTTTTCACAATAGAGCCAAAACTATAACCAGCAGCCTCGAGAACGGCTTTTAAATTAGCCATTACTTGTTTGGTTTCAGCGTTTATTGATTCATTTACCAATAAACCCGTTTCAGAGTCTAATGCAATTTGGCCAGAAGTATATAGCGTATTTCCGAATTCAACAGCTTGGCTGTAAGGCCCGATTGGTGCAGGAGCATTTTCTGTATTTATTATTCTTTTCATTTATTAATGAAATACATTCCTAACCTGATTAGTATTCCGGTTAAAAATACAATAATTGCTATTCTGTTTATCCAGTGCATAGCTTTTATATTAAAATTGGTCGGACGTGTTGGGTCTTTTTTTCTGAAAAAATACATAAAATAAAAAAGGGCTACAATTGCAGCCCTTTTACTTAACTTTTTTAGTTATTATTTTGTTTTAAATTCAACTCTTCTGTTTTTAATTCTTCCTTCTTCGCTAGAATTTGGAACTACTGGTTTTGATTCTCCAAAACCTCTTGTAGTTATTTTTCTTGAAGGAACACCTTTCTTCAATAAATAACTTTTCACTGCAAATGCTCTTTCTTTTGATAATTGCATGTTATGCAAATCACTTCCTTCTGCACTTGCATGACCGTCTATATACATTGATTTCTTAGAATCATTAGTCAGAATTTCTGATAATTTATCCAAAATTGGGAAAGAAATCGGCTTGATAACAAAACTATCAAAGTCAAACTGTACGTTTTCATATCCTGAAATTGGACCAGATAGACCTAAGCCCGAATCATTTCCGCTTCCGTCATTATTTCCTGAACCGTTGTTGCCAGATCCGTTATTTCCACGTCCATTATTACCTTTTCCGTTATTTCCCTTACCGTTATTTTTTCCGCCTTTTCCGTTGTTATTTCCATCTGTTCCATCATTTCCACTCATTCCGTTATCATTAGAGAAGTTGGTATATCCACCGTTTCCATCAGCATTTGAACCATTTACTCCTACTCCATTCATCATGCAACCTCCAGAAGCAGAATCACCTGGGAATGTAGGGCATTTGTCTAAGTAATCAGGAATTCCATCACCGTCGGTGTCTAATGTTCTTCCAGATCCATCAATTTTACTTCCAGCTGGTGTATTTGGCTCTTTATCAAACAAGTCAGCAACTCCATCACCATCGCTATCTTTTTTCAAATTAGATATTTCTGATTCGTTTGAAGATACTTTGCCTTTTAACTCATCAATTTGTTTTTGCAATTCTTCTGAAACTTCTAACTCATCATACATTCTTGCAATTGGATTTACAAATTCTAAATCGTCTTTTTCTTTTTTACCTAAACTATAAGTAGCTCCCAAATAGGTATACTGATATCTATCGTTGTTTGTATAAAAATCAGATGCATCTAATTTATCTCCATCCATAAATTTAACAGTATATCCAAGTTTCAATCGAATATTGTCATTTAAAGCATATTTTACACCAACACCTACAGGCATTATAAATTCATAGGTATTTCCAGAAATTATAAATGCACCTTGATTACTTCTAAAATTAGGATCAGCAAAATCAGCTTCAGCTTCGAAATTTGCTAAACCAAAACCAAAGGAAGCAAATGGACTAAATTTATTGTCTCTTTTAAGAAAATCAACGTTTCCGAAATTAACAACAAAATTTAATGTTGCATCAAATTTAATAGTTGTCTTAAACGTTCCTTCTTCAAAAGATGAAGTTTTAAGATTTTCACCTTCTAATCCTCCAGTCATTAAATCTCCTCTTAATCCAAAATTATATCCTAATTGTTTTTCAATGCTGATTCCAACACCATAACTTGGAATAAAACCATTTCTTGCATCAAAATCATTTTTACCACCAAAAATCGTAAATGGATTTTGCATACCGCCATTTATGCCTACAGACCATGTTCGGAATTGACTTCGACCAAGAAAAGTCGTTTTTGCTTTCTTTGTAGTTGTTGTGGTTGTAGAAACTTCTTGAGCAAAAAGGTTTGCCGAAATTGCGAAAGCGGCAATGGTAAGTGCAGTAATTTTTCTAAAAGTAGAGTTCTTCATTTTTGTTTTGTTGTTGTGTTGTTCGTAGAGCATTTTTCGACAATCTTGGCAAAAGTAATTTAATTTTGAAACTATCAAAAATTATGCAGAATTAAATTCCAAATACCGAGCAATTCACCTTATTTTACCAATATTATTTTATAAAAATTAAAATTTACGTATTCAAAAAGCAATTTATGAAGTATATCTCGCCTGAAAACAAACTGTTTATCGCAAATCGCCAACGTTTTGTTTCAAATATTACACCACAATCTATTGTAATTCTTCATTCCAACGACGAATTTCCTCAAAGTGGTGATGCTTTACTCCGTTTTAAACAAAGTCCTGACCTTTATTATTTGTCTGGAATAGATCAAGAACAGAGTATTTTAATTTTATTTCCAGATAGTCCAATGGCACAATATAGGGAAATTTTGTTTTTGAAACAGACTAATGAGCATATAGCCGTTTGGGAAGGACATAAATATACCAAAGAAGAAGCGAAAGCTGCTTCGGGTATAGAAAGTATTTTTTGGTTGGATGAATATGAAACGATTTTAAATCTACTCTTACATTATGCTGAAACTATCTATTTAAATACCAATGAGAATGATCGATATGTGCATACGGTGCCCTATAGAGATTTGCGCTTGGCTTTAGATCTTAAAACCAGATTCCCATTGCATGAATATAAAAGGGCTGCACCAATTTTGAGGAGACTCCGTTCCATCAAATCAGAAATTGAAATAACACAAATAAAGAAGGCATGTGAAATTACTGAGTCAGCTTTTAGACGAGTTTTATCTTTTGTGAAACCCGGTGTTGGCGAATATGAAATAGAAGCAGAAATAATTCATGAATTTATTAAAAACCGAGCTACTGGGCACGCCTACAATCCAATAATTGCTTCTGGAGCTTCTGCATGCGTTTTACATTACAACGATAATAATAAACTTTGTCAAGCAGGTGAAGTGATTTTGTTGGATTTTGGAGCCGAATATGGAAACTATAATGCCGATTTAAGTAGATCAATTCCGGTTTCAGGCAGATTTACAGAGCGACAAAAAAACGTTTATAATGCTGATTTACGGGTCATGAAATTTGCTTCTGGATTGCTTAAACCTGGAATCTTATTAGATGAATATCAAAATGAGGTGGGCAATTACATGCAATCTGAATTGATTGACCTTGGATTGCTTGACAGACATGATGTTGAAAAACAAAATAAAAAAATGCCTTTATATAAGCAATACTTCATGCATGGCACTTCTCATTTTTTAGGGTTAGATGTTCATGATTTTGGAAATAGATATGAGAAATTAGAAGCAGGAATGGTTTTAACTTGCGAACCTGGAATTTACATTGCAAGCGAAGGTTTGGGAGTTCGAATAGAAAATAATATTGTTTTAACAGAAGATGGAAATATTGACCTGATGGCAACGATACCAAGAGAAGTGGAAGAAATTGAAATGTTAATGAATACCTCATGGCGAAATTGAAAACAAGTTTTTTTTGTCAGAATTGTGGAGCACAAGCTGCAAAGTGGTTAGGCAAATGTCCATCTTGTAATGAATGGAATACGTTTGTAGAAGAAGTTGTTGAAAAGATTGATACATCTTCATCCGTTTACCAAATAGCATCTTCCAAGAGAATAAATGCACCAATTGCTATTGAGGAAATAGATTATTCCGATCAGCGAAGAATAATAACCAATGATGGAGAACTGAACCGAATTTTAGGGGGTGGTATAGTGCCTGGATCCGTAATATTAATAGGAGGAGAACCAGGAATTGGGAAATCGACTTTGATGTTGCAAACTGCATTGGGTTTGACGGGTGGAAAAGTCTTATATATTTCTGGCGAAGAAAGTGAACAACAATTAAAAATGAGAGCCGAGCGAATAATAACTAGCAAAGGCAATCAATGTTTGGTTTTAACTGAAACTGCGACTCAAAACATATTTAAACAACTAGAAAAAGTTGAGCCTCAATTAGTAATTATAGATTCAATTCAAACGCTTTTTTCTGCTCATTTAGATTCTGCTGCTGGTAGTGTTTCTCAAATACGCGAGTGCACGGCTGAATTGATAAAATTTGCTAAGGAAAGTGGAACTCCGGTGTTTTTGGTGGGGCATATTACCAAAGATGGATTGATAGCTGGTCCTAAAATTTTGGAGCACATGGTTGATACCGTTTTGCAATTCGAAGGCGATCGGCATCATATTTACCGATTACTTAGATGTTCGAAGAATAGATTTGGATCTACTTCAGAACTAGGAATTTATGAAATGCAAGGAAACGGTTTACGCGAAGTTTCCAATCCATCAGAAATTTTATTATCACCACGAGATGAACCTTTGAGTGGAATTGCTATTTCAGTAACCATTGAAGGTTTAAGACCATTATTAATTGAATCTCAAGCTTTAGTTAGTCCATCAAATTATGGAACTGCACAGCGATCGGCCACAGGTTTTGATTTAAGAAGAATGAATATGTTACTGGCAGTTCTCGAAAAAAGATGTGGATTTAAATTAGGCGCAAATGATGTATTTCTGAACATAACTGGAGGAATTAAAGTTGAAGATCCGGCGATCGATTTAGGAGTTATAGCTGCTATTATTTCATCCTATCAAGATATGCCAATACCGCCAAAAGTTTGTTTTTCTGCAGAAGTTGGCCTTTCTGGAGAAATAAGAGCAGTAAATAGAGTAGAACAACGAATTTCTGAAGCTGAAAAATTAGGCATGGAGAAAATTTTTGTTTCAAAATATAATGCCAAAGGCTTGGACAGAACAAGGTATTCTATAGAAATTGAAACAGTATCTAAAGTTGAAGAAGTTTTTTCTTCCTTATTTGGTTGAATTTTAATCAATTAACATCCTTATTTTGGTTTCTGCTACAATTTTCTCACTTTTATAACTTATTTAATAATTCAAATGAAAAGATTTCTGATTTTAATTCCATTTATTGTTGCACTAGCAGCATGCAACCAGCAAAATAAAAAAACTGCTGAAAAAGAAGTAGTAGTAGGTACCATGTTTGGCGATACCGTTTATAATACAGAAGTAAAAAATGTAACTGAATTAGTTAGCAGTATGGGAACAGCAGAAAAAGCTGATATGAAAGTAAAAGGTAAAGTAGTAGAAGTATGCCAAAAGAAAGGATGTTGGATTACTATGGATATCGGTGACGGTAAAATGATGAGAGTAACTTTTAAAGATTATAAAATATTCTTACCTAAAGATATTTCAGGAAAAGAAGTAGTGTTGGACGGATTTGCTTACAACGAAGTTACTTCAGTTGAAGATCAGCAACATTATGCAAAAGATGGTGGAAAGTCGGATGCTGAAATTGCTGCAATTACAGAACCTAAAAAAGAACTTGCTTTTGAAGCAAAAGGAGTTGTCATATTATAACTTAAGAAATGTTGTAGAAACCGGAATATTCAAACATTCCGGTTTTTTTATGCTTACTATTTTTTAAAAACTATCCATTTACACATTCAATATGTTAGGATTAAAATTGCCAACCGACCCAAGATGGGTTAGTATAGTTGAAGAGAATATTGATGAAATTTTAACGGATCATGCATTTTGCGAACAGAAAGCAGCAACCAATGGAATTTCGATGATTGTAAATTTTCCAGAGTATCCAGAGTTAGTAAAAGAAATGATTGCCCTAGTAAAAGAAGAAATGGAACATTTCGGAATGGTGCACGATTTTATTTTAAAAAGAGGTGGAGTGCTTGGTCGCGAACGGAAAGATACTTATGTTGGAGAGCTAATGAAATTTGTACGAAAGGGTTTTTTGCGCCATATCGTATTGATCGACCGGTTGTTGGTTTCTGCTTTAATTGAAGCCAGAAGTTGCGAAAGGTTCAGATTGCTATCCTTGAATATTCAAGATAAAGAATTAGCTAAATTTTATCATGAGCTAATGGTTAGTGAAGCAACTCATTACACGATGTTTATTAAGCTAGCAAAAAAGTATGCGGGTGATGAAGATGTGGATGCTCGATGGCAGCAATTTTTAGTCTACGAAGCAGAAGTTATTGCAAAATATGGAGTTGCTGAAACGATTCATGGCTAATTTTATACATTGGTTTAGAACTACGAAGGCACAAAGGATACTGTGTTACACTAAGTTTAAAGAAGAATAAATTAAATTTTGGTTTGAATTATTGGTTGCAAATCCAAAAATCGATCGATATTTTCTAAATAAATTTATATTAGAAAATCACTTACAATAAATAGAGAAAATAGCAGGTTTTTTTTGAATTGGTGGTTCAATTTTTTTCCAATCCGTTATAGTTGCTGTAAAAATATATTCTTCAACGCCGGTTGCATCACAACAAATACTCATAAATGTACCCAATGAGCATGTTTTTACTAACTCTTCAAACAATTGCTTATTTCTAAATGGTGTTTCGATAAACAATTGAGTTTGATTTTCGAGTTTGCTTTGTTTTTCCAGTTCTTTTATTTTTTTTATTCGAGCTGGCTTATCAATAGGTAAATATCCATTAAACGTAAAAGATTGCCCATTGAATCCTGATGACATTAGCGCCAGCAAAATTGACGAAGGTCCAACCAGAGGTAAAACTTTTATCTTTAATTTATGAGCTGCAAGCACAACTTCTGCACCAGGGTCAGCAATGGCTGGACATCCGGCATCTGATAACAAACCAATCTTTTTGCCTGCCATACAATTTTTTAGAAAAGTTGCGTAGGGTAAATTTTTGGCATGTTTATCAAGCACATGCAAAATCAATTTATCCTGAGGGATTTTCAGGCCAGCTTCTTTTAAAAATCTTCTTGCATTTCGTTCATTTTCAACTATATATTCATCAATTGTGTTTATGATTTCAAAAAGCTGAGAAGGTAAAACCTGGGTAATTGTTCCTTCACTTATGGTTGTTGGTATAAGAAATAAGGTTCCGATAGCCATTAACTAAGTTTGGAAAGTGCAGTTCTCAATCGAGGAATTGCAGCCAAAATATCTTCATAATGACAGCCTCCTGCCGAAAGCCTAAACCATGAACTGCTATCAGAAGCTCCAAAAGCCGTAAATGGAACAACAGCAACTTTAGCTTCTGTAAGAATATACGATGTTACATCTTTACTATTGATTAAAATTTTTCCTTCGGGTGTTTTTTTTCCGGCAATATCTATGCTTGCTGTTAAATAAATAGCTCCCATTGGGGCTATTGCATCAACATCAAACCCTTCGTTTTTCAATTCAATAAATCCATCGTATAAGGCATTTAGACTTTTTTGCATTTTTAGCTTAAAAGAATGCAAAAAACCATCAACTGCTTTATTATTCATCAAAAAACGTGCTGTAGCCATTTGTTCAGGTTTTGGACTCCATGCACCTACATGTCCCAATATTGATTTCATTTTATTAATCACTGTTTCTGGCCCAAATGCCCATCCTACCCTAACTCCAGTTGCTGCAAAAGTTTTTGAAATCCCATCTATATAAATTACATAATCTTTCAATTCTGGCCGTAAAGATACTGGGTCGAAATGTTCCACATATCCAAAAGTAAGCATCCAATACATTTGATCAAATAACAAATAAAGGGGTTTCTCGCCAGAGATTCTTCCAAGGTTTTCTTGTAAAACTAAATCGCATATTTCTTCCAAATTTGATTTTGAAAACGCAGTACCCGTTGGGTTTAATGGAGAATTTAACGCTAACAATGTTGCATCTTTTAAATGAGGAGCTAACTGTGCAGCAGTTGGTAAAAAATTAGTTTCTGCCGAAGTTTCAATCATAATAGGAGTAGCCCCACTTAAATGACAATAGTGATTATTATTCCAAGATGGCACCGGGAAAACTACGGTATCAAACTGATCTAAAATGGCCAAATATGCAACATAAATTAACGGTCTTGAGCCACCTGCGATTAATACATCATTTGGGGAATAACTTAGGCCCAATCTTGATTTTATAAAATGAGCAACACTTTCTCGCAATTCAGCTACTCCATTTGCTGGAGGATAATTAGTTAATTTTTCACCATAAGCAGCTATAATTTCACTCTCCAACTCTTTAGGAATGGGAAAATAAGAAGGGTCAAAATCACCAATAGTTAAATTGCAGATTTTATCTCCTTTTTTTATCATCTCATTCACCTCACCAGCAATTTTTATAATTTCTGAGCCAATTAAGTTGCTCGCCATGGTGGATAGTTTCATACGTTTTGGGTTATTGTGATTAGCAAAAGAATGAAAGATAACAAAAGTTTTATTTTATTAAAAAATTGGTTAAGATTTTTTCTCTAAACTCAATAAACATACCTTTTCTTTATTGATTCATGACTCAAAATTTAGCAAAAAAAAATCCTGCAAACTCTTGGCTCACAGGATTTTTATAAAATGGATATTATCTTATTTTACAATCATTCGGATAGAAGTTGAATTTCCATCTGCATTTATTGTAGCATTATATAAACCAGCAGCTAATTCTGAGCCATCAATTATCACCGATTGCTTTCCAGCAGTTTGATTGGTTTGATTGTATGTTGAAACTACTCGACCAGTTACATCAGAAACTGTAATTACTACATTTTCTACAGATTTTTTTAATTCATAATCTAAAGTTGTATTTCCTGAAAATGGATTTGGATGATTTTTTACTCCAGTAAACAACTCTGATGGTTGATTTGAAATACCTGTTGTAGTGCTTATAACTGGAAAAATCCCTAAAGCAACATCAATTCTCCAAGAAGAAGCCGACGCAAAAGAATGGTAACCGTTATTACCGAATTGCTCCCAAGTATGGGTAATAGCATCAGCAAAATCTCCAGTTAATCCTGGAGCATCACCACTAGTTGGATCATTAGAAGTTGATAATCCGGCAACTCCTGTTGAAGTATAATTTATTTCAATTCCTGCATAAAAAATCTGATTAGTCGGAATAGCAATTGGATTAGCAAAAACTATAGAAGTTAAATCGTTTGTATCAATATCACCAATGGTAAAAGTTTGAGTTCCAATTACTGTTCCTGGTTGACCATTGTTATCGTTCCAAATTGATGCTTTCAATGTACCAGCGGTATCTCCACTTTTAACGAAAAATAAGAATAATAATTCAGTAATAGCTCCTGGTCCTGAAACTCCATATTGAGAATCAAATCTTTGTATTTTAGCTTTGTCTAAATATGTATTATGTCCAGCTAAATATCCAATTGGATTATTATTAGCATCAAGAGCGGTATAGTTAGTAACTATTGAATTGTCGAAATGATCAAAAATAGTGTCAATACCAGCTGCCCTAAATTTATTAATGGAACTATTTGGAATTTTATATTTTCCTGAAGTTGCTATTATTCTATTTCCACGGTTTTGAGAAAAAGAAAAAGTAGTAATTAGTAAAAAACAAATCGTTAAAATGTAATTTTTCTTCATGTTTTGTATTTTTTTTATGTTGAACGAAAGAAAGCAATTTTAGTTCCATTTCAATGAAAAAAGTAGTTGATTCATAAAACTTGTTACATGAAATTTTAGTTTATGAAAAGAATTAATGCTCAGCTACTTGAATTTTAAAATAATCCTGCTAACTTTGCAGTCCCTAAAAAAGAGGGAAGTTCAATTTTACACCTTATAACTAAAAGCAAGTGAATACGTTAAGTTTCAAAACTGTCTCTGCTAACAAAAAAACCGTTACCAAGCATTGGGTGCTTGTTGACGCTGAATCAGAGATTTTGGGGCGTTTGAGTTCGCACATCGCAATGATTTTGCGAGGAAAGCACCGACCAGACTTCACCCCACACGTAGACTGTGGCGATAATGTAATTGTTATCAACGCAGACAAAGTTCGATTAACCGGAAAGAAAATGGAAGACAAGCAATATGTGTCTTACACAGGTCACCCGGGTGGACAACGATTTATTAACCCTAAGAATTTGATGGTAAAACATCCAACTCATGTGGTTGAGAAAGCAGTACGTGGAATGTTACCCAAAAATAAATTAGGTAATGCAATAATTGGCAACCTGCATGTTTATGCAGGAGCTGAGCATCCGCATGCAGCACAAAATCCAACAACCATTAATTTTAATCAAACGAAATGAGTGTAACTAACACCTCTGGCAGAAGGAAAACTGCTGTAGCCAGAATTTACCTTAAAGAAGGTAATGGCGATATTTTGGTAAATGGAAAAGATTATAAAGTTTACTTTCCAACTTTACCATTGCAATATGTTGTGAATCAGTCTCTATTGGTTTCAGAAGCTATTGGAAAATATTCTATTAATGTAAACGTAGCTGGTGGTGGCGTATCCGGACAGGCAGAAGCTGTTCGTTTAGCAATTGCAAAAGCTATTGTTGAACTTGATCCTGAGAAAAAACCAGCACTTCGTGCAAAAGGTTTAATGACACGTGATTCAAGAATGGTTGAACGTAAGAAACCAGGTAGAAAGAAAGCAAGAAAGAAATTCCAATTTAGTAAACGTTAATCCAAAGAACAGAAAACATGGCAAAAGCAACATATCAAGAATTATTGGATGCTGGTGTTCACTTTGGACACCTTACACGAAAGTGGAATCCGAAAATGTCACCATATATTTTTATGGAACGTAATGGCATTCATATTATAGACTTAAATAAAACGATTGTAAAACTCGATGAAGCAGCAAATGCAATTAAGCAGATTGTAAAATCGGGTCGAAAAATTTTATTTGTAGCAACTAAAAAACAAGCAAAAGACATCGTTGCTGCAGAAGCACTTCGTGTAAATATGCCTTTTGTTACAGAAAGATGGTTGGGCGGAATGCTTACCAACTTTGCTACAGTACGTAAGTCAATCAAAAAAATGACGAATATTGATAAGTTTACCAAAGATGGTACTTATGATAATTTATCAAAAAGAGAAAAATTACAAATAGAGCGCGAACGCGTTAAATTAGAACGAGTTTTAGGTGGAATAGGTGATTTAAACCGACTTCCTGCTGCTCTTTTTTTAATTGATGTGAAAAAAGAACACATCGCAGTAGCAGAAGCAATGAAATTGAATATTCCAACTTTTGGAATGGTAGATACGAACAGTGATCCAACCAATATTGATTTTACGATTCCTGCTAATGATGATGCGACTAAGTCCATTACCTTAATTACAGGCGTTATTTGCAAAGCAATTGAAGAAGGTATGGAAGAGCGCAAGCGTGAAAAGGATGAAGAAACTGAGAAGGAAGCAACCGCAAAAGCTAAATCTGAAAAAGGTGAAGATGGAAATGATGTAGAACGAACATTAACTCCAGGAACCAGAGCACGAAAAGGCAAAGGTGAAGTAGCTGAAAAAACAGAAGAGTAAAATATCCAAATCGGAACAGTAGGTAGCGATTTTGGTTTATTCCGATGTCGTATCTTCTGTTCCGATTTTTTTTGTTAAAAAAAAATAAAAAAAATAATTATGTCAAACTTAACAATTACGGCCGCAGACGTTAATAAACTTAGAACGCAAACTGGCGCTGGAATGATGGATTGTAAAAAAGCTTTAATGGAGGCAAACGGCGATTTTGAAGCTGCTGTCGACTATTTAAGAAAAAAGGGTGCAAAAGTTTCTGCAAGCAGATCAGACAGAGATGCAAAAGAAGGAGTTGTAATTGCTAAAACTACCAGCGATGGTAAAAGAGGAATTGTAATAGAATTGAATTGCGAAACCGATTTTGTAGCTAAAAATGCTGATTTCGTAGCATTCGGAAATGCAATTGCTGACGCTGCAGTTTCTGAAAATCCTGCTGATTTAGAAGCTTTATTAAATCTAGAAGTAGGTGGAAATAAGCTATCTGAAACTATTATTGACCAAACCGGAAAAGTAGGTGAGAAAATCGGCGTTTCGAAATATGAAGTTTTGTCTGGCGAAAAAGTAATTGCTTATATCCATGCGGGTTACAAGCTTGGAGTATTAGTTGGCTTATCTGCAGATGCAGGTAAACCAGGAGATGATGCAGGTAAAGATGTAGCAATGCAAATTGCAGCAATGAATCCTGTTGCATTGGACAAAGGAGATGTTGATGCATCCATTATAGAACGTGAGTTGGAAATTGCAAAGGATGTGATACGAGCAGAAGGTAAACCAGAAGAAATGGTTGATAAAATTGCTGCAGGTAAACTAAATAAGTTTTACAAAGACTCAACTTTATTGAATCAGGAATTTGTGAAAGATTCATCCAAAACAATTACTCAAATGCTTGACGGAGTTCATAAAGGACTGACCGTGAATGCATTTAAAAGGGTTGCATTAGGTGCATAAGATAAAATCCTCTCCTAACCGAGAGGTTTTTTTTTGTTTATTTTTTTAAATTTATATTAATCAAAAACAGGGCTATATTTACAGCGCATGAAATACAAACGAATTTTATTAAAACTTAGTGGCGAATCTTTAATGGGTAAAAAGCAATTTGGAATTGATCCAGAACAAATTGCACAATATGCAAAAGATATAAAAGAAGTTATAGAAAAAGGAGTTGAAGTGGCAGTTGTAATTGGTGGAGGAAATATTTACCGTGGTCTGGATGCAGAAAAAGGAGGAATGGACAGAGTGCAAGCGGATTATATGGGAATGCTAGCTACCGTTATCAATAGTATGGCAATGCAAGATGGCTTGGAAAATGCTGGAGTAAAAACCAGATTGATGAGTGCCATAAAAATGGAGCAGATTTGTGAACCTTTTATTAGAAGAAGAGCAGTAAGGCATTTGGAAAAAGGAAGAGTAGTAATATTTGGAGCTGGTACCGGCAATCCATATTTTACAACAGATACAGCTGCTTCTTTAAGAGCCATAGAAATTGAAGCAGATGTAGTGATGAAAGGAACTAGAGTAGATGGTATTTATACAGCTGACCCTGAAAAAAATCCTGAGGCTACTCGTTTTGATTCTATTTCTTTTCATGATGTAATATCAAAGGGATTAAATGTTATGGATATGACAGCTTTTACCTTGTGTAATGAAAATAACCTTCCTATTATTGTTTTCGATATGAATAAAGAGGGTAACTTTATGAAAGTTGCTACTGGAGAGCATATTGGAACTTTAGTTCACGCTTAATTATTAAAAAAAATTATCATGGATGAAAAAATAAAACCACTTATTGAAGACGGGAGGGCGCAAATGGAAAAAGCAATTGCACACGCTGATACCGAAATGCAGAAAATAAGAGCTGGCAAAGCAATGCCGCAAATGTTGGATGGAGTATTCGTAGACTATTACGGAACTAGCACTGAATTGAGTAAAGTAGCAAGTATAAATACACCTGATGCTAGAACATTAACTGTACAACCTTGGGAAAAATCTTTATTAGGGCCAATAGAAAAAGCAATAATTGATTCAAACTTAGGCCTTAATCCTCAAAATGATGGTATTGTTATTAGAATGAATGTACCAGCGTTAACCGAAGATCGAAGAAAAGAATTGGTAAAAAAGGTAAAAAATGAAGGGGAGAATGGCAAAATAACGATTCGGAATATCCGAAAAGATGCCAACGAGAAGATTAAAAAATTATCAAAAGACGGTGTTTCAGAAGATGCAATCAAAATTGGTGAAGGTGAAATTCAGAAACTTACTGATGCAACTATTATAAAAATCGATAAACTTTCTGAATTAAAAGAGAAAGATATAATGACAATTTAAATTTTTCAAGGGTAGCTATTTTATTTTGCAAATGGTATAGTCAATTTTATTGACTGATAGTTTTTAAGATTTAGCTGAAGAAAAGTATAAATCTGCATAGTTTTAAAAGATAATTTTAAGTAAGAAAATGATTTCGTATAAAGCTAAACAGTCATTATTTCCTTTCACCTTATTTAATGATATATTCGCATTCTAATTGAAAAAATTGTTTCCTGACAATTCAAATGTGAAAATGAATGTAATCCTGTCTTTCAAAAAGTATTCTAGCTTATTTATTTTTTTGGTTTTCTTTTTTACTTACGCATTTGGCTTTGCACAAAGTATTAATATTCAACAAAGAAACTATTCAGATGTAAGAATTGATGATTTATCTGATGAAGAAATTCTTAAATTCAAAAACCAAGCTGATCAAAGTGGCTTATCACAAGATCAATTTGAATCACTTTTAATTGCAAGAGGGTTAAAATCTGAAGAATTAGCAAGATTAAAAGCTCGTTTATCTAGAAATCTAACTAGTCCAATTGAGAAAGGTAATGCTTCTAAACCCATAATAGAATCAAGAAATCAAAATGAACAAAAGGAAAGAACCAGTTTGTTTATTAATCCAAATAATAATGGCATAAAAAATAGAATATTTGGTGCTGATTTATTTAATAATTCCAACCTTACTTTTGAACCAGATCTTAGAATACCAACGCCCAAAAATTACATTTTAGGGCCTGATGACGAAATTTTAATTGATATCTGGGGATTTTCTCAACAAAGCTATACGCTAAAAATAAGTACTGAAGGATTAATACGTATAGATAAGGTTGGTCCAGTAAATGTTAGTGGATTGACAATTGAACAAGCTTCAGCACGAATTCTTGGTCGATTAAGCCAGATTTATGTGGGAATGAAAGGTGCAAACCCAAATACTTTTGCCCAAGTTAGTTTAGGAAATATTAGAAGTATAAAAGTTACTTTGTTAGGAGAAGTAACTAAACCTGGTTCATATACATTAAGTTCATTATCAACTATTTTTAATGCACTTTATGCCTCTGGTGGTCCAACCGAAAATGGTTCTTTTCGACAGATTGAATTAATTAGAAACAGCAAAGTTGTTGCTAAATTGGATGTTTACGATTTTCTGCTTCGTGGTGATCAGCGAAAAAATATTGGTTTGCAAGATCAAGACATTATTAGAGTAAGAAACTATGATGTTCGGGTAGAAATAGATGGTGAAATAAAAAATCCAGGAATATTTGAAATGCTTCCAGGCGAGTCGCTTCAAGACTTGATACAATTTGCCGGGAATTTTACCAATCAAGCCTATACATTTAGAATTAAAGTTAAAAGTATAACTCCACGAGAACGAAAAGTTTCGGATATAGAACAATCTTTATTTGCTGAATATGAACCTAAAAAAGGTGACCAATTTACAGTTGCTCCAATTTTGGAACGATTTGAAAACAGAGTTACTATTTCTGGAGCAGTTTACAGACCCGGGGAATTTGCAATTTATGAAGGATTAAGTGTTAAGAAGTTAATCGAAAATGCAGAAGGATTACAAGGAGACGCTTTTTTGTCACGTGCTTCTATCACCAGACTTCGCGATGATCTTTCTGAAGAAGTTATTGCATTTGATTTGGCAAAATTGCTAAAAGGAGAAACTACAGATATTCCACTACAAAGAGAAGATAAGGTGTTAATTTCATCAATTTATGATCTTAAAGAAAACTATTATTTTAACATATCTGGTGAAGTTCAAAAACCTGGTAAATATAATTTTGCATCAGGTCTTTCTTTAGAAGATGCTATAGTACAAGCAGGTGGTTTCACCGAGGCATCATCAACTAGTAAAGTTGAAATTTCTCGCAGAATAAAAAATTCAGCAGACGCTGCTGGCGGTGTAGTTGCTAAAATTTTTCAATTTGATGTTTCCAGAAATCTTTCAATAAGTGATTCTGCAACAGGCTTTATTCTTGAACCATTTGATCAGGTTTCGATCAGGAGATCTCCAACTTATAATGTTCAAGAACAAGCAACGGTGAATGGAGAAGTACAGTTTCCAGGTTTATATACAATCACTAATAAAGGAGAATACATTTCAGATATCATTAAAAGAGCAGGAGGGCTTACGGATTTTGCCTATCCTAGTGGAGCATTTTTGATTAGAAACAGCCCATTGACAGATGAAGAATTAAAAATAAGAAGAAAGCAAATTGCACATCTGGAAAATGTTACCCGTGATTCACTTTTGATTGTAGGCGAAGACTCGTTGCGAAGTGGTTTAGTAGGAATTCGATTAGAAAAAATTATGAAATCTCCGAAATCAAAATATGATTTACTGGTAAAACCTGGTGATCAGATTTCTATTCCAACCGTCATTCAAACGATGGAAGTAAATGGAGCAGTTTTATTTCCTATATCTATAAGCGTTAAAAACAATAAACACGCTAAGCATTACATCAACAAAGCAGGTGGATTCGCTGAACGGGCTTTTAGAAGAAAAACATATGTGGTGTATGCAAACGGAACGGTAAAAGGAACAAAGAAATCATTTATGTTCATTAATTCCTTTCCAAGAGTAGATCCTGGAAGTCAAGTTTATGTACCAGTTAAGTCAGATAAAAGAAATCTTTCAACTCAAGAAATAATCGGAATTTCTAGCGGACTAAGCTCATTAGCTTTAATTGGAGTTTCTATACTTACTCTTTTAAAATAGCAATAGTGGACAATCAGCCTTTGCAAAACTCAGATAAAGATATTTCACTTAATGAAATCATCAATCAGTTTTTTAACTGGTACAGGTATTTTAAAAAAAAATGGAAAATTATTTTAATTGCATTTTTAGTTGGATCTGCATTAGGAGTTTTATATTCTATCATTAAAAAAACAATTTACAAAGCTGAACTTAATTTTGTTTTAGAAGAAGAAGAGAGGAATGCAATAAGTGCGTATGCTGGTTTAGCTACACAATTTGGGTTCAATCTTGGTTCGGATGGAGGAGGGGTTTTTTCGAATGACAACATCCTTGAATTACTCAAATCTCGGTTAATGGTTGAAAAAGCTTTGTTTACTCCCGTGTTAATTAATGAAAATTCTAAACCTCAATTATTGATTAATCACTATGTGTCATTCAGTAAAATTGCCGAAAAGTACGATAAAATAAATCCGGCTAATTTTATTTTTCCAGTTGAACGAGAATTATGCAATAGAACCCAGGATAGTTTATTGCGTTTAATTTATAAAGATATTCTTGAAAACAATTTGAGGATAGAAAAGCGAGATATCAAAACAGATATTATTACGGTTAGCTGCGAAACTATAGATGAAAAATTTACTAAGTATTTTGTAGAAAAGCTGGTAAGTAATGTTAGTGCTTTTTATATTCTAACAAAAACTGAACGATCGCGCAAAAATGTAGCGGTACTACAAAATAGAACAGATTCAGTTAAATTAGAATTAAATAAAGCATTAAGCGGAGCTGCTCAATTAGAAGATGCACAGCAAAATATCGTAATGGCTAAAGCCCAAGTTAGCAAAATAAAACAGCGAAGAAACGTAGAGATTTTGAATACTGTTTATAGCGAACTGGTGAAAAATTTGGAAATTTCTAAAATGACCTTGTTACGAGACGAGCCTTTAATTCAAATTATTGATTCACCAATTTTACCTTTAGAAGAAAAAATGGTTGGTAAAGTAAAAGGTTTTGTAATAGGAGGTTTAATTGCAGTTATTTTATCAATTTCTGTTTTAATTGTTACACAGGTTAGACGAAATTTAACTAAAAATTTAATTGGATAATGGAATTAAAAAGGCAAATAAACAATTGCTTGCTTTTTGATTTTATTTACACGTTCTGATTTATTTTCTACACTAGCGGTTCATTTATTATGCCAACACAGAGCCATAAATCAGAAATAGTTAGCACACTTAAATATGCGTCAAAATATGGTGTCGGTGTCATAATTCCAGGGATTTTGTCCTTTTTTTTTATTCCTCTTGTAGTACAATTATTTGATGTAAGTGTGTTTGCTAAGTTTTCTATCGTTCAAAATGCCACAAATTTGTTTGTTTTGTTTTCATTTGGCTGGCTTAACCAAGGTATCATTCGGTTTTACTGCAAATATCAGAATTCAGATGAGTTTATTTCTGCTGTGTATCGCTTATTCTTAATTAGCAGTTTAGCAGGCGTTTTTGCTAGCATCTTTTTGTTTATTTTCTTGCAACTAAGTTTGTTCGCTTCAATTTTGGTTTTTTTTATTTTTATTTTCACCGGGCTTTATTCAATTTTAATTTCAATAAAACAAGCGAATGTAAAACCAGTCACCATAATGATTTTAGAAATTATTCGAACGCTTTTATTAATTTCTCTACCTTATTTTTCTATTAAAAATAGTTGGCAAATAGATCAATTAGTAACTTTATTATCTGCTTTATTTATTAGTTTTCTTGTACCGATTTTGTTTGATTTTAAAATTTTATTGGGTGTATTGAACCACAAGGTAAAGCAAAAACCATTCGCAATATTTCGAAAGCGATTGTTTAATTATGGTTATCCAATTACTATTTTCTTAGGAATTTCATTAGCGTTAAATGTTTCCGACCGTTTTATAATCGCCCAAATTCTTGATTATGATCTTTCCGGAAAGTACGCCGCCCTTTATGACATAATCGGAAAGTCGGTAACAATGGCCTGTACACCTATTCTAATGGCATTTTTCCCAGCTGTAACAAATCAATACAATGCAAGGAATTATGGTAAAGTTAAGCGGTTATTATTCACGGCAATTTTTGCCGAACTAGCTATTTTCTTGATTATTTTTAGTGTAATTTATTTTTTTGGAGGAAGTATTTTTTCAAAATTATTTTCGGGCAAAATAGATTTAGAAATCATTAAATTAGCTATTCCTATATTTTTTGGAATTGCATTATGGCAGTTTGCGATGCTTATTCATAAACCTTTGGAGTTAAAGCAAAAAACTAAACAGTTGGCAATTGGTGTTTCAATCGCTTTTAGTATAAATATAATTGCGAACTGGTACTTCATTAAGTTATATCAAAGTGTAACTCCAGCGGCTTATTGCACTATTGGTAGTTCAATCGTTTATCTTGTTTATATGTATGTTTCAGATCGTAAATTCTGGAATTATTCAACAAACGTATTATCTTGAAATTTTCCAAAATAATATCATTTATGTATTCAGAAATTTAGCGATGTATCAAAACTTTTTTCAACGAATTTCTGGTTTACTTTGGTTAAGTTTATTAGTACTTCCTACAGCATCTTTACTTCGCTTCCCAAAAGTAATTTTATTAGCATTATTAATTCCTTTAGTAATTTTTTTAAAGCCATATTACAATAAAACATTACTTTATTTTTTAATAGCCATATTGTTGTATGCATGTTTTAATACACTTTTAGGCTTGCTTTATGGCAATCCAGGAGCACTTCGTGTGTTAACTGTTACGATGCTCTGGCCAATTCTTTTTTTTATTATTTCAGGTCATTTTAAAATTGAATATATTAAAAAAGTAGAAAAAATATTTAAAGTTTCAGCAATATTAATTTTAATTTTATGTATTTTTCAGTTATCTGAAAATTTTTATCAATACAATGGAATTTCTGATTTTTTCTTTAATGAAGATTCTAAATCATACATAAATATTGAAAAGGCCTACGCTTCTTTTTCAAATCCAGCAATGGCAAGTCTTTTATTTATTGGCCCATTTTTTATTTCAAGGTTTATATTGGAAAAAAGAAAATCAGATTTATTTTTTATTTCTTTTATCTTACTTATTGGATTTATAGCCAATAGAAGAGGTTTACTTTTAGCTATGGGTATCAGCATTCCTGTTTTATTGTCTTTAATGTTAGTGTCAGGAAGAATTACAATTAGTCGAGCCTTTGGATTAATAACTAAATCTGTTATGTTTATTTTTTTGGTAGGTTTAATTTTGATTTATTTTTATCCTGATTTATCAACTAATTTTCAAAATAGATTTTTCGAAAACAAAGAGGCTTCAAATATTGAGCGTGCAAATCAATTTCCCGCTTTATTAAATGGATTTTACGAAAGTATTTTTATTGGGAAAGGAGCAGGGGCTGTTGCAAGCGTAGTAAGATCTTATGAGCAACCTTGGTCTTATGAATTGTTTTATTTGTCAATTTTATTTCATCAAGGCTTAATTGGGTTTTTCTTATATCTGTCATCCTTTAGTACAGTTATTTATTTTTCTTTGATACTAGCTAAAAAGTATAAGGATTTAATTGGGAATCATTTAATTATAATTATTTGTGCTAGCACCGTTTTTTTAATTATTTCTGCTACAAATCCATATATCGGCAAATTAGATTATATGTGGATTATTTTTTATCCTATTACGCTAATAAATTTTTTCAGTAGAAATAAATTAAATACAAATATTTCCAGTCAAAATGAATAATAAGTTAGATACAATTGATATAATAATTGTAAACTGGAATTCTGGTTTACAATTATCTTACTGTATTAAAAGTATTATTGATTCAAAAACAGATGGCTTTAAATATAAAATTATAATAGTTGATAACGGTTCTATTGATGGATCATTAATTATTGATAATAAATTTCAAGATGTAGTAGTAATTAAAAATAATAAAAACCTAGGTTTTGGTGCTGCTTGTAATCAGGCAATTAAATTATCAAATTCAAAGTTTATTTTGTTATTAAATCCAGATGCTGAAATTAAGGTAAATACCTTATCCATTTGTTTTGATTTGATGAATTCTAATTTGAATTGGTCTGTTTTGGGATTAAAACAGATACGTTCTGATGGTTCAGTACTAAAATCATGCAGCAGATTTCCTTCATTAAAACAGTATTTTAATCAAATTACAGGATTGTCAATATTATTTCCTTCAATTTTTCCTCAAAATATAATGGCTGAATGGGATCATAATTCCTCCAAAATTGTTGATCACGTTATGGGTTCTTTTATGTTTATTAGAAGAGAAATACTTGAAGACGTAGGATATTTTGATGAAGCCTATTTTGTTTATTTAGAAGATATTGATTTGTCTAAGCGAATTGCAAATGCGGGTGGAATTGTCTTTTTTAATTCTGACAATTCTATCATCCACGAAGGTGGTGGCACATCTTCACAAATTATAGCAACTCGCACATTTTATTCCTTGCATAGCAGATTGGTTTATATTAATAAATATTTTTCTTTTGTAGAAAAAGTAATTATTTATTTTTTAATGATTTTTATTGAACCATTAACACGAATTGTTTATTTAGTTGTAAGAGGTGATTTTGCAGGATTTTTTCAAACAATTAGTGCATATATTAAATTGATAAAAAAACTGTTTTTTAATGCTCAATTCTGATTTGCAAAACACTAAAAAACTTCAACTATTATTTTTGCCAAAATATACTGCTGCTGGTGCAAGTAGCAGGTATCGAATGTATCAATATTTGCCTTTTTTAGAAAACGAAAACTGTAGTTGCGTTATTTCTCCGTTATTTTCTGATGAGTATATCAAACAGTTTAATGATGGAACAAAACCCAATTTTTTCAAGCTCTTTTTAGCTTATCTGCAACGTTTGTTCGTTTTATTATCTGTACGCAAATATGATTTAATCATTATTCAATATGAGCTCTTTCCTTACATCCCTTTTAAAATAGAATATTGGTTGAAAAAAATGGGAATCAACTATATAATCGATTTTGATGATGCAGTTTTTCATAATTACGATTCTTTAAAACCAAAATTTATAATTCCTTGGTACAAATCTAAATTCAAAAAAGCAATAGAAAATGCAAATTGGGTTGTGACTGGAAGTCCATACTTAACTACTTTTTGTGAGCAATATTCAAATAAAGTTGTTGAAATACCTACAGTTGTAAATCTGAGCAATTATCCTCTTATTGAAACAGATAATAGTGAATTTATTATCGGTTGGATTGGTTCTAAATCTACCTCAAAATATATTGTTGATATTTTGCCTGCCTTGAAAGAATTTTCTCAGAATCATCAATGTAAAGTACATTTGATAGGATTTGATAAGCAAATAAATATCGAGGAGAAGCTTCCAAATGCCATACTTTTTGAATGGAATAGTAATACGGAAGCAAAAGAAATTTCCCAGTTTACCGTTGGCATTATGCCATTGAGAGACAATAACTGGGAAAACGGAAAATGTGGATTTAAACTTATTCAATATATGGCTTGCGGAAAACCAACTATTTCGACTCCATTATTGGCAAACAAAAAAATTGATAGAAACGAAACTGCATTATTCCCAGATACGCAACAACAATGGGTAGAAGCTCTTAATCAAGTGCTTTCTAATGAAGAAAAATACAAAAATATTGGTATTGAAAATAGAAAAATTATAGCTTCGGAGTATTCAATTACAGCAAATTTCCCTAAACTTTTGAAGTTGATAAAAAACACATAAAATTAAGTTAGATAAATTATTTGGAGCTCACGAATTCAGTACATCTATCTTTCAAAATATTAAAATTCACATTAACCAAAATTCTCCGATATTAGCCACAAGAAATAGTATGTCTATTCTTGCTAAAAACAATTCCAAACCAATCAAATTAATGTATGAAATTTAATACTTACCATACTGGGTCTTTATCGGATAAAAAATTTCTAATTACAGGTGGTGCTGGTTTTATTGGATCAAATTTAGTTGAGTATTTGGTTCAACATCAGGCGTTAAAAATCAGAATTTTAGATAACCTTTCTTTGGGAAGTAAAGATAATATTCGAGAGTTTCTTTCGCTTCCGAACGTTGAATTTCTAGAAGGCGATATTAGAGATTTTGAAACTTGTAAAACTGCTGTAAATGATATGGATTTTGTGTTACATCAGGCTGCATTAGGTTCTGTTCCGCGCTCTATCGATGACCCATTAACTACAAATGAAGTTAATGTTAATGGATTTTTGAATATGTTAGAAGCTTCCCGATTAACAGGTATAAAACGTTTCGTTTATGCAGCTTCTTCATCAACTTATGGAGATAGTCCAATTCTGCCCAAACAAGAAGATTTGATTGGGAAGCCACTTTCTCCTTATGCTGTTACCAAATATGTAAATGAATTATATGCTCAAGTTTATTCTTCAATTTATGGTTTTCACTCTGTTGGACTTCGTTATTTCAATGTTTTTGGTCCAAAGCAAAATGTAAATGGTGCTTATGCAGCCGTTATTCCATTATTTGTTGCAGCTATGCTAAAAGGAGAACATCCAGTAATCAATGGTAATGGTATTAATTCAAGAGATTTTACTTTCGTTTCAAATGTAGTGCAGGCTAACATAAAATCTGTTTTTGCCGATACAATTAAGCAACATACTGTTTTAAATATAGCTTTTGGAGGGCAAACTTCTTTGACTTCTTTAGTAGATGCAATTAATAAAAGATTGAATACAGAAATTAACCCAACATTTAGAGATCCAAGAAAGGGTGATGTGCAACATAGTTTTGCAGATGTTAGCCGAGCATCAGAAGTAATTGGTTACCAACCCGAAGTATCATTTGAAGAAGGTATTGCTAAAACAGTTGATTTTTTTCAACAGAAAATACAGTAAAACATGTGCGGAATTAATGGTTTTATAGCAAAAGCTGAAGACCAGGAATGTAAACATCTAATTCAGAAAATGAATGCAGATGTAAAACATAGAGGGCCCGATAGCCATGGATATTTTATTCAAAATAAAGGAAATAATGCAGTTGTATTGGGTATGCAACGTCTTTCAATTATTGATTTAACTACTGGAGATCAACCACTTTACAACAAAGATAAAACGCTTTCCATTGTAATGAATGGCGAAATTTATAATTATAAAGTACTAAAAGCTGAACTCGAAAAACAGGGTTGCGCTTTCCAAACACAGTCAGATACAGAAGTAGTTTTGCAACTCTTTGAGCTAGACGGAATAGCCTGTTTAGAGAAATTAGATGGCATGTTTGCTTTTGCCATTCATGATCAGTACACGAACAAATTGTGGATCGGCAGAGATCGGCTAGGTGAAAAACCACTTTATTTTTTAAGCGATAATGAGCGTTTTATTTTCGCATCTGAGCTTAAAAGTATTACCAATAATTTTGTTTTTGATAAAAATCTTGATTTTGATGCATTAAACATTTTTTTATCATTTACTTTTATTCCAGCACCATATACTATATATAAAAGTATCCACAAATTACTTCCTGCACATTATTTAGAAATAGATACAGAAGACCTACACGTAATTCAAACGAAGTATTGGGATATAGATTTACAGGCAGAAGAAACGGAAACCGACTACACAAAAGCAAGTAAAAAACTAACCGATTTAGTTTACAATTCCGTAAATCTTAGATTGATTGCTGATGTTCCGGTAGGTGTTTTTTTGAGTGGAGGTGTTGATAGTAGCATAATTGCTGCAATTATGGCTGATTTGAATATTTATAAAAAGATTGAAACTTTTTCTGTTGGCTTTAATGATAAAAATTTCGATGAATCCTTTCAAGCTAAATCTGTTGCAAAGCATATAAATGCGAATCATCATTCTTTTATTCTTAATCCTTTAGATTTAATTGAAGAAATAGATAAAATCATTTTAAATTTTGACGAGCCTTTTGCTGATTCTTCTGCATTGCCTGCTTATTTTATTGCTAAAATGACTCGGCAGCACGTAAAAGTTGCGCTGACAGGAGATGGTGGCGATGAGGCTTTTGGAGGATACAATAGATATTTGGTTAATTATTTTGCTGATAAGTATAATGAACTAATTCCAACAGGAATCCATCAGAAAATTATAAATCCATTATTAAAATTGATGCCACAAACCAGCGATAATCGTAGAGGTTTACTTTATAAATTTAGGAAATTAACAAATTCGCTTCAATCAGATGCACTACAAAATATGTATCGGATTATTTGTTTAGGTTTTAATGATAATCAACTCCAACAACTTTTAATAAATAATCAATATTCAGATTCACCTTCTGAATTCGTAAACCATTTTGATGAAAATATAAAGCATAGAGGGAATATCACCCGTGCAAGATATCTTGATAAAAATATTTCATTAGAAGGAGATATGTTGGTAAAAGTAGATAGGACAAGTATGCTGGCTTCGCTAGAATGTCGGGCTCCATTTCTCGATCATAAATTATTTGAATTTAGCAACACACTACCCGAAACTTTTCTAATTAAAGGCTTTAATAAAAAACGAATTCTAAAAGATTCTTTTAAACATTTACTACCAGTTGGGCATTTTAAATATCCTAAAACTGGCTTTGGAATACCAGTTGGAAACTGGCTACGGAATGAATTAAAACCACAGCTTTTTTTGCTTACAGAAACAGCATTTCTTCAAAATCAACATATTTTTGAAGTAGAATACGTTCAAAATATGGTAAAAGAACATTGTGCATCAAAAGAAGATCATACCTTTCAACTTTGGGCAATATTTTGTTTTCAAACCTGGTGGAAGGCTAACATAGCATAAATTAAATGGCTGGTATTAAACTTATTAGAATTACAACCGTTTATCAATCAGTATTTTCTCTTATTTCTGGGCAATGCAAATACATGGCAACAAATGGTTTCGAAGTAATTGCAGTAAGTGCTGGCAATAAATCACAATCAGAAGAAGTTGAAAAAAAAGAGCACGTAAAGCATCATAGCATTCCATTCACCCGAAGTATAACTCCCTTTCAAGATCTCTGGTGTTTACTTAAATTGATGATTTTATTTTATCATGAAAAGCCAGCAATAGTTCATACTCACACTCCAAAAGCAGGATTATTAGGCATGATTGCCGCTAGTATTATGAGTGTTCCCGTTCGTATTCATACGCTGGCAGGTTTACCGTTGATGGTGGAAACTGGATTTAAAAGAAAATTTTTGATGTGGATAGAAAAAATCACCTACTCTTTTTCTACCGAAGTTTGGCCAAATAGTTTATCTGGTAAAGATTTTATTATTAACCATCATTTGGTTGAACCAAACAAGGTTTACGTAATTGGAAATGGATCATCCAATGGAATTAATTTATCAAAATTCTCGAAACAAAATCTTGATCCTGAAAAGTTGGATCTGATAAAAAACAA
Organism: bacterium; assembly: GCA_031412335.1. Taxonomy (GTDB): domain Bacteria; phylum Bacteroidota; class Bacteroidia; order Sphingobacteriales; family Sphingobacteriaceae; genus JBBQYA01. The sequence continues at coordinate 8,701 of JANOCT010000015.1, read as the reverse complement.
CATTAATTTTCAAACTATATCATTTTATCTAATTGCAATCGGAAGAATGGTTAAGGATAAAGGCATTAATGAATTGATACAAGCTTTTTCCAATCTTCAACATTTTCATGCAGATCTAAAGCTAATTTTAATAGGTCCTTTAGAAGAAAAACTAGATCCTTTGCATAAAGAAACCTTATATCAAATCCACCATAATAAATCAATAACTTACATTCCATGGTCTGATGATGTTGAATATTACCTTTCTTTTTCCAATTTACTAGTACACGCTTCTCACCGTGAAGGATTTCCGAATGTTTTGCTTCAAGCAGGCGCAATGCAATGCCCAATTTTATGTTCCGACATACCCGGCAACACTGATATTTTACCAAATACCTCTTTTGGCTTGCATTTTACCACCGGAAATGTGGTCGCAATGCAACAAAACATTACCTTTGCAATGGAGAATAAAGATGAACTTATTTCCAGAGCTCAAAATTTACATCAACGTATTATATCCAATTTCGAACAAAAGCAGATTCATTTGCTGATCAAAGAAAAATATGTTCAACTACTTACGGGTAAAAAGAATTATTGATTTTACAGTTTCGCTTTTAGCACTTTTGCTTTGTGGGCCAATCTTACTTGGAATTGGTATTTTTCTTTTTTTCTTTAACAATGGGAACGTTTTTTTCACTCAAATGCGTCCTGGCAAAAACGAAAAAATTTTTCGCTTGTTGAAATTTAAAACAATGAACGATAAAAAAGATTCGTTTGGAAATTTGCTTCCGGACGATAAGCGAATTACTAGCATAGGAAATTTTTTACGTAAAACATCGCTTGATGAGCTTCCACAATTACTGAATGTACTTATTGGAAATATGTCTTTAATCGGCCCCAGGCCATTGTTGATAAGTTATTTACCACTTTATAATGAAAATCAAAGAAAAAGACATATTTTGAGACCAGGAATTACAGGTTGGGCACAGGTAAATGGTAGAAACAAAGTAAACTGGTCAGATAAATTTGAAATGGATATATGGTATATTGAACATGTTTCTGCATCACTCGATTTGAAAATTATTGCTTTGACAATGGTAAAGGTAATTACAGGTAATGGAGTCTCAGGTTTTTCCAGTGCTACAATGGAGCCTTTTTCAGGAAATTTGCAAAATCAATCTACCTTAAATGAGTTTAGTTCGCATTCATGAATAAAAAAATATGGCTTTCAACGCCCCACATGGGCAGCAGTGAAGCCGAATATATTAATCAAGCATTTAATACCAACTGGATTGCTCCGCTAGGACCCAATGTTGATGGTTTTGAACGTGATATTTGCAATTTTACTGAATCTGATTATTCTACTGCACTTAGTTCTGGTACTGCAGCACTTCATTTAGGTTTAATTTTATTAGGAGTTTCAGCTGGAGACGAGGTTATCTGTCCCACCTTTACCTTTGCAGCAAGTGCCAATCCGATCATTTATCAGGGAGCAACACCAATTTTCATTGATAGCGAATCTGATACTTGGAATATGGATCCTGAAATTCTTAAAGAAGTAATTGAAGAAAGAATTTCAAAAGGAAAAAAACCCAAAGCTATAATTGTAGTTCATTTATATGGAATGTCAGCGAAAATAGATGAGCTTATGGCAATTGCTGATTATTATGAGATTCCGGTTTTAGAAGATGCTGCTGAGGCTATTGGATCTACTTTTAATGGTCGTCATGTTGGTACTTTTGGCAAATTAGGCGCTTTATCTTTTAATGGAAATAAAATTATTACAACCTCTGGTGGTGGAGCTTTGATTTCTTACGATAAAAATTTAATAATTAAAGCAAAATTTTTAGCAACACAAGCAAGAGAAGAAGCTGAACATTATCAACATTCAGAAATTGGATATAATTATCGATTAAGTAATATTTGCGCAGGCATAGGAAGAGGGCAAATGGAAGTAGTATATGACAGAATTGCTCAACGTAGATATAATTTTGATTTTTATAGACAGGCTTTTGCTTCAATTCCTGAAATTCAATTTAATTTAGAAAAAAAGGGTTTTTTCTCCAACAGATGGCTTACCTGTTTATTAATAAAACCTGTGGATGGTGGTATTAAATCTGGAGATATAAGAAAAGCTTTATCATCAGAAAATATAGAATCTCGTCCATTATGGAAACCTATGCACCTACAACCAGTATTCAAAAAATATCCATTTTATGGAAATGGCACTGCAGAAAATTTATTTAATCATGGTCTTTGTTTACCTTCAGGTTCTAACCTTTCAGAAGAAGATTTAAATCGAGTAAGTCTAACAATTTCTGGAGTATTTGAAAAAGTAATTCAGTAGATTTATGCCCTCATTATTTTACTCTTGAGAACCTGAGTTAACCCAAAGCAATTTACTAAACAATGCTTTCACGTCTGAATATTGTTCCTCGCTGGATTATTTTTCTTCTCGATGTATGTAGTTGCGCAATTTCTGTAATCATTGGATACTATTTACGATTCAATTTTTATGTAAGTAGTGATTTAATGGACGACATGGCTAAATCTGTGGCTTTCACTGTTTTAGTTTATTCCATTATTTTTTCTGTATTCCGCACCTATGCTGGGATTATTCGATACACCAGTACTCAGGATTCAGTTAGAATACTTTTTGCTGTAATAGTAAGTACCATTACTTTGGGTATATTAAATGTAATTGCAAAAACGTATGGCTTTTTGTTTGTTGTTCCATTATCAATTTTAATCATCAGTGCACTTACCAGTTTTCTACTGCTACTTTCATACCGTATGATTGTTAAAACATTATTTATTTATATTAAAAACCTAAATTTTGATAAAAAAAATGTGTTAATCTTTGGAGCAGGGCAATCTGGAATTATTACAAAAAGAGCATTAGATCAAGATAGTATTTCGAATATGAAAGTGGTTGCTTTTATAGACGATGATGAGCGCAAGTCAGGAAAAATTCTAGATGGAGTTAAAATTTATAACACGTCAAGAGACTTTGAACGACTTATTAAAGATTTTGTAGTTGATGAGGTAATTATTTCTATTCAAAATCTTCCCTCAGCCCGAAAAATAGAAATTGTTGATATCTGCTTAGCTAATAAAGTAAATGTATTAAACGTACCACCAGTTACTAGGTGGATAAATGGTGAATTAAAAACGAAACAAATTCGAACAATAAATATTGAAGAATTATTGGATAGAGCTGCCATTGTAATTGATAATGAACATATTAATGAACAATTAGAAGGCAAACGAATTTTAATAACCGGAGCTGCTGGCTCTATCGGAAGTGAACTTGTTCGTCAGGTTTCTTTGTTTAATCCAGATATGATTATCCTTTGCGATCAATCTGAAACTGCATTGTACGATCTAGAATTAGAGCTTCAGGAAAATAATCTCAAAACTAATTTTCAGATTTTTATTGGTGACGTGCGTAATAAACAGCGAATGGATCAACTTTTTTCCATTTATAAACCAAATTACGTGTACCATGCTGCAGCTTACAAGCATGTTCCATTAATGGAAAACAACCCCAGCGAGGCGGTTTTAACGAATATTTTAGGCACTAAAATTATTGCCGATTTATGTATTGAATTTGGTGTAACTAAATTCGTGATGATTTCTACTGATAAGGCCGTAAATCCTTCCAATGTGATGGGTGCATCCAAGCGAATTGCTGAAATTTATATTCAAGCCTTAAACAATGAATATGATAATACCTTGCTTCAGGCTTCTTTATTAGTCGACGAAAATAAAAGAGTACCTAGATTTATAACTACGAGATTCGGAAATGTATTAGGTTCAAATGGATCGGTTATTCCAAGGTTTAAAGCTCAGATCGCAAAAGGAGGGCCTTTAACGGTTACTCATCCTGAAATAACCAGGTATTTTATGACCATTCCCGAGGCTTGTCAATTAGTACTCGAAGCAGGTTCCATGGGTAATGGGGGTGAGATTTACATTTTTGACATGGGCAAATCAGTTAAAATTTTAGAATTAGCCAAAAAAATGATTCGTTTATCTGGTTTTGTACCTAATAAGGATATCGAAATTGTATTTACAGGATTAAGGCCTGGAGAAAAATTATATGAAGAATTATTAAACAATCAGGAAAACACAGTGCCTACTCACAATGCTCAAATTATGATTGCAAAAGTTAGGGAGTATCATTTGGATACTATTAATAATCAAATTTTAGCATTAATAAACGAAGCAAATAAATACAACGAAACTCAAGTTGTAAGAAGAATGAAAGCAATAGTTCCTGAATTTATCAGTAATAATTCGGTGTTCGAAGATTTGGATGAAAAACTTAAATTAACACATCCTTAAATAAATTTTTTTTGTGAAAGTTTCCATCATTACAGTTTGTTTCAATGCTGAAAAATTTTTAGCTGAAACAATTGAGTCAGTACTTTCACAAAACTATAAGGAAATTGAATATATCGTAATTGATGGATTTTCTACTGATTCAAGTATTAAGATCATTAATAAATACAGAAATAAAATTTCGTATTTCGTATCAGAAAAGGATCAAGGAATGTATGATGCAATGAATAAAGGTTTAGCTATTGCCTCCGGAGATATCATTGGAATTTTAAATGCTGGTGATGTTTATTTTAATGATTCAGTTATTTCTGAGGTAGTTGAAAAAATAAGTAACAAAGATGCTTTATATGCTGATTTGAATTATGTAAAAGAAAATAATGTTTTAGAAATTGTAAGAAGTTGGAAATCCGGAGTATTTAACCTAAAGAGTTTTAAGTTTGGATGGATGCCTCCACATCCTACATTATTTGTTCGAAAGTCTAAATATCTTGAATTTGGAAATTATAGGATAGATTATAAAACTGCTGCGGATTATGAATTAATGCTAAGATTTTTTTATAAAAACAATTGTTCTGCCGCTTATCTCAATAAAGTTATTGTCAATATGAGAACTGGAGGTGTAAGTAATAGCAAACTTTCGAATCGCTTGAATGCTAATAGAGAAGATAGGAAAGCTTGGAGAGACAATGATCTAAAACCATTTTGGTTTACCTTTTTGTTGAAGCCAACAAGAAAAATTGTTCAATATTTCAATTTTTTTATATAAATGTGGTTTTAGTTTAGTCAATTTGTAAAAAGTTTTTTTAATTTTTGTATCCATGTCTATTGCGCTTATTAACAACATATCGATTTTCTTTTTGTCGCTAGCGGTAGTCTATCTTATTATACCTCCTGTTATAAAAATTTCTAAAGCAAAAAATCTACATGATGACCCTGGACACCGTAAAGTACATGCTGAAAGCGTACCGAATTTAGGAGGTCTTGCCATCTTTTGCTCCTTAATATTTTCAACTTCTTTATTTGTAGACAACTCAATTTTTGCGAGTTGGAACTATATTTTGGCATCATTAATCATAGTTTTTGCAATCGGTTTGAAAGATGATATCATTGCCATTTCTCCTTCAAAAAAGTTTTTAGCTCAGATTCTTGCTGCAGGCATAATTTTCTTTTTTACAGATATCCATCTAGATAATATGTACGGGATTTTTACCATTACCACCATTCCTTATATTGCCAGTTGTATTCTTACCATTATTACTATTATTGTTATTACTAATTCCTTTAATCTGATTGATGGTATTGATGGGCTCGCTGGCTTAACTGGTATGTTAGTTACATCAGTTTTGGGCTTTTTATTTTTTCAAATGGGCGAAACTGGGATATCTTTAGTATCTTTTGCTATTGCTGGATGTTGTTTAGGCTTTCTCTTTTTCAATTACTCGCCTGCTAAAATATTCATGGGCGATACTGGAGCTTTGGTTATCGGATTTATGATTGCTGTATTATCAATCCATTTCATCCAAGTTAATAGACTTTACACCTTAAATAAGTATGATTTTATAAATATCGTTTCAGCTCCAGCTTTAATGATGGCAATTCTAATTGTACCATTATTTGATACATTGCGCATTTTTATTATCCGAATTATTAATGTCGATTCTCCTTTCAAAGCAGATAGTAATCACATTCATCATCGATTGGTTAAACTTGGATTAGGGCATGCTGCAACAAGCTTAACATTATTCTTATTTAATATTTTGGTAATAATTGAAGCGCTTTTTTTGCAGAGTTTGGGTAATCTTAATTTGATGCTGTTAATTCTTCTAACTGCACTTATTTGCAATACAGTGGTTAGTGTATTACTTTTCAAAAAGAATAATCAGCTTTTAGCTTTCGAATTTAATGAGAAACCAACACAAGAAAGCTTCTTTTTCAACATGCGACTTTGGTTAAAATCCCTTTTGTAGTAAAATAGATTCTGAATTTTCTTTCAATCTAAATAAGAATATTATTTTAAATCAAGTTTGTTATAACGCCAAATCCAACCAATTCTCTTACTTTATTTACAATTGCATTTGCATCGTAGCCAGACTCTGCAAATAGCTCCTGTTGTTCACCATGTTCAATTACTTTATCAGGCATTCCAAGTCTAACTATTTGACATGAATAATGATGATCGGCCATAAACTCCAAAACTGCTGAACCCATCCCTCCCATAATACAACCGTCTTCGATAGTTATTACCTTTTTATAAGTCGAAAAAACTTCGTGTAGCAAGGCATGATCTAAAGGTTTTACAAAGCGTAAATCATAATGAGCAGGATAAAAACCTTCCAGATTTAACATAGAGAATGCTTTTATTACCTCGTTTCCTATATGTCCAATCGAAATTACTGCCACCTCTTCTCCATCACAAATTTTTCTACCCGTTCCTACTGGAATAGCTTTCATCGTTTTTTTCCAATCTACCATCACGCCATTTCCTCGTGGATATCTGATAACAAAAGGTCCCATGTTATCCTGTTGTGCTGTATACATCAGGTTTCTTAATTCTTCCTCATTCATCGGAGCTGAAACAATTAAATTCGGGATGCAACGCATATAAGCTAAATCATAAGCACCATGGTGTGTTGCTCCATCGGCTCCGGCAAAACCTGCGCGATCAAGGCAAAATACTACATTAAGTTTCTGTATAGCTACATCATGAATTACTTGATCATAAGCCCTTTGCATAAATGTAGAATAGATATTGCAAAACGGAATTAAGCCTTGTGTGGCCAGTCCTGCGGAAAATGTAACGGCATGCTGCTCTGCAATACCAACATCAAAAGCCCTTTCTGGCATTTCTTTCATCATGATGTTTAGGGAACAGCCAGATGGCATTGCTGGAGTAATTCCCATTATTTTGGGATTTTCCTTTGCCAATTCTACCAGCGTATTTCCAAACACATCCTGATATTTTGGAGGTTGGGGAGTAAGATTAACAGATTTTTTTATCTCACCGGTTATTTTATCAAAAAGTCCTGGAGCATGCCATTTTGTTTGATCTTTTTCAGCTAAATCATATCCCTTTCCCTTAACAGTTACACAATGCAAAATTTTTGGCCCTGGAATATTTTTTAAATCTTCCAAAACTTTTACCAAATGATTGACATCATGTCCATCTATTGGACCGAAATATCTGAATTTTAACGATTCGAAAAGATTACTATTTCGAAGCAAAGTTCCCTTTATTCCTTTTTCAATTTTGCGAACAATTTGCTGAGCATTTGGCCCAAACTTGCTGATAACGCCTAGCATTTTCCAAATATCTTCGCGTACTTTATTATAAGTTTCAGAAGTAGTTATATCTGTTAAATATTCTTTTAACGCACCTACATTTGGATCTATTGACATGCAATTGTCATTCAAGATAACCAAGAGATTAGAGTTTTCTACTCCAGCATGATTTAAGCCTTCGAACGCTAATCCAGCCGTCATAGCTCCATCGCCAATCACGGCTATATGTTGACGGTTATCTTCTTTTTTGTAATGAGAGGCAACCGCCATCCCCAGTGCAGCAGAAATTGATGTTGAAGAATGACCTACACCAAACGTATCGTAAATGCTTTCATCTCTTTTCGGAAAACCACTTATGCCTTTATAAATTCGATTGGTATCAAAAACTTCTCTTCGGCCAGTAAGTATTTTATGACCATATGCTTGATGACCTACATCCCAAACTAATTGATCATAAGGAGTATTAAATACATAATGTAAGGCTACTGAAAGTTCCACAACTCCTAAGCTTGCAGCAAAATGACCTCCATTTACCGACACTACATCAATAATATATTGACGTAGTTCTTTACAAATTGTTTCTAGTTTTTCTTCGGGTATGGCACGTAAATCCGCAGGTGATGATATACTTTCTAATAATGTTCCGGGAATTGCCTGCATGTACTATTTAATTATAAGGTGGATTTCAAAGGTAAATATTTGACTGCATTATTTGTTAATTGCTTAACTACTTATCAGTAAATAAAAAATTTATAACAACCGAAACAGAAAATTGATGCTACTTAGTATAAATTTTTTTTAGTTTTATCCTTTAAATACTACTTTTAACAAAATATAAAAAAATAGTCATGAAAAAATTTTTACTCATTTCCGCATTCTTCGTGAGTGCTATTACAGCCACGGCCCAGTGGGCGGTGCAGAATACAAGTTTTACGCAGGTTTCCAGAGGTATTCAAGAAATTTCTATCGTAAACGATAATGTTGCTTATGCCTCAGCTTATGATGGTTCTGGAGGAGGTGCAAATGTTAGGCAAATTACATATACACTTGATGGAGGTGCTACTTGGACTCCAAGAAGTATCGCTGGAACAGGTATAGT
>JANOCT010000014.1:0-22302 GCA_031412335.1 bacterium | reverse complement strand
CAATTAATTTATTCATAGTAGCATCAATTTCTGTGTCGGTCAGCGTTTTTTCTGAATCTTCTAAAATAAAACTAAGGGCATATGATTTTTTCCCTTCAGATAATTTCTTTTCCACAGCTTTTGGATCATTCCGATACACATCAAAAATCCCAACTTCTTTTATCAATCTCTTTCCGGTTTGCAAAGCAATAGATCTTAACTGTTCAAAATTTACCTCTTCATTTACTAGCATCGACAAATCTCTGCGAACCGATGGAAATTTGGCAATTTCTTTAAATTTCAACTCAGTTTTTATGGCTTTTATCATTTCATCGGTATTGAGCAAAGCATAAAATAATTTTTGCTCAATCCCTTTTTCTTTTAATAAAGTTGAAGGAATTGCTCCACAAGTTCCTAAATTAATTTTGCCTAAAGAAAAACGTAAAACTGATTCAAATTCATTAACGTCAGATATTTGCTGGTCATAGTTTTTGATTCCAGCTTTTAAAAACAATCCTTCTAAAATACCTTTTAATGAATAAAAGTCATTCTTTCTATTTCCTTTCCAATTAGCAACATTCATTTCAGGAAGTATCATCAAAACCTGATTTACTTCTGAATAACTATGCTGATCTTTTAAATAAATTTTACCGATTTCAAAGATTGGATTAATTAGTTGCCTTCTGTTTTGATTGTAAACAATGGTATCTAATGCACTAGGGATTAAACTGGTTCGCATTATTGCTAAATCAACACTTAATGGATTTAATAAACTTATGCTTTTATCGTCTTCTGATTTAGCAGAAAATGAAAGATTCATTATCTCTGCAAAACCGACATTACATAAATCATTGGCAAATTTTTGTAAAAATTTTTCTTTATCAGGTTTAGTACTTGGCGACAAAGAAGCAATCAATTTTCCAGATATCCGGATGTTATCGTATCCGTAAATTCGTAAAATTTCTTCCACTACATCTGCTTCTCGTAATACGTCTGTTTTTGATGTTGGAACTAATAACTCCCATCCCAATTCATTTTCTGTTAAAATAGTGAATCCTAATCCAATGAGAATAGCAGAAACCTCTGCTCGTTCAATGTGCTGTCCAATTAAATTATCAAGCTTTTTTCGACTTAATGAAACATGCGTCGCAGGTTGCGGATCTGGATAAAAATCAGAAATTGAAGAAGCAATCTTACCTGAAGCATGCTCAACGATTAAATCGGCTGCTCTTTTTATTGAATAAATCGTAGCTTCAATATCTGTTTTTCGCTCAAATCTAAATGAGGCATCCGTTTTCAAATTATGAAATCTGGAAGACTTACGGATCGAAACTGGATTGAAAAACGCACTCTCAAGCACTATTGAAGTTGTATTGCTTGTAATTCCGGAATTTTTTCCACCATAAACTCCCGCAATACACATCATTGTTTCCTGATTACAAATCATCAGATCATCTGATTGCATTTTTCTAGAAACTCCATCCAATGTTACAAATTCTGCATTTTGAACTGCATTACGAACAATAATCTTATTTCCTGCAATCTGATTTTTATCAAAGGCATGTAATGGCTGTCCAGTTTCGTGCATTACGTAATTAGTAATGTCAACAATGTTATTGATTGGATTGATTCCTATTGCCAATAATCTTTTTTGCAACCAAGCCGGTGATGCAGAAACTTGAATATTTTCTATAACAAGAGTAGAATATCGTGGTGCAAGATTTTTATCCATTACTTCAACCTCAAATTCAGGTGCAGTATTCACATTCGGAAAAATGGATTTTATTAATGGTTCATCAACTTTTAATTTATAAAATGCAGCTAGATCTCTAGCAACTCCAATATGAGAAGCGGCATCAATACGGTTCGGAGTTAAGCCAATTTCAAAAACAAAATCGTTCTCCAGTTTAAGGTGTTTACTTAATAAAGTTCCAATTAGGGCATCATCATCCAGAATCATTATTCCATCGTGACTTGATCCTAATCCAATTTCATCTTCGGCACATATCATTCCTTCTGAAACTTCTCCACGAATTTTTGAATTTTTAATTAAAAAAGATTCGCCTTCTGTTGGAAATACCATGGTGCCAACTGGTGCAATGACAACTTTTTGACCAGCAGATACATTGGGTGCACCGCAAACTATTTGTAATGAGCCTGCTTGTCCTATGTCAACTTGTGTAATTCTTAATCGATCAGCATTTGGATGCTGAACAGCTTCTAAGACTTTACCAATTATTAGCCCTTCCAGACCGCCTTTTACAGCATTAATTGTTTTAACTTCTTCAACTTCTAACCCAATATTGGTTAAAGTTTTTGAAATTTCTTCAACTCCCAAGTTTAATGGAATGTACTCTTTTAACCAGCTTAATAAAATTTTCATGCAAAACGGCGATTGTCGCAAATGTATTGAATATTCTGGAAGCCTTTAAGAATTTTAGTATTACTGATTCATCATATCTTCATCCGCAAAACTGAAGTAATTTTTTCCAGCAATTATTATATGATCTAAAATTGGAATTTCTAAAATTTTCCCCGCTTTTGATAATCTAGAAGTTAATCGGATATCGTCATCGCTGGGTTTCACGTTTCCTGAAGGGTGGTTGTGAGCCAAGATTATTCCGGAAGCAAGCTTATCAATAGCCATTTTAAAAAGAATTTTCGAATCGATTACTGTTCCATGAATGCCGCCAACACTTAATGATTGCCGTTGAATTACTTTGTTGGCTCGGTTCATCAGCAATACCCACGATTCTTCGTGTGGCAAATCTTCAAGTACTGGCAGAAATAGCAAATAAGCATCTCTACTATTACTTATTGATGGATTTACTTCTGTTGAAGAATCCTTTTTTCTTCTTCCGACTTCCAATGCAGCAATAATGCTAATCGCTTTTGCTTCTCCAATTCCTTTAAATTTCATCAAATCAGCTAGCGTTAATCTGGCAAGCTTGTCTAAATTATTTTCCACCGAACTTAAAATTCGCTTACTCAGGCTTACAGCAGATTCTTCACGATTACCCGAACCGATCAGAATAGCAATTAATTCAGCATCTGATAATGCGTTTCTTCCTTTTAAGACTAATTTTTCTCGTGGGCGGTCATCCTCGGCCCATGTTTTTATTGATTCAATTTTTTCATACGGCATAGTTGAAGATAATACTTTTAGTAAATAAATTAAAAATAATACTCCTGAAAAAAAAGCAAAAAAAAATCCTGATCGGTATAGATCAGGATTTTATATATTGTTTAAACCTTTGATTAACCTAATTTACTTACAAATTTGGTCAATTTTGATTTATTGTTGGATGCCTTATTTTTATGAATAATATTCTTTTTAGCCAATCTATCAATCATAGAAATAACTTTAGGCAATAATTCTGTTCCTTCTGATTTGGTAGTTACTGAACGCAAACGTTTGATTGCATTTCTAGTAGTTTTAGCTTGATATCGGTTACGTAATCTTTTTGCAGCGTTGCTTCTGATTCTTTTAATCGACGATTTATGATTTGCCATTGCTTAGATTCAATTTTTTTTGGAGGTGCAAATATATAGCTTATGAACTTGAATTGCAAAATAAATTTCAAAAAGGTTTTTAGGTTGGAATTTTACCAAAGGGGCATGCCGATGGCATTTGATTTTCATATCCATTTAAAAATTTCTACCAAAAGGTCATGCCGATGGCATTTGATTATAAACACATTTAATTAAAAGCCCTGTAAGGGCGACCCTTTGGTAGCAAAAAATCAATTCAAACATTAATACCTCTGATATTTTACAAATTTTACATTTACAAAAACCTTCCAATACGCGATTTTTTAGCCCGGGTTGGAGCGGCATCCTTTTTTTTCAATTTTTTATTGAAAAAAAAGATACAGCGGAAAACCGGATTAGCTCCAAAAAAAATTAACCCATACTATATTTCTGAATATCATTAAACCAAAATTTAATTTTTTCTATTTTTAGCCATGAAAAAATTATTTGGCACCTTATTCATCTTACTAATTTTTGTAAGCATGGTTTCTGGTTGGGGATTTTGGGCGCATCAGCAAATAAATCGTTTGGCTGTTTTTACGCTGCCAAATGGCATGATTGGTTTTTATAAAAGCAATATAAATTATATCACAACTCATGCAGTAGATCCTGATAAAAGAAGATATGCTGACCCTGAAGAAGCTCCTAGGCATTACTTAGACGCCGATCATTATGGTAAAAATCCTTTTGATAGCATTCCTAGAAAATGGAAAGATGCTGTTGCGAAATATTCAGAAGATACATTGAAAGCTTATGGAATAGTGCCTTGGCATATAGAACGGATGACGTATCGACTTACTGATGCATTTAAAGCTAAGGATTCATCAGCTATTCTTAGGGTTTCGGCTGAGCTTGGGCATTATATTGGTGATGCTCATGTGCCTTTGCATACCACCGAAAATTATAATGGTCAAATGACAAATCAAATTGGAATTCACGGTTTTTGGGAATCACGATTACCAGAAATGTTTGCCTTTGATACGTATGATTTTTATGTTGGAAAACCCCGTTACATAGAAAAACCCTTGGATGAAGCATGGGAAATTGTGCAGCAAAGCCATTATGCGCTTGATTCTGTTTTATTATTTGAAAAGCAGTTGACCGAAGAATTCGGACCTGATAAAAAATATAGTTTTATTGAAAGAAATGGCAAAATGCAACGAGATTATTCTGATGGTTTTGCAACGAGCTATCACACTAGATTGAATGGAATGGTGGAGCGTAGAATGCGGGCTGCAATACGATCAACAGCAAGTTTTTGGTACACTGCATGGGTTAATGCTGGTCAGCCTGAATTGAAAGACTTGTTGAATAAGCAACAAAGTATAGAAGAACGTCAGCGAATTGCTAGCGAAGAAAAATTATATAAAGAGGGAAAAATTATAGGTAGACCAGAACCTATTGGGCAGTAGGTTTTTGAAATTTATGCCTAAGAAATTCGAAAATCGGAGGTAAAATCGATAACAGTATGATAGCAAAAATTACCAAGGTGAAATTATCTTTCACTACTTTAATATTACCAAAAACATAGCCTGCAAATAAAAACGAAGCTACCCAAGCAATAGCACCAAAAATATTGTACGACATAAATTTGCTATATCTCATGGTGCCGATACCTGCAACAAAAGGTGCAAAAGTACGGATGATGGGAATAAAACGAGCGAAAATAATCGTTTTGCCTCCGTATTTATCATAAAATGTTTGGGTTTTGTAGAGATATTCTTTTTTAAGAAATCGATAATCGCGGCTAAAAACAGACTTACCAATGTATTTTCCAATGTGGTAATTGACCGTATCTCCAATGAATGCGGCTAAAAAAAGAATGAGAAACATTAAAAAAATGTTCAAGCCGCTCTCTGGTTTTGCAATAATAGCTCCTGCAGCAAACAATAAGGAATCGCCGGGTAAAAATGGAGTAACAACTAAGCCAGTTTCTGCAAAAACAATCAGGAACAAAATTAAATATGTCCAGGTTTGATAATCGGAAACTATGGCAACAAGGTGATCGTCAATATGAAGGATAAAATCGATCAGGGTTTTAATAATTTCCACAGAAAAATAAATTTATACTTAAAAAGAATTTAATTATGAATATGAATTAAGCATAACTGGCATTACCAACATCAAAACATCTTCATCTTTATTTGGAACTGATGGTAAAAGTAATCCAGCACGGTTTGGTGTCGACATTTCGAGTATCACTTCCTCATCATTTAAATTTGAAAGCATTTCGACTAAAAATCGAGCATTAAATCCGATTTCTAAATCTTCACCTTCGTATTGACAAGTTAAGCGTTCGTGTGCTTCGTTAGCAAAATCAAGGTCTTCAGCAGAAATACTTAATTCACTACCCGTAATTTTTAACCGAACTTGATGGGTAGTTTTATTGGCAAAAATCCCAACTCTTTTTAATGAATTTAAAAATGCAGATTTTCCAATAGTAAGTTTATTCGGATTCGACGTTGGTATTACCGTTTCATAATCTGGATATCGCTCATCAATTAATCTGCAGATAAGATTGATATTATTGAATCTGAAAAATGCACTACTTGTATTGAAATTTATGGTAACCGATGAATCATCTGTTGGCAATGACGATTTTAACAAATTCAACGCTTTTTTTGGCAAAATAAATGATGTGTTTGCTTCTCCTTTTGAATCTTTTCGGCGATATCTAACTAATTTGTGAGCATCTGTAGCCACAAACGTCATGGAATCAGTACTTATTTGACAATAAACTCCTGTCATGGCAGGACGCAAATCATCATTACTAACTGCAAATAATGTTTTAGTAATGGCTTCTGATAATACAGAGGAAGGCATAATCATTGAATTTGCACCTTCTACTAATGGAATTTTAGGAAAGTCATCTCCGTTTTCTCCAGCTAGTTTATATTTTCCACTACCGGCACTCATTTCTATTCCAAAAGTTTTATCATCGATCGTAAAAAGGATGGGCTGATCTGGAAATGTTTTAAGTGTATCCAATAAAATTTTGGATGGCATGGCTATTCTTCCGTCTTCTTTTGCATCAACAGTCATGTTTGTTGTCATGCTCGTTTGCAAATCGGTTGCAGATATTGTCAAGTTCCCATCTTTTATTTCAAACAAAAAGTTTTCAAGAATTGGCAATACAGTATTATTACTCAGAGCTCCACTAATTGCTTGCAATTGCTTTAACAAAGAAGATGAGTTAATATAAAATTTCATATTAGAAGAATATTAAAGGGCTAAAGATAGGTCTTAATAATTATAAAAAAAATCAGTTCAAACTTGGTTTGCGTTTGGCACCAGGCATAAAATCTGCATGAGTTACTAATGCCTTTCGGAAAGAAAATAATTGGCTTACAACCAAAGTGGGAAAATCTTTTGAATAGGTCAACATTCTAGTTTCACTTTGGTACAAACGTTTACCATCGTTTCCGTATCCAAGATTTGAATCAACACTAAGCGTTATTGGATATAGATATACTTCTCTTCTTTTACCCGCCTTTTCAACTAAAATTATGCTAGCAAAAGGTTTTGATTTTAATATTGAATCTTTTTGAACTGCCGAAACCTGTGATACAGATTCATATTGTATATTTTGAAACTGACCAATAAATTCCATAACAAATTTCTTATCCAATTGTGTTGTGGTATCTCCTTTCATATTTGACAATACTGGTTTCGCCATAGAAGCAAAATTTATGAAAAATGAATTAGCTGTTTCTGATGGATAGTTAACTTGTATGCTTTCAATTTCTTTAGGATCTAAAATAAATATTTCTCGGTTTCTCCAGTCAGCCTCACGAGTAAAATAACGTGCGGATAAATAACCGTTAAATCCTGGAATTATCGTGATGTAGGGTTGTGTTTCTCCTTCCAACATCATGTAGGTTCCTAAATCATCAATGGTATTGCCACCAACATAATAAGTTTTTAGGTTTTTTTCTCCAGCATAAATTTCAACTTTCAAACCCATGGTAGCCATTTCGTTTACTATTTTTGTTTGTGCTGGTTTAGCTGCTGTATTTCTTACTTCCATTCGTTTGAATGTTTCGAGCAACAATTCTATTTGACCTTTCCTTACTTCATATTTTTTATTAACCATCCAATTTCCATCTGTTTGTTTCTCAAGCAAAATTGAAACTCCAGCTTTATTTGCCAAAAATACTTTGGTCACTATGTCTGTATTTTCTATGGTGAAAAGTTTTCTTTTTTCGCCAATCTGATTGGTTTTATTTTTATTGATTAAGAACCAAGCTGCTCCACCTAAAACAAGTATTAAAAGGAGGTAAACATATATTTTATTCATATTTTAATTTTTAATTGATGCCACGAATTCACGAATAATTATATTTTAAATGAAGCCGCGAATTCACGAATATTTTAATGGTTGCCACGAATTCACGATTAATTTTATTTTGTAATTAATAATATATTGAAATTTTTAAAAATCGTACTTATTATATTCTTGCATTCGTGGCATATTTTTTCTACTTCGCATATTTTGCTTTTCTAATTCTATTCTGCACGATTCCAAATACAATAATTAACAAAACTGGAATAGCTAAGTTTATTATTTGCCACTTAGTTCGATCTTTTTTAACTTTTGCTTTATTTAACAATCGTAATTTTAATTCTTTCGATCGAACATTGATTAATCCAGTACCATCGGTTAAATAATCTACAGCATTTAAAACGAAATTTTTGTTGCCAAAAGTTTGTCTGGTGTAACGGTCATAACCCAAAGGAAAAATAATCGAATCTCTGTTTATTTGGTTTCTAATAATATCACCATCCGAAACCAACAAAACTTTAGCGCCGGATTTACTTTCATTTTGAACTTTTATAGTTTTCAATGCATTTTCTGTCAATCGATTTTTAAATACAGATTGAAAAGTTCCTTCCAACAACATAGCAACCGGAACTTTCGCTTTGTTAAATTGATCGGGTTTAGGTTCAATACCCATCAAACTTAAATTGATACGAACAGGTGCTTTTAATAATTTGGAAAAAGGTGAAGTTGTTAATATAACCGTTTTGTTTACTCCAACTACTCCAACTGAATCAATTGAGTTGGCAAATTCAGATCGTATTCCGTCCAAGTTATTTACAATTGGATGTTTAGCTTCTGGTATAAATAACGGAAAATATAACCAAGGTAAAAGTTGCTGTGTAGGTTTACCATCTTGCTGCCCGGTAATAATTGGGATAGGTAAACAATTTAAATCCTGCACTAAATCATAATTAATTCTAGCTCCATAGTTAAAAAGTAAATCATCCAAATTTAATTCATTGCCTAAAGCCAACCCTTCTCCAGCAATCATACTGTCCATTTCTGCACTCAATTGATCTATAAGAAAAAACAATTTACCACCATTCATTAGGTATTGATCGAGTTTAAATTTATCACGCTCATCAAACGCTTGCGTAGGTTTTGCTATAATTAATGTTTGAAAACGAAATAAATCTTCCGGTAAAGATCTGCTAATATTAATTCGCCTTACTTCATAACTTTCGTTCAATGTTTTAGTAACATCTTTCACTTGATTACTATCTAACTCGCCATGCCCGACAGTGAAAGCAATCAATGGTTTGCGAACTAAAATTAATTTCTTAATGGCTCCTGCAAATTTATATTCTAAAGCTTGTGCAGAATTATTTAAAACAGTTTCTGGCGATTGCACTGCCGAACCTTGCAATAATTGCACTGCTTCTTGTCCTTCGCGGTAATTAACAATCGCACCTGGGAAAACTACTTGTTGAGTAGTTCCTTGCTCTGTTTTGGCATTTAGATCTATTGGAGTTAATCCATATTTTACTAATTGCTGATACAATTCATTCTTAATTTTCTCGTCTGGTTCTTTTGTTGGATCAATAAAATCATATTGTAATTTTCCACCTGACCATGCTGAAAATTCGTCCAAAATTTCTTTAGTAGAATTTCGTAAACGCTTGAAACCTGCTGGAAATTCTCCTTCTAAATATACTTTTACAACCACCTGATCTGGCAATTCTGAAAGCATATCACGAGTAGCTTTGGAAAGAGTAAATCTTTTTTCACGCGTAAAATCAAAACGCGTAAATAAATATGAAGAGATAATATTAATAAATAAAATGATTACTAATAAACTCAATAACTCGAAAATCGCTTGCTGCTTAACTCCTCTTGATTTTTTCGGAAGTTTCTCTTTTTCTTTTACCATTTTCTACTTTCGAGCACTGTTTTGGTTAATACAATAAACAAGGAAATAAAACTGATAAAATAAACTAAATCTCGTGTATCCAACACACCTCGACTGATAGAAAGATAGTGTGCATTAATCCCTAATTGCACTAAAAAGTTATCAATCTTACCAAAAAGTTGTAATGAACTTATTGATTCAAATCCTGCAAAGCAGAAAAAACAAAGAAAAATTGCAATCACAAAAGAAACAATTTGATTATCACTTAACGAAGAAGCAAACACACCAACCGATACAAATGCGCTTCCTAATAATAATAATCCGATGTAAGAACCAATAACAGAACCACTATCAATATTCCCAACTGTAGCTCCTAACTGATAGATGGTTATGTAATAAATAACGGTAGGTATTAATGCAAAAAGTACTAATAAAACTCCTGCAAAATATTTCCCCATAATAATTTCCAAATCGGTAATCGGTCGGGTAGCTAGTAATTCAATCGTACCAGCTTTTTTCTCTTCACTAAAAAAACGCATGGTTATAGCAGGTATTAACAACATAAAAACCCATGGCGAAATATTGAATAGCGAATCAAGTGATGCATATCCATAATCCAATAAATTGGTATCAGGAAAAATCCATAAAAATAAGCCCATTACAATTAAAAAAACTCCAATAGTAATATAAGCGATTAATGAATTTAGAAATACCGCTATTTCTTTTTTTAGAATTATATACACGGCTTAATTAGAAGTTAATTGTCTAAAAATACTTTCGAGGCTTTGCTCCTCTTTACTTATACTTAGCATTACTAATTGGTTTTGTACAGCAAATTGGAAAACTTCTGCACGAACATCAAATTGCGAATTAGTATTTAGCAACCAAGTATTACCTTGCAAATTAGTTACTTGCAATACTCCATTTATATTTTTTAGTTGATTGGCAGTTACAGTTTTGTCAAATTCAACTTTATATCCAACCGTTCCTTCTTTTTTACTTTGTAAGGTTCGAGTATCTTCGTTTGCAACTAGCACACCTTTATTTATAATCACAATCCTATCGCATACTGCTTCTACTTCTTGCATTATGTGAGTGGAAAGTATTACGGTTTTTTCTTTGCCCAATTGCTTTATCAATGCACGTATTTCTACTAATTGATTTGGATCTAAGCCCGTAGTTGGTTCATCTAAAATCAATACTTTCGGGTTGTGCAACATGGCTTGCGCTAAACCAACTCGTTGTCGGTATCCTTTTGAAAGTTGACCGATTTTTTTGTGCTGTTCACGTACCAATCCAGTTTTATCAATCATTTCTTCGATCCGGCTTTTAGTTTCTTTACCCATTTTATGCATGCCTGCTATGAAACCTAGGTATTCTTTCACATACATGTCGGTGTATAAAGGATTGCTTTCTGGCAAATATCCAATCGTATTGCGAACAGCGAGTGAATCTTTAATTACATCGAAACCACAAACCGTTACTTTACCTGAAGTTTGGGGGATAAAGCAGGTTACAATCTTCATGGTAGTAGATTTACCTGCACCGTTTGGACCAAGAAAACCTAAAATTTTGCCTGGTTCAGCTTCAAATGAGATGGCATCAACTGCTTTCTGTATACCGTAAACTTTACTTAATTGCTCAACTATAACTGACACGCGCGAATCTTTTTCATTGTTTAGACTGCGAATGTAATGATTTTTGAGAAGGTAAAGAGGTGATGTGATAGTTCATCTATTAAAATAAGAGTGATTAGCTGATCAATATGTGTGATAATCTACATTTTAAACTCAAAGGTTAATATTCGATTTTTTTTAATCAGATTCCTTTTATTATGATGTCTATATAACCTTTATTATAAATAAAACCTTTCAACGAGTTATATTTTATTGATTGTTTATCGTAATTTTCGAAAAACCAAGATTATAATTTTATGTATACAGAACCCTTAGATTTGCATAAATCAAAAGATGAACAATTAAACAAACTAAAAGAAATTGTTAGAAAATCAATTGAAGAAGAACAATTAATTATTGAAAATCTATTATTCCAACCTAAAGAAATTCTTACTAAAGGGCAAAGCATATCTGATAAAGTTGCAAGCTTTGGTGGAAGTTGGAAGTTTATTATTCTTTTTGGGATCATACTTTTTGTTTGGATTGTATTTAATTCATTGGGACCTTTAAAAGTTAATTTTGATCCGTATCCTTTTATTTTATTGAATTTAATTTTATCAACAATTGCTGCATTGCAAGCACCAATTATTATGATGAGTCAGAACCGCCAAGAGGAAAAAGATCGAATACGAAGTGAAAATGATTATATGATAAATATGAAAGCTGAACTTGAAATTAGAAGTTTAAATCAGAAAATTGATTTGCTATTAGAAGAACAAATTAAAATACTTTTTGAAAGTCAGGAAAAGCAATTGGAAATTTTACAAAATATAGAAATTAAACTAAAAAAATAAACCAATTATAAATTCGAATTTTTAATTAATTAAATTTTTTTTACGTCTTTATATTTATATAAAATTAAACAAATGTCCTCAATACTAACTATAACCTTCAACCCAGCAATTGACAAAAGTACATCTGTATCTGCTCTAATAGCTGAAAAAAAATTAAAATGCACTTTACCAATATATGAACCAGGAGGCGGAGGCATAAATGTTGCAAGAGCAATTAAAAAACTCGGAGGAAACGCAAAGGCAATCTACTTAGCTGGCGGTTGTACTGGAAAATTACTAACTGAACTACTAGAAAAAGAATTTATAGAATCTATTGTTACACAAACAAAAGAAAATACTCGAGAGAATTTAACTTTATTAGACGATTCAACAAATCAACAATTTAGATTTAATATGCCTGGTTTACCTATTCAAAAAAATGAATGGAAAGCTTGTTTAGAAAGTATTAATCATTTAAATGATATAGATTTTGTTGTAGCAAGCGGTAGTTTGCCGCCTGGAGTTCCGTTAGATATTTTTGCCCGAATTGCAGAAATTGCTAAGGTAAAAAATGCAAAGCTTATTGTCGATACTTCTGGTGATGCACTAAAAGAAGCTCTAAATGCAGGTATTTATTTAATAAAGCCTAACCTTGGAGAACTTAGTATTTTAGTTGGTAAAGAGGAATTGAATTTAGAAATGGTAGACGATGCAGCTAGAGAATTAATAGAAAAAAGAAATTGCGAGGTAGTGGTTGTTTCTTTGGGTGCAGCAGGTGCAATGTTAGTTACGAAAGATTTAGCCATGCAAATTGTTCCACCAGTTGTTAAAAGAAAAAGTACTGTGGGTGCCGGCGATAGTATGGTGGCTGGTATGATTTTGAGTTTGAGTCAGCATAAAGATTTAATTGAATCGGTACAATATGGCGTAGCTTGTGGAACTGCTGCTACGCTAAATCATGGAACTGAACTTTGTAAAAAGGAGGATGCAGATCGGTTATTTCAATTGATTAAAAAAATTTATTAAGTACATTTTTTATAAAATTATTTGAAAGTTGCGTGGTTTTATAAATATAATATTTGATTATGGTTTAATTAATTTTGGATTTAATTTTTCAATGCTTTTTGATAGGTAATAAATTTCAACCCCAATCTAATTAGGAACAAAAGCAGGTCAGCTATCTTCTAATTCATTGATTGTTTAAAAAGAAAAAAGGACACTGCTACAATCTTTAAACTTCCTACCTCAAATTTTAAATTTTAATATATTTATTTATAACTCACAATGGGTAATATTATTGAAATAATTATTTACCTTCCAGTTAAACCAAATCTAATTCCAAATGTCTACTTTATTTAATAGATAACTTATGAAAATATTCAACTTATTTGTATTTATTCTAATTTCAATTTCTAGTTTACAAGCTCAAAATTTGTATTTCCCACCTTTGACTGGCAATAATTGGGATACTATATCACCATCATCATTAGGCTGGTGTCAATCTAAAATTGATACATTTTACAATTTTTTAGAAAGTAGAAATACAGAAAGTTTTATTGTACTTAAAGATGGTAAAATTGTTCTTGAAAAATATTTTGGCACTTTTGCAGAAAATAATAATCATTATTGGGCATCATCCGGCAAAAGTTTAATTGCGATGCTAATTGGTATTGCGCAGGATAAAAATTTAGTTCAAATTGACTCTTCTGTTTCAACTTATCTTGGTACAAGTTGGACAACTGCACCACTCCAAAAAGAAAATTTAATAAAGGTAAAAAATCTACTTTCTATGAATAGTGGATTAGATGATACACCTACTCCGCCTTGCGTAGGAGATGATACCACTGCTATTTGTATGGAATATTTAACAGATCCAAATACCAGATGGGCGTATCATAATGGGTCATATAAAAAACTCCATCAAATTTTAACTAATGTAAGTAATTTAACATTGTCTAATCTAACCAACTCTTTTTTAGGATCGAAAATCGGATTGACTGGATTTTGGTTTGACGGTACCTATTATAGCAAAACTCGTGGAGCTGCTAGATTTGGATTACTCTCATTAAATAAAGGAATTTGGAATGGCGATACTGTTTTGCGCGATACAAACTATTTCAATTCAATGATAAATACCTCTCAAACTTTTAACAACTCGTACGGATATTTATGGTGGTTAAATGGAAAGACGTCATTTATGTCACCTGGAATACAATTTGTTTTTAATGGAAGTTTGTTGCAAAATGCTCCACCTGATACGTACGCAGCTTTGGGAAAAAACGATCAAAAAATATATGTGGTTCCAAGTCAAAAATTAGTTGTTGTCCGTTTTGGAGAATCTGCTTATGGTACTGCTGCTGCATTTTCTCCATTTGATGATGAAATATGGGGATATATTAACAATTTATCTTGCTCCTCTACCTCTATCGAGGAATTATCTAAAAATCAAACCTTATTGATTTATCCAAATCCTTTCAAAACAAAAATTAATCTAAATAATCCATTAGAAATTGATAATGCAATACTTACAAATGTTTTTGGTCAATTAATTTATTCAGGAAATACTATTCAAAATGAAGATTTTTCTAAATTAAAAAAAGGAATATATATATTACAAATTCAAAAGGGTTTAAATAAGTATTACCAAAAAATAATAAAGGAATAATAACTTTTTTAAATTATTATTTATACGTATGATTCATGATAAAATTCTGATAAAATCGCTCATTTATTTAGCTTTGGAAGAATAGAGTTTACTAAATTGAAATTATTTAAATAAATGAAGCTTTACATCAAAAATATGGTTTGCAGTCGTTGCAAAATGGTTGTAAAAAATGAACTGGAAAAATTAAATCTAAATACAACTAGTGTAGAACTTGGTGAAGTATATATTGAAGAAAATCTTTCGAAAGTTGAATTAAAAAAAGTTGATTTAGCTTTAAAAAATCTTGGTTTTGAATTAATTGATGATCGAAAAAGTCAAACCATTGAAAAAATAAAGAACACGATCATAACATTGGTCCACCATTCCGACCACGAAATAAAAACAAACCTTTCTGCATTTATCACATCACAAATACAACAAGACTATAATTATTTGAGCAATCTTTTTTCAGAAGTAGAAGGCACAACCATTGAAAAATATGTAATTGCACAACGAATTGAAAGGGCAAAAGAATTAATGGTTTATGACGAACTAACTTTGTCTGAAATTGCTAACCAATTGGGCTATAGCAGCGTTGCGTATTTATCCAACCAATTCAAGAAAATAACAGGTTTTACACCCAGCTATTTCAAATCGTTGAAAGAACACAAACGCAAAAACATAGAGGATCTGTAAATCTTATAACACTTAAACAAAATTCCATAATAGCTTATCCGAATACCTAAAGTAACTTTGTGTTCAATAAAAAAATATGACACATACATATAAAGTTACAGGAATGACCTGTGGAGGTTGCGAAGCAAAAGTAAAAAGTAGTTTACTGATGGTGCCGAATGTTTTAGAAGTGAAAGTATCAAAAGATACGCAATCAGCGACAATCTCAATGGATAAACATATTTCATTGTCAACTTTTCAAAATACATTGGATAAAAAATATTCTATTACCGCAATTGAAAACAATGAAATAACCGAACAGTCGACAAGCTGGTTTTTAACCTACAAACCCATCTTACTAATTTTTGGTTACATAAGCGCCATTTCAATTATTGCAGCAACACATCAAAATACGTTTAATTGGATGCAAGCCATGAATGTTTTTATGGCTGGGTTCTTTCTTACCTTTTCATTCTTTAAAATGCTTGACTTAAAGGGTTTTGCTGAAAGTTACAGTATGTATGATATTGTGGCAAAAAAGCTAAAGTCATGGGGTTATGTTTATGCTTTCATCGAATTGGCTTTGGGTTTTGCTTATGCTACCAACTTTCAACCACTCATCACCAACATCGTCACCATAATAGTTATGAGCACTAGCATAATTGGCGTATTGCAAAGTGTACTAAATAAGCAAAAAATTAAATGTGCCTGCTTGGGAGCAGTTTTTAATTTACCAATGAGTACGGTAACCATTATTGAAGATGGTTTAATGATTGCGATGAGTGGTTTTATGTTAATACAGATTTTATAATGAAATCAATTAATTTCGTAAAATTAATTATTTGGAAAATCTTAAAATCTATATTTATCAGAGAAAAAGATTGCTGTAAATAGTGGCACGGTTCATTTTGCTCAAATATTCACTACTGTTTTTAGATGAGGAATAAACACCTCATTATCATATTAAAAAGGAAGAATTAAGCCAATTAAATAACGGCATCATAAATGAATTAAATTAATGGCTATAAAATTTTTTATTTCAATTCTAAAAATAATATCATGAGTTACGAAAAAAATCAACTATTAATTAATGAATTAAATACATGCGCAACTTTTTGCAATCAATGCGCAGCAGCATGTTTGGATGAGCAAGATGTAAAAATGATGGTAACGTGTATTAAGTTAGACATTGATTGTGCAGAATATTGTAGACTAACAGCAGGATTTGTGGCAAGAGGATCTGCACACGCCATGCATTTAATGAAAGAATGTATTGACTTATGCATTGCTTGTGCTGAAGAATGCGAAAAACATGCAGAAAATGGAATGCAACATTGCAAAGATTGTGCAGATGCTTGTAGAAAGTGTGCCGAGGCATGCACTAATATGCTGAGTGAAAATGAAATGGTAAAAGCAAGAACTTTTAATTAATTTATTCAACGAAAAAGTTAAATTGAAAAGATTCATTATTCTTTTAAGCCTAATTATTTATTGTTTCACGACCATTGGAGCAACTTTGCATTTTCATTATTGCATGGAAAAACTGGTTGATACCAAATTATGGCAATCAAACGATGAAAGATGCAGCAATTGTGGGATGACTGATAAAAAAGAAGGGTGCTGCAAAACCGATGAAAAATACGTTAAACTTACTATTGATCAAAAAGTATCTGTTCCAATAATTATTTCTAATCTTTCGGGTTTTATAATTTCTAATTCTATTAATTATTTCTATAGAACAAAAGATTTTATAACTCTTAAGCCTTGTTTTTTAACAAACTATGCCCCTCCAAATACTTATAATACTAAACTAATACTCATTATTTGTGCTTTTTTAATTTGACAAACTAAAATTTTATGAGTGTATTCCTATCATATAAAAAGGAATATTTATTTAAATTTTAACCATTCAAAATAAAAAAAATGAAAACTAAAATATTTTTAGCAATAATAATTCTGCTAAGTGGCTTAACTTCTTTCGCCCAAATTAAAAATGCCAAAACAGAAACAGTTAAAATATCAGGAAACTGTGATATGTGTAAAAAGACCATTGAAACTGCCGGTAATAAAAAAGGCATTTCTAAAACAGTATGGAACGAACAAACCAAATTTGCGTCCATAACCTATAATTCAGAAAAAACAACAAAAGATGCTGTTTTAAAAAATATTGCTCTTGCTGGGTATGATAGCGAGCTATTTTTAGCGCCAGATGCAGCATATAATTCTTTGCCAAATTGCTGCAAATACGACCGTGAAAATAAATCAGCAGAAACCTCTATCGCCCCTTCCGTAAATATGGGCAATCATTCTGGGCATTCTGAGATGAATAAAACAGATGCTCAAAAAGAAAATGATTTTCAAATTGTCTTTAATAATTATTTTTTATTAAAAGATGCCTTAACAAAATCTGATGGAGTTAATGCTGCAGACCATGCAAAAATCTTAAACGCTTCTTTACTTGCTGTAAAAATGGAAACATTAAAAGAAGATGAACATTTAGCTTGGATGAAATTAGAAAAAGATTTAAAATTTCATGCAGAGCACATTGCCGAAACAACCGATTTGGGGCATCAGCGTGATCATTTTTCTAGCCTTTCGGCAAATATGTATTCATTGTTAAAATCAAGTAAAGCAACTGAAAGTATTTATTATCAAAATTGCCCCATGTTTAATGATGGCAAAGGGGCAAATTGGTTAAGCAGGGAAAGTGCAATTAAAAATCCTTATTATGGCTCTAAGATGCTTACCTGTGGTAAAACTGTAGAAACAATTAAATAACAATTTAAAAAAAAATAAAATGAGAAAGAACCTATTTTTATTAACAACAATAGTTGTTGTTGTAATCTTTAATGCGTGTAATAAAAAAGAAGATGTTGAAATGACAGGAGTTAAATTTCAAAACCACGATGATAACAGAATGATGGACAGTATGCATGTAACGATGGATAGAATGGAAGCTATGGTTATGACTATGGATGCAGATGTGGATTTCGCAGAAATGATGATGATGCATCATGAAGGAGCAATTAATATGTCGAGCGATTTAATAGCATCAGGAAAAAATGATAGCTTAAAAAGATTTGCACAAAAAGTAATAACAGATCAAGAAAAGGAAATCATGGAATTTGATGAAATTTTGATGAAAATATCTGTCGATGATATGGATATGGAATTTATGCAAGAACTTGAAGATAATATGGAAAAAATGAATCGGCTTTTAGATACCCAATTGATAACCGGAGATATCGACAACGATTATGCAACCTTAATGATATTTCATCATCAAGGTGCTATGGACGATGCTAATTCATATTTACATCTTGGTACAAATACTGAATTAAAAGCGATTGCTAAAAATATTGTTTCGACTCAAGGAAAAGAAATTATTGAGTTAAGTAATTGGATCAATACGAATAAGAGATAAAAAAGAATATTTCTTAAGAATTTATTTTAAGTAGTTAATAACAAAACTAAGTTAAATAAAGACTTGATAAGCTGCCATTGTAAAGAATGGCAGCTAACTTTTAATATGAAAAGTTAAATTTTTAATTTTTTTGTTAATAACCAATCATAAGTAATTAGATTTTGTTATTAAAATTTGAATTTTAAGGAATTAAAATTGGTATATCTAGCTTTAAACTATGTAGTCCATTACATTATGGAAAGATAATATGCTATAAAGCTAAAGAGAAGTGATAAAAATTTTAAATGATTTTACTTTTCATTCAACAAATATAGAAGAAGCCACTGCATTGCTTAACAGCAATACGGAGCAAGGTTTATCTAGAGAAAAGGCTAAAGAAATGCTTGAGCAATTCGGGAAGAATACTATCGAAGAAGCTAAGTCACTCACTCTTTTGCAATTAATAGCAAACCAGTTTAAAAGTCCTATTGTATATCTCCTCTTCTTCGCTGTTGCAATGTCTTTCTGGTTTAAAGAATGGCTGGATGGCATTGCTATTTTGATAGTAATTATCATCAATACAGCTATAGGATTCTATATGGAATTTAAAGCACAGCGGTCAGTGCTGGCTTTAAAAAAGCTTTCATCTATACCTGCAAAAGTACTTCGTGATGGAAAACTAACTGAAATTAATTCTGAAGAAATAATACCCGGCGACATTGTATTTACAGAGGCTGGTGATATGATACCGGCAGATGGAAGAATATTTAAATCCACGCAATTTCTGATTGACGAATCAGCACTTACCGGAGAATCCGTTCCTGTTGAGAAGAAGGTTGCTGATTTGCCTGAGTCCACCATTCTTGGAGACCGCACAAATATGGCTTTTAAAGCCACGAATGTTTCTAAGGGTAATGGCTATGTATTGGTTTGTGCCACAGGCATGAAAACCGAGTTGGGAAAGATTGCCAACCTTGTTCAATCATCGGATCAGGCAGCAACTCCCTTAGAAAAGAAGCTGGAAGAGTTTAGTAAAAAGCTAATCAAAATTACGGTAGGGCTGGTGGTACTTATTTTTATCGCAGGGTTAATTAATGGGGTACCCATTATTGAAATGCTGCAAACAGCTATTGCCCTTGCCGTGGCTGCCAGTCCAGAGGGTTTGCCGATTGGAGCCACCATGACTTTAGCACAAGGCATGTTAAAAATGTCCCGCTACAATGTTATTGTAAAAAAATTGTCGGCTGTAGAAACTTTAGGCGGCACCAATGTTATTTGCACCGATAAAACCGGTACGCTCACACAAAATAAAATGGAAGTGGTATTTGTTGATACCGCTTCAGGCACATGGAAAAAGGATGTTGCCTTTACCGGTAAAAAAGAGCAGTTGGAATTGATATCGCAATGTGCTGTTTTATGTAACACGGCCGATATTCAGGCAGCCGAAAAAGAAACAAAAGAAATCGGTGATCCATTAGAGATAGCCTTACTAAAGTTTTCAAAAGATAAGGGTGAGGACATCACTACAATTCGGGCAGCATTTATAAAAAAAGACGAAGAACCCTTTTCCAGCGAAACAAAAATTATGTCCACGTTGCATGAGCACGATGGTAAATTTTATGTCTTTGCAAAAGGCGCTCCAGAGGAGTTATTGCTGAAGTGTACACAGATTTTTGAAGATAGTGAGGTGACGATGGATACAACAAAAAGAGAAGAATGGCTCGCCAAAGCAGAACAATCCTCAGCATCCGGTCATCGCATGATTGGCATGGCGTACCGTAAGATGGATAGTGCGCCTTCTTCCTTAATAGATGAGCTGGTTTTTCTTGGATTGGTTGGTATGATTGATCCGCCAAGGCCAGAAGTACAGGCTGCCATCAACGATTGTAAAACAGCGGGAATAAAAGTGGTCATGATCACCGGCGATCATCCTGCCACTGCCCATTATATAGGAACACAATTGGGTATATCAAAAGAGGATGAAGTGCCAATGATTGGAAAGGATATGAAGGAATTTGAGGCGCTAAACGAAGATGAAAAACAGCATTGGATAAATACTTCCGTTTTTGCCAGGGTAAATCCAAAGCACAAGCTTGACCTGGTAAAAGTTTTTCAGGAAAAAGAATATGTTGTAGGCATGACGGGTGATGGTGTTAATGACGCTCCGGCAATTAAGAAATCCGATATCGGTATTGCTATGGGGCTTCGGGGCACACAGGTGGCCCAGGAAGTTTCGGACATGGTGTTAAAAGATGATTCCTTTTCATCTATTGTTGTAGCCATCAGGCAGGGGCGTATTATTTTTGAAAACATTAAAAAATTTGTAACTTTTCTTCTATCGTGTAACCTCAGTGAACTGGCGGTGATAGCAGTTGCTGCAATCATGAACTTTCACTTTCAGTTGTTGCCTTTACAAATACTTTTCATTAATCTTATTACAGATCTGTTGCCTGCACTTGCTTTAGGTATAACCAAAGGAAGTACTGATATTATGAAACTGCCTCCCCGCAAATCATCCGAACCAATTATTGACAAAAGCCGTTGGAAACTTATTTTCTTTTACTCAATAGTTATTGCATTGGTAAGTACAACAGGCGTGCTTGTTAATCATTATGCCTTTCATAGTGGTGAGCCATGGGATGCGGCTATGTGTAACAACATTTTATTCTTTACCCTTATTTTTTGCCAGCTATTTCATGTATTTAATATGGGTAGTGGTGCATTTTTTAACAATGAGGTTATTAAAAATAAATTTGTCTGGTATGCAGTAACAGCAAGTCTTGTCATTTTGATAGGAGTAATTCAAATACCCTTTGTGGGTCAGGCATTGAACATAATACCCATGACGCTTAAAGAATGGATCATCATTCTTTCAGCGGCTATTTCTTCTGTTATAATTATACAGGCAGCAAAATCTTTAAAACTTTTTAAACATAATGCGAAATCAGCATCAAAATAAAGTATGATCAGCAATTTTATAAAATGGGCTTTAAAAAATCGTGTAGTCGTACTATTGATAGCTGCGGCAGTAACGGGTTATGGTTTTTATTCAATTAATAATACAAAAGTTGATGCCATACCCGACCTGTCTGAAAACCAGGTGATCATATTTACGGAATGGATGGGAAGAAGCCCACAGATTATGGAAGACCAGGTAACCTATCCGTTAGTAAGTAACCTGCAGGGAATTCCAAAAATAAAAAACATCCGGGCAAACTCAATGTTCGGGATGAGTTTTGTGTTTTTAATTTTTGAGGATGATGTAGATATCTACTGGGCACGTACAAGGGTTTTGGAACGGCTTAATTATGCCCAGCGTTTATTGCCGCAAAATGTTGTACCTACATTAGGCCCTGATGGTACGGGATTGGGACATATTTTTTGGTACACGCTGGATGCACCCTCACATGATTTAGGAGAATTAAGAGCCCTGCAGGACTGGTACATAAAA
>JANOCT010000013.1:0-117102 GCA_031412335.1 bacterium | reverse complement strand
CCTTGGCCACATCCTATTTCTAAAACTCCAGTTCCTGGTCCTATTTTTTTATGCTTTGCAATAAATGGAAGCACAAAGTTTTTTGAGTTTTGATATTGTTGCTCAATGTAAACCGGTGCATCCGTATGGAAATCAAACGCCATTTAGTTTTTTTCTGCAAGTATAAGGAGAAAGTATATTAGTGTTTGGTTTAAGGCAAAACCTTTTCAAAAGGAGATTTTTCCAATTTCTGTCCTTTTGCCAATCTCAGAAAATTGGCTTTCTAGATTTTGAGCTTCGAGGACTAGGGTAGTATCTATTTTATTTTTAGATATAAATATTGCCTTTGTTTCTTGCAGAAACTCATAATATTTTTCAGAATTAGCATTTTTTGCAAAAATTACATTTTTCGGATATAAATCAAATATTGAGATATTCACCATGGTTCCACTTGCCATGATCAATATTAACGTTGAGTCTTTATTCTTTAATTCAGACAAAAGGTTCGAAAACTTTCTATTACAAGGCAAGCAGCCATTTTCAGTTAGGATAAAAATCGAATTTATTTTATCAGTTATAAGAAATTGATGTTCCTTTTTAAAATAATTGGCATAATGGTTATATTCTCTCTCTTCTTTGCTCTGGCAAGATATAAGAAAAATTAAATTTAAGAATGCTATGACCTTACTTAAATTTAAACAAACAATAGGTAATTCTTTTTTCATTTTTCAAATCGTTTTTTTGTAGTATTAACCCTTGTCTAGTCATTAATGCACTACCTCCATGATAAACTCCATCATCAAATAAATGCTCGGATTTAGTTTTAAAATTGCTATCAGTTATAAGCACTGAGAATTTTCTTTTTGTAAAGCCTTTTTCGGATTTGTCTTTTAAATAGATTATGAAATAATATTCAGAAGTTGGAACATTGTGTAAAACGGAAACTATATAATTACTATTATATACATTTTGCTTATCAACCTTTTCCCAATTTTGCATGTTATATTTTGTCAATCTCATTCCCGGCATTCCAATTTTCCCATATTTAGATTTTATTGCAATTGAATCATTGGCAAACATTGTTTTACTATTTGCTTTATATAATTGATTGTTATGTATACTATAAAAAATATAATATTGATTTTGCACTATAAAACTAGGTCCACTTAAATAAAATGCTTTCTCATTTGCATATCGTTTTTCAAAACCATAAAGAAGATGACTAAATTTAACACTATCGCTTAAAAAATCACTAATTTTTAATATATATGGTGTATTTATAATTTTTTTATATTCATATTCCTTTAATTTATAAGGATCTGTTGGGATATTATTTAATGCGATATCCTTGCCATTAAAATTAAAATCACATCCTAAATAATAGCTATTTAAATTACCTATTTCATTAGATATACCATAGTAGTTATAGTTGTCAGAAACACTTTTGGGAATTATTTCATTTAAATCAAAAAAGCGCATAACATTTCCGTATGAATTTATGAGAGCAAACTTATTTGTATTGTTTGAATGAATGATAATCGTATCATGATTGAAATAATTAATTGTTCCAATGCTTTGTAAAGAATCTAAGGCGGAGTTCAATGATATTGTTTTAACTAATTCTCCTTTTAATTTATAAATTTTTATTTTATTACTACCATTTTTATCTACAATAGCTAATAAGTCTTCTTGTTTAATGCTATCAAAATATATAGTTCTAAAACCTCTACTTGGTATAAAACCTAAATCAATAATATAGTTTTCTACTATAGAAATTTTATTGTTTTCTTTACAACTAAAAAATAGTATAAAGATTAATAATGTTGCTAAAAACCGATTCATATTTTGTTAATATTAGAAAGGAGCGACTTTGTTGAGTCACTCCTTCTTTATAAATCAATAAAAAGGATATACAGTTTGCAATCTATTATCGCTTGCTGATTTTAATAAAAAATACCGCTTCGTAGAATTAGATCCTCTGCCGTAAACAAAGCTTTCACCTGAAATCACTTTTGCAATATCTGCTTCTGCCATATATTCAATCAAAAAACTCTGGTTAGAAGTAAAGCTAGAACGTATAGAAGATTGATTTCCACCCAAAACAGTTTCAAATATACCATTCATTATTGGTATAGAAAGTCCTGTAGGACCAGTGTCAGGCCAACAATTTCCACTAGGAGCTTTACATCCATAATTAGTTCCTTCCTTTGGTCCACCATCATCGAAATAAGTTCTCATATTTACACTTGTTTGCCGAGCTGTACTCGTAGTTTTATTTGATAATGTTTCCTCTACTTCTTCTTTCTTACAACTTACAAACGAAATTGCAAGAATAATAAATAATAATAATTTCTTCATTTTTAAAAGTATATAAAATTTAAGAGCTAATTTTTAGAAGTGTTTCAGCTCGATAACACTAAATGTTTCATAATGGGTGATTAGCCCTGTATATAATCGTTTTCGTTTTATAGTATAAATCTAAATGACTTATTCGTCATTAGCAAATTTATTTTTTCTTTTTTTCTTGTGCTATGTCTCAACTCAGAGATTCAAGCCTTTTAAAAAAAATTGCACTTACTCTTAAGACTTTGAGAGAAGAAAGAAATTTGACTCAGGAAGAGGTTTATAATGATACGCAGATTCATATTGCAAGAATTGAAACTGGCAACGTTAATCTTTCTATTTCTACCTTAAGTTTTATTTGCGCCTATTACAAAATCTCATTATTGGAATTTTTCTCGAGCAGTGATTTTCAACTTCGTAAATAGATTTGATTTTTTTTTGGTTTTAGAATTCAATTAATTAGAATTTTCTAATTTAGCAACCGATGGAAAATTTCGTTGTTTCGGCCAGAAAGTATCGTCCAGCTACATTTGAAAGTGTAATTGGACAACAACATATTACGAATACATTAAAGAATGCGATTAAGAATAATCAGTTGGCGCAAGCTTTTTTGTTTTGTGGGCCTAGGGGTGTAGGTAAAACTACGTGTGCCAGAATTTTGGCAAAAACCATTAATTGCTTAAACATAAAAGAAAATACGGAGGCCTGTAATACCTGCGATTCTTGTGTATCTTTCAACAAAGGTGGCTCTTTGAATATTCACGAATTGGATGCAGCATCTAATAATTCTGTCGAAGATATTCGAAGTCTGGTAGATCAAGTTCGGTATCCGCCGCAAATCGGCAAGTACAAAATTTATATTATTGATGAGGTTCACATGTTGTCTAACAGTGCTTTCAATGCATTTTTGAAGACTTTGGAAGAACCGCCACCTTACGCCATTTTTATATTAGCTACTACAGAGAAGCATAAAATTATTCCTACCATTCTTTCGCGATGTCAGATTTTTGATTTCAATAGGATTATGGTGGATGATATGACCACCCATTTGGCAAATATCGCAGTTAAAGAAAACATTGCAACCGAAACAGAAGGCCTTCATATTATTGCTCAAAAAGCTGATGGTGCCTTACGAGATGCACTTTCTATGTTTGATCAGATTGCTAGTTTTAGTGGGAATAATATAACCTACAAAGCAGTAATCGACAATCTGAATATCTTGGATTATGATTATTATTTTAAAGTTACGGATGCATTGCTCGCCGAAAATATGGCAGCAACGTTATTGCTTTTTGATGAAGTTTTGAGCAATGGTTTCGATGGAAATAACTTTATTAATGGCTTAAGTGGACATTTTCGTGATTTGCTAGTTTCAAAAGACGAACGTACCATTAAGTTATTGCAAGTTACGGATAGGATTGCGAAAAGTTATGCCAGTCAGTCCATTTCCGCTTCGGCTTCTTTTTTATTGACAGCTTTAACAATTTCAAATCAATGTGATTTAAATTATAAACAAAGTAAAAACCAACGCTTATTGGTTGAATTAGCCTTGTTGAAAATGTGCCATATTAATGCAGTGGTTAAGATTTCAGCTGAAAACGGAAATTCTGAAGAAAAAAAAAACGCTAAGCGATTAAATACAAATGCCGTTGATGGAGAGAAAATAGTAGAAAGTAAGCCTCAAGTAATTGATAGTAAGGAGATAGCCGAAAAAATCAATAATTCTCCAAATTTTTCTGAAGCTGACCAGCTAATTGCTAAAGATCCCAACTTAGCAAATTCTGTAGAAAGTGAAACAATAGAAAATCAAAATGCAATACCTGTTGAAAATAGTACAAAACCAGTAGCGTACACATCAACCCGCAAAAACGCTGAAATACCATCGCTTAAATCTGTTTTTGAAATAAAAACGATAGCCGAAATAGTATCTGAAGATCAGCCAGCAATTACAATGTTAAATCAGGCTTCTTCAGTATTTTCAGAAAAATCCTTAAAAGACCTTTGGAAAAATTATGCTGAAAAAATGTTGGCTGAAAAGAAGATGTCATTGCATTCTGCCTTAACACATTCTGAACCTCAAATAAATGATGTTATGGTAAAGATTGAAGTGGCCAACAGCATTCAAAGAGATGCAATTGATGAGCATCGGCAGGATTTGCTCGGTTTTTTGCGAAAAGAATTAAACAATTATGAAATTACGCTTGAAATAGTCTTGTCGAAAGAAGATGAAAGTATAAAAATGCCTTATACCAATAGCGATAAATATGCTTATCTCGCTACTAAATATCCAGCATTAAATGAGATTAAAAAGAAATTTGATCTGGAAATTGAGCATTAGTTAAAATGTTTTTTCTAAAATCAATCAACTTTAATTATTCTTTTATTTAAAATCTGAATTGCAGATCCTTGTGCTACAAATACACTTTCTGGGGTAGCATTTTGAAGAAATGAGAATTGATCTCCATAAATTTTTATAAAATCTACATCAATTGAAAATTTCTTAATTGTGAAAAGCTTCCACCTGGGATGCCGAACGGCATATTCTATAGTAGTTTTGTCATTAAATTTTGAGTAACCCCAATAATGCTCAGCAATAAATTCTTCTTCGCTTTTTGCTTTCATTTCAATGGTTTTGTTTTCAACGATTGCTTCCAATTTATTCCATTTTTTTTGATGCAACCAGGAATATCCTAGCTCAATTTGTTCATTTCTGCTTTTGAAATAATGTTGCATTTGCATGGTGCTGTATTTTTCGTTGTACAATGTATTTGCAACTAAACTGATAGCTATTTTAGGGACTATTTCTTTTATAAAAACTGCTCCTCTTTTCCATTCACCGTTGTCAAAATGGCGGACGTAAAACCGAAGATTAACTTCTTCGAAATTTATATGAAAGGGTATTTTAACACCCAATACTTTTGTTTTTTCGAACATAAAACCAATCAAACTAACATAACATTTGCCTTTATATATATCTAATTCTGTTGCAGGAGGCAAATAAGGCAGTAAAATTTCTGGATCAATAAAATAATTTGCCATAATCAGATTGTTCCATTCAGCAGTTAGAAAAATTGGTTTCATGAAAAGAGTACAAATTTCAAGATGATTAGTTTAGATTAGAAAAAGTGATTTAACCTTTTTATTATTTTCGAGTAATTTGAAAAGTCGTTAATTATTGATAGTAAGCTAATTATACAATTTAAGGTAGCTTAGGGATTGAAGCGATATCCTTTTTTGCTATATAAAAATTGAAATTTTAGCTAGCCTTCACGCAAAAAAGATAAAGCTGAAAGCCCGGCCCCCAAATTTTTTTATTTGGGGGCAAGCTCATAAATTTTAAGAAAATTAAATCTATGATCAATAATTATAAGAGATAAATAAAAATCTCTAAATTTCTTCCGACCGGTTGATTTTATGGTTGGATATAAATAATCCTGAAATTAAACAATTCAGCATATAAATTAATATCCAAAATCCACTTTTTAGGCTAAATTTGCCAAAATTCAAAAGAAATAATTAAAAAACTATGCAAAAAATTAAAGTTGCAAACCCTGTTGTAGAATTAGATGGTGATGAAATGACCCGCATTATCTGGACATTTATCAAGGATAAATTAATTCACCCTTATCTTGAATTGGATATAAAGTATTTTGATTTAGGAATTGAACATCGCGATGAAACGAATGATCAAGTAACTATTGATGCTGCTGAAGCAATAAAAAAATACAATGTTGGAATAAAATGTGCCACTATTACACCAGATGAGCAACGTGTTCAGGAGTTTTCATTAAAGCAAATGTGGAAATCACCCAATGGAACGATTAGAAATATATTGGATGGAACCGTTTTTAGAGAGCCGATTGTAATGAAAAACGTTCCGAGATTAGTAACCAATTGGACTGCACCAATTTGCATTGGTCGACATGCTTTTGGTGATCAATACCGTGCAACAGATACCGTAATTAAAGGTAAAGGAAAACTAACTATGACTTTTACACCTGAAGATGGTTCTGCCCCACAAGTGTTTGAAGTGTTTAATTTTAAAGGAGACGGTGTTGCTATGGCCATGTATAATTTGGATGAATCGATTCGGGGATTTGCCTATTCGTGTTTCAATCAAGCATTGCTTAAAAAATGGCCACTATATCTTTCAACAAAAAATACTATTCTGAAAAAGTATGACGGAAGATTCAAAGATATTTTTGAAGAAATTTACCAAAATGAATACAAAGTTAAATTTGAAGCCGCTGGAATTGTTTACGAACATCGTTTGATTGATGATATGGTAGCTTCAGCATTAAAATGGAACGGAAATTTTGTGTGGGCTTGTAAAAATTACGATGGAGATGTACAAAGTGATACGGTAGCTCAAGGATTTGGATCATTAGGATTAATGACTTCAGTTTTAGTAACTCCAGACGGAAAAACGATGGAAGCAGAGGCTGCTCACGGAACCGTAACCCGTCATTACAGAGATCATCAAGCTGGAAAACCAACCAGCACCAATCCAATTGCTTCTATTTTTGCTTGGACAAGGGGATTGGAATTCAGAGGAACGTTGGATAAAAATCAGGAACTAATTAATTTTTGTCAAGCTTTGGAACAGGTTTGTATTGAAACCGTTGAATCTGGAAAAATGACAAAGGATTTGGCAGTAACCATCCATGGAAACAAAGTAAACCATGGGGAACATTACTTATATACTGAAGAGTTTTTGGCAGCAATTGACGAGAATCTGAAAAAGAAACTTAACTAAAACCATTATAAGCTATTTGAAAAAGTAGCTTTTTTTTTACACGCTAATATTGAAAAATAGGAATAATTTTTTTGGAACTATTTTATTTTAGAACAGTATAAAGGCTAAATAAACATTTAGTAAAATTATTCTCATCATGCTTAAAAACACAACTCTTAAATTTATAGTATTCATTGCATTACTAATTTTTTCTATTAATATTAAGGCTCAAGTTGCATTGGTTAATGACGCAGTAGGCTCAAGTTCAACATTTAATTTCTCAATTGCACCTGGCACAAACAGATTTTTATATATAATAGTAACAGGTGAATTTAGTGCTGCAAATAATGTAAGCTCGGTTACGTATGGCGGCAAAAATATGACTCTAACTGGTAATACATCTGTAAGTACACTTGGAGCATTAAATGATGTTGCCATATTTTATTTAAAAGAATCAGATCTATCTGGATTACTAAATAATACCATAAGTATAAATTACACAAATGGTAATAGTACTTTAAATTCTGTTGGGAGCTCAGTATTTTTATTTCAAAATGTTAATCAGCTTACTCCAATTGATCAAGTGAAAGGGAATACAGCCATCAATCAAATACCAATTGGTTCAACATCCAACATAAATTCCGTTGCTAATGATGCAATTGTAACTGCAGTAAATTCATCTGATTTATCCAGTATTAGTGTATCTTCTGGTTTTTCTTTAATTCACAATATGTTGCTTACACAACATTCGCATGCGGCTGCTTTGAAATTTGTTTCTGCGAATGGTGCAGATAATCCAATTTTCACCATGGCTGCTACAACTCCAAGAATGGCATATAGTGCTATCAGAATAAGAGGAGAAATTGCTCCACTTTCGGTTACTTTTTTACAATTAAACGTAAAAAATGAAGGAAAAAATAATTTAGTAAATTGGAGTACTGCTAATGAATTGAATAATGCTGGATTTACTGTTGAGCGATCTTCAGATGGGAAAAATTTTAAAAAAGTTGGTACTGTAAATGAAAATTCAGAAGATGGAACAGTAAATAATTATTTGTTTACAGATCTTAAACCACTTTCAGGAACTAATTATTATAGAATTGTGCAACATGATTTTGATGGAAAAACTACGTATTCAAAAGTAAAATCAGTTTTAGTAAATGATATTAGAACCAATATATTTTCAATCTATCCGAATCCTGTAATCGATTTAGCTTTCTTTAATTATGAAACTACAGACGAAGAAATTTTAACTGGAAACATAATGGATGCAACTGGTAAAATAGTTCAACAAAAAGAATTTAATACCTCTGCAAGTAATTCAAATTATAATTTTGATTTGAGTGAGTTATCAAAAGGAATGTACTTTGTTTCCTTAGTGTCTTCAAAAACAGGTGAAAAGATTGTAAAGCCAATTATTAAAAATTAATTTAATCGGTTTTCATTTTACTTAATTTTATTTTGACCGGTTGAAACAAACTCTACAACGAGGTTCGTAACTTTCTTTTTCTCCTAACAAAACCTTTTCCTCACTATTTACTAAACGGAAAGAGTGGCTTGCACCAGCACCACATCGCACGCAAACGGCCTGAACTTTTGTTACAAATTCTGCTACAGCCATTAACGCAGGAATTGGGCCAAACGGTAATCCGAGGTAGTCCATATCAAGGCCGGCAGCAATTACCCGAATGCCTTTTGAAGCTAATTTTTCGCAAACAGAAGGTAAGCCATCATCAAAAAACTGAGCTTCATCAATCCCTACTACATCTACATTGCTTCCATACAGCAAAATAGCAGATGAATTAGAAACTGGCGTTGAATGAATCGAATTTAAATCATGGCTAACGATAGAAGTTGGGTCGTATCGTGTGTCTGTTGTAGGTTTAAATATTTCGACCCTTAATTTTGCGATTTGTGAACGTCGAAGTCTTCGAATTAATTCTTCCGTTTTACCCGAAAACATAGGACCTGTTATAACTTCAATGCCTCCTCGGCGATTCTTTCCTGCTGGATGTTCTTCATAAAACATTCGCTAAGATAGGATCAATTTTAATTTCGTTCCATTATTTTAAATTATAATGAATGATTTATTTTATTGACTCAAAACAATCGAAAATGTGGAATTGTGGGTAACTCTCAACTTTTACACATTAATTTCTTTGTAATTTTGATGAATCGGTAAAATATTCCGATTCGCTTGCAGTTACAGCATATATGAACAAAGACACCATTTTTAATAAAATAGCTATTATTCTCGAAGATCTTCATGATCAGCATTTTAGCTTGGCAAAATCATTCAATACTATCGATTTAGATTTATTTAGTGCGAATGCACGCTACTTAGCAGATTACGTTGATATTCTAAAAAAAATAACAGAAGCAGATGCAATGAAAAAAGCACTGGAACCTGATTTTTTGCAAAGTTTAGAAAACAAAGTTGTAGATACAGTAGCTTACAAGTCTGAAACAAACGAGCATGATGTTTCTCAAACACCTACTTATCAACCAACAGTAGAATTAAATGAAAAGGTT
This sequence comes from bacterium, assembly GCA_031412335.1. Lineage (GTDB taxonomy): Bacteria > Bacteroidota > Bacteroidia > Sphingobacteriales > Sphingobacteriaceae > JBBQYA01. Next base: position 107,513 of record JANOCT010000013.1, on the reverse strand, counting down.
AAAAACGAATCTTTGGCTCAAAAAGAAGAAATAATTATTCCTAAGATTACACCTTTGTATGATGAAGAAGATATTTCATTGGCTTTTAAAAGAGCAGAACAAGATGCTATTGCAGCATTAAATGCTCCAGAAGTAAAAAATGTAGAAGCTGAAAAATTTGTAATAGCGGAACCAAAAGTTGAAAAAATGGATAATAGCTATTCATTCCGTTTGGTTGAGCAACCAGAAGAAGAAAGGAGAGCGAATGCGCCTGAAGTGCTTCCTGAAATAAATACAGCAAGTACAATTGAAGAAATTGCTGTTCAAGAAGTTGAAAATGAAATTGAAATAGCGCCTGTGTTAGAAGAAATTGAAGCAATTGAAATTCCTACAATTAGTGCAGAAGTTACTCCGAAATTTGATTTGCCTAAAGAAATTGAAGTTATTTCTAATGAAATTCAACTGGAGGAAGATGAAAAAATAAAAGAAACTCTAGCTGCTAGTCAACTTTTTACTGCAACTAATACAATCGTATCAGAAATTCAATCTGATAAGGAATTAGTAAAAACGCCATTGGATGTAAATACAAAATATGCCAATACTGAAACTGCGACGTTGAATGAAAAAATCGGAAAGCAAAGCGAGTATCAAACATTGATAAGTCAACTTGCGAAAAAGAAAATAACAGAACTTAAGTCAGGAATTGGCCTAAATGAAAAGTTTTTATTTATTCAGGCTTTATTTAACGGAGATGCCAATGCGTATAATGATTCGATTGAATTACTGAATGGATTTTCAACGTACAGCCAGGCCGATCAATACATTCGGCAAAATCTGGTTGAAAAATTTAACTGGACGAATAAAAAAGAAAGTGTTTCTTCTTTTTACGACATTTTAAGAAGAAGATTTATCTAAGTAAACCCATTCGGTTTGCATCCAATTTCAACAAAATAAAGAGTAAAATGGTGAAACTCCAAAGAGAAGATCCGCCATAACTAATAAATGGTAAAGGAATTCCTATAACTGGAATTAAGCCGATTGTCATCCCCAAATTAATAGTAAAGTGGAAAAATAAAATAGAAAATACACCATATGCATAAATTCTGGAATAGGTAAATCGTTGTCGTTCGGCAATAAAAATAATTCGCAGAAGGAGGGTAACAAATAATGCGATAACCACAAAACTTCCAATAAAACCATACTCTTCGCCGATGGTACAAAAAATAAAATCGGTGCTTTGCTCTGGTACAAAATCATATTTGGTTTGTGTGCCTTGCAAAAATCCCTTGCCAAAAAAACCACCAGAACCAATGGCAATCATTGATTGATTTACATTATATCCAGCTCCTTTCAGATCTACATCAATTCCAACTAAATTATTGATTCGCTCACTTTGATGTGGTTTCAATACATTTTTGATGGTATAATCAACCCCGAAAACGACTAAGACTGAAAAGGCTAAAGCAGAAACGGTAATGGCGATTGCTTTCCTACTTTTTCTGAAGAAGTAAATAAACAGGCCTGCTATAATTCCAAATGCTATCAGCAAAGTGAGTTTTTGAACCATTAAAGCCAAAAGGAAAATAACAATTATCCCAAAACCTATAATCAACACAATTCCAGATAAACCTTCCCGATACAAAACCAGCACAAAACCTAAAAATGTAGAAGCGGAACCTGCATCGGGTTGCAGCATTATCAGCACGAAAGGAATAACCAATAAACTAATGGATGCAATTTTGGTGCTCAATTGTTGCATTTTAATATTGGTTCCGCTCAGGTATTTTGCCAATGCCATACAGGTTGCAAATTTGGCAAACTCTGAAGGTTGTAAACGGAAACTACCAATTTCGAACCAAGCTTGATTACCTCCAACCAGCCTACCCACAAATAATACCCCGATCAAAAGTAATAGCGTGATCCCGTAAAACACATAGGAAAAGGTGCTAAAGAACTTATAATCAAGAATTAAAATCAACATGGCAAGAAACATTGCAGTGAAAATCCAAATTAATTGTTTGCCATAATTTTTATCTATATCAAAAATACTGCTATGATCAACATCGTAAACAGCTGCATAAATACTAAACCAGCCAATAAGAATCAGAGCTAGGTAAATACCAAGAGTCAGTAAATCAACATTAAACAAAATACTCTTGCGGTTCATTTGATCAGGGGTAATTTTAACGTATCGTTTATAAATCGGGCATTCAGAATTCGGTCTTCAAATGCTTTTGGTTTTGTAATGCTGTCTGTTAAATATTTTTCGACTAACAAACTTGCCAAAGGAGCAGCCCAAGTACTTCCACCTCCACCTTGCGCATTTTCAATGACTACTGCGATGGCGATTTTTGGATTATCTCGCGGTGCAAATGCGATAAAAACAGAATGATCTTCGCCGTTTGGTACTTGAACGGTTCCGGTTTTGCCACACATAATAATGTTATTAATTCTGGATCGGCCGGCTGTACCACCTTGTACCACTGCATCCATACCATCTATAACGGGTTCAAAATAAGCAGCATCTATGCCTACATAATTTTTTTTCGTGTATTCGGGTTTTACTATTTTCTTTTTTCCTATTGCTTTTATTAAATGTGGGTTGTAATAAAAACCCCGGTTGGCAACTATCGCTGCTAAATTTGCCATTTGCAAAGGAGTTATTCCTAGTTCGCCTTGACCGATAGACAAAGAAATAATGGTTGATCCTTTCCAACTACCTTTTCCATAAATTTTATTGTATTGTTCAGCTGTAGGTAGAAGCCCTTTTAATTCATTTGGAAGATCAATATCTAATTTTTTACCAATGCCGAAATTATTTACACCAGATCGCCAAGCATTGAAACCTTCTTCCGAGTTTTTGAATTGATTGCTTTGTATCAATGCATTGAAATAATTACAATTGTATGAATTACAACTCCATTGTAATGACATGGGTAAGTTTACAGGAGATGGATGCGGACGACAACCAACTCTTAATCCACCTAAAAAATATGCTCCGTTGCACGGATACGTTGATTCGCGAGTGATGATATTATATTTCTGTTCGAGTAAAGCATTGATAATTTTAAAAATAGAACCTGGAGGATATTGAGCCATAGTAGGCCGAATAAACAAAGGAATATTTTTATCTTCTAAAAGCACGCTGTAGTTTTTACTTCGATCTCTACCTACTAACAGATTTGGGTCGTAAGTTGGGCTGCTTATAAAGGCAAGGATTTCTCCTGTAGATGGTTCTATGGCAACAATACTCCCTTTTTTATTTTGCATTAATCGTTCGCCATATTCCTGAATTACTGCATCTAAAGACGACATTAATCGTTCGCCAGCAATGGCAATAGTATCATAACGACCGTTTTCGTAACTTCCTTTTTCCCGATTAAATACATCAACCATAATATTTTTAATACCACGTTGACCTTTTAATTCTTTTTCATAGGATTGTTCGATTCCTGAAATTCCAACATAATCTCCTTGTTTATAATAATTGCCAGATTTTGCAATCATTTTTTCGTTTACCTCACCAATATAACCTAGAATATGTGGGGCTGATTTATTAGGATATCTTCTAACAGATCGGTTTTGAACATAAAAACCTTGATATTCAAACAATTTTTCTTGAAAACCTGCATATGTTCTGCTCGATAATTGTTTTTCAAATACTGAAGCTTTGTACTTAGAGTATCTTCTTGCCTTTTCAAATTTTAGTAAAAAATCATTTTTGGAAATTCCAATCAAACGGCAAAACTCAACTGTGTCGAAATTTTTCACTTGCCTTGGAATTACCATTAAATCGTAAACAGGCTCGTTTTGTACTAATATAACTCCATTCCTATCGCTAATTACTCCTCGTGCAGGATATATTATTAACTTTCGTAGTACATTATTATTGGCAGATAAATTATAACTATTATCAATTACTTGAATATAGAATAGTTTGGCCAGCAGCATAAAAGCTACAAAAGCAACTATAGCTTGAATTACAAATTTTCGCTCGAAAAAAATATTCATTTAGACCTGCCAGACGTGAAAAAGTATTGACTAATAATTATTAAAGTCATGGTAAACACACTGCTTAAAACAATTCGTAATAATGTCATTGGAAATTCATTAAAACGAAAAACTTCAATATTGAATAGCAAAAGATGATGAAGCAAAACTAAAATAGAACTATACGTAATAAACCACCGTGCACCCATGTTGGAAAGTGACGGCGACGGCTCATGTTCGTAACCACCTCTTGGTGTTACAATTATTAAAACCAACGGTCTGCAAAAAGCCATAAAAACTGAAGCAGCTGCATGAATTCCTCCAGTGTCAGAAAACACATCGACAGATAGGCCTAAGAAAAAAGATAAAAACAAAATAGCCCAGGCGGAAATATCAAGGGGCAAAAGTAAAATAAACAGGACGTAAAAATAGGGATTCAGTACATTATATAATTGAACGTTGTTTAAAATCAGTACTTGAAAAATAACCAGAAAGATAAACCTGGCACTATTTGAAATAATAAGTCTAATCATATTTCAGTGTGCTTTCCAGATTGTTTTGTTCATCAGCAAGTACATTTTTTACAATATAAACGTATTGTAAATTCTGTAATCGTGTAGTCATTCGTACTCGAATAGAATAAAAATTATCTCCTTCTTTAATTTTAAAATCGCGAACAACACCTATTAATATTCCTTCTGGAAAAATAGAAGAAAATCCAGTTGTTGTAATTTTTTCTCCTTTTCTTATTTCAACATGACTTGGTACATCAAGCAAAGTAAGTTCCTGAGGACTAAAACCTTCCCAAATTATTGAACCAATATCTTTGGTGCTATCTAATTGTCCACTTAATTTCGTGTCCTTATGAAGGATGGAAATAACTGTTGAAAAATTTTCTGAAACATTATTTACTATTCCTACTACACCACTTCCACAAATTACACCCATATTTTTCTTTATTCCATGTCGGCTTCCGCGGTTTAGTGTTAAATAATTATTCCTTCTATTGGTCGAGTTGTTAATTATTCGAGCTGGGTAATAAATATATTGCTTTTTCAATGTAGTATCATTGTATTTGACACTATCAGTTAAGCCGGAGTAAGAGGATTTTTTTTGATTGGTGAGCAATCGTGCATTTTCGTTAGCAAGACTATCATTTTCTGTTTTCAGCGAAAGATATTCTTTAAAATTACTTACTGTGAGATACAGTTCACCACTAATGCTGTTGGCTGAATTTAATACAGCAGCATTTTGATACGTGTTATTCTTTACAATTAATGAAATAGATATTCCTTCCAAAAAAAGAAAAAGAAAAAAGGCGTAATACTTAACAATAAAGAACCAAAGGTTACGCATTGCAGGAAAAAGAAATTAGATCGTTCGTAAATTAATTAATTATTTATGAAAGATTATGGCATCAGAAATTTAAAATTCTGAATATTTTTCAGCGCTATTCCTGTGCCACGAACTACAGCCCTTAAAGGATCTTCGGCAATGGTTACAGGCAATTTAGTTTTTACAGAAATCCGTTTATCAAGCCCACGAAGCAATGCACCGCCACCTGTTAAATAAATTCCAGTTGTGTATATATCAGCTGATAATTCTGGTGGTGTAATTTCTAAAGCTTTTAAAATTGCTTCCTCTATTTTAGAAATTGATTTATCAAGGCATTGCGCTATTTCGGTATATGAAACAAAAATTTGCTTTGGTACACCAGTCATCAAATCTCTACCTTGTACGGCAAAATCTGCAGGCGGATCTGGTAATTCAGGCAAAGCTGAACCAACTTCTATTTTTATTTTTTCAGCAGTTCTGTCACCAATCAAAATATTATGTTGCCTACGCATGTAATTTACAATATCAGCATCAAAATTATCTCCAGCAACTCGTATTGATTGATCACAAACAATCCCTGCTAAGGCAATTACAGCAATTTCTGTTGTTCCACCGCCGATATCAATTATCATGTTTCCCATTGGTTCTTCTACGTCAATTCCAATTCCGATTGCAGCAGCCATTGGTTCATGAATTAAATAAACTTCTTTCGCACCAGCTATTTCGGCTGAATCTCGTACTGCTCTTTTCTCTACCTCTGTAATGCCTGAAGGAATACAAATTACCATTCGCAACGAAGGTAAAAACCAACCTTTACCAGAATTTATCATTCTAATCATTCCTCGAATCATGTGCTCTGCAGCATCAAAATCTGCAATAACACCATCTTTTAGCGGACGAATGGTTTTAATATTATCGTGAGTTTTTCCATCCATTTGCATAGCCTGCTTTCCGATGGCAATCACTTTTCCGGTCTTCCGGTCCATCGCGACAATAGACGGTTCGTCTACTACTACTTTATCGTTATGAATAATGAGCGTGTTGGCGGTTCCCAGATCAATGGCTATTTCCTGAGTGAAAAAATTAAAAAGACCCATTTATATGTTAGTGGTTGTTTGTTTAGTGTTTAAAAATTTAAGTAAATAATTTTGCTATTTTTTCACTTGGTTACTAATGATAAATTTTATTAAAATTTGAGAGGTAAATTTAGATTCTAAAATTCTTTTTTTGCATTGTTTTTATTCTAATCAGCTAAATGTAATAATTAATGCTTGAAATGCCTAATGCCAGTGATTACCATTGCCATATCATTTTCATTACAAAATTGAATTGATTCCTGATCTTTAATACTGCCACCTGGATGAACTACTGCTTTTACTCCAGCTTTATGAGCAATTTCTACACAATCAGGAAAAGGGAAAAAAGCATCAGAAGCCATAACCGAGCCATTCAAATCAAAACCAAATTTTTTTGCTTTAATTATTGCCTGTTCAAGTGCATCCACTCTTGAAGTTTGTCCCACTCCACTTGCCAGCATTTGATTATTTTTTGCTAAAACTATGGTATTCGATTTAGTATGTTTTGCAATTTTAGCAGCAAATATTAAATCGTTCAATTCTGAATTGCTTGCTATTGTATTGCTAACATTTAGCATATCTGCTGCTTGTTCTGTATTCAAATCATTATCCTGCTCAATAACTCCATTTAGCAAAGATTTATATTGCTTTTGACTTTTTTTATGAGGATGCAGTTGAAGTATGTTTCTATTTTTCTTTTGTTTTAATAAGGTTAATGCTGCATTATCATAACCTGGAGCGATCATAACCTCAAAAAATAATTTATTAATTTCTATTGCGGTTTGTTCATCAACCGATCTGTTGCAAACTAAAACTCCACCAAACGCTGAAATAGGATCAGAGGATAAAGATTTTTTCCAGGCCTTAATTAAATTTTTGTCTGAAGCTACACCACAGGCATTTGTATGTTTAATGATAGCAAAAGTTGGTTCAGTAAATTCATCAATCAATTGAATCGCGGCATCAATATCTACCAAGTTATTGTAAGATAAATCTTTACCGTTTAGTTTCGTGAAAAGTTCATTCAAGTTTCCATAATAAACGCTTTTTTGGTGTGGATTTTCTCCATACCTCAAAATCTGTGCATTCTCTTCACTTCGCTTAAAAACTGGTAGGCCTAAACCTTCATTAAAATAATTGAAAATGGCTGTATCGTAAGTAGATGTTGTATTAAATGCTTTTGCAGCTAAAAGATAGCGTTGATGTAAGTCAGTAGAACCTTTTCCATCTTCCAAAATTTCTAACAATTCATCATAATCGTTTCGAGATGAAATAATACATACATCATTGTAGTTTTTAGCTGCAGCTCTAATGAGTGATATTCCACCTACATCTATTTTTTCAATAATTTCTTCTTCTTCAACAGTTTCTTTTAAAGTCTCTTCAAACGGATAAAGGTCTACTATTACTAAATCTATTTCTGGAATTTCAAATGCTTCTAATTGTTGTGCATCACCATCGTGTCCACGTCGAGCCAATATTCCTCCAAAAACTTTGGGATGCAATGTTTTAACTCTTCCTCCAAAAATAGATGGATAAGCAGTTAAATCTTCAATTGCATTTACTTCAAAACCTAACTCTTTGATAAATTGTTCTGTTCCACCAGTAGAATACAATGTGATTCCTAAGGAATTTAATTTACTAACTACTCTCTCAAGACCTTGTTTGTAATATACTGATATTAAGGCGTTTTTAATTTTTTTTGGGCGGGTCATTAATCGATTGATCGTACCGCAATTTTAAAAAAAATAAACAAGCTTTTCGTAGCTATATTTTTATTTCTTAAAGCTTTTAAAGAAAATTTTTGAACAGTTAATTCCAGCTCTTTTACATTTTTTTTATCAATGATTCTATGATTCTGGGATAATGCTGATACTCCAGTTGCTGAATTTTATACATCAGATTTTCGAGCGTATCATTAGAACTTACCGGGCATGAAGCTTGAAAAATTATTTCACCTTCATCATAATTTTCGTTCACATAATGAATCGTAATTCCCGATTCTTTTTCTTTTGAATCCAAAACAGCTTGATGAACTTTAGATCCATACATACCAGCTCCTCCAAATTTTGGCAATAATGCCGGATGTACGTTAACAATTCTTTTGTTAAATTCTTTTAAAACAGCAATAGGTAAAAGCCATAAAAAACCTGCAAGCACAATAAAATCAATCTTTAAATTTTGTAGAAGTTTGAGCACTTTCAACGGATTCCCCATATCAGACCGTGTGAAAACATGGGTTGGAATTTCGAAACTATCCGCGCGAACTAATACATAAGCATCTGCATTATTGGTCATTACAATAGAAATTTCAATTTCTTTATTTCGCATAAAATGCTCGATGATACGCTGAGCATTAGTTCCTGATCCTGACGCAAAAATGGCTATTCGTTTTTTCAAATGTGTAATATAACTGGAAAACCAAATATAGCAGATTAATTAAGCCTTGTGGTTTTTTTAAATTCGTATGCAAAATATTTTTTTTAGCATGTAAATGAAATTCGATTTTGAATTTTATTGTTTTTGCTTCTCAATAAATTATCAAGACTAATTCTAAATAAATTTTGCCGGTTGAATTTATTCGCTTAGGTTTGCCATTATTTTTAATCAATCTTAATAAACATGAAATTTTTTATTGCCCTGTTTTTACTTCCTTTTTATTCCTCTGCTCAAGAAACCAAACCATTAAAAATAGATTCTACAACGTTTTTGATGCCTCAAATTGTAATAATAGAAGCTAAGGATAAACTATTTACTAATGTTCCAGGTTCGGTTTCAGTTATTGGAAGTAAAGAAATTACACAAATTCAACCCTTAACTGGAAATGAATTATTAAGAAAAGTACCAGGAGTGAATATTGTAGACGAAGAAGGGGCAGGATTGCGAATTAATGTTGGAATAAGAGGTTTAGATGCAGATAGAAGTAGAAATATTTTGGTTTTGGAGGATGGAATTCCAGTTTCTTTAGGCCCTTATGGAGAGCCGGAATTATACTTTACTCCACAAATTGATAAAATGAGTGGAATAGAAGTTTTAAAAGGAAGTGGTCAGATTTTATTTGGGCCACAAACTACTGGAGGCGTTTTAAACTATCTTACCGCTGATCCTGCTGAAAGTGAAACAATAAAAGCAAGATTAACTGGCGGTGCAAATGGCTTTTTTTCAGGTTTTGCAAGCTATAGCAATACGATTGATAAAACAGGTTTCATCGTTTCGTACCTTCACAAAAGAGCTGATAATTTAGGAATGACTAATTTCAGTTTACATGATTTATCAGCTAAAATAAAAATTGAAACAGGCAAAAATTCCATTATTGGTTTAAAGCTTGGTTTTTATAATGAAATTTCAAATTCTACATACATAGGAATAAATCAGGTGATGTATGATAGAGGAGGACAAGATTTTGTTCAATTAGCACCAGAAGATATTTTGCCAATTAGAAGATATAATGGTAGTGTAACTCATGAGTTGAAGATTTCTAATGTTGTGAAATTACAAACAACAGCATTTGCCTATACCACTTCTAGAAATTGGAGACGTCAAGATTTTTCAACTGACTCCAACACCAGTAATAAAACAGGAGTAGTTTGGGGTGATCCTAGAATTCCAGGAGGAGCAATTTACATGAAAAACTCAACTGGCAATAGAAATAGGCAATTTGAAGTTGCCGGAATTGAATCAAAATTTATAATTAATTATCAAATTTTGAAAACCAGAAACGTGATTAATGCTGGTGCAAGATATTTATTTGAAAAAGCAAATGAACAATTTATTATAGGAAAAAAGTTTAATTCTTCTGCTGGTGATATCCGCGACAATGAAAAAAGAATTGGAAATTCAGTGAGTTTCTATGCTCAAAATAAAACATTTGTTACCAAAAAATTGAACATAAATATTGGATTGCGTTTTGAAAACTTTAATTACGAAAGAAATATTCTTCGCGGTAGATTTACGGTTAATAATGTTGCAAATGTGGTACGAGATACGCTTGTTGTTGCCAAAAGTAATGTTCAAAGTTTTATTCCAGGAGCTGGAATAAACTATTCATTAAATGAAAATATAAATATTTTTGGAGGAATCCATAAAGGTTTTGCACCGCCAAGAATTAAAGATGCTATTACCAATTCAGGAGTTGCAATACAGTTAGATGCCGAATTAAGCACTAATTATGAATTGGGTAGCAGAATTGTTTTTGGCAATTTCGGTAGTTTAGAAGCAACTGCTTTTATACTTGACTTTAAGAATCAGATTATTCCTATTTCGCAATCATCTGGCAGTAGTAATCAAACAGGTTTAGCGAACGGTGGAGAAACATTCCACCAAGGAATTGAAGCTGCATTTAATTTAGACTTTGGTAAAATTTGGAAAAGCCAAAATGCTTACACTTTGGAAGGAAATATAACGATTCAAAAATCGACCTATAATGCCGACCGATTTTTACCTGCTGATAATGGAAATGTAAACGTAAATGAAAACAGTTTGCCTTATGCTCCTAATAAATTGATTTATCTTGCAGTTGGTACACAATTAAAAAATGGTTTAGGATTCAGATTGTCAGCGAATTATGTTGACGAGCAATTTACGAATGAATTGAATACTGTAACACCAACAGCCGATGGCAGAAATGGCTTAATTGAAAACAGAACTGTTGTTGATGCAAATGTTATGTACCGGTTTTATAAAAATAAAATTGGAGTAAACCTAGCGGTGAAAAACGTATTAGATCAACGCTACATTGCCAGCCGCAGACCAGAAGGAATACGCGTTGGTTTATCTAGAATGGCGTTTTTGGGATTGAGTTATAATTTATAAGGATTAAAAAAAGGGAAATTAAATATTTCCCTTTTTAGATAATTGAATTCCAAAATTACAAATTCCCTCTCTCCGCTTGTTCTCGTTCTATGGCTTCAAATAATGCCTTAAAATTTCCTTTTCCAAACGATTTTGCTCCCTTGCGTTGGATAATTTCGTAAAACATGGTCGGGCGATCTTCAATAGGCTTGGTGAAAAGTTGTAATAAAATTCACATTGAACCCTCCATTTTTTCTTTCATTTCTTCATCAATAGATAGATTTGCTTTTATGAATAAAACTTTTTTAGAAGTAGTTTTATAAAAGCCGTCTAGTTCTTTTAACATATCTTTTGAGAAACTTCCTAACCAGCCTGACCACAAAGCAATAATTACATAATCATATTTTTGACTTTTTATAAGCTTGTAAAGCGTGTCTGGATTTTCCGATATAAAATTTAAATCATTTTTTAATGATATTGAATAATTTAAGGCCTTGTGATGGATTTTGGTAATCGTGTCTTCTTGAAAAAACGAATAGTATTTTAGTGGACCAATACATTGCTCCCAACCTGTGTAAAAATCTAATCCCCTATCATAAATACGAAACTGAATAGGTGAAAAACCTCGACTGCTAAACGTATCTAATGCATATATAGGATCATCAAAACTATTGTTTAAAATAAAACTACGTTTTATAAAATATAGTTGAGTAGTGTCAATATCCCATTTTTCTAAAATTTTTTTTTGCTCTTTTAATGATTCAACTCTAGGTGTTTTTACTCCAAAAGCTAATTGAACTACTGAAGAACATGAGTAAAAAAATAAAACAGAAAAAGCTAATAAATAAATATTCAAATAAAACTTTAACTTATACATATTTATATCATGGTATTGTAACTATATCAAATTTACATGTTCCAAATTGATTATTTGTATAATCAACATTATAGACTCCTGCTAAAATTTTAATTTCAGAAAAACCTAGCTCATTAGCAAGTTCCGAGTTGCATTTAATATTTTCTGTAATTCGTGTAAAAGAATCATGAAAGATCACATCAAAACTTGTAAATGATAACGTAATATGATCTGAATCAATATTTTCAACAAAGGCTAGGCGATCTCCATTTTCAAACTCCTCTTGGGTAAGAGTATCTATTGATCGTGAATTCCACCAGAATTTTACGCAGATACCTGGACATGGGCCGCAGTCACCGCCTCCAGAACAGTTTTCATGTAAATAAGTACCTTTTCTAATACGGATTACTGGCCTCTCATTTCTTGCACTTAGAATCGATGTGTTAGTTGACTCTTTTTCAATGATTGGTTTATCGCATCCCATCATCGCAAAAGCAATAGTAAAAATTAACAAGTATTTCATAATATTTAGTTTTTATCCTTCCCACCTTTGAGAATTAAAATAAAATTATGAACTGAATTTTGAATTGTCAAATATTTGATACACTTTGTATTAAAAAAAAGACTAATTGTTTGATTTTCAAGCAATTTATTTTCAAACCTTGTCTGATGATTCATATTGGGCAACAAATTAATACTATTTTAAAGATAAGAAAAATGCCTGTAAGCGAATTTGCATCATTAATTAATAGAACACGAACTGTTGTTTATAATATTTTTGAACGCCAAACAATAGATACAGGTTTACTTTTTCAGATCAGTAAGGTTCTAAACCACGATTTTTTCAATTACTACACAAAAGAGGAATTATTTAACGAATCAAAGATTTCTACAGATTTAGAAATAACTAAGTTGAAAAGTTTGATCATTCAAAAAGAAATGGAAATTGAATATTTGAAAAAGATTAACAACCTATTAGAAAGCAACAAAAATACGAATTGACTCTTTCCTACAAATTCCCTCTCTCTGCTTGTTCTCGTTCTATGGCTTCAAACAATGCCTTGAAATTTCCTTTTCCAAAAGATTTTGCTCCCTTGCGTTGGATAATTTCGTAAAACATGGTCGGGCGATCTTCAATTGGTTTAGTGAAAAGTTGTAATAAATACCCTTCTTCATCTCGGTCAACTAAAATTCCTAATTCTTTTAGTGGTTCTATATCTTCTTCTATTTTGCCAACACGGTCAAACAAATCATCATAATAGGTAGTCGGAACTTTTAGAAATTCAACCCCACGAGCCATTAATTTTTTTACCGTATCAACAATATCAAGCGTTGCGATGGCTACATGCTGCACACCTTCGCCTTCATAAAATTCCAAATATTCTTCTACTTGCGATTTTCTTTTTCCTTCGGCTGGTTCATTGATTGGAAATTTAACAAATCCATTTCCATTACTCATTACTTTACTCATTAAGGCTGAATATTCAGTAGAAATATCATTATCATCAAAAGATAAAATATTTTTGAATCCCATTACATCCTCATAAAATTTCACCCAAGGATTCATTTGATTCCAACCAACATTTCCAACACAATGATCGACATATAATAAACCTACAGGCTCTGGGTTATAAGTACTTTCCCATTTCCTAAAGCCTGGCATAAATGGTCCGTCATAATTTTTTCGTTCAATAAAAAGATGCACTACATCTCCATATAAATGAATTCCGCTTCTGCGTACTTCACCAGATTCGTCAGTTAATGTTTCGGGTTGTAAATAAGAGTTAGCTCCTCTTTTCATTGTTTGTTCGTACGCATCATATGCATCATCTACCCAAAGTGCAAGTGTTTTTACTCCATCACCATGTTTTAGGTGATGAGCAGCAATCTCAGAATTAGAGTGAAGCGGAGTAGTAAGCATTAATCGCATTTTGTTTTGAATTAACACATAAGATACTCGGTCTTTTACTCCTGTTTCTGGGCCAGCATACGCTAAAGATTGAAAGCCAAAAGCTGTTTTATAATAGTGCGCTGCTTGTTTTGCATTACCTACATACAATTCTATATAATCAGTTCCTAATAATGGTAAAAAATCGGGATATTCTGAGTTTGCCAATTCAGGTGAATTTTTTTCGAGTGTTGACATTTGATTTTTATTAAAATTAATTAGTTGAAATTACGGGTTATACTATTGAAATGATTTTTAAATTTTTTTTAAACAATCAGTTTCTCTGATAAATGCACTAGCTTGAACGTTGAAATCTTGGTTGAAGGCTTAGGGATAGGAGCGGCATCTCGTCAAAAATAAAGAGACATGCCCTTTTTTGCTAAAATAAAATTTGCAATTTTAAATAAAATTGACAGCAAAAAAGATATAGCGGATAGCCCGGCCCGTTTTTCAGGGCAAGCCCCAAAAATTATTTAATGTTTTATAAATCATATATATGAACTTAATAATTTAAAATAAACCAAATTGAAAACTTATAAACACTTCACAACTTTTATTCAATAATAATTTAAATAAATAAAAACTAATCCCTATAACTTTTAAAATAAATAAAAACGTTGAGTAATTAGTAAACTTATTCTACGTTTTCCTGCCAACTCCTAAAATAATCCAAATCTTCAATTTCTACCGCATATTCTGTAATCATAAGAGGTTTAAATGGATCTATCATAACAGCAAGTTCGCCAGTACTTTCTTTTCCAATGCTTTTTTCGACAGTTCCGGGATGTGGACCGTGTGGAATACCACCAGGATGTAGTGTAATTTGACCTTTTTCTACACTTTTGCGACTCATAAAATCACCATCTACATAGTATAAAACCTCGTCGCTATCTATATTACTATGATTGTATGGCGCAGGAATGGACTGTGGGTGATAGTCGTATTTGCGGGGTACGAAAGAGCAAACCACAAAATTATGTGCTTCAAATGTTTGATGAACAGGTGGTGGTTGATGTAATCGGCCAGTAATTGGTTCGAAATTATGAATTGAAAACGCATAAGGATAATGGTAACCGTCCCAACCAATAAAGTCGAAGGGGTGAGTGCCATAAGTATATGGATAGATTAATCCTTGCTTTTTTATCAGCACTTTAAAATCGCCTTCTTCATCAAAAGTTTCTAGATTTTGTGGTCTTTTTATATCTCGCTCACAAAATGGTGAGTGTTCAAGAAGTTGCCCTTGATCATTTCTGTAGCGTTTTGGAGTGGTTATTGGACTAAATGATTCAACAATAAAAAGTCGATTATCTTCTGTATTAAAATGTAATTGATAAATAGTTCCGCGTGGAATAATTAAATAATCACCGTATTCAAAAGGAATTTGCCCATAACCAGTTTTCAAAACTCCAGATCCAACATGAATAAAAATTAATTCATCCGCTTGACTGTTTTTATAAAAATAATCAGTCATCGATTTTTTGGGAGCTGCCAACGAAATATGTAGATCGGAATTGACTAAAACGGGTTTTCGGCTTTGCAAGTAATCTTCTTCTGGTTTTATATTGAACCCTCGTAGGCTGGTATGCTTTAGGTGTTTTTCGCGAGCTATTTTTGGTTCAACAGAGTAAGGTTCACCGAGTTTTTTTACAATGGTAGGTGGGTGCGAATGGTAAACCAATGAATAAACACTTGAAAAACCTTCGGTAGAAACTAATTCTTCTGCATATAAAACTCCATTTGGTTTGCGGAAAACGGTGTGTCGTTTTGGAGGAATAGTTCCAAGAGTATGATAAAAGGCCATAATTATAATTAGGTGTTCAAAATTAAGAAAAAAAAGGATTGTGCAGGCTTTATGAATTATAAGTTATAAGTTATGAATTATGAGTTATGAATTATAAGTTTGGAGCGAATAGACCAATTGCTAGTTTTTCATTTTTTTATATTTGAATTATTTTTTTGTGATTGTACCAATGAAAATAGAAAAACTATTTTTTTAATGGTTTATTAAGATAATTTAGATTATGTTTTGAAATAATTAATAAGCATTTAAAAATTAAATAATTCCTTTTAACCAAAACCAGATGAAATTAGTAAGTTACAAAACAGAGAATAATGAACACTTAGGGGTTTTTATAGATGGTAGAATTTACAATCTTAATTCGTGTAATAAATTGATTCCTGATAATATGGGGTCTTTTTTGAAAGAAGGAGAGGAGCTTATGTTGTTGGCAAAGCAAATTGATGCAGCAATTAAAAGTGGAAAATTACAAGCAAAACATGAAGTATTCTATGAATTAATGGCTCCAGTTCCGTATCCAACTTCGTGTAGAGATGGGTATGCATTTCGCCAGCATGTGGCAACAGCCAGAAGAAATAGAAAAGTAGAAATGATTCCTGAATTTGATCAATATCCGATTTTTTATTTTACCAATCATAATGCTATTCAAGGTCCAGGTGAATTGGAATGTATGCCAGATCACTTTCAAAAACTCGATTTTGAATTAGAAGCAGCTGTTGTAATTGGGAAAAAGGGAAGAAATATTAAAGCATCGGAGGCAGATGATTTCATTGCTGGTTATTTAATAATGAATGATATGAGTGCAAGAGTTTTGCAAATGGAAGAAATGCTATTAAATCTTGGCCCAGCTAAAGGAAAAGATTTTTCGACAGTAATTGGGCCTTGGTTGGTAACACCTGATGAATTAGAACCTTATTTAAAGGAGACTAAAACTAATCATACTGGTAAGCAATATAATTTGAAAATGAAATGTTGGGTAAATGGTATTCAAGTTTCTGACGGAAATATGGGTGATATGGATTGGACTTTTGCAGAAATTATAGAGCGTTGCGCTTATGGCGTTGATATTTTGCCAGGTGATGTAATTGGTTCAGGAACAGTAGGTTCAGGTTGTTTCCTTGAATTGAATGGAACGGGATTATTAAATGATCCATCTTATAAAACACAATGGTTGCAACCTGGCGATATCGTGGAAATGGAAATTACTGGGTTAGGAAGATTAAGTAATACCATAAAAGCAGTTGAAACGAGTTGGTCAATATTAGAATTAAAAAAAATGTAAGCTTATTTTACATTGTAATTAATTTATAAGTAAATATTTTAAAAAGTTAATTTATGTTAACCATTTCTATTGCAGATTTATCGCCAGCTGAACGTCAAAATTATTTACAATATGCAATTGCGCCAAGGCCTATTTGTTTTGCCAGCACTATAGATAAAAAAGGTAATGTAAATTTAAGTCCATTTAGTTTTTTTAATTTAGTAAGTGCAAATCCTGCTGTTTGTGTATTTTCTCCAGCCAGAAGAGTTAGAGATAATACAACAAAACATACCTTGCAAAATATTTTAGAAGTTCCTGAATGTGTGATAAATATAGTAAATTACAATATGGTTCAGCAAACTTCGTTGGCAAGTACTGATTATTCTAAAGGAGTAAATGAGTTTGAAAAAGCTGGCTTTACAGAATTAAAATCGGAATTAGTACAACCTCCAAGAGTTAAAGAGTCACCTGTACAAATGGAGTGTAAAATAATCGATGTAATATCGTTGGGAGATAAGGGTGGAGCAGGTAATATTGTTTTAGCAGAAATTCTTTTAATCCATATCAGTGAAAATGTATTAGATGAAAACAATAAGATTGATCAAGTAAAAATGGATCATGTGGCGCGTTTGGGAGGAGATTGGTATTGCCGTGTAACACCAGAAAGTTTATTTAAAGTAGCAAAACCGTTAAGTACATTGGGTATTGGAGTTGATGCCTTGCCAGCTATTATAAGAAATTCTAAAATATTGACAGGTAATGATTTAGGTAAGTTGGGTAATGTGGAACAAATTCCTGAGTTTGATAAGAATAACATTCCTGAAGGAATTGAGTCAAAAGCAATTCAAGATTTGCAATATGAAGCAAAAAAATTATTAGACAATGATAAAATAAATGAAGCGTGGCAAGTTTTAAACTATGCATTGTATAAAAACTCACTTTTTTAGAATCAAATTCCAAGCATTTAGTAATATAATTTTAAATTCAAGGTCATTTTTTATTAATAATTTAACATTAAATTAACATAATAACAGTTTTAATTTTACAATAGCACCATAACTTCGCGCAGAATTTATTTGTTTTTAAGCTAAATTATGTGGGTTATTTTTAGATCATCATTTGTTCAAATTTTAATATTTTTATTGTTCTTTTCAATAGTATCCTTTGCTCAAACCGGAATAATTTTTAGTTCTAATTCGGCTTCTTTAGGGATTAGAACTAGAATTTACAAGAGATTTGTGTACGAGTATAAACTTTCTCCTTCTTTTCAAACAAGTGAGTTAAATTCTATCCTACAAATAAATGACACTAGTTTTGTGTCAGTAAAAGATAAGAGATTTACAGGCAGGCTAACCTTCCAACCTTCTGTTTTATATATTATTCAACGAAATGAACGTGTTCGAATTTATGCTGGGCCTACAGTGGGTTTAACATATAATTGGAGTAGGAGCGAATCAACTTTGGATAACATAGTTCTAAAAGATAATTTTCTTACTTTTCAAGGGGGTATCCAAATTGGAACGGAGTTTACACCTTTTGAAAAAATTAATAAGCTAAGTTTTGTTTTTGAGCTAATCCCGACTGTTAATTTTACAAGATCGCCTAAATTTTTTGATGAACAAGAGGATAATTTTTTCAGTGGTACAATACTTCCTCGATGGGGAGTTATTTATTATTTAGATAAAAGATAATATCAGATTGCATTCTCTTCACCTTTAAAAATATTTGCAATAGTTAATAAAACAATTTTAAAATCTAATAATAAAGACCAATTTTCGAGATACCAAATGTCATGAATTATTCTTTTCTCCATTTGGTCTGTTAATTTTGTTTCTCCTCTAAATCCATTTACTTGTGCCCATCCGGTAATTCCTGGAGTAAGGAATTGCCTTACCATATATTTGTCAATAAGGTTGCTATATAAATTCGTGTGTTCCAGCATGTGAGGGCGTGGACCAACAACCGACATTTTCCCCATTAATACATTTAGAAATTGAGGTAACTCATCGATACTATATTTTCGTAAAATCTTACCAACTGGTGTAATTCTCGAATCATTTATAGTAGTTTGTTTTATATGTGCATCATCATTCAAATACATACTTCGGAACTTATAACATTTAAAACTAATATTATTCTTACCTGATCTTAATTGCATAAAAAATATTGGACCAGAAGAAGTTAGCTTTATGATTAATGCTACAAGAGGTATAAACCAACTTAATATAAAAACAATTACAAATAATGAAAAAACAAGGTCAAAAAGGCGTTTGATTAATCGATTGAAAATATTTTCAAGAGGTTCTTCTCGCACATCCAGCACAGGTATATTGCCGAAAAAATTTAATCTTATTTGCTTTTGAATTAAATGACGAAAATCTGGAATAATATGTACTCGAATCATGTGTTTGTCTGCTTCGTACATGATATCAAACATTTTTCCGTTTTCTGATGCTGGTAAAGCACAATATATCTCTGTAATTTTATTTGAAATAGAATAACTTATACAATCATTGACAGAACCAATAACTAAATCCGGAAAAAGACAATTGTCTTTGAAGTCATCGAAAAAACCTACAAATTCTTTATTTACATCAGGACTTTTTTTTATGTAATCCATCAATTGCGTACCTAAATCTCCACCTCCAGCTATAACTATTTTTCCTCTTGGTTTAAAATTTTTCTTAGATCTTGTTAGGTAAATAACAGTCATAAGTTTCCAAAAGATAAGACTTAAAGAAAAAAACAATAAAAAATATAGTAAAAATCTGGGAGGAATGAAGTATGCTTTAGTTACAACTATAAAAATATTTATTCCTATATAATAAAATAAAAAAAGTCTGAATGTTCTGTAAAATTTTCTTTCAATGGCTATTTGTTTACCTATTTCGTAATAATTTACGATTGAAGCAATAATAAACCAGATGAGATTATGTGTTATTAATAAGTTTAGAAAATTTATATTCTCAAGTAAAGAACCTGATAAAATCACTAAATGATAAGCTAAAAAAAACGAAATGTTAAGCAACAGGAAATCGACAATAATATTTGTCAATTTGAAAACCTGTGCGAAATTGTTGTTCATTTTTAGTATTTTTAAAATATAGAATTATTTATGCTAATTTTTTATTTTCTGCAATGTTATCTAATATTTTTATAATTCTTTTTGTTGATAGACCATCCCAATATTTTGGAATTTGACTTTGCTTAAATTCTCCATTTTCAATCATTGAGATATATTTTCGAATTTCCAATTTGTCAAATGGAACAAGAATATTGCTTCCAATTTCAACTGTTATCGGTCTTTCTGTATTTGGCCTTAGTGTTAAGCAAGGTGTTTTTCTATAAGTCGTTTCTTCTTGAATACCGCCGCTATCAGTAATAATCAATTTAGCTTCGCACAATAACTTTTGAAAAGCATAATAATCTAAAGGTTCTGTTAAAATAAGATTTGGCAAATTATTTACATATTCGTATAAATTAAAATCAATAAGTTTTTTGACCGTTCTTGGATGAATTGGAAAAACAATTTTTGTTATTTTACTTGCATCTTCAAATAAATCAATTAATTTTCTTAAGCCATATTCTGTGTCAACTGTTGCAGGTCTGTGCATTGTTGCCAATATATAATTTTTTGATTTTAAATCTAATGTTGTAAGTATTTCATTTTTTTGAATCTCAAACTCAAATGCTGCAAGAGAATCAATCATAGTATTTCCAACAAAATAAATTTGCTCAATATTTTTGCCTTCAGCAAGAAGATTTTCAACTCCACTATTTTCAGTTACAAAAAATATATCGCTTAATTGATCAGTTACAATTCTGTTTATTTCTTCGGGCATTGACCTATCACTGCTACGAAGTCCACTTTCTAAATGTGCGATTGGGATATTTAATTTATTAGCTGCCATAGCCGCTGCAACTGTAGAATTCACATCGCCAACTACAATTACTAAATCTGCTTCAAATTCGTTTTGGATTAATTTTTCTAGTTTAAGCATGATTTCTGCAACTTGCGAACAAGCAGAAGAAGGTTCAATATTTAGGTAAAAATCTGGCTCGATTTTTAATTGATTAAAAAATATATCGGCCATTTTTATATCATAATGTTGGCCCGTATGTACAATTTTAAGTTCAAGATTTTTTGATTTTATTGCTTCTTTTTTAAATTGTGATACTTTTATAAAATTTGGTCTTGTACCTATAACCAATAATATTTTCATATAGATTTTATTCAGGAAAATTTATGTTTTATTAACAAGATGAGGAATTGAGTATTTCCGATTAAATACCTTCTCCAAGTACGTTTTGGTTCTTTTAGTAAACGCCAAAACCATTCAAATCCCATATCTCTAGCAAATTTTGGAGCTCTATGAATATTTCCTGCATAATAATCAAATACTGCCCCAATTGAGCAAATTACAGGTATGCGTAAATTATCTTTATTTTCAAAAACCCACTTTTCTTGTTTAGGGGCTGTCATTCCTACAAATAATACATCGGGTTTAAAAGAATTTATTGCATAAAGCATTTGATAATTATCTTGGTAAGAAAAATCATTTTTATAAGGTGGAGAGTAAACGCCAACTCTAATGCCCGGAATGTTACGTTCTAATTTTAATTGTATTTTAGAGAGCGTACTACTATTTGAGCCTAAGAAAAAGCAAGTTCCACCTATTTTTTTTATTTCATTTATGTAATGATTAAATGCATCCATTCCTGCTATTTTCTTTATTTTTTTGTTGGCAAGAAATCTGGCAGCGATAACCATGCTCACACCATCAGGTAGTAGTATATCTGATTTATTTAAGGCAGATTTAAATTTTTCATCTTTATTTGATAATACAGCAGAATATGCATTAACAGTATTTACTACAATTTCTTTTTTTCGATCTATAAAAGGTAACTTTCCATTAAATAAATTAAAACCCATTATTTTTTTAGAAAATTGATCATTTTTTGAGAGCTGATTCATATATATTTTCCAGTAGTTTTAAATTTGATTGAGAAGAGTACTTATTAACAAAATCTAGATATGCATTTTTACCCATTTGCTTCATTTCATCAGGATTATTAGTTGCCCAAATTATCTTTTCTGATAATGATTCAACATTGCCTGCTTCGAAAAGTAATCCATTTTTATGATCAATAATCATTTCTGAAATTGCTCCAATATTGGAAGCAATAACAGGAATACCAAGAGAAAATGCTTCTAAAATTACTAATGGCATACCTTCGTACCAAATAGAAGTAAATATTAGTGCTTTGCTTTTATTAAGAATACTTAATACTTTGTCTCTTGAAATTGCTCCAGTAAATTCATAATCCGTTTGATTTTTCAATCTGTTTTCTTCGTCACCACCTCCAATTATTTTGAGCCTGATATTAGGCATATAAATATTTAAATTAATTAAAAGCTCAGTTCCTTTTGCTTTTTCAAGTCTTCCAATAAAAACAAAATAATTTTCTTTTTCTACTTCAATATTTTGTTCAGTAAATATAAAGTTTGGTTTAATAAATAACAATTCTTCTGGAATTCCAGATTCAATAAATTTATTTTTAGCAAATTCTGTTAAGCAAATTAAAGCACTTGGGAGCTTTGTGTAAGTTTTTTTTATTTTGTGAATCTCAATCATATTTGCTGATGCAAAGCTTTGAATGTGCGAATTTCTATAGCAAGCATGTTGAATTGCATGTATGGATGAAGAACCTAGACATTTTTCGCAAGGTAAACCATTTCTGAAAAACTGACCGTTAGCACAAATTAGTCGGTAATTATGTAAAGTAATTACGATTGGTATTTTATTTAATTGACAAGCATATAATATAGATGGACTAATAACCGGAAAAGTATTATGAATATGGCAAATATCAGGTTTGACTTTTTTTAACTCAGCTGAAAACTCATTAAAATATTTTTTTGACCAAGTAGTATTCCATAGTAACGCTATTTTTTCAGCGACTGAATACTTTTTTATTTCATCATTGCTTTTGTAATATGAGATGACTTCGTGACTATTTCTTTCAAGCAATAATTTTTCTGATCTAACTACTACATCTTCGCCACCGCCCTGTTGGTACTGATTATGAACCTGCAGAACTTTCATTTTTTTGTTTATTTACAAATTTTATTGCATTTTCAAATCCTTCTATCATTTTTTCAAGCGAACATTCATTTTCAACTGTTTTTATAGCTGATTCCCTCATATTTAATGCAATCTCTTGATCTTCAATTAACAATCTCATTTTTTTAGATATAGATTCTGAGTTATTATCTTCAGCTAAAAATGCGTTTTGAGTATCTTTTATGTATCCTATACCTTCGCCATGATAAAAATAATCTTTTCGTTGAGAAATTATAGGTACACCAAAACAAAATGAATGAACAACAGAATTACCTAATCTACCAGGCATTATAAATGCCTCGCTAATAAATATCCATTTTCCAACTTCATATTGATCCAATATTTCTCCAGGAAAAAAGCAATTTTTTAAATTTAACTCTTCTGCAGTCTTTCGCAAATTGAGCAATTCAGGGCCATTACCAATTATTGTTAATCGCACCTCTGGATCGTTTCTAAATTCAGAAAAAGCCTTAAGTAGTAAATCAATTTGTTTGTCTAATAATAGTCTTCCTACATATACAAAATGAAACTTTTCAGCTATTCCTAAACTAGCTTTAATCATACCTTTTCCAGTCTTTTCAAATTCATTTCTGTATTTAACTAAAGTAGTAGTGTCTAGCGTATTTGGTGCCACAAAATAGTGGTCAGTTCTTTTAGAAAATTCTTCAACAACTTCTTTTCCTTTCTGCCAATAAAATAGAGCTGCATCTGTTTTTTGATAAAAGTATAATCTTATTTTATCTTTAAATACAGCATTTGGTGCAAAACCATTTTCTGGGTCATATCCAAAATTCCATAGTATTATTTTATAGCCAAGAATTGGCCGTAGTAAAAACAATAGGTACAAATTTAAATTTCCTACATTAAATTGAGATATTATTACTTTAGGTTTTTTCCTAAAAATAAATAAAGATGCACCTGAGTAAAAGATTTTATCTTTGAAAAAATAGTAATTTTTTGTTAGTAGATAGTTTTCTTTATTTACTAATGTTGACTTTAAAGATTCATTTTTTTGCTGTTGTCCGTAAACTATTGTAGTGTTTTTAAGTCTGCCAATCAACGCATCAAAAATGGCAATTCGATAGTGTGGAAGAATTTTTTGGTGAATTATTATTGGAGTCATTACCTAGATTCTACTGATCTTTTTATCACCTGACCACCGCTTAATATATCCAAGAATACATCTTGAAATAGAAACTAAAGAATAATAAATTTTGTAGCCATCAGGAGCATTTCTCATTCCAAATTTCCACCTGAATTTAATGTTCCCAGCTCCTTTAATATCTGTTAAATATAAATAGAAGTTTTTTAAATTATATTTTTCAAAGTATTCCTTTGATGTATGTAAATCAGAATGTGCAAAAACTTTTGATTTCGTTGAGCAGTAAATCTCAAACCCTGCACGATGTGCCATTAATGTGAAATCCAAATCAGCGAGACCTTGTGGAAAATCGTAGTTATCAAACAAACCTATTTTTTCAAATACCTTAACGGGAATTAATAATCCTCGACCTATAAAGTTGGTAAGCATAATTAAATTTTGTTCTTTTCTTTCGGGATATTTTTCCAATAAGTCAACTATTGTTCCTTTTTTCCAATTAAAAGTAGAACCAATGTAATTTAGTTTTCCTGTTTTAATATTATACCCTGCTGCTCCAATTAGTGCATCAGGTTTCTTTTCTGCTGCTAATAGTATTTGTTCAATAAAATCATTGGCAACTTCTACATCATTGTTTAAACACAAGATATAATCATATCCTGCGGACATTGCATAGTTAATTCCAGCATTAGTTGCTCCAGCCCACCATAGATTTCCGTTGCCATGCATAACTTTTACTAATGGAAACTGTTCTCTTATTAAATATAGTGAATTGTCTGTTGAACCATCGTCAATTACAATAACAGAAAAACCTGTAACAGTTTGATTTTGCAACGACATCAAGCATTTCAGAGTAAGTTCTACTCTATTATATACTGGAATTATAATGCAAATATCATTTTTCATTTTAGGTAGCTGATTTTTTATCTATAAAATTATTGACCAGTTATTACAAAATGCCCACTTTTAATGCGCAATGTATTCGCAACTTTAATAGGAGTATTGCACTCAAGTTTTCCGTTTATACCTTTATCTACAATTACATTAGTAAAGCTTGTAATAAATCCTTGAATTCCAGTTGTTAACATGTTTGTCCAATTTCCAGCAAATACTATTTCTCCAGTATTTATTTGTTGAAATGTTCCATAATTAGAAAAATTACCATTGATTGTTACAGTATCTGATGTATTAACTAATAGTTCGCCACCCTGTGATATAGTTACTGATTTAAGTTTAACTACTTGGTTTTGATCTATTATAGCTATATTAGCTACGCCCACTATGTTTACGTTGTCATTAGCATCTGGCACACCAAATGGTACCCAATTTTTATTATTTAGAAAATCATTTCCGAAGGCCCCAGACCACTCAAACGAAGTAGGAATATCGTTTACAGTGCCAGAAACATTAAAAGTTACAGGTGTAGAAGCACCGCCAGAAACATTTATTAATTCAGAAAAGCTTGAAACTTTTAATCCTTCTTTTAATCGAATCATTATTTTTTGATTCGTAAAAGTTCCGTTAGAATATAAAATTGATGTTGATCCGTATGAAATTCCTTCATCAGTTGAAATTTCAAAATTTGTTAATCCTGAAAAATTTATAGTTCCTGATAATGGAGATAATGAATTGCCACTTAATAAATATGTCTTTGCGGCGGATGGTCCAAAAGATTGAGCATAATTCATTAAATTTTGATTTCCTTCTGATATTGTGAATGCAGCCAAAACGGAAGATTTAGCAAAAACAATAGTTAGTAAAAAGAAGAAGAATAGAGTTCCGAAATTGTTAATATTTTTCATTTTGAGAGAGATATTGATTTTTTTACTTTCTAAAAGTACATTTGCTACTTAAACTTAACCTATTTTTAATGTTAAGAAATTGCTAACTTTTTGTTTTTTGAAGTGAACAAAATATAAAATGAAGTTTCCTAATTTATAATTCTGAACGTACTTTTGAAAAAAACTCAAAGTATGAATCAGCCATTTTTGAAGAATCAAATTTCCTTAAAGCCGTTTCTCTACAATTAACTTTCATTTGAGCCAACATTTTTTTGTCTGAAAGTAAAGCCAAAATTTCATAAGCGAATTTACTCCCATCTCCAAAATTTATTGCTTTTCCAGTAATGCCATCTTGTATAATTTCAGCACAGCCACCAATGTCTGAAGTTACACAGGGAAGTCCGCAACTTATAGCTTCAATTAATGAATTTGGCAAATTATCAGCTTTAGTAGGGTATATGAAAAGATCTGCAGAAGATAAATACATAGCCATTTCCATCTCACTATTTATATATCCTGTTTTGATAACTGTAACATTATGTAAATCATCTAAATAAGATAATTCACCTTTACCTATTATTAAAAAGATTAAATTCTTTGTATTGCTATAATTTAATTTTTTTAAAATGTTTTCTAATTCTTCCCCACCTTTCCATGGGTTATTTATTAAATTACCATCACCACTAAAAATAATAACATCTGCATTGCTCGGAATAGCAAATTTTAGACGCATTTCTTCTTTGTTGTACGGAAAAAAAACCTTCGTATCTAACCCATTATATATTTGGCTAATACTTTTGTTTTGAGTTAATGGACTTTGCTTTGCTATTTGATATAACCACTTGGATGGAGTAATAAATGAAAGCTGTGACTTTTGATAGATACTTTTTTTCTGATTAATTAACCAATCCCCATTATTTATCAGTGTTTTTGGTGGAATTTTAAATTCATTTTTACCTGCTCGTCCGATTTTCCAAGAAGTATCTTCGAATGTATGAGCTGCGCTAGCAGTTATTGGCCACATATCATGCATAGTCCATACAATAGGTGCAATAGATGATAGTTTTTTTAGTAAGGGAGTAGCAAAATAACCTCCATGTGTATTGTGCAAACTAATAATATCCGGTTTTATTTCTTTTGCTTTCTTTAATAGAATAGAACCAGAAAATGGAAAAAATTGATATTGAAGACCTATATTGCTTGTTATTTTTTCTATAATTTTTTCAGTTACAATTTTATACTTTTTTTTTCTTGTTGAGAATATGTAATTGTAGGGAAGTAATTTATCGGCAACAATAAAACTATTTTCAGTTTGATACTTTTCTTTTAAAGCCAAATGAAGTCTGAAAGCTGCTGTGGATGCACCTCCTGCTTTATCTGAAGAATTTATAAAAAGAATTTTCATGATATTCTTAAAATTCGAAGCCATTTTTTATTTCGCTGACTGATAAAAAAAACACATAATAAAGCCATTAAAGCAAATAATATAATTCTTCCATAAGCGGCACCCTCAAAGGTATAAATTGAAATTAAATAATGGTAAACAGCAAAACTAGATAAACCTCCAATTACATTAATAATAAATAAAATCCGAGTTTTTTGCAAGTGCATTAAAATACAGCTTAGAAATGAAAAAATAATAACTAAGAAAAACGAAAAAGCTAATAAATTAGCGTAATTATAGGCTGAAGTGTAAATGCCAGCCGTTAAATAATATAATATTGTTTTAGAAAATAGAATAAATAATAGAGTACATAAGCATAGAATTATTGAAAACAACCCAATTGTTTTGATTAAAGCTGCTTTGTTTTTTTGAATCGTATGTTTCGCAATATCTGGCTCAATAGCTTGGTAAATGGCAAAAAACATAACAAATAAGTAATTGGCTACATTTAATCCAATATTATATAATCCAAGAGAATTTAGATTACTTAATTTTTCTAAGTAAATATTGTCTAAACTAATAATTGGAAAGTAAAAAATACTACTAATGACCAATGGCAATGAAAATCTTATTGCTTTTTTTAATTCAATTTTGCTGAATTTAAAAGTTAAGATTTTTGATAAAAAAATAATTGCAATAATCGCATAAAGAAATTGAGAAAGAAAAGTAGCAATCATTCTACCTTCTGCACCCATTTTATAGTGAACAACAAAAAGCAAGGCTAATACTATATTGGATAATATCAAAAGTGTTTTAAAAATAAAATAATTTATTGCTTTTTTATTTACTCTAAAATTCACTTCAAATAACGTTGCATAAACGTTTAGATACATTATTCCAATTAGTAAAAACTGATAAGGATATGATGGAATAATAACTGAAGTTTCTGAAAAATATAATTTTAATGCGAAAAATACAATGGTCGATAGTATTAAATTAAACAACGTACTGAATATTATTATGGTAGATAGTATCTTTTTTCGGTCTGTTTCTGAATTTTTAAAAAATACATTTATGTAATAACTTTGGAAGGAAAAAGTAAAGAATATAGATAAAAAACTTTGGATTGTTAAATAATATCCAATTATTGCAAAATCAGTTGTTGATAAATTTTTGGCAAATATTGGCGAGGTATATAAACTAATAATTAATTGAATAACAGATGCTCCAAAATAAAATATAGAGTTTTTTATTTGAGTAAGGAAATTTGATTTAAGTAAAATTTCTAATCGATTATTAATCAGACTTAACATTATTAGAAGCTAAAAAATAAATTTAGTTTATTAAAAATCGCAATCAGTTTCTTTTTTATCTTTTTTGCAGTGCTATTGTAAAAATGTTTTCGAAAATGATACTTATCAAAAACATTATTATAAGTCAATATTTCTGGATGTTTTATGACAGAAAATTGCTCATCAGCTTTACGATTAAAATAGAAGTTACTTGTTCCAGTTTTAATATTTAAATGAGTCCCATCAATTCCGATATTACTAATTAAATTTTTGGCTGGAGTTATGCACAATCCTTGATTGATTGCTATTGTAAATTGCCATTGGTAATCCCAAGTTGATTTATTTTCATCCAAAAACATTTTTTGAAATTGAGAATTCCAAAAAATATATTCGTTTTCTGATTGGAATATTAATTTATAATTTTCCAATTTTTTTGCTTCTGGCCACTTACTTAAACTATAATCGTATTGTTGCCAAGCGCGTCTCCAAGTTGCCCATCCCCATACATGTGCATATCTGCTAAAAAAATAATCTTCATCAGTTTTTTTTTCTTCATTCCAACGAGTACCGGATATATGATAAATGGAATTTGAATTTTTATATTTACTAAGCATTTGATCACAAAATGTAAAAAAAGATTGAGCAGGAACACAATCATCTTCTAAAATTATTGCCGAATCTTCATTAGAAAAAACCCAATCTAGTCCTGAACTAATTCTTAAGCCACATCCCATGTTTTGCAAAGCATAATTTTTTTTTACTTCACATTTCCATTGAATTTTATCTATTAATTCTTTGCATTTAATAGTTAATTCTAATTCTCCTTTTACATTTTCTCTTGCCGCATCAGCAATTATGTAAAGTTTAGCAGGTTTAGCAATAAATATCTGCTCTAATACTT
Organism: bacterium; assembly: GCA_031412335.1. Taxonomy (GTDB): domain Bacteria; phylum Bacteroidota; class Bacteroidia; order Sphingobacteriales; family Sphingobacteriaceae; genus JBBQYA01. The sequence goes on along the minus strand of JANOCT010000013.1, from coordinate 77,897 downwards.
TTTCAGTATTTTCAGGTCGATTAAATATTATTAGGACAACGGCAGAATCACACATAACCTGATTCTAAAGCTTGTGAAGCCAATATGCGTCTACCTAAATATATATTTTCAAATTTTAATGCCAGAGCAGTAAATATCCAAAACGTGACAAGCGATAATGAAATAATAGAAAGTGTACCTGCAGTAAAACCAAATAATGCAGAACCTATTAAAAAAGGCCAGCAAATAAGTTGCATGTTTTTACCAAAAACAGTATTGAATTTAAATTTTTTGTAAAATCTATACAATGAATAATAAATAGCAATAACGATTAGTAACCCAAATAATCCTGTTTCTGCAAATATTCTGATAAAACCAGACGATTCATTCACACCATTATGTTTTTGCATACTTATTTTCAGTTGTTTTCTTACTTTCCAAAGTCTATTTTTCCCAGCAAAACTAAATTCACTAATACCAAATCCTGTCAATATTTTAAATGGGTTTTCTTGCGATTGCAAATCTGCAACATAATAAAATCCAGCTATTTTACCCCAGCTGAGCACGTTTTCAAAAATTGTCTGGTATGAACTTACATACAACTGATTTACATTTTCAATGGTTGTGAATTCTGATTTTTCGTAGTAATTCTTCCAAAGACTATTGAAACCATAAGCAAAAGTTGCCAACAACAATATTGGAAATATGATTTTTGTAGCCTGTATTTTTAAACGTATGCGATATTTATATAAATTGTAGAAATATAAACCAAACATAAATGCAGTAACTGCTAATGCACCTTTTGAATCTACAACTGCATATTGGAGTAATGGAAATATGCTTAATAATTTTACAGCATTAGATTTAATTAAAATACCATAACTAAATAAAAATAAAGATATTAATGATAGAAACCATGATAATTGAGCTGATGCTGCAGCACCAAAAGTACCCGAAGCTACATCATCTAGTCCAGCTTCCCAATCGTAAGTAAAGCCGCCATAAATAAAATAGGTTTGTGATGGAGGTATTATCTTATTGAATTGTGCAATTGCAATTGGTACTTGAATAATGCTTAATGCAATAATTAGATTCAATAAACCTTTACACTCTTTGCTATTAAATTTTAATTGATAAATAATCAGGAATAGGAAGAAATAACGAAGGTTAGAAATTATAGTTTTAGTGGTAGGATAGTTAAAATTTACAAATAAAATACCAGCTAATATTGATATGGCTAATAATGCATTCCAGCTAAATAATGCTTTTATAAAGGATGAAGTATCAGTTAATTGATTTGAATGAAGTTTTTTATCTATTAAAATAAACCCAAAAAGTAATAAAAATGCCAATTTTTCAACTGTTTTTGCATTTTCATATAAAATATAACCTTGCCCTTTGAAAAAATCGAAGGTGAAAATCCAAATAATTAAAAAAAACAGATTAGTATGAGGTTTTTTAATTACTATAAGAAATAGAAAAAAAATAAAATATGCAACTGTAAATATCTCTTTTAGCAAAAATGCACTCAAAATAAAACTCGTGAGTATTACAAGCCATTTAAATATTTCAAGTGGACTTATTTGGTTTTCATCTATTGTAGATAAAAATTTTTGATTTAAGTTAAAAGTTAGGCCAGGCTTTTTCATTTATACAAACTTATTGAGCACGACGTTTATACCTTTTCTGGAATAGCAATATCAGTTTGCTTATCTGAAGTATAGTAGTAGGAATTTTTATATACTTTTTTTGGCAATCTTATTTTATTAAAGATGATGGAAACATTTGATAGAACGGATTGCTTTTGCAATTGCTTTAATTGATTCAAACTTTTCTTTTTAGTATAATTATAGCGAACAATATATAAAATCTGATCTGCCCAGTTTACCAATTGTAAGCCGTCTGTAATAATACCTACCGGCGGAGTGTCAATAATTATATAATCAAAATTATTTTCCAGATAATTCATTAAATGCTTAAGGTTTTCTCCTAAAAATAATTCAGCTGGGTTTTGTATAACCGGGCCACTCTGAATAATATACAAGGAATCTAAAAACTCACTTTTTACGATAATTTCATTTAATTCAGCATTTCCAATCAAATAACCTCCTGAACCTTTTGTTTCAGTCGAGTTAAGAATAGTAGAAAAGCCAGGCTTTCTTAAATCCATTTCAAGTAGAACTGTTCTTTTTCCACTAAGCGCAAAGGTAATTCCGAGATTAAAAGCGATAAATGTTTTACCTTCTCCAGAACCATTAGATGTTATTAGTATTTTTTGTAATGGTTTTTCTAAGTTTCCTGATAAAAGACTTGTTCTAAGTAGTCGGAATTCTTCTGCTATTGGAGATGTATTGTTTTTACCAGCTACAATTGAATTTTTACTTTTATTCTCACTTATAGACCCTGTCACTTCTAAATTAGATAATGAACGTATTTGTTTGGCATCTGTAATTCGATTATTCAACAGATCTCGCCCATTAATAAACAATATCGGGAGCACCAAACCTGCGATAAATGCAATAAGATAAGTGGTTCCTTTATAAGGTTTTACAGGTGCGTATGTACTTCTAGCTTCATCAATTATTTTACTATCTGCAATAGTTGCAGCAAAAGAAAGTGCTGTTTCTTCTTGTTTTTGCAATAAAAAAATATACAAATTTTGTTTTACAGTTTGTTGACGTTCAATATTTACTAACTCCCTTTGAGTTTCTGGTACTCCTTTTATTTCTTTTTCAAATTTAGAAACCAACCGCTTCAAATCATTTTCTTTGCTTTTTAATCCAATTTTTAAATTTTGTACATTTTCTAAAAGATTAGATTTACTAACATCTATTTGGCTATCGTAAGCTAACAATCTTGGGTTATCTGCTTTGGTTTCTCTGGCAAGTTGTTCACGTTTTGATTCCAAATCACTTAATTCGTTAACTAATTTAATAATAAGTGGGTCAGTAATTCCTAAAGTAGTTGGTAATACTCTAGTTGATCTTGTTCTGTTATTAATATATCGTTCGATGTCTGTAACAATATTTAATTGTATTTTCACTTTACTTAATTCTGCATCGTAATTTCTTACATTGTCTAAAAAGATAGTTGCTTCTGATCCAATATCAATTGTTCCTCTTTCTGTTTTAAATTTTTCTACTCCTAATTCTACTTCGCTTAAATCTGCAAGAATAAGTTTTAATCGCTCATTTATAAAATTTAAAGTCGTTCGAGCAATTCTGTTTTTTTCATCTATATCGCTTTTTATATATGCATTAGCTAATGCATTTAATAAATTTACACCCTTTTGTGGAACCTCATCTTCAACAGATAAACTTAAAACCGAGGATTCTCTTGCTACCAAATCAACACTTAATCTGCTTCTGTAATCCGCAGCTAAATAATCTCTCGTTCTTAAATAAAATTTAAATGATCCTGTTTCATTCGCATATTCTTTTAAAAGACTTTCGAAATTTTCACGTTTATTAATCATGAATTTGCCGAATGGAGTGCTAACGGAATCTCCAATTCTATGATTACTTAAATGTTTTTGATCAAAACCAATCCCATATTTATAAGAGAATTCAAATGAATTTGAATTTAAAAATTTTACCGCATAAAAAATATTATATCCCTGCGGAGTAATGGTATCATAGGAAACTGTAAATGGACTATTTTTATATAGTTCTTTTGTTTTAAAAGAACGTTCGAAAACGTAGGTAACATCAAAGTCTAATGAATCAATTGCTTTTTGCATCAATGTTTTGGAACGCAAAATTTCAGTTTCATTTTCAATTACTTTTTTACCTCCGAATGGATCCAGGTCTTTTAAAATATCTGAATTTGGATCTGTTTTTTTTTCATCTTGAACCAATACAGTTACATTGGCTCCATAAATTGGAGTTGCAGTTTTATTGTAAATCCATGCGCAACCAAGGCTTAGAAAGGTAGTTGCAACAAATAGATACCAAAAACTTAAATATTTTTCAAGTGCTGTCCGCAGATCAAACTCATCTTCCGCATTCTCTAAAAACTCTTGGTAGTCATTTTTCATGATTCGATTGGAAACCGATTTGTTCTATTATTTTAAATTTGTTAATATAATTGCCAAAAATGAAAGCGAACTAAGAACACTTGGTAATACAATGTAAAACTTATCGGTTAATGCAGTTTTACCTCGGCTTGGTTCTACATAAATAACATCATTTGTTCTTAAGTAATAATAAGGCGATTCAAATAAATTTCTTGAAGTTAAATCAACTTTGGAAAATACCCGTTTTCCATTTTCATCTCTGATGATAGTTACATTGCTTCTTCGACCATAAATAGTAAGATCGCCTGCTAAACCAATTGCTTCTGGCAAGGTAATATGTTCATTAGGAACGGTATAAACTGAAGGTCTAAGCACTTCACCTAAAATAGTAATTCTAAAATTTTCAAATCTAATGCGAACAGATGGCTCACTTAAATATTTTTCTAATTTAATTTTTAGTTGATTTTTTAATTCGAAGATTGTAATTCCTGAAACAATCATTTCTCCTATTACAGGTAATTCAATCTTTCCTTGCGAATTTACCAAATATGTTTCTGGTACTTGTATACTATTTTTAATTGTTGTAGGATTAAATATTGCACTTCCTTCTGTATTTAAAGAACTTAAACTACTAATATTAATTGATAATATATCACCAGCCTGAATTTTTGATTCATAAACATCAGCTATGACTCTTCCAATAGAATCGTTATCAAAGTCTTCCTGAAAATAGGCTATTCTTCTTTGAGAAATACAAGAAGAAAAAATAATAATATAAATAAAAATAATTGATAGCTTGATTTTATTGCTCACGAATTTCCCATTTTTTTTAACTTACTTTTAATTTGCGTAAAATTTTCGAACAATTTTTGAGTCAGTTCCGATAATAACCATCGTTAAAATTCCTTTACTTTTTTTATTTAAGGAAATAGTATAGTTTGAAATTCCTTTAGCCAAGTTTAAATTTTGACCTGCAATTTTTTCTCCTGAAATTGTAAAAATTGATAAATCAGCTACTTGTTGATTATCGGAAAAAATATCAACTGTAAGTTGTTCATTTAGAAAATTTATAGAACTTAATTTAGTTGCTGAATTTTTCAATTCCACACTTACATTTTTACTGTAATATGTACTACCATCTAGGTTTATATTTTTTAATCGATAATACACTGTTTTGCTTTCGAAGTTTGTAATCAAGTGATTTATGAAATAAGAACCTGATTTTTCATTGGGTTTTATCAAATTAGTGGACGGAATTGTAGTCCATGTTTTGGCATCTGTGCAAAATTCTACTTCAAATTCTCCATTGGTTTTAGAAATGTCAGTTTGCCAAAAAAGCCTCACATAAGAATTTTCTAGCTTAGCGTTGAAACTTAAAATTTGAATCGGAACTACAACTCCAGGATCTGGAGGAATAGGTTGTGCAAAGGAAAATGTTAAAAAACTAAGTAAAGCTATTATTAGAGAGAATAATGGTTTCATGAGTGACGTATCAGTTTGGATTGCAATATTAATTGTTCAAAATAAACTTAATCGAAAGGCTATGTTATCAAAATGTTATTATATGGTTAAGAATAGGTAAATTCTAAATAAAAAAGTTTGAAAATTTATTAATAATTGATTTTTAATGTTTTTTAAATGTTAATTATTTATTAATTAATTGTAAAGAAAATAGTGTTTATTTTTCTATTTGATGCTAATTTCTTAATGATAATTTAACAAAATGGAAATTTTTGAGGGTTTAGTTTTACGATTCTTAAACCTCAGCTGATGAAAAAATTTTACGCTCATTTTTTCACGCTTTTTTATTGCATAGTGACACCAATACTAGCTTTTTCTCAAAAAGAAGCTAAAGTTTCTGGATATGTTATAGCAAAAGAAAGCAATAAACCACTCGCAAACTCAAGCATTATTCTGCAGCCAGGCGGAAATGAGGCTAAAACTGATTTTTCAGGTTACTTCGAATTTCAAACTGTAGATACTGGCAATTACAGTTTATTGGTTAAAAACGGAATTCAAAAACCTAAATTTATTACAGATTTAAAGGTTGGACTTGAAAACAATAAAATTCAATATATAACTCTCCAGGATATTAACATTAGTTCTGATTTGGATATAAACGATACTGTAAATTCAGATTTAGAAAATAATTTTGTACAGAATAATTTTCGAAAGAATTCTATTAGCGAAACTGAAGAGATTAATAGTTCTGGAAAAAGTGCTTTTAGCGATATAAATGTTGCTGAAACTGCTAGAAGACTAAATCAATTTCTTATACAGAATAATCAGTCTGCCTTGATTCGTGGTATGAATGAGCGGTATACAACCTACAATCTGAATGGTTTTTCATATCCAGCCATTAACTTTAAACGTCAAGGATTTGCGTTTGCAATGTATTCAACAGATTTTATGGACAATATAAGAGTAATTAAAACCTTTTCTCCAGAATATAAAGCAGAATTTGGATCAGGAGTTGTAGAAATTAACACCATAAAAATTCCTGCTAAAAGTTTTACCACTTTAGCTATTCAAGGAAGTTTAGTTCCAAAAACAACTTCTAAGGATTTTTTATATAATCGTGAATCAGATAATGATATTTTAGGAATTGATAAAGATGATTCGAGATCACTTCCTTCAAATTTTCCAGTAACCCAAACATTTGTTGATTCCATAAATTCATTCAACCCAATTGGAGAAAGAGGAACCGATCAACTTCGTAAATTGAATGACAATTGGGGAACAAAAAGTAAAACGGCTAGTCCAGATTTAAATTTACAATTAACCAGCGGAACAGTTTTCAAAACAGGTAAAGATGCTTTTGGATTAATTATCGGTTTGACGTATTTAAATGCAAATAGTTTTTCTGAAAATACAAGGCAGAATTATTCCAATGATACATTAAAAAGAGATAGTGTAACCAACTCATTGTATTCTAACCAAATAGATTGGACAGGAGCTATCAATCTTGGATACAAAATAGGTAATCATTCAATCATTTCTTTTCGAAATCAATTCGGGGTAAATACTATTGATCAAACTAGAATTTCTGATGGTTCATTATTTTTAAGTAAAATTAAAACTAATGTAATTAATAACAGAGAATATCAATATTACACCCATCAAACTTTTAATAGTCAGTTAGATGGAGAACATCAAATAGGGATTAAAAATTATAAATTTGGCTTTAATTGGAGTGCCAATTTTAATGATGTAAGCCGAAATGCACCAGACAATAGATCAATCCAATCATCAAAAGATACTACATCATTTGATTTTGACGGAAATCCAATCATACCTAAATTCAAAGTAAATCCAGGCGCTACCAGAAATTTTAGTAAATCTTTTGAGGATGTTGTTAGTGGAAAGGTGAATTTTAGGTTGCCTATCAATTTTGTGAATTTTAAAAATGCTTTAAGTTTTGGTGGATTTATCGAAGAAAGAAATGTAGTGTTCACAGCTCGAAATTTTAGATACGAGCCAAACATAGATTTTATTACAGATTCTCTACTTAATTTACCTATAGATTCTATTTTTCTTAATGCTAATATTAATCCAATTAGGTTTTTGGCAAATGAATCGCTTGCTTCCAATGCCTACCAAGCAGGTACAAAAATAACTGCTTTCCATGTATCGCTTGAGAATAACATTACCAATTATATTCGTTTAAATTATGGTTTCCGCTATGAAAAGTTTGAGCAAAATTTTAATTTAATTAATGCAAAAGATAGTTTAGATACTACAAAAACTTTATTTGGGGATACGAGTTACAATCGTTTTTTCCCATCCTTAAATGTTCAGATTAATTTAAACAATCGTGAAACGTTACGATTCTCTTTTTCCCGAACTATTAATCGTCCAGAATTTAATGAATTATCACCTTTGGGATTATATGATTTTAATACAGGTTTTACAACGTTTGGAAATCCAAATTTACGACCAGCTATCATAAACAATTACGATTTTAGGTATGAACTATATACCAAAAATGGAGATAATTTTACTCTTGGTGCTTTTTATAAAAAAATTGATGATGCAATTGAATTAGTTCAATATAAAAACAATTTGAATACAGCTGAAATTCCACGCTTAATTTGGGTAAACGCGCCAGAAGCAAAAACCTATGGATTAGAATTATCAGCTAACAGAAATTTACGATTTATTGATAAAGCATTTGGCTCTAATTTCTTTTCTAATTTTTCAGCTTATACTGCATTGCTTATTTCTAAATCAGCAGTTAATTATTCTGGGACTGCAACTACCACAGGACAAGGTTTTGAATTAAAACCAATGTATGGAAGTTCGCCAATTTTGCTAAACGCCGGTTTGGTTTATGATTGCAGGCCTTTGGGATTAAATGCGGGTTTTGTATATAATTACAATAGTGCTCAACTTTTATTTGTTTCAAACCAAAATAATGCTGAAACATTTCTAAGTTCTCAGAATCTGCTTGATTTGCATGTGGCAAAAGATATTGGCAGATTAAACATCCGTTTAGCTATACAAAATTTATTTGCAAAAAATTCTTACATCTACCGAAACGATTTGAAAGATTTTAATTCGGATGGTTATCAAAGTAAGGATAGAATTGTACAAACATTCAGAACCACTCCAATTTATAGTTTGCGCTTAGCTTTTCGTTTTTATTAATCATTTGTCTAATTCTCCATCGACATTTATTTATCCAGAAAAATTATGAATTACATCTCTCATAAATACTTATTTAGCTTTTTATTTATCATTTTTAGTTTCACCGCTTTCGGCCAAGGAACCGGTAAAATAGGAGGAAGGGTTACAGACAAATTCACCCTCGAAACGCTAATTGGATTAGCAGCAACCATTCCTGGAACAAGCTTAGGTGCAGCAACTAATTTCGACGGAAATTATGAAATTTCAAATTTGGCTCCAGGTGTTTATACCGTTCAATTTAAATATTTAGGGTATGCCACCAAAGCAGTTTCTGGAGTAGTAGTTGTTGCAGGAAAAACAACTGAATTAAATGTAATTATGGAAGAAACTGTTTCTACCCAAGTGGCAGAAGTAGTTATAACCTCAACATTTAGCAGAGAAACCATTAACTCATTATACAGTGTACAACAAAATGCCATTTCAGTTTCTGATGGTATTTCAGCAGATGTAATTCGTAAATCTCCAGATAAAAGCTCTGCGGATATTTTAAAACGAGTAAGTGGCGCAAGTATTCAAGGTGGAAGATTTGTAATTGTAAGAGGAATGAATGACCGGTATAATTTAGCCTATTTAAATAATTCATCATTGCCAAGTACTGAAGCAGACAGAAAGGCATTTACGTTTGATATTTTCCCAGCAGGTATAATTGATAACATTACGATTATTAAAACTTTTTCGCCAGAATATAAAGCTGATTTTGCAGGTGGTATTATTAAAGTAAATACTAAACAAATACCAGAAAGTAATTCTGGATCTATTTCATTTTCTGGAGGCTATAATACCATTACTACAGGAAAATCTTTTTTTAAACACAAAAGCGGAAAAACTGATTGGTTGGGTATTGATGATGGAACTCGTTTGCTCCCAGATGCTTTTCCAAATACACAGACTTTTCGTGATTCCACTGCTTCGAGGCCTGATCTAAATACACAACTTTCGAGAACGCTAAACGATGATTGGTCAATAAAAAATAAAAATGCTGCTCCGAATTTGAGTTTTCAGATGAATAAAGCTAATGTTTTTAAACTAAGAAATGTTGCTATTGGAACTTTTGCTGCTTTATCTTACAATAATACTAACCGCTTTTCAAGAGTTAGTCGCTATTCAGTTGATGACATTACTTTAAATCGTCAAGATAGTATTGAACTTGATAGATATGGTAATCAGGTTTTGTGGGGAGCACTTTTTAATGTAGGCTTAAAAATTAGTAATCATAGCACTATTGCAATACGAAATTTGTATAATGTAAATAGTGAAAATAATACATTTGTTGGCGCAGGTACTAATTTTGAAGATCTTAAATTACGTTTTTGGACTTATTTTTTTTATTCTAATCAAATGTTCACCAATCAAGTAGAAGGTGATCATACAATAACAATTAATGATACTTATAAACCGAAAATTAATTGGAATTTTAATTATAATAATATAGAAAAAAATATACCAGATTATAGAAATGTTAACGGTAGTGAATCAAATGAAATCATAAGGATAGCTCAAGCTTCAAGATTCTTTTCAGAATTAAAAGAAGATTATTATAGTGGAAAAGTGGATTTAACCTTACCCTTAAATTTCTCAAATGTTCAAAATGATTTAAAGGTTGGTTATTTTTATGAAGATAGAAACAGAATTTTTAGAGCACAGCAATTTGAAGTTCAGTTATCACCTAATTCCAATGGAGATTCGCTGCGTTCTTTACCTTTGAATTCTATATTTTTAAATCAAAACATAAAAGGAGAAGATGGATTTTATCTTAATGAAGCCAACCCTGCAGATAAAGCATACGTTGCAAATTCACAGCTTTCCGCATTTTATGTTTTAATGGATACTAAAATAGCAAAATGGGTAAGAGCAAGTTATGGATTTAGGTCAGAAAAGTTCACTCAGTTTTTAAGTAAAGTAAATTCAAGAGATTCTCTGGTTTTGGATCAGCAAGTTAATTCATCCAATACAAAAATTTTCCCTGCAATTAATATAACATTTCCAATAACTGAAAAAGAGAATCTTCGCTTTTCCTACACTGAAACTATCAATAGACCTGAATTTAGAGAGCAAGCTGATGTATTCTTTTTTGACTTTGAAACAGATCTAAATATATATGGAAACCCAAAACTTAAACCTGCTCTAATAAATAATTTTGATTTTAAGTATGAGTTTTTTCCAGCTCCAGGAGAGGTTTTTTCTGTATCTGCATTTTACAAATCCATTTTAAATCCAATTGAATTTGTTGTAGATAATGGGTCTAACTTTAATAGTTATGGATTTAAAAATGCATCAAAAGCATATGTTTTTGGTATTGAATTGGAAGGAAGGAAAAATCTTAGTTTTTTAGCCGATATTCTCAAAACAGATTTTTTTAGAAGGATTACACTTTATTCAAATCTTGCATTAATTGAATCCGAATCTGATTATCAAGGTACTCCTATTTCGTCAACTGGTTTTCAAGGCAAAAGGGCTTTTCAAGGTCAATCACCTTATTTGTATAATGGAGGATTAATTTATGATGACATAGAAAAAGGTTGGAGCTCAAGTATATTAGTTAATGTTACCGGAGCAAGACTTTCTGCTGGTGGTGGCTTTTCATTTGTTAATAGATATGAATCTGCCCGAACTATAGTGGATTTACAACTAAGTAAAAGGATAAAAAAGCTTGAATTCCGTGTTTCAGTAAATGACCTATTTGCCACCAACTTATATTTTTATAAGAATAGCTTAGATAAGTTTGATACCCTAAACTACGAAAAGGATACGGATGCTATTGTTAACACTTTCCGTTTCGGTACTCAAGTCAACTTTCGGGTAGGATTTAATTTTTAGTTAACAGTTAAATCTCTCAAACCGCTTTTTTAGAACTATTTTTTAATGGAAAGTTTACATTCCCGTAACATTGCCACAATAGTTTTACCTCAGAAATTAAACCCATTTCAACTAACTTAATTAATTAAAAACAATGAAAAGAATTTACGCACTCATGCTTTCTTCGCTATTAGCTGGCGTTAGTATGGAATTAAAAGCGCAATTCTTCGAGCAAACGTCTTATGTAGGCGCATTTGGTACGGAGAATTGGATGGCAGGTTGGACAAGTTTCAGTCCAAAGACCAACCCTTATCCAGCGGTAACCAACTCAACTACGTTGGTTAACGATTTAGGAACTGTAACTAACTTAGGAGCTAATATTATCTCTGGTAATGTTACGTTAGATGCATCACAAGTTTATGAATTACGTGGAGTAGTTTATATTGCAAGTGGTGGAGTATTAACCATTCCAGCAGGAACAATAATTCGAGGAAGCAATGTAGGAACAGGTGGAACCTTAGTAGTACAAAGAGGTGGTCAATTATTTGTAAACGGAACAGTATCAGCACCAGTAGTATTTACTTCAATTGCAGGACCAGGAGCAAGAAACCCAGAAGACTGGGGAGGAATTGTAATACTAGGAAGAGGAGCAAACAACCGTCCAGGCGGAGTTCAGATTATAGAAGGTGGATTTAATGCATCAACCGGAGAACACGGTGGAGGATTAACACCAAATGATGTTGATAATTCAGGATCAATTACCTATTGCCGAATCGAGTTTGCAGGATATGATTTTGCAACTAACAATGAGATCAATTCATTAACATTAGGTTCTGTAGGTTCTGGAACAACATTAAATTATATCCAAACTTCATTTGGAGGAGATGATGCTTACGAATGGTTCAGTGGAGCAGTTAATGCAAAACACCTAGTATCATACGCAACATCAGATGACGATTTTGATACAGATAATGGTTTCAAAGGAAAAATTCAGTTCGGTGTATGTATTAAAGATCCAGCATTGTATGATTTATCTTACACATTGCCATCAGGTGCAAGTACATCAGAAGGATTTGAATCAGATAATGATGCAACAGGAACAGCAGCTAAGCCAACAACTTTAGCGGTATTTTCAAACATTACTGCAATTGGACCAATTTCTGATCCAGCTAATTTTGCTTCTTTACCAGCAACTACTAGAGATGCATTCAGAAGAGGAGCAAGAATCAGAAGAGGTTCTGGTCAGTCAATCTTAAACTCAATTTTCTTAGGATACCGAGCAGGATTAATGTTGGATGGAAATGCAGCATTAAATTCATCTCCAAACAAAGCCTTATTGAGTGATACATTACAGTATAGAAATAACATTCAAGGTGGAATGCAGTCGTTTACAGAAGTAGCATCTTCTGGAAGTCCATTTACTGCAGCTCAAGTTTTAACTTGGGTACAAACTCCATCTTTTGGAAACAGGTTATTAGCGTCAAGTTCAAATATCTTAACTGATCCATTTAATTTAACCAATCCAAACTTATTGCCAATAGCTGGTTCTCCTGCTTTAACAGGCGCGGATTTTTCATCTTTCTTTGAGCAAACGTCTTATGTAGGAGCATTTGGAACAGAGAATTGGATGGCAGGTTGGACAAGTTTCAGTCCGAAAACAAATGCTTACCCAGCGGTAACTAATTCAGTAACGTTGGTAAACGATTTAGGAACAGTAACTAACTTAGGATCAAATGTTATCTCTGGTAATGTTACCTTAGATGCATCACAAGTTTATGAATTACGTGGAGTAGTTTACATTGCAAGTGGTGGAGTATTAACTATTCCAGCAGGAACAGTTATTCGAGGAAGTAATGTAGGAACAGGTGGAACCTTAGTAGTACAAAGAGGTGGTCAATTATTTGTCAACGGAACAGTATCAGCACCAGTAGTATTTACTTCAATTGCAGGACCAGGAGCTAGGAACCCAGAAGATTGGGGAGGAATTGTAATATTAGGAAGAGGAGCAAACAACCGTCCAGGCGGAGTTCAGATTATAGAAGGTGGATTTAATGCATCAACCGGTGAACACGGTGGAGGTTTAACACCAAATGATGTTGATAATTCAGGATCAATTACTTATTGCCGAATCGAGTTTGCAGGATATGATTTTGCAACTAACAATGAGATTAACTCATTAACATTAGGTTCAGTAGGTTCAGGAACAAGGTTAGATTACATCCAAACTTCATTTGGAGGAGATGATGCTTACGAATGGTTCAGTGGAGCAGTTAATGCAAAACACTTAGTATCATATGCAACATCAGATGACGATTTTGATACAGATAATGGTTTTAAAGGAAGAATCCAATTTGGAGTTGCTATAAAAGATCCAGCATTGTATGATTTATCATATACATTGCCATCAGGTGCAAGTACATCAGAAGGATTTGAATCAGATAATGATGCAACTGGATCTGCAGCTAAACCAACAACTTTAGCCGTATTTTCAAACATGACGATGGTAGGACCAATTGCTGATCCAGCTACATTCGCTTCTTTACCAGCAACTACTAGAGATGCATTCAGAAGAGGAGCAAGAATCAGAAGAGGTTCTGGTCAATCAATTATGAACTCAATTTTCTTAGGATACCGAGCAGGATTAATGTTGGATGGAAATGCAGCATTAAATTCATCTCCAAACAAAGCCTTATTGAGCGATACATTACAGTACAGAAATAACATTCAAGGTGGAATGCAGTCGTTTACAGAAGTAGCTTCTTCTGGAAGTCCATTTACTGCAGCTCAAGTTTTAACATGGGTTCAAACTCCATCTTATGGAAACCGATTATTAGCTGCAAGTTCAGGAATCTTAGCTGATCCATTTAATTTAGTAGCACCAAATTTATTACCTGTAGCTGGTTCAGCTGCTTTAACTGGTGCTGATTTCTCAAGCCCTGTTTTCCAAAGTAAATTTGATGAAGTAAATTCATTCATTTCAGGAAGATATTCTTATGACAATGCTGGAAGCTCTCCATTAGATTCAATTACTGTTCAATTAAAAGATGTTGCTACTAATACTATTGTGGCTACAACACAAACAGATGTAAATGGAAATTATTCATTTAATAATCTGGAATTAAAACAGTATGAATTATTTGCAACTTCTACTTCTCCATGGTTTGGTCCAACTTCAATTGATGTTTTACAAATTAGACAAGCGATTGCACAAACTAGAGTTTTTACCCCTTTAAGATTAAAAGCGGCTGATGTTAACGCTTCAAATACTTTACTTTCAGGAGACGCATTACAATTGTCAAGAAGAATTGCTGGTACACTGTCATCATTTGCAGCTGGAGATTGGGCATTTTTAAGAGATACTTTGTCATTATCTACTGAGGAAACTAATGGAAATAATAGAGGTCTAATTGTTGGTGATGTAAACGGTTCTACTGGTGGTCCATTCAGAGTAGCCAAATCAGTTAACTTATCTAAAGAAGGAATTAAAGCAATCAATTCTAATGAAGAATTTTCATATCCTGTATATATTAATTCTTCTGCTGATGTAAATGCAATAACTGTATTTGCAAATTTCCCTTCAGATTTATTGGAAGTGAAAAGTATAGTAATTCCAGGTGATGAAACAAATTCTGTTATCTATAATGTAATAGGAAATGAAATTCGTATCGTTTGGGCTGAATTAGCTTCCCTTAAACTTAAGGCAAATGATGTTTTATTTGTTATAAACTTTAAATCAAAAAACATTTCAAAAAACTCAGTTGAAAAATTAGAAATTAAATTATCTAATGCTACTGAATTAGGAGATGTTAACGCAGAAATTATCCAAAACGTAGAATTGTCATCAGCTAGATTAGTGATGAATTCAAATGGTTACTCTTCAGCAATTTTCCCTAATCCAGTAAATGATTTAGCAAGCATTAATTATTCTGTAAAGGAAGATTCAAAGGTTACTATTTCAATGTTTGATTTAGTAGGTAAAAAAGTAGCAACAATTGTTGATGTTTCGGTTACTGCTGGTCAGCATGTTGCAACCTTAGATGTTAAAGGTTTTTCAGCTGGAACTTATTTCTATACAATTAATGTACAGGGATCAACTTCTTCATATAATAATGTTGAGAAATTTATTATCAAATAAATAAAAATATTTAACCAGTCGGAGAATTTTCTCTGACTGGTTTTTTAAAATTTAAAACCCAAATCAAAAATAAATTCACTAAACAATTACAAAAAAAATTATGAAAACTAAATTAATGGGAGCTTTTATGCTTCTAATGATTTTAGGACTTACGTCTCTTAAATCATTCTCTCAACCAATTATCACTACTCTTGGTAATGCAGCAGTAAATACTTCTGGAAGTATTTCTGTACCATTAAACGTTGATAATTTTAATGGCGTTGCAGCAATTACTATCCAATTGCAGTATAATCCAGAAGTATTAACATTTGCTAACTTTGTTGCAGATCCTTCAATATCAGTGGGTCTAATTGTAAATGGATTAGCTGCAGGTGGTGTAACTGTTCCAGGATACAGAAAAGTTATTGTAGTTTGGACTGATCCAAATGCAGGAGCAACTCCAGTTACTCTTCCAAATGGTTCTACATTAATCACTTTTAACTTTACATCTGCTGGTGGTACTTCTCCATTATTTTTTACAACAGCGGCTGGGCAACAAGAATATGGTGACTTTAATGCTGATCCAATTCCATCTTCATTTATTTCAGGATCAGTTACAGTTAACAATACTTGGGTAGGTGCAAGCAGCAATTATTCTGCTCTTACAAACTGGAGTACTGGAAGAATTCCAACAAACTCTTCAAATGTAATAATTCCATCAAGTGCAAATGCTCCAAGTATTGCATCTAGTGTTGTTGCTTCAGCTAAAAATGTAGTAATCAATTCAGGTGCTTCATTAACAGTTCAACCAGGCGCTGCTTTGTCTATCACAAACGGTGGAGCTTTAGCAAGTGTTGGATTCGGTGCTCTTACAAACAATGGTACATTAAATGTACTTGACGGTGGATCATTAGTACAAGCTTTAAACACTACTTATGGTGGTTCTGGTGTTGCTAATGTAACTCGAGTTGGAAGTACTTCAGCAACTAAATACAATTACTGGTCATCTCCAGTTGTTGGTCAGACTTTAAATTTTGGAACTGCAACTGATCGTTATTCTTACGATCCAAATTTTGCTGCTTCTGGAATTAATTTTGGTTTCCGTCCTGCAAATGGTGCTGCTATGGTTGCTGGTAAAGGTTTTGCTGTAACTAATGGAGGTACAAAAGTATTCTCAGGAGCTGTTCACAATGGTCCTTATTCATTTTCAGCATTAGCTATAAATAATGGATGGAACTTAGTAGGTAATCCATATCCTTCTTCTATTTCTATTGCAAGTTTCTTTGCTGCAAATACCGGAATTGTAGGATCCGCTTACTTGTTTTATGACGATGGAGGTTTATTAAATTCATCTGCTGAATATATTACTACTAACAGTGCTGGATCTGTTGTTACTCCAAGTACGACTGGTGTAGTTAACTTAAACGGTAACATTGGAACTGGTCAAGGTTTCATGATCAAAGCTAACTCAAACGCTACAGTTAACTTTACTAACTCTCAACGAGTTGCTACTGCTAACAATTTCTACCGATCTGCAATTGCTGGTTTCCGTTTAGGAGTTACTGGTTCAAACGCTTACAACGAAACGTTAGTTACTTTCATGGATGATGCAACAGATGCAATTGATAATGCATTTGATTCTCCAAAGTTAAAAGCTGGTTTTGCTTTGTATACAATGAATAATACTGAAGAATTAGCTATCCAAGCTTTATCTCCACTTTCAACTATTGCTACTGATTCAAAAGAAGTTATGGTTGGTTTTGATGCTATTACTGCTGGTACTTACACTTTCAATGCAAAAGCATTTGAAAACGTTGCTGCTAATTTCAAAGTTACTTTGGTTGATTTATTAACTGGAGTTTCTCACAATTTCAACAACAATGCTAATTATTCTTTCACAACTGTTGCTGGTTCTTCAAACAACCGTTTCAAGTTAGTATTCAGTAATGATAGAACTTCTTCTGTTTCTCAGATCAATGCAGCTGGTGATTTTAATGCTTATGTTGTAAATAATACACTTAACATTAACAATACAAAATCTGCTGTTAAATCTGTAAAACTTGTTGATATGCTTGGTAGAACTGTACAAAACTGGAACAATTTAAATACTAATACTAACCTAGTACTTGATCTTACAAACGAGTTAGCTAATGGTAATTATTTAGTACAAATTGTAACTGAAAATGGTGCAAGTGCTAAGAAAATTAACGCAGTTAAATAATTTAATCTCTCACGAAATAAAATAGTAAAATATATGAAATCATTAAAATTAGCAACAGCAATGAGTTTAATACTCTTCTTTGCAATTACATTTATATCTGTAGCAGTTTTTGCACAACCTGTACCTCCAAGTCCAGCTGCAAGTGTTCCTGTTGACGGTGGTTTAAGTCTATTGATTGCTGCAGGTGCGGCTTTCGGAGCAAAAAAAATCTACGAAACAAGAAAAAAAGCAAACAGTTAATTTTCAACTTAGGGTTTTAATCAGGATTGCCTCGTTTATTCGGGGCAATCCTATTTTTGTTTATTAGTAAATCAAGTTTAACTTTACGTCAATTTAAAAATCAATGAAGTCTATTAATCCTATCGTCTTATTTCTATTAAAATTTATTATTTTATATGAAGTGTTGATATTGATTTATAATTACTTTTTCGATAATAGCTTATGGCTATCTAGAGATTATATTGATTTCATTACCGACTCAAGCGCTGCTTTCATTAATGTATTCCCTGGCTTTAATGCCATTTCTTCTGAGGCTTATTTAACTATCAATAATAAACTTTGTGTTTTCGTTGGTAAAGGATGTAGTGCTATCGAAGTTTTTATTCTTTTTTTCAGTTTCGTTGTGGTTTACTCAGGTAAACTAAAAAATAAATTAATTTTTATTTTCGGTGGCTTTTGGTTGATATTTTTTATTAACGTTATTCGAGTTGCCGCATTAGGATATATTGCACTTTACTATCCAGCATATTTGGATATTAACCACAAATATTATTTTACAGCTATTGTGTACTCCATCGTTTTTTTGCTTTGGTATATTTGGGTTAAGTATTATTCAGAAGATAAGCTACGGCAAAATGAACAAGTGCAGGAAGAATTTTCATACTAATGCAGGTAAATAAAATATTCACTTATTTGCTTTATGCTATTATTGCTTTTAGTCTTTTTTATTTAACTGGACATAATTTTGAAAAAATAGTTTTTCCAAAATTAATGGCTCGTTTAGGTTTTTCTGCAGGAATAGAAAATACATTACTATTTCAAATTTCAAACAGTAAAATTACCGTTGCCACTTTATATCCTATTCTGCGAATTTTACTTATTACGATGCTTGCTTATCTTGCTTTGTTTTTAATATGTAAAGCAGAAGCTAATCCTTTTTATTATGCAAATGTTTATTTATTTATTGCATTGTTCATTTTTGTTATTTCCATTT
Organism: bacterium; assembly: GCA_031412335.1. Taxonomy (GTDB): domain Bacteria; phylum Bacteroidota; class Bacteroidia; order Sphingobacteriales; family Sphingobacteriaceae; genus JBBQYA01. Next base: position 58,873 of record JANOCT010000013.1, on the reverse strand, counting down.
TGGCAAGTATTATAGCTCCTAACTATGATTTTGATATGGATAAAGTTAAATTTTTGATTAGAAGCCCTATTTTACTTTGTCTTATTATATTTCTATATAAGACTAAACTTTTTAAAAATCTAACATAGGCTTAACACTGGCTTTACATTGGAAATTTACTTTTATGTTTTAATATATAGAACATGAAAAATTTTTACAAAATAGTATATTCTTTATTACTGTTATTTTCTTTTCAAAATTCCTTTAGTCAAAGAGCGCAAATTGTTAATAGTTTTAAAATTAACGAACTTGGTAACAATGAAATGGAAATAGAAGTAAATGCTTCTAATATTGTAAATGTATCTGCAATTACTTTAAGAATAAAGATTGATACTAATTCATTAGATTTTCAGAATTTTACCTACGAAAATCCAAGTTTTGCTTCTGCAATTTTTAATTATGATAACTCAAAGAGTGAAATTGTTATGGCTTGGGCAGAGATATCACCCGCTAATATTGGAAATGCTACATTTTGTAAAGCCAAGTTTAGTAGAATAAGTTGCAATTCAAATATTGTATGGAATTTTGTTGAATATGGAGATTCCTTAGCAGATTTAATAACAGAAGTAAGTTTTTTAAATAATATTGATGATAGTTGTGTTGTAGGTATAAATAACATTCAAACAAATCCATCAGTACTTACAGCAGTTTCGTTTCCAAATCCTAATTTTGGAGATAAATTAGCGATTAACTATAATGCAAACAAAAACGGAAACATAAATGCTCAGCTTTATAATTCACAAGGTAAATTAGTATATAAAATTGAAAATCAGATATCTGAGTCTAATGGTACTTTAACTTTTGATTTGCAAAATCTAGCTAAAGGAATTTATTATTATAATGTAAATCTGTTGAATTCAAACCAAACATATCGCTTTACCGATAAAATAGTAATTGATTAAAATATTAAACCAAATTAAAAGCCTGCTGAAAAACAGGCTTTTTGTTTTTTCAAACAAATCTGCTCTATTCTTTTGAAAAACTAATGTATAAAATTCTATCTAAATCCGATGTTACAACAAGATATCAACGTAATATGCTTTTAACGGATTGGTCAACAACAGATCGGGTTTTAATTGCTTGGCCTGAATTGAATGGATATGATAATCTGGCATTATTTTTCAATAACATTGTTGAATTGTTGCATGATATTCCATTGTTGATTTTGGTTAAAAGAAATTCTCAGATAGACTTGCTTAAAATTAATCCATATATTAATCAACATTCTAACCTTAATTTTTTGCCATGTGAAGAATTAAATAGTATTTCAATTGGTAAAGATTTTCCGGTTTTAGTTCGTAATTTGGAAGGGAATATTACAAGCTATAAGAACCAACAATTACCAGAAGATCGAAAAAAGATTAAATTATTTAACAGATTACTTGGTTCTTTAGGTTCTAATTATCCCCAGTCAGATTTTCCACTAGAACTAAATTTTGATCCTGGATATTTAGTACACAACGGAAACGGATTTGGAATTATATCAAACAGATTGATTTCTGTTAATGAAAATTTATCCATAGAAACTATTAACAATATACTTTTTGAAATTTTTGGATTAGTAACAATTTTATATATTCCGGTATCCAAAGAATTGAATTTGGGATACATAAACACGATGGTTAGGTTTGTAGATGAAAATAACTTGCTTATTGTAGATTATAACCAAAATATTTACAAAGAAGAACATAAGTTTTTCGCTGAGCTTGCTAATCAAATTCTAACTTTTATTAAATCAAATCATTTAGATATTTTTTTAACCCGAATTCAAAATTATGTTTATTTAAATAAAGATAATAAAAGAGAAACTGCAAGTTATCTTGAATTCTTACGTGTAAATGATACTATTTTTTTACCTCAGTATGGTACTCCTTACCATGATGAAGTTGCATTTGATACATTAATGTCATTTAAAGCAGTAATTCCAGCTTTAGAAGTTAGACCTTTAAGCATTCAAGGCTGGTCAGATTTGGCGGTAGAGAATATCCGTTTCTCTCAACTCTTTTGGCTTAATTTTCAAACTTCAAATAATGACACAAATTCCTACCACGAAAAGACGGGTGTAAATCCAGATACCCAATTAATAAATTATTATTTAAAAAATAATCTTGATTTTACACTTCCTCAACATATCTACTTCCTGATCGAAGATACAATTCAACGATTTTGGGAGAAAGATGAAAAGACAATGGATACCACTCACTTTTTCAGAGAGTTAGAAAATGTTTTTAGGATTAACAAAATTAACATCCGCCGTAAATCTTTTACAAAAATTACTGACGTTATTACTCTGGCATTACAGAAATATCGATTTATGAGTTAATAAAGTTTTCAACTTTTATCTAGCGTTCTTTGTTTGAGCAATTCTATTTCTTAATAAGTTATGTTTTATTTTGTTAATATTTTAATACCTTTTGTTAATTAAAAAAATAGATTAAATTTAACAAGAGTTACATTCATTATGAAAAATATTACAAAGGAGTATAAGAACGAAGACATCACAGTAGTCTGGAAACCGGGAATTTGTATTCACTCAGCTATTTGTTTTAATGGATTACCAAAAGTTTTCAATCCAGCTGAAAGGCCTTGGATAAAGTTAGAAGATACCGAAACAGACCAGATAATTTCTCAAGTTGATCGTTGCCCAAGCGGAGCACTTTCTTATCGTTACAACAATGAAGTTGAAATTGATGAAAGGAAAGAGGAAATTGTAATTGAGACAATTAAAGATGGTCCATTGCTGGTATATGGTAATCTTCTTATAAAAAATAGCAATGGAGAAGAAGTCAAGAAGAGTAAAGTTACCGCTTTTTGTCGTTGTGGACATTCTTCTAATAAACCATTTTGTGATGGTACGCATGTTTCAAATAAGTTTTCAGGATAAAAATTTGAAATAAATGAAAATAAATTTGGAGAATTGAAACAGATTTATTTGCTTTGTGTCGCAAAGTACTTTTAATGAAACAAGAAGATATTTATTCAGAATTAAGTTCCATCAAAAATTTGATGGAACGATCTACAAAATTTATTTCGCTAAGCGGTTTATCTGGAATATTGGCTGGAATTTATGCTTTGATTGGGGCATTCATAGGCTATCGTCTTATATACGCTAGCAGTAGTAATTCATTTTATCGCCAATTTGTGATAAACGATCCCTCTATTGTTTTAAAAGTAATTATTATAGCAACTTCAGTTTTAATTTTATCAATAATAACAGGAATTTTTTTAACTGTTAGAAAAGCAAATAAAAAGAAGCAGAGTTTTTGGAATCCAATAAGTAAACGGTTATTAGCAGCAATGTTATTACCTCTAGTAATAGGTGGCTTGTATACTATGATATTAATTTTTCAAGGCAATTATAGTTTGATTTCTTCATCAACCTTAATTTTTTATGGCCTTGCATTAGTTTCAGCGAGTCAATTTACGTTCGATGATGTTAAATGGCTAGGAGTATTAGAAATAATATTGGGACTATTTGCAGCTTTTTTTTCAGGTTTTGGTTTAATTTTTTGGACAATAGGTTTCGGAATTCTTCATATTATTTATGGTAGTATTATGCACTTTAAATACGATCGGTGAAAAATTCCTTGGATCAATTTGATAAAGCATTTGAAAACAGAATTCGATTGCAAATAATGAGTGTATTACTTGCTAACGAAAGTTATGATTTTAATTCGTTGAAAGAACTGTTAAATGTTACTGATGGTAATTTAGCATCACATATAAAAGCGTTGGAAAAAGAAGAATACATTACGATAATGAAAACTTTTGTTGGGCGTAAACCAAACACACAATATTCCGCTTCAATAAATGGCAAAAATGCTTTTAAAATGCATTTGCAAGCGCTCGAAAATTTAATCAAAGAACAGAAAAAATAATTTTTTTACCTTAGTACTTTGAAATACAAAGTACTTTTAAACTAAACAAAAACAAAAAATGGAAAATCAAACAGAATTTAATGGCTTCAGAAATTGGTTCGGAGAATCAATATTAATTAAGGTAGGCCTAATAGGCTTACTAACAATTCTATTATTAATACCTTCAAGCGGTATTCAAGATTTAATTAGTGAAAGACAGAAACGGCAAGAAGAAGTAATTAAAGAAGTTTCTGATAAATGGTCAGGTAGCCAATTAATTGAAGGTCCAGTAATGATTATTCCTTACAAAAAATTTGTCAACTTTAAAGATGCTAGCGGAAAAATTTCACTTAAAGAAAGTTTTGTAAACATATATGTTCTGCCAGAAGAATTAAATATAGTTAGCAACACAAAACCAGAGGTGCTACATAGAGGAATATTTGATGCGATTGTATATACTTCTAAAATAGCCGTTAAAGGAAAATTCAGTGCAATTGAATTGAAAAAATCAGGCATAAGTTTAGACCTTATCCAATGGGATAAAGCAAAAATAGTTATAGGGTTAAGTGATTTAAAAGGACTTAAAAATAATCCCAAAATAATAGTAGCAAACAGGTCTTATGAAGTTGAGCCTGATTTTAATTCAATAAAAATATTTACCAATAATATGTCTATTAATCCAGACTTAACCGCTCAAAAAAGTTCTGATCTTCCATTTAGTTTCGATTTAGATTTGCGTGGAAGTAGCGAATTGAGTTTTCTACATTTAGGTAAAAATACCTATGTAAATGTAAATGGTAAATGGAACAATCCAAGTTTTATTGGGCGATACCTACCTGAAGAACGTAAAATATCCGACTCGTCTTTTTCTGCAGTTTGGAAAATGCCTTCTTTTAACCGACCGTTTCCTCAGCAATGGATAGAAGAGTCTTCTACCTTATTAACTAAAGATGCTGATGCGACCTTTGGTGTAAAATTTATTTTACCTATAGATCAATATCAAAAAACTATGAGAACCGCTAAATATGCGATTCTAATTATTGTATTAACCTTTGTTTCTTTATTCTTTACTGAATTAATTAACAGGAAAAAAGTTCATCTTTTACAATATGTTTTAATAGGGGTTGCTACAACTATTTATTATGTATTGCTTTTATCTTTCAGTGAACACGTTGGCTTTGATTTAGCCTATTTAATTGCTTCTCTTGCAACTATAATTTTAATTGGTGTTTTTATTTCAGCATTGTTAAAAAATAAAAAGTCCGCATTCCTTTTCACGTGTATCTTATCTATTTTTTATGGTTTTATTTACGTTATTATTCAACTTCAAGATCTTTCTCTTCTTGTTGGTAGCGTAGGTTTATTCATAATAACAGCTATAATGATGTATTTATCTGCTAAAATAGATTGGAGCAGAAGTACAGAAACTGGATTAACTATCTAATTATTAGGAAGCAGATAATTGAACTTTATTCTGCTTCCTTTTTTTAAAATCAATCAACAATCAAATTTTATGTTAATATTTAATAAAAATTATTTCAGCCTTACTTTTGTCTTATTTATCTTGGAGATAATTATTGCAATCTTTATAAACGATCATTTTTTTAGGCCATATTTTGGAGATTTTTTAATCGTAATACTTTTATACTGTTTTCTCAAAAGTTTCATTAATTTATCAATAATAAAGGCGGCTTTATCAGTATTGTCTTTATCATTCCTCATTGAATTTTTGCAATACATTAAACTTTTAGAATGGTTTGGTTTAGGAAATTCAAAATCAGCGCAATTAATTTTGGGTTCTCATTTTTCGTGGATTGATATTTTCGCTTATACAACAGGAATTATGTTTGTTATATTTATTGAAACCCAGTTAAACTTTGCGAAAAGAAAGTATGAAATTTCTTATTTAAGAAATAAGCGAAAATCTTTTTATCAGGTTAATTAAAACAATTATATAATTTAAAATAATGAGATATTTTGTAAATGAAGATTCTATTGTTCGCAAAATTTGGTCAAGTAGCGACACAATTTTATTCATTTTTGCAGGTTCTTCTGCTGAGTTTGCATTGAATAAAGCCGTTGATTGGTTATACTTTACAGGCAAATTGCCAGCTGATCCAATTGGAAGATTGTTTTCGACGGTTTCTTATGCCCAACAAATTATATTTTCTGAATATGATACTGCTATCTCAACGATTGATAAAATTTCAGCAATTCATAAAAATGTAGAACAAACTAGAGGAGCAAAAATTCCAGATTGGGCCTATCGTGATGTATTGTTTATGTTGATTGATTATTCGATAAGATCCTACGAATTACTTCAGCGAAGATTATCAGAAAATGAAAAAGAAGAAGTATTTCAAATTTTTTACCAGATGGGAAAGCAAATGGATTTGACCGGTTTGCCTAATAATTTTTCTGAATGGAGTATTATGAGAGTTGAACATTTACAGCGAAATTTGGAAGTAGGTAAATTTACAATTAATTTATATGAACAATATAAAAGGCACTTAGGCTTTTTTAGGTATAATTTATTGTTGCAAGCACAAAAATTAGTTGTTCCGCTGCGTGTAAACTATTTGCTAAAATTAGGGAAAGTTGATTGGTTAGTACCGGTTCTGCAATTTTATAAATTCATGAGAATCATTAAAATAGAATTTTTTTTGAAAAGAATAATTCTCCCAAAAATGTATCTTCAACAAATTTCAGATTTAGATAGACCTATATCTTCTGAATGAAAATACTTTTCAAGAATTTTCTTTATTTTGGTTTTAAGCAAGTTGTTTCTTGCATTTTTCCTGCGATAGTTTTTATTCTTCTAGCTATATCACATCTTTTATCTAATTATATTCCTCGATATGATTTTATGCTTTTAGCTTGTTTAGTAGTACAATTTGCGCTTTTTTATTCAAAATTAGAAACATTAGACGAAGTGAAAGTAATATGTATTTTTCATCTTTTAGGCCTTATAATGGAATTAGCGAAAGTATACTATGGATCTTGGTCTTATCCAGAATTTGCTTGGTCAAAAATTTATGGTGTACCACTTTATAGCGGATTTATGTATGCAAGTGTAGCTAGTTATTTATGCCAAGCATGGCGGAATTTTGATTTGAAATTTATACAGTGGCCTAATCATGTATGGGTACGGATACTAGGCTTTTTAATTTATGTTAACTTTTTCACTAATCATTATATTCTGGACTTTCGATATTTAATTGCTTTATTTATTGCAGTTATTTTTAGAAAATCATGGGTAGAAATTAAACTATTAGATATAAAAGTTAAACTGCCTGTAATTGTTTCTTTTTTACTTATTGGTTTTTTTATTTGGATTGCAGAAAATGTTGCTACTTTTTTAGGAGCTTGGCAATATACATATCAGCATAAAACCTGGTCTATTGTAAATTATCATAAAATTAGTTCTTGGGCATTTTTAGTTATTGTAAGCTATATAATTGTAGCTGAACTAAAGATGGTGAAATTAAAAATCATGAAAACAGAATAGGTTCTTTGTAGTTTTTAGGAAACTTTCTATTTTAGCCGATTCCTAAAAATATTGAATACTACCTTTCGTTTAATTTTTTTCATCATATTGATTCTTAACTCTGCGATAATTTTAGCCGAAGATCCAATCGTTTCTTTATTTATACCAACAAAAGTTTATACTTACGAGAGAGATCCAATTCCCAATGGAAATTTTGAAAAATTAATATTACCATTAAAACATGCTCAAAATCTTTTAATGGTTGAAGCAACTATTAATGGAATTACCGGAAATTTCATTTTAGATACGGGTGCTCCTTATCTAGTTTTAAATAAAACGTATTTTAGAGATGATATAATAAAAACAAATTTGGTTTCGGCTGGGATTACCGGAAGCGGTGGAGAAGTACAACGAACTTTAGTCAAGAAATTGCAAATTCAAGAGTTACTTTATGAAAATATCGAAGCTGATATTGCGAATTTAGCACCAATTGAAAATTCAAAAGGAGTTAAAGTATTGGGTTTATTTGGTACAAATTTATTTACTCAATTTGAAATTATAATTGATTTAAGGAGTGATAATTTAACTTTATACAAACTGAATAAGCAAGGTGAACGTATTTATAAGGATAGTACTATAATTGTTCCTGAAACTAAAATGCCATTTACACTTACCAATAATATTATTTTTATAAACGGCAAAGTAAACGAGAAAAATTTGAGTTTTTGTTTTGACTCTGCTGCCGAAGTGAATGTATTGAGTACCAGTGTAAATAAGAAAATAGTCGAAGATTTTATTATTGCTAGGCGTTCAATTCTTGTAGGTTCTGGAGGGCAAAAAGCAGAAGTTATTACTGGCGTAGTCAAACAAATTGACATTGGAGGTCATCAATACAACAATATGCAAACGTACCTAACGAGTATAACCGAGTTGCAAAAAGTGTACTCAACGTATTTTGATGGAATTATTGGTTATCCACTAATGTTTTATGGATCCGTTGGCATCAATTTTAAAAAGAAAGAGTTTAGTATGTATCTTTATAAGAATTAAGATGAATTACAGAATTAAATATTTCTTTCTTATGTCTTTCCTGTTTGTGCAAATGATTACGTATGCGCAATCAGATAATGTTTTTTCTATTGAAAAAGACATGATGGTTTTACGTCTTAAGAACAAATATTCGCAAATGCAGATGGATAGCATAAGTCAATTATTTGCGTTGCCAATAATTTCTATTGATAGCTTATTTAAATTTCAGAACATTGGTAAATTGGGTAACGAAGGTTGGAAATTAAAGCAAATAAGTAATTCTACTGCTGTAATGGTTCGATCAATGAATGATATTTTAAATACAGTTGATTGGTCTAAAACACCCATATTATTTTCGCAGGCAAATAGATCTGCAAACGGTGGTACACCCGGATATCCAGAAGATGTGACGTATGGTAAAAATAAGTTTAAGCAAAAAAATACTGTAAGCAAATCTGGCGATGATTCTGCTATATTTTGGGTACCTGAAACCAAATTGTATACAACTGTTTATCTAAGCGGAAATTTCAATGATTGGAGTTTATATGGTACCCCAATGAGAAAAACAGATAGTGGATGGGTTGCCAAAGTAAAACTTCAACCTGGTAAATATTTTTATAAGTTTATTGTTGATGGCAAATGGATAAACGATAAATATAATGAATTGAAAGAAGATGATGGGCATGAAGGATATAATTCAACCTATTTTCAGAGTAACTATTCATTCAGTCTACCTGGATATAAAAAAGCAAATAAAGTACTTCTTTCAGGTAGTTTTAATAATTGGGATGAAAAAGAATTAAAAATGCAACCTACCAGTGATGGTTGGACAATCAGTATGTTTTTAATGGAAGGTTTGCATACATATAAATTTATTATTGATGGTAAATGGATACAAGATCCATTAAATTCCAGATCAAGACCAGATGGAGAAGGAAGTGTAAATTCAGTGATTGGATTTGGTAATCCGGTTACGTTTAAATTAAAAGGATTTGAAACAGCAAGGCAGGTAATATTGAGTGGATCATTTAATAATTGGCGTACAGCAGAACTTTCAATGCGAAGGTCAATCGATGGTTGGGAGTTAGACTATCAATTACCTTCTGGCAATTATGAATACAAATTTATTGTAGACGGAAATTGGATTACTGACCCAGAAAATCAAATAACTGTAGGAGCAAATGAAACCAAAAATTCTGTACTTATAGTAAATCCAGATTTTACTTTTAAAATTAAAAATTTACCAAATGCAAAGGAGGTATTATTAAGTGGAACATTTAATAATTGGATGGAACCTGGATATAAAATGATATTTCAAAATGGAGAATGGATATTTCCAATACGCTTAAAGCCAGGAAAATATATATATAAAATTGTAGTTGATGGTACTTGGATGTTAGATCCTGATAATAAAATATGGGAAGAAAATGAATTTGGTAATGGAAATTCGGTGTTATGGATAGAAAGCGAAAGTTTGAATTAATAAATCAAAAATTAATCTTAATTTTCAAAATAAATTAAACTAATCCTACTCTTTTTTTTCATTCTTAATTCGTTGTAATTCTTCAACGTCAGCCTTATCTTTCAATCTATTTGTATTTATTTTAGATAAAATTAAATCATTGAAATGAATAAATGGAATCTGAATTCCGTCTAAATTCTCAATTTTTTTCTTGAATAAGCTTCAGCAAAATCAAGTAAACTAACTTTAGTTAATAGGTCTATTTTAAATGGCACTTCACCTAAACTGAAAACTTCTGCCTGAGAAAAATCAAGTTTTTCTATAAAATTAATGCTTTCCGCTTCAAAATCCTTTTCACGCAACATCTCGAGAAATTTATTTTTATTTTGAAGGGATGGGTTAATCCATAAATTCATATCACTTGTTGTGCGATTATAACCATAAAATTTACAGCATAACCACCGATAAGTAAATATTCAATTTCAAAACTGTTTAATGTTTTCAGCATTTCCTGAAAAGGTTCAAAAAACGCATCCATTATTTTCTAATCGTTATTTTTTTTCCTAATTGCATTCGGGTTAAAATTTCTTTTCCATAGGAATTTAAAATAAGCAATTTTAAATATGCCAATCTTTCTGCACCACTCATTTTTTGTGAATATTCACGATTTTCATTTTCCTGCTGTTCAAATGAAGAAGGTCTGATTTTATTAAAAGGAAAATTACTCGCCATTCTTTTAGTTTTACAATTCAAATCGAAATCCAAAAGTTTTCAATGTTGCTAATTTAAGATAAAATCATTTGTTTTATTCGTTAATAAATTATGAATTCTACCAAAAAGCCAAACATCGCTATCAAATTTTTGCTCCAGAAGAGTGAGATGCCATAGTATAGCTTTAGAGGAGCAACCCTTTGGTAAAAAAGCAAAAACCCTCTCCAAATATATTTGAAGAGGGTTTGTAGCCCGTAGGGGAATCGAACCCCTGTTTCCAGGATGAAAACCTGGCGTCCTCACCCCTAGACGAACGGGCCATCTTTTTTCGATGGACTGCAAAAGTAGAATTTATTTGGCTTCTACAAAATTTTATTTTAAAATTTTTCAAACCCACTAAACAATTACATTTGCATTCATCTTATTCTTTCAATCACCTAAATAAAAAATAAATATTATGAAGAAAGTAGCGATCAACGGCTTCGGCCGAATAGGTAGAGTTACCTTGAGAGCCTTATTAGCAAACAATAATGTAGAAGTTGTTGCAATCAATGATCTAACAGACAATGCAACACTTGCTCATCTTTTTAAATTTGACTCCATTCATGGCAAATTTAACGGTACTGTTGAATTCGACGAACAGTATCTTATTATAAACGGTAAAAAAATAAACAGTTATTCCGAAAGAGATCCTTTGCAATTGCCTTGGGCATCATTAGGGGTTGATGTGGTTATTGAATCAACTGGACATTTTACTTCTAAAGTAAAAGCTGGTATGCACCTAACCGCTGGAGCAAAAAAAGTAGTTATTTCTGCTCCTGCCGACGAAAAAGAAATCAGAACGATTGTTTTAGGAGTAAATGATGATGCAATTAAAGAAAACCATGATATAATTTCTAATGCATCTTGCACGACCAATTGCCTTGCATCTTTAGTGAAAGTTTTAGAAGAAAACTGGGGAATAGAAAAAGGATTTATGACTACTATTCATGCTTATACAGGCGACCAGTCACTGCATGATATGCCACATAAAGATTTAAGACGAGCTCGTGCTGGTGCAATGTCTATTATCCCGACTAGTACTGGAGCAGCGAAAGCAATTTCATTAGTATTTCCACAATTAGAAGGAAAATTGGATGGCTTAGCCATGCGAGTACCAGTACCAGATGGTTCTATCACAGACTTAACCTGCATTTTGCGCGGCGAACCTAGCGTAAAGGAAGTGAATGAGGCGTTTAAAAAAGCATCAGAAGCTGGAACATTAAAAGGAATAATGGAATATTCAGAAGATCCATTGGTTTCTGCAGATATTGTTGGAAATCCACATAGCTGTGTTTTTGATTCGAAATTGACATACGTAAAAGGTAATATGGTGAAAGTAGTTGGATGGTACGACAATGAATTTGGATACTCTAGCCGACTTGCAGATTTGGTTGGGAAGTTATAATTTATGGTTGAAGAAGTAAATTACACTGCTATGCTTGGTTTGCGTAGCAGTGTTTTGTATTTAGGCAAACGAACAATGGCTGCTTGCATTTATCCTACCGATATTTTGTCTGGTACTTTACATCTTGGTGTTTATAACCATTCAAATTTAGGTAGCATCGGATCTTTTCATTACGAAAACTTAAAGGGAAGAGAAGGAATTGGGATTCGTCTAAGAGGTATGGCAACAGATCCTGAACTTCGAGGTCAAAATCTTGGCAGAATGATTTTAAGTTTCGCAGCTTCTTATTTTGCCCAAAAAGAAGCTGCTTATATTTGGTGTAACGCCCGTCAAGTTGCGTATGATTTTTATGTAAAAAACGGATATGAATTTGTTTCTGATGAATTTGAATTACCAGAAATTGGAACACATAGACAAATGTTGCTGAATTTGAATTGATAGGTATTTCGATTATATTTTTACCTAAAATGTTTATTTTTCGACGATTTTATATTTTATTGATTAATTGAATAGGACTATTTTTTATGGGCTTACCCAATGAAAAATTGGGTCGGGCTATCCACTATATTTTTTTTGCCTTTTTTCAATCCAATATTCAACTTAATTTGAAGAATTTTACTCAAATTAAGCACTACTTTTAGCAAAAAAAGATGCCGTTACTATCCCTAAGCCTTCCTCCGAACACAGATTTTCATCAGACATTTTTTATCTAAACAAAAAATAAAAATTTAATACGACACCTCTAATCCAAAACCTCTCAAAAAAATAAAATGAAAACCATAAACGATTATAATTTTAAAAATAAAAATGCACTTGTTCGGGTTGATTTTAATGTGCCATTAAATGATAAATTCGAAATAACAGACGATAATCGAATAAAAGCAGCAATTCCAACTTTGAAGAAAATTTTGAATGATGGAGGATCACTAATATTGATGTCGCATTTAGGTCGACCGAAAGATGGACCAATTGATAAGTTTAGTTTAAGACACATTTTAGATCATTTATCTAACGAATTAGGAGTAAAGGTTCAATTTGCAAATGATTGTATTGGTGATGAAGCCAAGCAAAAAGCTAAAGATTTAAAACCTGGCGAAGTTTTATTATTAGAAAATCTTCGTTTTTATAAAGAGGAAGAAAAAGGAGACAAAGAGTTTTCGAAAAAATTAGCCGATTTGGGAGATGTATATGTAAATGATGCATTCGGAACTGCACATCGAGCGCATGCAAGCACAACCATTGTTGCCGAGTTTTTTCCTAATGATAAAGTTATGGGTTATGTGATGGCTGCAGAATTAGCCAATGCAGCTAAACTTCTGGAAAATCCGGCCAGACCATTTACGGCTATTATGGGTGGTGCAAAAGTTTCCGATAAGATTGAATTGATAGAAGAATTGCTTTCCAAAGTGGATAATATTCTAATTGGAGGTGGTATGGCTTTTACTTTTGCAAAAGCAGAAGGTGGAAACATTGGAAACTCATTGGTTGAAAACGATAAATTGGACTTGGCAAAGGAACTTATTGAAAAAGCTAAAAAAATGGGTGTAAAACTTATTTTGCCTGATGATTCTATAATTGCTGATAAATTTTCAGCTGATGCAAATACACAGATGGCTGATAATCATAAAATCCCTGATGGATGGATGGGACTGGATATCGGCGAAAAGTCTATAAAAATATATAGAGAGGTTATTTTAAAATCTAAAACAATATTATGGAATGGACCTATGGGAGTTTTTGAAATGGAAAAATTTGAAAAAGGAACTCATGAAATTGCATTGGCTGTTGCTAATGCAACCCAAAACGGGGCTTTTTCATTAATTGGTGGAGGCGATTCTGCTGCTGCAGTTGCCAAATTCGACTTAGTAGAAAGAGTTAGCTATGTTTCTACTGGTGGTGGTGCCTTACTGGAATTTATGGAAGGCAAAGATTTGCCTGGAGTAAGTGCGTTGAAATAATCTATAAAACCATGATTTCGAAAAAGCCGCTTTTAAGCGGCTTTTTTTATGCTTTTAAATACTTTTTATCATTTAATTTTCTAGGAGGGATTTTTAAACTCTATTATTTTCATTGCTCCCTTTGCGGTTAAAAAAATAACGCAAGGTTCGCAAAGTTCAAACGCAAGGTTCGCAATGACTTTTAAACGCTATAATTTTCATTGCGTCCTTTGCGATACCCTAGCGCCCTTTGCGGTTAAAAAAAGTAACGCAAGTTTCGCAAGGATTTTTAAACTCTACTATTTTTCATTCGGCAAGCCCAAAATTTAACTAAAGTATTAGTTTTCAACTATTTAATCAGAAGTTTAAATTAAATTAAACAAAAAAATACCTAATAAATAACTAAACAAAAACTTAGATCATGGTTAAAATCGTGTCTATTTAATTGATTTTAATTTGTTGAAAACTTTTGTGGTAAATTGTGGTAAAAAGTGTAAATAGTTTATACTTTTACCTCAGAAATAAAGTTTATTTCCCAAATATGACACAGTTTATAGGCGAATTTGAATGTAAAGTTGACCAGAAGGGGCGAGTTGCGCTCCCTGCTGCACTTAAAAAGCAATTGCCGCCGCAAATGCAAGATAAATTTGTGATCAATCGGGGTATAGAAAAATGTTTGGTTTTATATCCTTACAACGAATGGCAAATAATAAGTTCAGAAGTAAATAAGCTGAACTTATATAACAAGAAAAACAGAGACTTTGCTCGCTATTTTTTCAGAGGAGCCTCTGAATTGGTTTTAGATGCAGCTTCCCGATTAAATCTTCCTCAATCATTATTGGATTATGCTGGAATAAAAAACGATTTAGTCTTTTTCGCTTTCTCAAATCGTATCGAAGTTTGGTCGCAGGCAAATTACACCACATTAATGAGTGAAGAACCAGAAGATTTTTCAAATCTGGCAGAGGAGGTGATGGGCAAAAGTTCGGAAAGGAGTGGAGATGTATCATAATCCTGTTATGCTTCATGAATCTGTTGATGGCCTTGCAATAAAACCAAACGGAACCTATGTTGATGTCACTTTTGGAGGTGGCGGTCATTCAAAAGAAATTCTTTCCAGATTAGTGGATGGTAAATTATTAGCATTTGACCAAGATGAAGAAGCTGAAAGTAATCGTTTAGAAAATCCTAATCTGATTTTTGTTGCAGCTAACTTCCGATATCTAAAAAAATATTTACGATTAAATAAGACAACTGCCATTGATGGTCTTTTGGCTGATCTTGGAGTTTCTTCTCATCAATTTGATAGTGCGGCGCGTGGTTTTTCAATTCGTTTCAATGCAGATCTTGATATGCGAATGGACAAATCATCGTCACTTACAGCTGCAATTATTCTGAATACTTACACAGAAGAAGATCTTCATCGAATTTTTGGAATGTATGGGGAAGTTCAAAACGCAAAAAGTTTAGCTCGCGAAATTGTTTCGGCACGCATCAGTAGCCCAATTGAAAGCATTGATCAATTAAAAGAAATTTTGATTCCTCTTGCAAAAAGAGGAAAACAAAATCAATATATGGCTCAAGTTTTTCAGGCTTTACGAATTGAAGTTAACGATGAGTTAGGCGCATTAACAGAACTTCTTTTACAAAGCGCCGAAGTAATTTCACCTGGTGGAAGACTTGCTGTTATTTCTTATCATTCACTTGAAGACCGAATGGTTAAGAATTTTATTAATAAAGGTAAATTTAGAGGAGAAGTAGAGAAAGATTTTTTTGGGAATGAAATAAAGCCATTTGCGGCAGTTAACCGCAAGGCAATTATTCCAACAGATGCCGAAATAGAATTGAACAATAGATCACGCAGTGCAAAATTAAGAATAGCGGTAAAATTGTAAGCGGATGAATAATTTCAAACAACCTGAACCGGAAATAACAAATCAAAAAAAAGAGGATTCTAGGTCAACCAGGAACCTGTTTTCATTAGTTTTTGATAAAGAATGGTTGACAAAAGAACGGGTAATAGGAATTTTTCCATTTGTGATATTTATAGTTTTTCTAGGGATGATTTATATTACCAATAAGCAGATTGCCGAAAAAAATATGCGTGAAATTGATAAAATAAATAAAGAATTAAAAGAAGCAAAGTGGGATTATTTAACCACTAAAACTCAATTGATGGATAGAAGTAAACAAACGGATGTTGCAAAAAGAGTTGAATTATTGGGATTAAAAGAAGCAGTTGTACCACCAAAAAAAATTGTAGTTAAATTAAAGTGAATATAAAAAACGACATACTCTGGAGAGTTTACATCTCATACACACTCATCGCAGTTTTTGCTATGGCTGTAATGGGTCGTGCAATTCAGATTCAGTCTGTTCAAGGTAAACATTGGTCGGCAATGGCTGACAGCCTCACTCGTGATTATGTAAATGTTGAAGCAATTAGAGGAAACATTTATTCAACCGATGGAAGCCTAATGGCAACTTCATTTCCAGAATACGAAATCAGAATGGATGTAAATGCAGATCCACTAACCGATAAAATATTTTACAATCAGATTGATTCTTTAGGGCTTAGTCTTTCACTTTTCTTTAAAGATAAATCAGCAAAGGAATATACTAAGAAATTAAAAAAAGCCAGAAAAGAAGGTGAGCGTTATGTTTTGATTAGAAATAAAGTTTCCTATACCGAGTTGAAGCATATTAAAAAATTTCCGATTTACAGATTGGGCAAGTATAAAGGTGGCTTAATTGTAATTCAAAAAAATAAGCGAGTAAAACCATTTCAGGAATTAGCATCCAGAACAATTGGCTACACGGTTGATGGAGTAAAACCAGTAGGATTGGAAGGTACTTATGACAAGGAATTAGGAGGCGAACGAGGTAAAAGATTGATGCAGAAAATATCTGGTGGGGTATGGATTCCTATAAATGATGAAGACGAAATTGCACCAAAAGATGGAATGGATATTATGTCAACCATTGATATTAATATTCAGGATGTAGCGCACAATGCATTGGAGGAGCAATTAATTTTGAGCGGAGCGCATCATGGCTGTGTAGTATTAATGGAAGTTGCAACTGGAGAAATTAGAGCTATTTCAAATTTAACACGAATAGATTCTGGAGTATATCGAGAGCGATATAATTATGCAGTTGGCGAAAGTGTTGAGCCAGGATCTACGTTTAAGTTAGCATCCTATATGATTGGTTTTGAAGATGGAAAGTTCGGTCCCATGGATACCATTGATACCCAAGGCGGAAAAATCAGATTTTACAATCATATTACTCGTGATTCGCATGAAGGTGGATATGGTGTAATTAATATGCAAAAAGCATTTGCAGTTTCATCTAACGTAGCTATTGCAAAAGCAATTAATAATTCATACAAATCTGATCCTCAGCGGTATGTTAATTACCTAAAAAAATTGAAACTGCATGAACCATTGGGATTGGACATTCCTGGAGAAGGTTCTCCTTTAATTCGTGGACCAAAAGATAAAGGCTGGTCGGGATTGTCACTGACTCAAATGTCTATCGGATACGAAGTTCAACTTACACCTTTGCAAATTTTAACTTTTTACAATGCGGTTGCTAATAATGGAAAAATGATTAAACCATTATTTGTTAAAGAATTAAGAAATTCTGGAGTGCCTTTTAAAACCTTTGAAGCCAAAGTAATTAATAAGAAAATTTGTTCGGATGAAACGTTGGAAATGATGAAAAAAATGCTTGAAATGGTGGTTGAAAAAGGAACAGCAACTAATTTAAGCACTACTGTTTATAAAATTGCAGGTAAAACTGGCACAGCACAAGTTGCTGGTGGTAAGAACGGATACAAAGTAGGTGGTACAATTTACAACGCATCATTTTGTGGATATTTTCCTGCAGAAAATCCTAAGTATTCCATTATTGTAGTAATAAATGATCCATCTAAGAAGGCCTATTACGGATCTTTAGTTTCTGGCCCTGTATTCAAAAAAATTGCAGACAAAGTATATGCATCAAGTATGGATATGCATAAATCAGTTGAACAGGAATATGCTTTATTAGCATCAAACGCCCCGGTTGGCAAAGCAGGAAATAAAGTTGAATTAAATAAAGTTTATGAAAAGATTGGTGTTAAATCTCAATCTAATACTGGAGAATCTGAATGGGTAAGTGTTGAAAAAAATAGTACCTCAGTCAAATATTCATCAAGAACAGAAACGAATGGTATAGTTCCAGATGTAACTGGTATGGGATTACGTGATGCATTATATCTTTTAGAAAATGCAGGATTAAAAACCAAAATTTCTGGAAGTGGCAAAGTCATAGGACAATCTTTGGCCGCGGGAAGCAAAATATATAAAGGAACATTAATGTCATTAACACTTAAATAAAATGGCATTACTAAAAGAAATACTATATAAAGTTGCCATAACAGAAGTTGCTGGCAGTACCGGAATTGAGATTAATCATCTTCAATTTGATTCGAGAAAAATTACGCAAAGTGATTTGTTTTTTGCCATTAGAGGAACTATTTCTGATGGGCATGCATTTATACAAACTGCAATTGATGCAGGTGCCGTGGCAATTATTTGTGAAGAGATTCCAGAAAAGAAGCTTGATTCAATAACGTATGTGGTTGTTGCAGATTCATCCGTTGCAATGGGAATTATTGCAGCAAATTTTTACAATCACCCTTCTCAACAATTAAAATTAGTTGGGATAACGGGTACAAACGGAAAAACAACAACTGCAACGCTCCTTTTTAATTTGTTTACCTCTTTAGGCTATCGTTGTGGTATGCTTTCTACTGTCGAAAATAAAATTGGCGACAAAATCATAGAAGCATCTCATACCACCCCTGATTCAATTAGAATCAACGAATTATTGGCTCAAATGGTTGATGAAGGATGTTCTTATTGTTTTATGGAAGTAAGTTCACATGCTTTGGTTCAACAGCGTACTGCAGGTTTAGATTTTTCAGGCGGGGTATTTACCAATATTTCTCATGATCATTTAGATTTTCACAAAACATTTGACGAATACATAAAAGCAAAAAAACTTTTTTTCGATCAGCTTCCTTCCAATGCTTTTGCTCTTACCAATTCTGACGATAAACGAGGAATGGTGATGTTGCAAAATACCAAAGCACATCAGAAAACTTACAGTTTGAGGAATATGGCCGATTTTAAAGCGAAAGTTTTAGAAAACCAGTTTTCAGGCATGTTATTAACTATTGATGAAGAGCAGGTTTGGTTTCGTTTGGTTGGAATTTTTAATGCCTATAATATGCTTGCAGTGTATGCTACAGCCATGTTATTAGATCAAGATAAGTTAAAAGTATTAACTGCTTTAAGCAAAATAAATGGTGCTGAAGGCAGATTTGATTACATGATTTCGCCTACAAAAGTTATTGGAATTGTTGATTATGCACACACTCCAGATGCAGTTCAAAATGTTCTCGAAACTATTTCGGCCATCAGACAAGGTAATGAGCAACTAATTACAGTTTTAGGATGTGGAGGAGATAGGGATCGTACAAAAAGACCTTTAATGGCAAAAGTTGCATGCGAATGGAGTAATAAAGTGATTTTGACCTCAGATAATCCTCGATCCGAAAATCCTGAAGCAATATTACAAGAAATGAAAGAAGGCGTTTCGCCAGCCTATCAATCAAAAACATTGACCATAAGCGATAGAAAGGAAGCGATTAGAACTGCAGTGATGCTGGCAAAACCTGGAGATATTATCGTTTTAGCTGGCAAAGGGCATGAAAAATATCAGGAAATAAAAGGTGTAAGATATCCTTTTGATGATAAACAAGTGTTAAGAGAACTTTTAGAATTTAATCCATAAACGGCTATGCTCTATTATCTTTTCAATTTTCTCGACAAGCGTTTTGATTTTATAGGTGCAGGTGTTTTTCAATACATTTCGTTCAGAACAGCAATGGCTGTTATTCTATCGTTGGTTATTTCATTATTAATAGGAAAAAGATTAATTGAATACCTCCGTAAAATGCAAATCGGCGAAACTATTCGCGATTTAGGATTGGAAGGACAAAGTGAGAAAAAAGGAACGCCAACTATGGGAGGCCTAATTATACTGGCTGCCATCGTTTTACCAACGTTATTATTTGCCAAACTTGATAATATTTACATTGTTTTAATGATAATAACTACCTTTTGGACAGGTGCAATCGGATTTTTGGATGATTATATTAAAGTATTTAAAAAAGATAAAGAAGGATTGCCGGGTAGGTTAAAAATTTTAGCTCAAGTTGGTTTAGGGTTAATTATTGGGTATACCATGTATTTCAATGATGATATTGTAGTGCGGGAAAAAGCTATTATTTATACCCCAGGTATAGAGCAAGCAAAAACATTAGAAGATGTTCAAAATTCTAGAAATTATTTTCAGGATGAGGAAGTCAAATCAACTAAAACCAATATTCCATTTTACAAAAACAATGAATTTGATTATGCCAAACTGCTGAAATTTTTAGGAGATGGATATGAAAATTATGCTTTTTGGATTTTTATTCCAGCAGTAATTATCATAATAACTGCGGTAAGCAATGGAGCCAATATTACCGATGGCATTGATGGTTTAGCTACTGGAACCTCAGCCATTGTTGGTGCAACCTTGGGGGTTTTGGCGTATGTATCTGGTAACTTGGTATTTGCAAATTATCTCAATATTATGTACATCCCAAATTCTGGAGAACTGGTTGTGTTTGCCGGAGCATTCATTGGGGCTTGTATTGGATTTTTGTGGTATAATTCCTATCCAGCTCAAGTTTTTATGGGCGATACTGGTAGCTTGGCTTTAGGTGGTATTATTGCTGCTTTTGCCATCATGATTCGTAAAGAGCTTTTAATTCCACTTTTATGTGGAATATTTCTAGTAGAGAATTTATCTGTTATGATTCAGGTTGCCTATTTTAAATACACTCGGCGAAAATATGGCGAAGGAAGAAGAATATTTTTGATGTCGCCACTGCACCATCATTTTCAAAAGCAAGGATTTCATGAATCTAAAATTGTAATCAGATTCTGGATCGTTGGAATTATGCTCGCTGTATTAACCATTGTTACGTTAAAATTAAGATAAGAAGTACATAAATTATGTCTCAAAACACAATCAATTCAAATACTACTAAAAACTTTCCATCTGAAGGTTTGCTTGTAATTTTGGGTGCCGGCGAAAGTGGTTTGGGTGCTGCAATTCTTGGACTCAAGCAAGGGTTTCAAGTTTTTGTTTCAGATGCAGGTGTAATTACAGAAAAATATAAAGCCGAATTAAAACAAAGGAATATTGATTTTGAAGAAGGAATTCATTCAGAATCTAAAATTTTAAATGCGGTTGAAATTGTAAAAAGTCCGGGTATACCAGATAACTCTTCTATCGTTCGCAAATGTAAAGAAGCGGGCATCTCTTTAATTTCAGAAATAGAATTTGCTTCAAGATATAACACAGCAAAAACCATAGCAATAACAGGAAGTAATGGTAAAACCACCACCACATTATTAACACACTATCTATTAACAAAAGCGGGTATTAAAGCTGGGCTTGCCGGCAATATTGGCAAAAGTTATGCACGGCAAGTTGCTGAAACTGATTGTGAATGGTTTGTATTAGAACTCAGTAGTTTTCAATTAGATGGCATGTTTAATTTCAAAGCTGATATTGCAGTACTACTAAATATTACGCCAGATCATTTAGATCGGTATGAATATAAAATGAAAAATTATGTGGATTCAAAATTCAGAATTATTCAAAATCAAACACAAAATGATTTTTTCATTTTTTGTGCAGATGATGAAGAAACGAAGAATGAAATTCCAAATCGAAAAATTGCATCTACAAAATTGCCTTTTAGTATAAAAACCGAACAAAGTACCGGAGCTTATTTAGCAGCCGACCAAATAATAATTAACACTTCTAATTCTACCTTCACTATGTCAATCGCCGAACTTGCTCTTCAAGGCAAACACAATATTTATAATTCAATGGCATCAGGCATAATTGCTAAGGTGCTGGAAATCAGAAATGATACAATAAGAGAAAGCTTAGGTGATTTTAAAAACATAGAACACAGACTGGAGCATGTAGCAAAAATTCAAGGAATTGAATTTATCAATGATAGCAAAGCCACAAATGTAAATTCAGTATGGTTTGCAATGGAAACTATGCATGCACCCGTTATTTGGATTGCAGGTGGTGTAGATAAAGGAAATGATTATTCGATGTTGAAAGCATTGGTTAAAGAAAAAGTTAAAGCAATTGTCTGCCTTGGAAAAGATAGTCGTAAAATTCATGATGCTTTTTCAGATGATGTAGAAGTAATTGTAAATACGTTTTCAATGGCTGAAGCTACTGAAATAGCTTATCATTTAGGTAAAAAAGGGGATGTGGTTTTATTAAGTCCCGCATGTGCCAGTTTTGATTTGTTTAAGAATTACGAAGATAGAGGTCAACAATTTAAAGAAGCGGTAAAAGAATTATAAATACTGTTAATAAGTTAAGAACTAAATAGATAACTAACCTTTAGAAATTGTAATTTTTGGAGGTGATTAATAAAATTAAAATCTGAAGCGTGAATTGGTTACTGCAACATACAAAAGGAGATAAATGGATATGGTTAATCATATTTGCACTTACGCTATTTTCTATGTTAGCCGTTTATAGCTCTACCGGAACATTGGCGTATAGATTTCAAGAAGGCAATACATCCTACTATATTTTTAAACACATGTCCATGATAATTGCTGGACTCGGATTAATGTATGTAGCACATTTAGTTAATTATCGCTATTATTCTAGGGCAGCACAATTATTATTATTTATTTCTATACCCTTATTAATTTTTACCTTATTCTTTGGTTCTGAAATTAATCAAGCTTCCCGCTGGGTAAAATTGCCTGGAACTTCTTTAACGTTTCAAACATCCGATATTGCAAAATTAGCCTTAGTGATGTTTTTAGCCAGAGAATTATCAAAACGGCAGGAAAAAATCAAAAACTTTAAAGAAGCATTTCTTCCAATTATTGCATCTGTATTGGTGATCTGTGGTTTGATTGCACCTGCGAATTTATCCACAGCATTATTGGTTTTTGGCACCAGTGTTTTATTATTATTAATTGGAAGAATAAGTGCAAAACAAATTGCAATTGTTTGCCTAGCAGGTTCTGTATTAGTAAGTACAGTAGTATTTTTCGGACCTCGTAGAGAAACCTATAAATCTCGAGTTACAGCGTTTTTACATCCTGAAAAAGCAGATCCTGATAAAAAATTTCAAACAGACCAAGCTAAAATTGCAATTGCAACTGGAGGGATTTTTGGAAAAGGCCCAGGTAATAGTACCCAAAGAAATTTTTTACCTTCTCCTTTTGCTGATTTTATTTTTGCCATTATTATCGAAGAATATGGATTGTTTGGTGCAGGATTTTTAATAATGCTATATCTTGTTTTATTATATCGCTGTATACGTATTGTCACGTTAAGTCCCAAAGCTTTTGGTGCTTTGCTCGCCGCCGGACTGAGTTTCAGCCTGGTAATACAGGCATTTGCCAACATGGCTGTAGCGGTCAATTTATTTCCAGTTACAGGAGTTGCTTTACCATTGGTAAGTATGGGTGGGACTTCTATTTTATTTAATAGTATCGCATTTGGAATTATTTTAAGTGTAAGTAGGGATATTGAAGAGTTAAAGAAAGGAGGGGAACTTGCACCAGTCTGATTTTACAGCAATTGCTCGCAGAATTATTATTAGCGGAGGAGGAACAGGAGGACATATATTCCCCGCTATTGCTATTGCCAACGCTATCAAAGCCATAAATCCAGCAAATGAATTACTTTTTGTAGGAGCAAATGGTAAGATGGAAATGGAGAAAGTACCTGCTGCCGGTTATGCAATTGCTGGCCTTGATATTCAGGGAATTCAACGTAGTTTATCATTAAGCAATCTTTTATTTCCATATAAATTGCTTAAAAGTTTTATAAAAGCCATTTCAATAATTAATAAATTTAAACCTGATGTAGCAGTAGGAGTAGGCGGTTATGCATCTGGTCCATTATTGTATGCTGCATCATTAAGAGGAGTTCCTTATTTATTACAAGAGCAAAATTCTTATCCAGGCATTACCAATAAATCATTGGCTGGCAAAGCAGCAAAAATTTGTGTTGCATTTACTGGTATGGAATTATTTTTTCCAAAAAATAAAATACTATTAACTGGAAATCCAATTCGGAAAGATATTTTCAATATAAAAGATAAATCTGATGAGAGTTATTCTTATTTCAGTTTTACAAATTCAAAAAAAACAATTCTTGTACTTGGGGGTAGCGGAGGTGCTCGAACTATAAATCAGTCGTTGGATGCTCATGTTCAATCATTTTTGGACGCTGGTTTCCAAGTAATTTGGCAAACTGGAAAGTTTTATTATCAAGATATTTCAAATAAATATGCTCAAAAAAGTGATGATTCATTAGTAATTACTGAATTTTTATCCCGAATGGATTATGCTTATTCAATTGCTGATTTAATTATTTCAAGAGCAGGTGCTGGTACAATATCAGAATTGTGCATTGTACAGAAACCTGTAATTTTAATTCCATCTCCAACAGTTGCTGAAGATCATCAAACAAAAAATGCAATGTCGTTGGTAAGTAAAAATGCTGCAATATTAATTGCTGATAAAGTAGCAATCGAAAAATTAGGCTCAGTTGTAATGCGATTACTTGCTGATGAAAATGAGTGTAATCAACTGAGTGAAAACATCGGAAAACTTGCTTTGAATGATTCAGCAGAGGTAATTGCATTAGAAGTTTTAAAACTAGCCAAAAACTAATGATGGAACTAGCTAAAATTCAATCAGTTTTTTTATTGGGAATTGGAGGGATAGGAATGAGTGGACTAGCAAGGTATTTTAAACAAAGAAAATGCAATGTTGCTGGTTATGATAAAACTGAAACTACGTTAACTAAACAACTGATTTTAGAAGGAATTGAGGTGAGTTATTCAGATGATATTTCAGAAGTAAAAAATATTTATAAAACGAATTCAAGCTCAGTTTTAGTTATTTACACGCCAGCAATTCCTACTACTACTAATCTTTACACTTATTTTTCTACACACACCGAAATTTATAAACGATCGCAAGTTTTAGGAATTATAAGTAAAGGAATGTACACAATTGCAGTAGCAGGCACACATGGTAAAACCACAACTTCAACAATAATTACCCATTTGTTAAAAGAAGGTGGGATTGATTGTACAGCATTTTTAGGTGGTATTTCTACCAATTATCAAAGTAATTTTTTGATTGGCTCATCCAATGTAATGGTGGTTGAAGCTGATGAATATGATAGATCATTTTTGACATTACATCCAGATGTTGCTGTTATTACCTCCATGGATGCCGATCATTTAGATATTTATGGTGATCCTAAATCATTAGAAAATTCTTTCCGTGAGTTTGCAAGTCAAATTAAAAAGGATGGTGTGTTAATTGTAAAAAATGGATTAGCAATTTCACAAAAAAATAATAGCTATTCAGTTCAAAACAAAGCAGATTTTTACGCTGATAACATTCAAATAAAAAATGGAAATTATTATTTTGATTTTATTAATAGCAACAAAATAATTTCAAATCTAACCTTGGGTTTACCCGGATTGCATAATGTTGAAAATGCCGTTGCAGCTATTGCAATAGCATTGAATGAAGGCGTTAATGAAGAAAGCATACGAAAGTCTCTACAGAGTTACTCTGGCGTTAAAAGACGTTTTGAATATATAATTAAACAGGAAAATCAAATTTACATTGATGATTATGCACATCATCCTGAAGAAATAAAAGCATGTATAAATTCAGTAAAACAATTATATCCTAATTTAAAGTTGACAGTTGTTTTTCAACCACATCTTTTCACCAGAACACGAGATTTTGCTCGAGCTTTTTCAGAAAGCTTATCACTAGCAGATCAGGTTATATTATTAGAAATATATCCGGCAAGAGAAAAGCCAATAGAAGGAGTTAATTCACAAATGCTATTAGCAAACATAAATTTAGAAAATAAAGAATTTGTGGCCGATGGTGAATTGTTAAATAAAATCAAAATAATAAAGCCAAAATTATTACTTACGCTTGGAGCTGGAGATATTGATCGTTTTGTAGAACCATTAAAGGAAATACTAACATGAAAACAGTTAAAATAGTTGCTGTAATTCTTGCTTGGATCATTGCTTTAGCAGCATGGGTTATTTCTGTTGGTTTTAGTGAGAAAAAGCAAAAAGAAATTGTGTGTAAACGAGTTTCTGTTGAATTAGATAATGACAATTTCTTTTTGGAAAAAGAAGACGTGTTAAATTTAATTGGTGGCAAAAATGCAGGATTTATAGGTGAGCCAGTTCATTTAATTTCCATTAAAGAAATAGAGCAAAAACTGAAATGGAATCCATATATAAAGAAAGCAGATGTTTATGCTGGAGTTGATGGTGAGTTAACGATTAATGTTGTTCAAAAACTACCATTAGTCCGGTTTATCAATATTTCTGGAGAGCATTTTTATGTTGATGCGCAAGGATTAAAAATACCGTTGTCTTCTAATTTTACTCCAAATGTATTGGTTGTGCATGGCAAAATTACAGAAAGCTCTGATTTTCGATCCAAATTAAAGTTTCCAATTAGCCAAGATCTTTTGCTTCTAGCCAAATTTATTTCGAATGACGATTTCTGGAATGCACAAATAGAAGAAGTGGTGGTAAAAGAAAATAGTGATTTTGAATTAATTCCAAGAGTAGGATCTCATAAAATTTTACTAGGCGATATATCAAACCTAGATCAAAAATTCACTAAACTTTTAGTGTTTTATAATCAAGGGCTTAATAAAGTAGGCTGGGAAAAATATAGTATAATTAATTTAAAATATTCGAATCAAATAGTTTGTACCAAAAGAGATAGTATATGAAAAAAGTAGAGCAGGAAAATGTAACAACATCAGCAATAGGCGAATTAGTTGTCGGACTTGACATAGGTACGACAAAAATATGTGCCATTGTAGGTCAGAAAAACGAGTTTGGCAAAATTGAGGTTTTGGGTATGGGTAAAGCTGAGTCTGCTGGCGTTACCAGAGGGGTAGTTTCAAATATTGAAAAAACGGTTCAGGCAATTAAAGACGCAGTAACTGAAGCTGAAAATAAATCGGGTGTAGATATCAAAGTAGTTAATGTAGGTATCGCTGGTCAGCATATAAAAAGTCTTCAGCATCGAGGAATTATAGTTCGAAAGAATACAATTGACGAAATTTCTAGAGAAGATATCGCCCGACTTATTGAGGATATGTACAAACTTGTTATGGCGCCTGGGGAATCAATCATCCATGTTTTGCCTCAAGAGTTTACGGTAGATAATGAAACAGGAATTAAAGATCCGATTGGAATGGCAGGTGTAAGGCTTGAAGCTAATTTTCACATTATTACCGGGCAAATAACTGCTGCAGCAAATATTAATAAATGTGTTTTAAAAGCAAATTTAGAAGCTACAGATTTAATACTCGAACCATTGGCATCTGCTGAAGCCGTACTAAGCGACGAAGAGCGGGAGGCTGGTGTTGTTTTAGTTGATATCGGGGGTGGAACTACTGACATTGCAATTTTTCATGAGGGAATTATTCGTCATACAGCTGTTATTCCTTTTGGCGGAAATAGCATTACCGAAGATATTCGCGAAGGATGTACCGTAATGAAAACCCACGCAGAAATGCTAAAAGTGAAATTCGGTTCAGCTTTAGCAGACGAAAATCAAGAGACTGAAATTATTTCTATTCCAGGTTTAAGAGGTCGTGAACCTAAAGAAGTTTCTGTGAAGAATCTGGCTTATATCATTCAAGCACGCATGGAAGAAATAATTGAACATGTGCATTATGAAATTAAAAGTTCGGGATTTGAAAAGAAATTAATTGCTGGAATTGTACTTACAGGTGGTGGAGCAAATCTTAAACATTTATGTCAATTAGTAGAATTCATTACCGGAATGGATGCTCGAGTTGGATATCCAAATGAGCATTTAGCTAAAAGTAATGTTGACGAAATTAAGAGCCCAATGTATGCAACAGGCATTGGATTAGTAATAAAAGGAATTAAAAATCTTGAACTACAAGCATCTCCAAAAAAATTGCAGAATGAAGTAGAGAAAGTAGAAAACAATAGAAAAGGACTCCTGCATAAAATTCTAAACAAGGGTAAAGAGTTTTTCCAAAGTGATTTGGACGATGCTGATTTTATTAAATAAAAAGAAAACAAACCAGACAAAATATACACAACATGAAATTTGAAATGTTAAAAGAAAATTCTTCTCTAATAAAAGTTATTGGAGTAGGTGGCGGTGGTGGAAATGCAGTTAATCATATGTTTTTACAAGGCATTAAAGGTGTTGACTTTATTATCTGTAATACCGATGCCCAAGCGCTTGATTTAAGTCCGATTCCAAATAAAGTTCAGTTAGGCTCTAGTCTTACTGAAGGTCGTGGAGCTGGTTCAATCCCAGAAGTAGGAAAAAACTCTGCTATTGAAAATATTGAAGACATTAAAGAAATGCTAAGCCCAAATACTAAGATGTTGTTTATAACAGCTGGTATGGGTGGTGGAACAGGTACTGGTGCAAGTCCTATTATAGCCCAAGCTGCAAAAGAACTTGGCATTCTAACAGTTGCAATTGTTACAACTCCATTTAGTTTCGAAGGAAAAAGAAGAAGGCAACAAGCAGATGAAGGTTTAGAGGAATTAAAAAGAAATGTAGATACATTACTGGTTATTTCTAATGAAAAGCTACGCGAAATGTTTGGAAACCTAACATTGAGTAGTGCATTCGGACAAGCAGACGATATACTTACCACGGCTGCAAAAGGAATTGCAGAAATCATTACAATGCCAGGTTATATAAACGTGGATTTTGAAGATGTGAAAACAGTAATGAAAAGCAGTGGTGTAGCTATAATGGGTTCTGCTACAGCAGAAGGAGAAGGAAGAGCAAAATTGGCTGTTGAATCTGCATTGGCATCACCGCTGTTGAATGATAATGAAATTGAAGGAGCTAGATATATTTTATTAAATATTACTTCCGGTACAAATGAAGTGTTGATGGATGAGGTATCTGAAATTACTAATTATATACAAGAAGAAGCTGGACTTACTGCTGACATAATCTGGGGTAATTGTTTTGATGCTAATTTAGGAGAGAAAATAAGTGTAACACTTATTGCTACAGGTTTTCAAACACGCTCTGAGAGAACCAGCCAACCTTTAGTTATTGAACGAAAAGTAATGTCGCTAGAAGAGCCAATTATTTCTCCTGAATCTAAAATAGAATTTGAAAGAGAAGTTAGTTCGGAGCCTGTTATGAAATCAGATATTAGACAGGTTAGTATTTTCGATGAGTTAAATGTTTCTCCAATTTCTGATAATGAAAAGAAAGAAATTGTAACTAAAAAAGTAATTGCAGCTGCTGAAAAAAAGCAAGTTGTGCAAGTTCAAGAACCAGAACCTGTTGTAAATACTGAGGAGCAAGAGCAAACTATGCTTGAGCAACAACGACATAAAGATCGGATTTTGCGTTTAAAAGATTTGAGTATGAAACTACGTGCAACCAATGGTATTGCTGATTTGGAAAAGGAGCCGGCATATATTCGAAAAAATGCGGCACTGGAAAATGTTCCACATTCATCAGAATCTGCGGTATCCCGTTTCACACTTACTACAGAGCAAGGAGTAAGTGAAATAAAACCAAATAATTCTTTTTTGCATGATAATGTAGATTAAACAACATTATTTGTTGCCGATTAAAAAAATCTCTCTGTAAAACCAGAGAGATTTTTTTTTGGAGTTTTTATTGAATAAAATATAAAATAGTTGATGTTAACTATTTTATAAATAAAAATATGAATTCATTAAAAGATAAAAAAATTGCCATACTAAGCGAGAATGGCTTTGAAGAAAGTGAATTAACGAGCCCAAAAAAAGCATTGGAAGATGCAGGTGCTAAAGTCTATATTGTTTCTCCACAAAAAGAGGTAGTTAAAGGTTGGAAACATGATAAATGGACTATTGAACTACCTGTTGATATGCAAGTAAGTAATGCCTATGAAAAAGATTTTGATGCGTTGGTAATTCCTGGCGGTGTTATTAATCCTGATTTAATGCGCAGAGATCAGCATTGTATTAATTTCGCCAAGTCATTTTTTACAGCTGGTAAAACAGTTGCTGCAATCTGCCATGCACCACAATTATTGGTCGAGACAGAGCAACTTCACGGTATTACCATGACTTCATTTCCTTCTGTTAAAAAGGATATGCAAAATGCTGGTGCAAACTGGATTGATGAAGAAGTAGTGTATGATAAAAATTTAATTACGAGCAGATCTCCAGCAGATTTAGATGCATTTAATAAAAAAATTATTGAAGTACTTGCAGCAGTATAATTATCTTTAAATAAAAAGGTGAATAATTAATAATTTATTCACCTTTTTTAATTTTTATGCTTTCATAACCGGGCGAGTTCTCGAACGATTTCTCTGTTTGCTGCTTGGTTTATTCGCTTTTTTGGGTGCTGGTGCAGAAGGGTTTGCGAGTTTTGCAGGATTTACAAACATCACAAAGTTATGAGTATCATTAACAGGTATTTTTTTACCTATTAATTTTTCAATATCTTTTAAATAGGCTAATTCTTCTTCATCACAAAAAGAGAATGCAATGCCTGATGCTCCAGCTCTACCAGTTCTGCCTATTCTATGTACATACGTTTCAGGAATATTCGGAATTTCGTAATTGATAACATGACTTAAACTGTCAACATCTATACCTCTGGCAGCTATATCAGTTGCTACTAAAACTCTTATTTTTTGTTCTTTAAAATTAGTTAAAGCTCTTTGTCGTGCATTTTGAGATTTATTACCATGTATTGCCTCTGTTAAAATATGATTATGGTTTAAATCTTTTGCAACTTTATCCGCACCATGTTTGGTTCGGGTAAAAATAAGTGCACTCTTTATTGATTTATCTTTTAATAATTCTTGCAATAACTTTCTTTTATCGTTTTTTTCAACAAAAAATAATTGCTGCTCAATGGTATCGGCAGTAGAAGATACCGGAGTTACTTCAACTTTTTCAGGTTTGTTTAATATGGTATCTGCCAGTTTTTGAATTTCTTGGGGCATAGTTGCTGAGAAAAACAAGGTTTGACGGCGTTCTGGTATTTTGGTAATTATTTTTTTAACATCATTTACAAAACCCATATCCAACATTCGATCTGCTTCGTCCAATACAAATATTTGTAAATGATGAAGATTGATAAATTTCTGCTGAATAAGGTCAAGCAATCTGCCTGGGGTAGCAACTAAAATGTCTACTCCTTTTTTTAGAGAATCTGTTTGGGGATTTTGAGATACTCCACCAAAAATTACCAACTGTTTTAGGCCTGTGAAACTTCCATACGCTTTAAAACTTTCTTCAATTTGAATTGCTAATTCACGCGTTGGCGTTAATATTAAAACTCTAATAGGAATTGGATGTATTGCTGGTTTTTTTGCGGTGTGCAAAAGTTGCAATATGGGTAAAGCAAAAGCCGCAGTTTTACCAGTTCCAGTTTGGGCGCAACCCAATAAATCTTTGCCGGCTAATATAATTGGTATAGCTTGTTCTTGTATAGGTGTTGGGTTTTCGTACCCTTCTTTTTTTAAAGATTTTAATAATGGATCTATTAAATTAAGTTCTTCAAACTTCATGTGTATTTTTAATTTTATGAAAATAATGATTGATATTCTGCGCTAAATTTTTTTGGCAGAATCAAGATAGATATCGTAGAAAATTACTGTGAGACGAAAATATATCGTCGGGGAAATCAGCTTTTGTTATTTTTCCTGAGTTGCAAAGATAACATTTAAATGCAAACCACTATTTTGCCTTCATAAAACCAATTAGCAAATGGTTAAAATCTTATATTCTTTATTAATAAATGTAAAAACAGCTCCCTCTATTTTGCCTTTCATTATTATTGCCAACGGCGATTCAGCTGAAACCGCAAAGTAAAATTGATTATCCACTTCAATTTTGCCAACAGCAACAGCTATAAAAAAATTGCCCTGATTAGTTGTAACTAAACTCCCAAGTTGTACACTATCTCTTTTTGCTTCAAAACTTATAGCATCTAGGTTAGCTTTTTGTTTTTTTATCTCAAATATTTGCCTGTCTAATTTATCCATTTCTTGTTGGAACATAGCTCTACCCGTTTCATATTTATCACCTGCGCTACTTTTTGTATCCTCTCCAGCGGCATCTTTCAAACTTTTACTAGCTTTTAATAAGCTTTCCAATTTTTGATTCAGATTTTCATGACACAATCTACTTAATGTTAACTTTATTTCCTCCATTACCTAAACTTAATTTATTTCATCTACCTTTTATGAATACAATTTTTTTTCTAATTGAACTTAAATATTTTACAAATAGTTAATTTTTTTTAACATAATTTAAATAAGTGCTTGAATACACTTTAAAGGGCACAAATATTTTAATTGTTTACTTTTAATTTCTGATTTTGAACTTTAGCTTTAAGTTCACTTATTAAACAACATATTATAATTTTCTCACTTCTGATTTTTTGTGAATTCTATTTCCATCAATTTTTCTGTTAAAATTCAAAAACACTTCACTTTGTTAATGAGTTAATATAGTTTAAATTTGCAAAAAATAAGAAATTAATATTCAGTTAACATTAAATAAACACACATTGGATTTATTCGACAAAATTTCAAAAAATCAAGGTCCCTTAGGGCAACATAGAAAAATGGCGCATGGTTATTTTTCATTTCCGAAATTAGAAGGACCTATTGCTCCTCACATGTTTTTTAGAGGAAAAGAGCATTTAGTATGGAGTTTAAACAACTATTTAGGTCTGGCAAATCATCCCGAAGTAAGGAAAGCCGATGAAGAAGGCACAAAAGAATTTGGATTAGCTTACCCAATGGGTGCTAGAATGATGTCCGGAAACTCAAACCACCACGAAGCATTAGAAAAAGAACTTTCTGAATTTGTAGGAAAAGAGGATACTTTTTTATTAAACTATGGTTATCAAGGTATTATGTCGGCAATTGATTCATTAGTTGACAGACATGATGTAATTGTATATGATGCAGAATCGCATGCCTGTATTATCGATGGAGTTCGATTACACGCCGGAAAAAGATTTGTTTATACACACAATGATATGACCAGTTTGGAAAAGCAATTGGAGCGAGCAACCAAATGGGTAGAAAATACAGGTGGGGCAATTTTGGTAATTACAGAAGGAGTTTTTGGCATGTCGGGTGCGATGGGGAAATTGAAAGAAGTAGTAGATTTAAAAAGTAAATTCAAATTCAGATTATTAATAGACGATGCACATGGTTTTGGTACTATGGGTGCAACAGGAGCCGGAACTCATGAACAACAAGGAGTTATTGATGGAGTAGATATTTATTTTGGAACATTTGCTAAATCAATGGCTGGTATTGGAGCATTTATTTCTAGTACGGAAGAAATCTGCAATTATTTGAGATACAATATGCGATCCCAAACATTTGCCAAATCATTACCTATGCCAATGGTTATCGGTTTAAGAAAAAGATTAGAGTTGCTGAGAACCAAACCTGAACTAAAAGATAATCTTTGGATAATTGCCAATGCGCTACAAAGTGGATTAAAAGCAAGAGGTTTTAACATTGGAGTTACTAATACCATGGTTACACCCGTATTTGTTAATGGTGATATAACAGAAGCAACCAATATGATTATGGATTTGAGACAGAATTATGGAATTTTTTGTTCTATTGTAATGTATCCGGTGATTCCTAAAGGGCAATTAATGCTAAGAATTATTCCAACTGCATTGCATACCATCGAAGATGTTAATAGAACCTTGGAAGCGTTCAGCGAAGTGGTTGTAAAATTAGATGCAGGTAAGTATCAACAACAAAAATTAGCAGAAGCATAATATTTTTTTTAAGTGTTGTTTTTTTAAATAAATGATTCTACATTAGCTTAAACAATAAATACTGAAATTAAAACTTTTAAAAAGATTCTAAAATGAAAAAATTCAATGAATTCAAAAATCTGGTAACTGAACTAGAAGGTGATGCAGACAAGTTTTACAACAAAGGAAACAGCGCTGCTGGAACCCGTGTAAGAAAAGGAATGCAGGATTTAAAAAACCTTGCTCAATCAATTCGTTTAGAAGTACAAGACCACAAAAACAAAGAAGCTGCAAAGGCTGCTAAAGCAACTAAAAAGTAATATTTTTTTTTACTTAAGTAAAAAAACCCACTTGAATTGATTCAAGTGGGTTTTTTGTTTAATATTAAGATCAATTATTTTTTAGATTCTATAAATTTATGGATTGAGTTTGCTACTTCAGCATTTACCTTTGTCAATGGTAATCGAACATAATCTCCGCAGATTCCCATCGATTTTAGGCCTGCTTTTACTCCTCCAGGGCTACCGTCTGCAAACAATAAATCAATAAATTCGAGTAGTTCATTATGAATTTCTCGTGCGGCATTGTAGTTTCCTTGCAAGGCAAAATGAGTCATTTTAGAAAATTTTGCTGGAAATATATTTCCTACAACAGAGATAATTCCGTCGAAACCGAGACTTATTAATGGTAGTGTAAGGGCATCATCACCGCTAATCAACAGAAAATCCTTTGGTTTTTTAGCTGCTAACTCCATACATTGACTCATATTCCCAGACGCTTCTTTAATTCCAACAATATTTTTTTCGTTGGCAAGTCTTAAAATCGTTGAAACTTGGAGGTTACTACCGGTACGTGTAGGTACATTATAAAGGATAACTGGCAGCGGAGCCGATTCTGCAAAAATTTTATAATGTTGGTAAATACCTTCCTGGTTCGGTCTGTTATAATAAGGACTTACTGATAAAATTGCAGAATATCCTGTAGGATCAAATTTGCTCATAAAATCGATAAGCTCTTTGGTGTTATTTCCACCAATACCCGCAACCAATTTTATTCTGCCTGCAGCAATTTTGGCTGTAAATCTAAAAATTTCTAATTTTTCATCTGAGCTTAATGTTACCGATTCTCCCGTGGTACCAATCGGAACAATGTAATCTATTCCATTATTAATCAAATGATTGATTAATTTTTCAAGGTTCAAAAAATCAATTTCTCCCTCATTATCGAAAGGTGTGACAAGTGCTACACCAATGCCCTGTAAATTCATGTGATTATTTCTTTAATAAATTTAAGTAATGACTAACATTGGTTATGAATCTCGATAGCTCGTTGCTTTCACCGTTATCTATCATAAAATCATAAACAAAACTACTAGCAGGTTGGAATTCACCAATTCTGAATCGTGCTGGCGTATGTGCTGCAATAAAAGTCATTGGAAAACATTTGCCCATGGATAGATTGATAAGCATATCTAACTCCGAGATGATAAATTTCTTAACATTTTCATGTTCTGGAGCTAGTTTCCAATTCACATCTTTAAAAGTAAAAAATTCAACTCCATGCAAAGGCTTTTTTATGGTTTCAAGAAGTTTCTCAGAAATAATACCTAATGCTTTTACTTTTTTATGTTCTTTTTCTAGTGTTTGTATAAAGTTTTCGATGTTTACGATATCAGTTTCTTCCTTTGCTTCGAAAAGTAAACCTACACTAGTTACATTATCGTATTGTACTTTTTCAATCGTCTGCTTGCTTTTTAACTTTCTAACTTCTTTTTGCAATTGCTTATAGGCTATGGCAAGGCGGTTATTATAAAATATTTTCATGTTGTATCATTGTTATAAGTTCAGTTTCACTAATCACAGGAATGTTAAGAGAAGCTGCTTTTTCAGCTTTTGAAGGTCCCATGTTTTCTCCAGCAACTAGGTAATTTAATTTGGAAGAAACTGCGCTAAGATTTTTTCCGCCATTCTCTTCAATCATTTTTATTAATTCTTCTCTACTATATTTTTCAAAAACGCCAGAAAGAACAAAGCTTATTCCTTTTAATTTGTCCGAAGTTGGTTGATTACTTTTTTCTTCAACTGCTAAGTTAAGACCTGCTCTTCTTAATTTTTCAATCAAATCAATATTTATTTGTTGATCAAAAAATTCTATTACGCTCAATGCAATCTTGTCTCCAATTTCATCTGCAAGCAAAAGTTCATCATATGTTGCTTTTATTAATTCATCAATAGTTATAAAATGATTCGCTAATTTTTTTGCGATCGTTTCGCCTACAAATCTAATTCCAATGCCAAATAGCACTTTTTCAAAAGGCATTTGTTTTGAATTTTCAATGCCGGTAAGCAAGTTATCAACCGATTTTTTGCCAAGCCTGCCTATACCAAGCAATAATTCTCTATTGTTATTTAATTGATAAATATCTGCAAGTGAGTGTATTAAATTCTCTTTTACCAATAATTCTACGGTTTCATCCCCCATTCCATCTATGTTCATCGCTTTGCGGCTAGTGAAATGTTGAATTCTGCCGATTACTTGTGGAGCACATTCTTTATCATTTGGACAATAAAAAACTGCCTCTCCTTCATTTCTAATTAATGATGTATTGCAAACTGGACATTTATCCGGAAATTCAATTGCTTTTGAGTTTGCCAACCTAAATTCTGGAACAACACTGATTATTTTAGGAATAATTTCTCCTCCTTTTTCAATCAAAACCGTATCACCCTCATGCAAGTCAAGTCGCAAAATCTCGTTAGCATTATGCAAAGTTGCCCTTTTTACCACAGTTCCAGCAAGTTGCACAGGCTCTAAATTAGCAACTGGAGTTACTGCTCCGGTTCTACCAACCTGATAGGTAACCTGTTTCAGTAAAGTAGTGGCTTGCATTGCCTGATATTTATAGGAAATTGCCCAACGTGGTGATTTAACCGTAAATCCTAATTCCTCCTGCAAGTTAATTTCATTTACTTTTATAACGATTCCATCAATATCGTAGCTAAGCTTTTCCCGTTCTATTTCCCATTTTTTAATATAATCTAAAACTTCGACAATAGTTTTACATTTTTTTATATGATCAGAAACATTAAATCCCTGATCCTTTAACGCCATCATATTTTCGAAATGCCCATTTTTATATATAGAATTTGCGTAAAAACCATAAATAAAACAATCCATTGGGCGTTTAGCTACTTGAGTCGGATCTTGCAGTTTCATACTCCCTGAAGCAAAATTTCTGGGATTTGCGAAAGGTTGTTCCCCTTCTTTTATTCGCGCTTCATTTAGTTTATCAAAAGCCTTTCTGTGCATTATTACCTCACCACGTACTTCGAAACTTTCAGGCAAATTTGCTTGATTAATGGAATGAGGCAATCCATGAATAGTTTTTACATTATTGGTTACATCATCTCCTTTACTACCATCTCCGCGAGTTATAGCTTGTTTCATTTCGCCATTTTCATAGCTGATACCCATTGCCAAACCGTCGAATTTCAATTCGCATACATAGCTAAAATCTTCACCGATAATTTTTTTCACCCTCATATCAAATGCCAAAAGATCAGTTTCTGAATAAGTATTTCCCAATGAAAGCATGGGAAATTTATGCTGCACCGTTTGGAAATTTTTATTGATTTCGCCACCTACTTTCTGCGAAGGTGAATCGGATTTTATTAATTCTGGGAATTTTGTTTCCAGTTCAATTAATTCTTTTAATAAAAAATCAAACTCTTGATCGCTAATTGTAGCTTCACTTAACACATAATAATTGTAATTATGGCGTTTAAGTTCAGTTGATAATTGCTTAATTTTTGCTCCGGCTTCTTCTTGGTTCATGATTAAACTATTAGATAGTTTGAAACAAAACTATTCAGAAAATTGGAAATTGGGATTGTATTGACGTATTATTTTACCGGATACAAATTAATTTCTTTAGGTCCAGTTGGAATTTCGATTATCTCAGGCTTTTTTTTTTAATAAGGTCGAGACGCAGTGAGAAAACATTTGAATATAAAGCATCAGAGGTGTTTCCGATATTAGTAAGTGCATAATCTATCGAGAGATTCCTGATTTTTAATCCTAAACCTATGTTTGGTTGAATGGTGTAAGACTCCTGATTTTCAAAATCAAGGGTTCGTTGAATGTTTCCTACGCCGCCTCGCAAGTACACAATTTTAGCATAATCGAGTTCTAAACCCATGTGAGGATCAAGACTTAGCGGTGTGCCTGGTTTTCTGAAAAGTACATTTCTAGGTCCATCCGTTGTAATATCCAAATCAATTTCAGTAGTTATTCCTATTTTTCTGGAAATTGCTGAGGAAAAGGCCGTTCCTATAATAAATTTTGGCAATGTAATTTCTAATGAATTCTTTGGGATTTCGTTATTGGTAGCGGTAAATACGTCCTCTAAATTTTCAGTATTATAACTCCATCCGTTGAAAGTGGTCGTAATATCCTTCGCCATTAGAGCAAAAGTGAATTTTTTAATTCGATATTGAGCACCAGCATCTATTCCAAAACCCCATGCTTTGCCATAGGAACCTATTTTACGGTGGATAATTTTTGCATTAGCACCGTAACTAAAACCTGATCTCAAACTATCTTTTACGTTTACTTTTCGAGCATAAGAAAGCAAAAAAGCATAATCTGCAGATGAAAAGGATTTTACTTTATCATAATTTATGTTTCCATCTGCATCTATTAATTCAGAAGTATCGGGAATATCATCTACTCCGAACCTAATAACTGATAATCCAATGAAAGATGTATTATCAATAGCGGCTGCAAAACCTCCGAAATCATATTTCGCAATACCTGCAAAATATTCTGAATGCATTAACCCAACTTGTGCATTACCACTCATTTTGGTTAAGCCAGCTGGGTTCCAATAACCAGAATAAACATCGTTTGTGCTAGCTGCAACTGCATTAGACATACCAAAAGCCCTAGAACCAACTCCAATATTTAAGAATTCGTTACTGTATTTTCTTTGAGCAAAAAGAGAAAAGCTAATTAGTAGGCTGGAAACTGTTAGGTAAATGAACTTCATTTAAAAGTAATTGATTCGAAATTTCGTTAAATATAAAGATAAATGTGTTTTCTGAGTCCTTAATATATGCATTTAATGAAAAACCAAGTTCTTCTTGTTTAAGCAATGATATTTCAGCACCAAAAACACGCTTACATATTCGGTTTAACGCATAAGCGAAGTTTTCATTGTTTTGATAATTATTTAAATAACGATAGTCAATAAATTGAGCATAAAATTTTTCGATCAATTCTGAATTTTCAATTCCATTTTGTTTTAAAAAAGTTGAAAACTCTTTGGAGTCACAGGATGCTAAAATCTGATAATAATGTAATGAGCTTACTTTTTTAGTTTTCAATAAATAATGGTCTAAGATTAATTCTAAGCCAATATGAGCTAACACAAACGGACGGATATTTCTATTTTCGAAATCAATTTCGGCTATGTAATTTTTGATTTTTCCTGTTTCTGTTTTAAAAAAACCTGAATTATGAAAAAGTGCATCAACTTCTAAATGTCTATTCCAACCTTTAATAATAGAAGATTGAAATGAGTTTTCACCGACGCTCGAATCTGGATGAACATTCCACCTTCTATTACAAGTTTTCACCATATCTGGTAAAGCAATGCCTGCAATGTAATATGGGTCATTGTTATGCTGATCAAAGTAAAAGTGCGATAAGTAGTTCATAATCTTGATTCTAAAGTAGACATTTTGTTTCAAATAAAATTAAAGTTTCTAAATTTTGATAACATTAAGTCAAATTTAAATTATGGTAAAGTCGAATTAATAACGGTTTGAAACACTACACTCGCTTTACTCAAAAGTTTATATTTGCCAAAAAAAGTATAACACAATGGATTTTGTTGAAGAATTGAGATGGAGAGGAATGTTGCATGACATAACTCCAGGAACGGAAGAGTTGTTGAAAAAAGAAAAAGTGAAAGGGTATATCGGCTTCGATCCAACAGCAATTTCTTTGCATGTGGGAAGTCTGGCGCAGATCATGACTTTACTGCATTTTCAAAGATCTGGTCATACTCCATTGGTTTTAGTGGGTGGAGCAACAGGCATGGTTGGTGATCCTTCTGGCAAATCAAAAGAACGAAATCTACTTTCTGAAGATGTTTTAAATGAAAATTTAAAAGGTATTCAAAATCAATTGGAAAGATTTCTGGAATTTGAAAAAGGAATTAATAAAGCAGAAATTGTAAATAATTATGACTGGTTTAAAAAACTTAATTTCCTCGATTTTATTCGTGATGTAGGTAAACACATCACTATCAATTATATGATGGCGAAAGATTCGGTGAAAAACAGAATGGATGGAGAAACCGGGATGTCTTTTACAGAATTCAGTTATCAATTAATCCAAGGATTTGATTTCTATTATTTATGGAAAGAGAAAAATTGTGTCATTCAAATGGGTGGTTCAGATCAATGGGGTAATATTTTGACGGGTACTGAATTAATAAGGAGAAAAGCTGGAGGCGATGCTTTTGCATTAACAACACAATTAATTAAAAAATCGGATGGTACTAAATTTGGAAAATCAGAAGGTGGAAATATTTGGCTGGATGCAACCCTTACTTCACCATTTAAATTTTATCAGTTTTGGCTAAATACTAGTGATGAAGATGCTGAGATTTTTATTAAAATATTCACATTGTTAAATCAAGGCGATGTAGAAAAAATAATTTCTGAGCATAAAACTGCACCACATTTACGCAATCTACAAAAGGTTTTAGCTGAAGATGTAACAGAGAGAGTTCATGGTAAAATTGCTCTTGAAACTGCAACTAGCACAACTGATTTCTTATTTGCAAATGGTTCCCTCGAATTTTTGAAAGGCAAATCAAATGAATTTATTCTTGAAGTTTTTGAAGGTATTCCACAGTTTGAAATTAATAGAGAGTTGTTTAACTCTTCTATTTCTATCCAAGATTTATTAGCGAACTATACCTCTATTTTTCCTTCAAAAGGAGAAACAAAGAAAATGATTGCTGGAGGTGGTGTTCTGCTAAACAGAGAAAAAATTAGCAACAGCGAAATAAATATTGGAAAAGAATTATTATTAAACGGTACATATTTAATTGTTCAAAAAGGAAAGAAGAATTATTTTTTGATTAAGGTTATTTGATTATTCCACCATCAAATTACACCCTCTTATATCCGAATTGTCAAATCTGCCTTTTACTTCAAAAGTCCCATTTGCATGGGTAGATCCTAAATCTTGAGTGGCAATAAATGAACACGAATTCACATTAGCTAAATCAATAATATTAATTCCACCAGTTTTGCCATTACCTAAAAATGTAAATGGATCATTGGTATCACGAATGATGATTTTCATCCAATTTGGAGTTTCAAAAACTCCATTCCCTTTTGAATAAGCTTGGGATAAAAGTTCCGTCATACCATATTCTGAATGAATTTCAGTAACTCCAAACTTAGTTTTTAATATTTCATGAAGCTCTTCCCTAATCATTTCTTTTCGTTTGCCTTTCATTCCACCAGTTTCCATTACCATCAATTCAGGGAAATTTAATTGATACTTTTCGGCAAAATCGCAAAGCGCGAAACTAACTCCAATAAGCAAAACAGGTTTTTTTTGTTTTTGAAGCTTTATTAATTTTTCATAAAGCTCTTCATGATTATATAGGTAAAATCCACTATCAAGTGCAGATTGTTTTATCAATTCTTCAACCATATAAACGAGAGAAGATCCGCCTCTTTCTAAATAGGATGGAAGTAAAGCCAAAATGGAAAGTGTTGCTGGATTTCCATAAAATTGTTTAAAACATTGATTAAAGCTATTTCTATAAATTGATAAGTCTTGAACAAAATGTTGTGAAACTTCAGATCCGGTTGTGGCAGAGCTAGTAAAAATTAATTTATAATCATCATTACTCTTAACATGATGAGATTTAAAAAAACTAACTGGAAGGAAAGGAATTTGACGAATAGATTTTACTTG
This sequence comes from bacterium, assembly GCA_031412335.1. GTDB lineage: Bacteria > Bacteroidota > Bacteroidia > Sphingobacteriales > Sphingobacteriaceae > JBBQYA01. The sequence continues at coordinate 16,906 of JANOCT010000013.1, read as the reverse complement.
AGCTGGAATTATGGATAAAAGTTTAATATATTTAGCATAAACTGGAACCATTTCAGCCTGATATTGAAATATTTTCAGACATAAATTTTCAAATTCTATAGCTGTTTTTAGTTGAAAGATTTGATCCTGTTGCGTAAAGCTCATTAAAATTAATAATAGATAAGCAACACCCGCTTAAAAAATTCGTTAAATTTAGCCTTATTTTAAATTTTCTATTTTAAAAATGAAAGTACATCTCAAATTTATTCTTTTACTGACAAGCATATTTATAATTACAGTTGTATCTTCATGTAAAGATCCAGTTACTTTTCCAGACCAACCAATAATTACTTCTAACACGTTTAGAGTTTTGAAGGGTTCTAATGGACTTGACTCTGCTTTAGTACTAGATTTTGGATTTACCGACGGCGATGCCGATATTGGATTAGGACAAAGAGATACTGTTGCACCATTCGACATTAATTTTTTCATTGAATATTTTGAAAAAAAGAATGGAATATTTTCCAAAGTATTAATAAAAGATGCAGATCAAAATCCAACAGGTGATACATTGAACTATAATGGAAGAATACCATTTTTTAATTCGGTAGGAGGAACAAAAAGTGTACAAGGCAGAATAGAATATTTAATTAATATCCAGTTTAGAGGAAGTGATACCTTACGTTTTGATTATTTTATTGTAGATCGTAAATTGAATAAAAGTAATAAAGTAAGCAGCGGGCCGGTTATATTAAAGTAAAACAGAAGTTGTTTCGTTTTATTAAAATGGCTTTTAATGTAACATTTAAGCTATTTTTTAGCTAAATAATTTCTTATTATTTAACATTGATTGTTGTTAGAGTCTACTCATTTTTTCAACGCATCTACTCGCTCTATGTTAGAAATAAAGGATCTTAAAAAGTCGTATACGGTTGGCGCCAATAAACTTCAAGTTTTAAAGGGAATAGATTTGTCAATTGAGCCTGGCGAAATGGTTTCAATTATGGGTTCATCTGGTTCGGGTAAATCAACTTTGTTGAATATTTTAGGAATATTGGACAACTATGATTCAGGAAATTATCATTTAAATGGAACCCTAATAAAAGATTTAAGCGAAGCAAAAGCCGCTCAATTCAGAAATAAATTTTTGGGTTTCGTATTTCAGTCTTTTAATCTTATTTCTTTCAAAAATGCAATGGAAAATGTTGCATTACCACTTTATTACCAAAAAGTAAATAGAAAGAAAAGAAATTTAATAGCGATGGAGTACCTTGAAAAAGTAGGGCTCGCAGACTGGGCAGAGCATTTGCCAAGTGAAATGAGCGGAGGTCAAAAACAAAGGGTAGCAATTGCCAGAGCATTAATTTCTCAACCCAAAGTAATTTTAGCCGATGAGCCAACTGGAGCTTTAGATACAACAACATCTTATGAAGTAATGAATTTGCTTCAAGAAATTAATGCCAGTGGAATGACGGTGATTATTGTAACCCACGAACATGATATTGCTGAGCGAACTCAGCGAATAATAAGATTGCGAGATGGATTGATAGAAAATGAGTTAACAGAAAACCTGATAACCAACAAAGCCAATGTTTGATATTGATAAATGGCAAGAGATTTTCGATACCATAAAACGGAATCGTCTTCGAACTATACTTACAGGTTTTAGTGTAGCCTGGGGTATTTTTATGATGATTATTTTATTGGGATCTGGAAATGGACTGCAAAATGGAGTAAGTCATCAGTTTTTATCGGATGCAACTAACACGATTTGGGTTCAAGGTGGCACAACCAGCATGCCTTTCAACGGCACTCAGTCAAACAGAAGAATACAACTTACCAACGACGATTATCATTACATAAAAAATAATATTGAAGGAATAGAAACCATAACTTCTCGATTTGGCGTTTGGAATGCCGGTAAAATGAAATTTGAGGATGAAACGGGTTCTTTTTGGGTAATCGCATGTAGTGCGAAGCTGAATGAACTTGAAAATTATCAAATGACTTCGGGAAGAGATATTAATGAAATTGATGTTGATGAATATAGAAAGGTAGTTATTATTGGTCAACCGGTTAAAGAAGCACTATTTAGAAATACAGAACCAATTGGCAATTATTTAGACATTAGTGGAACACCTTATTTAGTAATTGGAGTTTTTACTGATTTAGGACGAGGAGATAATGAACGGGTTTATATTCCGGTTTCTACTGCTCAACAAATTTATAATCGAAAAAGTAATTTGGATATTATTTGGTTAACAACAGGTTCTGCAAATATTATGCAAAGCAATAGAACCTTAGAAAATATTCGAAATTACCTTTCTTCCAAATACAATTTCAATCCTGAAGATAAACAAGCCTTATTCATTTTTAATAATGCAGTAAATTTCAAACAAGTGATGGATATGTTTATGGGAATTCGAATTTTTGTTTGGATTATTGGCATTGGAACTATTATAGCAGGTATTGTTGGGGTAAGCAATATTATGATGATTGTAGTAAAAGAGCGAACAAAAGAAATAGGAATCAGAAAAGCACTTGGAGCAACTCCAAGTTCTATCGTTAGTCTGATTTTGCAAGAATCTGTTACCATAACTGCTTTTGCCGGCTATTTAGGTTTGCTTTTTGGTGTTATTGTGTTAGAAACAGCAAAAAAATTTATGCCACCATCTGATTTTTTCAGAAATCCAGAAGTAGATTTAAATGTTTCTTTGACAGCAACTTGTATACTTATAGTTGCTGGTGCTTTAGCTGGGCTATTTCCAGCAATGAGAGCTGCTAAAATTCAACCAATCGTTGCACTTCGCGACGAGTAAAACTTAAAATTATGTTTGATTTAGACAATTGGCAAGAAATTTTTAGTACCATCAAAAAAAACAAACTCAGAACTTTTCTAACTGCTTTTGGCGTGTTTTGGGGAGTTTTTATGTTAGTTGTAATGATGGGTTCGGGTAATGGATTAAAGAATGGAGTTTTACGAGATTTTAATGGAACGGCAACCAATAGTTTTTTTGTTTGGGCACAGCGAACCAATAAAGCATATGATGGATTTCAGCCCGGTAGAAGATTTAACTACAATAACGATGATGTAACTGCTATTCGAGAATTTATTCCAGAATTGGCAGCAATAGCTCCTAGAAATCAGCTTGGCAACTACGAAGGTAGAAATGCTGTTTATCGAAACAATAAAACCGGAAGTTTTAGTGTTTATGGCGATTATCCAGATACATTTAAAATTGAAACATTAAATTTATTAGAGGGTAGAGCTATTAATAAATTGGATATAGATCAGAAAAGAAAAATCGCCTTAATTGGCACTCGAGTACGTGATTTATTATTCGAGAAAGGCGAAAATCCAATCGGTGAGTACATTAAAATTAATGGAGTTTACTTTGCCGTTGTTGGAGTATTTTACAGCAGAAAAACTGGTCGACAAGCAGAAGAAGAAACTTCGAATGTTCATGTTCCATTTACTACTTTTCAAACTACTTTTAATTATGGAGATCGAGTTGGTTGGTTCTCTTTTATGGCAAAAGATGGAATTCAGGCTTCCAAAGTTGAAGAAAAAGTAATTACCCTTTTAAAAGAGCGTCATCATATTTCGCCAGATGACCAGATGGCAGTTGGCCATTGGAATATGGAAAAAGAGTATAACAAAATCATGGGTTTATTTAACGGAATTACTGGTTTGGTATGGATTGTTGGTGTCGGAACTTTATTGGCAGGCATTATTGGTGTTAGTAATATTATGCTCATAATTGTAAGAGAGCGAACCCGCGAAATAGGTATCAAAAGAGCACTTGGCGCAGAACCTTATATGATAATCGGTCAAATAATTTTAGAATCAGTTTTTTTAACTTCCATTGCTGGATATTTTGGGCTAATTGCCGGATTAGGTGTGATTCAAGCAGTTGCAAGTAGCATTCCAGCGGATGCAGAAGGTCCTTTTTATAATCCGGAAGTGGATGTACAATTAGTATTAATTTCTTTAACAATTTTAGTAGTTAGTGGTGCACTTGCTGGTCTTATTCCAGCGAAACGAGCCGTTGAAATTGCACCTATTGATGCTCTTAGAGCAGAATAAAAATATTTTACAAACAAAAAAAACGCATAATATCTCCAAATGAAAAAAGTAGTTAAAATTTCCCTTCTCTTGTTATTGGCAGCGAGTTTCGTTGGTACTATTTATTTTTTATATCAAAAATCTCAGAAAAAACCACTCGAATATAAGGTTGAATCACCGTTTGAAACTGATATCATTAAAAAAACGGTAGCTACTGGATCTGTTGTACCACGCAGAAAAGTTGATGTAAAATCAAGAGTGTCGGGTATAATTGATAAAATATATGTGATAGCAGGGCAGAAAATTAATGCTGGAGATGTAATAGCAAGAGTGAAAATTATTCCAGATATGGTGAATTTAAGTAATGCCGAAAACCGAGTTAATCGGGCCAGAATTGCTTTTAATAAATCAAAAATTGATTTTGAAAGGACAAAAGATTTGTATGGAAACAAAGTTGTGCCTTTATCAGACTATCAAGATTCGGAATTAGCTTATAATAATAACCGCGAAGAGTTAAATGCTGCTGAAGATAATCTTCAGCTAACCAAAAAAGGAAGCTCAAGAAGTATGGGCAATGAAACGAACACCATAATTAAAGCGACTATTAGTGGTATGATTTTGAACGTTCCGGTGAAAGAAGGGAATTCAGTTATAGAAAGTAATACGTTTAATGAAGGAACCACAATTGTTTCAATTGCTGATATGGATGATATGATTTTTGAAGGATTTGTTGATGAATCTGAAGTAGGAAAAATAAAAGCTGGGATGGAATTGATAATAACCATCGGAGCTATAGAAAAAGAAAAATATAATGCCAAGTTGGAATATATTTCTCCTCAAGGTGAAACCAAGGAGGGAGCTATCCAATTTGGTATAAAAGCAGCCGTATCCGGAAACACCAAAAATTTTATTAGAGCTGGATATAGTGCCAATGCTGATATTGTTCTGGAAAGAAAAGATAAAGTCTTAGCAGTTAAAGAAAGTGTTTTGACCGTAAGCAAAGATTCTACCTATGTTGAAGTTGAAAAAGGAATTCAGATTTATGAAAAGCGGTTGGTAAAAACAGGCCTTTCTGACGGAATTAATATTCAAATACTTTCGGGGATTACTAAAAGCGAAAAATTGAAAGGTGCTTTGATTGATACAAATGCGCCAAAGAATGAAAATGGTGGATAATTTTTCGATCAATTAATCGAAGTTTTTCTTTTTTCGATAAAATAATCTGTTTGTTAGAATTAATAAACAAAAAAGCCGTTTCTATCTGTTATCACTAATTAAATTTAATACTTTAGACTTTTTCCGATAGCTTTTTTGTTTATGATAAAGAAATTCAAAAATTATTTCATTGCGTTGGCAATTTTGTCAACTTCCTTATTTACCCTTTCATTTACCAGCGATTATTTTCAGATTTCCAAAAACCTGGATATATTCATTACCCTATATCGCGAATTGAATAGTAGCTATGTAGATGATATTGAGCCTTCTAAATTAATAAAGGCAGGAATTGATGCCATGTTGAAATCTCTGGATCCATACACTCAATATATTCCAGAGTCTGAATTGGAAGATTATAAAATGAACTTTGTCAATTCTCAATATGGCGGAATTGGAGCATCAATTGGTAAAAAAGATGGAAAGTTAATTGTGTTGGAAGTGTATGAAAGCTTTGCAGCACAAAAAGCCGACATTCGGGTTGGTGACGAAATTATCAATGTAAACGGAATGCCTGTAAATTCAAAAACCTCGGATGAGTTGAGTGAATTATTGAAAGGACAACGAAATAGTACGATTAAGATTATAATAAGCAGAGCTGGAGAATCACCTTCTATCGAAAAATTAGTAACACGAGAAGATATTAAGTTTAAAAATGTACCATATTTTGGTATGCTAAATGATTCTGTAGGCTATATTAAATTAGTTCAATTTCTTGAAAACTCAGGTCAGGAAGTGGCTGATGCATTAAAATCTCTAAAAGAAAAAAATAATGTAAAAGCTTTAGTGTTTGATTTGCGAGGAAATGGAGGTGGAATATTACAAGAATCGGTAAAAATTGTCAATTTGTTTGTTCCTAAAGGATCAACTATTGTAACTCAAAAAGGAAGAAACCGAGAAGGAAATGTAATGCACATTGCTCAAAATGAACCGATTGATTTACAAATTCCATTAATTGTACTTACAGATCGTGGTTCTGCATCGGCATCAGAAATAGTTGCCGGAGCTATTCAGGACATGGATAGGGGAGTTATCGTTGGGCAACGTTCTTTTGGAAAAGGACTTGTTCAGCAAACCTTACCATTAACTTATAATTCTTTACTGAAAGTAACTATTGCCAAATATTATACTCCATCTGGTCGCTGTATTCAAGCACTGGATTATACACACCGTAGAGCAGATGGAAGCGTAGATCGGGTAGCAGATTCATTAATATCTGAATATAAAACATTGAACGGCAGATCGGTATATGATGGAAGTGGAATTTATCCAGACATTTCAACGGAGCGTCCTGTTTTTCATAAGATCAGCTATACACTTACATCCAAATATGTGAATTTTGATTATGCTACCCTTTATAAATCAAAAAATGCAAGTATTGCTAAGCCTAAAGATTTTAAATTAAGTGATGTTGAATATGATGAATTTGTAAAATTTGCGGAGACAAAAAACATTGATTATTCTACCAAAAGCGAAAAATCGATGATTGAGTTTAAAAAAATCGCAGAGAAAGAAAATTATTTTGCAGGTATTGAGAATGAATATAAAAGCTTATTAGCAAAAATTGAAGAGAATAAAAAAGACGATTTAATTCAATACAAAAGCCAAATAAAGCAGTTGTTAGAATATGAAATTGCTTCGCGTTATTATTTTCAGAATGGAAGATTAGAAGCATCTTTTAAATATGATGTTGAGCTTGCAGAAGCCTTTAAAATATTTAAAAACAAAGCATTATATAATTCCATTTTAAAAGGAGAAAATACCTATAAAACTATTGGAAAACCATCTAGTACCGAATTAGCAAAATCAAATATTGAAGAAGAAGAAGACGAAAATTAATGTCTGAAAAACTTCAAAATCCTCTCAGGATACTTATTATTACCTACCAAGGTGATGTTGCAGGATCAACAAATTCTATATCTTATTTAAGTATGGGCTTGGCTGCATTAGGCCATACTGTGGTTTTAGGCTGCCGAAAAGAAAGTTTGCTTTATACCTTAGTAGCAGATTCAAAAGTAATTCGAGAGGAAATGACTTTTAGTGGCAGAACGGATTTGACCAATATGCGCCAAATAAAAGAAGTGGTAAAAAAATATAATATTCAATTAATAAATGCCCAATCTACTTATGATCGTTTTACATCAGCGTTTGCAAAATGGATGTTTGGATTAGATTTTAAACTAATTCATACTCGCAGACAAATGCCTATAAATACTCCATGGATTCAACGTTTTTTTTATGAATTAACAGCCGATAAAATTGTATGCGTAAGTGAAGGAATAAAGCGGGAATTTGTGAGGCGTGGATTTAATTCAAACAAATTAAAAGTTATTTTTAATGGAACACCAAAGGAAAAGTATAACCTCCCAGTTTCCGATATAAAACATTCGTTAATAACAAAATACAAGTTCGAAAACGAAAAGAATATAATTGGATGTGTTTCCCGATTGAAACAACAAGAACAGTTGTTAATTGCTTTGCAAAAAGTAGAAATTCCATGCGTTGTTTTCTTTGTAGGAATTGACATCAATGATAAACTTTCACCACTAGTTGATTTGCTAAAAAATAAACATCGGGTAATTTTTACAGGCACTGAAAATCAAATAACTACTCTTACCTTTTACACACTTTTTACCATCAATATTTTACCATCGGACACAGAAGGCCTTTCTCAATCTTTGTTAGAAGCAATGGCCATGGGAGTTCCGGTGATTGCTACCAACAAAGCAGGTAATCCTGATTTGGTGCAAGATGGAAAAAATGGTTTTTTGTTTGATGATGGCAATACCAATCAATTGGCAGAAAAAATAACGCAACTATTGCAGAATGAAACACTTCGCGATAATTTTATAGAAGCAGGGAAACAAACTGCTTTTGTCGATTTTTCGATAGATAGAACCATTAAAAACTATGAGAATTTCTTTCGAGAAATGATTACTTCAACCAACACTTAATTTCGTATTTTGCCAACATGGCTTCTCTCTTTGTAACGGGTTGTGCAGGCTTTATCGGCTCGCACTTGTGTAAAAAATTAATTTCGGATGGGCATAATGTTATTGGAATAGACAATTTCGATCCTTTCTATCCACGTTATTTAAAAGAGAATAACCTAAAATCTTTGCTCTTAAATTCAAATTTTACATTTATTGAAGGAGATATTACTCAAACAGACTGGTATCAACAGGTTTCAGATTCTAAGCCTGACGCTGTATTGCACTTAGCAGGCAAAGCAGGAGTGAGACCTTCCATAGAACATCCTCAAGATTATATTGATGCAAATGTAACAGGTACAAAAAATATTCTTGAATTCATGAGAATATATCATTTAAATAAATTGGTTTTCGCTTCTTCTTCTTCTGTTTATGGAAATGCAGCTACATTTCCAGTGAAAGAAGATGCAGATTTATCCCGACCAATTTCCCCGTATGCGGTAAGCAAAATTGCTGCTGAATTATTGAATTATACCTATCATACGATCCATCATTTTTCCATTATAAACCTTCGTTTTTTCACAGTTTATGGTCCAGGGCAACGGCCTGATCTGGCGATAAATAAATTTATAACTGCCTTAAAAAACAACAAGCCAGTTACCATATTTGGCGATGGAAGTACTGGACGTGATTATACTTACGTTGACGATACGGTAACAGGTATTATTTTAGCAATGAATTATTTAAATGCTAATTCATCCGTGTATGAAACCATAAATTTAGGGAATAATAATCCAGTTTTATTAAAAGATTTGTTGCAAGAAGTTGCTAATGCGGTAGGTAAAAAAGCTGAGGTAATATTTGCACCAGAACAACCAGGCGATGTAAAATTGACTTTTGCTGATATTTCTAAAGCAAAACAATTACTCCATTACGCACCTGAAACCAGTATTGCTGAGGGAATAAAAAAATATGTCGATTGGATGGTGGAGAATTGAATTATGATGTTTAAAAAAAGTTAAAAATTATGAGTTATAAGTTATGAGTTCAACCTCTTGCTTGTAAAAACCTTTTTATTGATTTTAAAATCTCGAAGCTTAATCAAAGGATTTATAATCTGTACTAAAATTCCTAGTTGAACAAAAATTTCAACTATTCTATTGCGTATATAAAGTCCTAATAATTCATAACTCATAACTCATTCCACCACCAACTTTTCCCTCAAAATTCCTTTAACTGATTGTACATGTACCACATACATGCCTTTAGCCAATTTAGAAACATCTATGGTGTTTTCATTTGTAGCATTTTGTTGTAGTACCAATTGCCCCAATGCATTAAACAAACGTATTTCTTGCAATTTTGCATTATTTTCCAGTTCTATTCGTACCTCAGTTTGTGCTGGGTTGGGAAATAATTTAACCGCATCATTTTGGTTGATGGTAGAAACTCCAACACCAGCAGGGCCGAAATCTATACTTGCAATACCCCATACTTGAGTTGAATTAATTTGACTCATTTGACCTGCAACAATGAGTTTACCGTTATAAACTTCTAATGCCCTCAATGTGCCAGCTGGGTTATTTGGTGGATCTAGAATGCTTAAATTAGTATTATACCATTGAGTACCGTTCCATTTAGCTATTCTGCCGACAGGCTGAAAACCCGCATAGTCAAATTGACCACAAGCATAAAGTTCTCCTCTGTGTTCTTGCAAATCAAATAGGTTGCTTGGTAAAACCCCACCTGCTGTTCCAAAATATGAGGTACCGTTAGTGTACAATAGGCTATTATCAATGTTGCCAGCAGGAGTTTGAAAATATCCTGCCACATATAAATTGTTTTGATAAACCTCCAATCGGTTTACCCAAGCATCTCCTTTTACTCCCGGACCAACTTTAACCCATGTATTTCCAACTCGTTTTAACAATCCAATGTAACCTATTCCCGCTAGATATAATTCGTTGTTGTAATACATCAAACTTGAATATGAATTGGAAGGATATGGATCATTTATACCTTGGCTTAAATCGATCCAATTTTGACCATTCCATTTTGCTACGCCAATTGTGTTCACGTTACCGATTGAGGTAAAATTTCCTACAATGTATAGTTCATTATTAATTACTTCCATATCATCTACAGAGGGATAACTATAATTTCCTTCATAAAAAAAGCGCATCCTTGTTCCTACAGAGTCCCATTGAGTACCATTCCATCGAGCAATACCAAAAATATCTTTCCCTCCACATTTATAAAATGCACCTGCTATGTATATATCATTTTGAAATCGGATAACGTCTTTAACATTTTGGATTTGATCCCATACATAACTTTCGCGAATACCGGAACCTACAGAATCCCAAGTTTGACCATCCCATTTAGCTACACCATAACAATTTACTCCACCCATTGAGCTAAAACCACCAACTGCATACAAGACATTGTCAATAGTATCCGTAAATAATCGATTTATTGCTCCTCTACCAATTTTAGTTGTTGGAGTAACTCCTAGCCCAAGTGGACTTACGGTAATTTGTGCTTGTGAAGTTAAAGTACATAGCAAAAACAAAACAACATATATCTTTTTCATATCATACAAATTTAAAGAAAGCTACCCATAATTAAATGGGTAGCTTTAAAATTATAATTAATTTAAAATTACCTTTTCAGTATAATTTGAATTTTCCGAAACAATTTTAATCAAATAAATGCCTTTACTATTGTTAGAAAGGTCTACTAGTAATGATTCTTGTTCAGCGGGAATCAGTTGTTGTAAAATTAATTTTCCAAATAAATCATAAACCATTAATGTTTTATTAGAAGTTAAATCAGTTCCTAAACTTATCGTAATATTATCATTTGTTGGATTTGGATAAACAGAAAATAAGTTATTTGCTTTATTTGTCAATAAATTTGATGTTCTACAGGCATAGGGATCAAAGTCGAAACAATTATTAGGATCCATTCTTAAGCTCATTAAAAAGGCATCATCTACGCCATTAAAACTTGCATCGTTATAGGCTCCGGCTAAATTTCTTACATATAATGGATTATCTTTTGTATTTAGACCCATAACTAAGTCAAAATTTTGAGAACTAATTATTGGACTATTATCTTGTTTAGTGCCTCCTAAATAAGAACTACTTATTCTAACATTACTTGCAGTATATTGAGTCAAAAAACAATCACCTAAACCATTGTAAGAGTTGTCGTTAAAAAAGCCAGTACTTGATTTATATGGAAAATTAGTACTATTGGTTGTACCAGCAACAAAGTAATTGCCATTTTTAAATAAGCTAATGCTGTTTCCTGCTTCTGATAAGCTTCCACCCAAATAACTTGCCCATTTGCGGACTCCCGTACTTCCAAAGCGAACAATGAAAGCATCCTGTGAGCCACCAATTACGGTTTGATTCGTTCCAGCAGCAGTTAATGGAAAACCTGTTGAAGCAGATCCTGTAATATAAATATCTCCTAAACTGTCTGTAACCATACCACTTGCTGCATAACTTCCATTATCATCGGCAACACCTCCATAAAACGTTGCCCAAGTAATTTGACCTGATGAATTAAATTTAGCAATATACGGATCTGTACCACCTGAACGCTGTTGTTGATAGCTTCCAGCTACTCCGCAAACTTGCATTGGGCTTGTATTATTGCAAGTTCCAACCGTACCTGAACTGCTGCTAGTTCCATAAACAAGTAAGTTATTTTGTTTATCAACAATACACGATCGTAGTTGATCTGAAGAACAATTTCCGTAATAGGTACTCCAAACTACCGTATCAAACTTGTTGAATTTTGCAATGTAAGCTTCACCAACCTGCAAATTACAAGAATTATAGGCTTGATTAAATCCACCTGCTAAAGTTTTTATGGGTAAATCTGCTGCTCCGGTATACATATTTCCAACCATGTAAACATTGTCTTGTTGATCTATGGCTAAATCACTGGCAAAATCATACGTGCTGGTAGAAAAATAAGAACTCCATCTTTTAAACTTACCATCAGGTGCTAGTTTAGTTATCACTCCATCCCGATCAAATGGAATATTGATAGGAGTTAATTTATTCGTTCCATTAAATGTGAAAGAACCTGGTTGTAAAGGATAATCTATAGAAGATGTTGTTCCGGAAACATAAATTTCGCCAACTGAATTTACTGCAATCCCTCCTGCTTCTTCAAATCCATCTGGTGAACCTAAATATGTGGAAAATTCACGACCCCTGTTAGCTTTAAATTTAGCAATCCATAGATCGCTACCACCTCCGTAAACGTCTGGTAAAGGATTTTGAATCGGAAAATTTAAACTCTGTGTTTCCCCCAATACATACATAATATTAGTTGGCGACAAATAAATATCTTTTACTACATCTTTTGCTGTACCACCATAATAGGTTCCCCATTTTAAGTTTGCATAAGAACCTCCAATCGGACCAACAGGAGTTGGGATGCCTTGGTTAATGGTACTGGTAATATTAGTCGGGTAATTAGTAGCAACTACTCCAAATGTTTTTGTAGAAGAAGTATAATTGCTGTTGATACTCGGTGCTGGAGTTATTGACATTCCTGAGGGTGCAGTCCAATTAAATTTGGTTAAGGTATAAGCATTATTAAAAGGTGCAGTGAAACTTAAGTTGCTACTTGCGTAAGTTAATGTGCTAGCTCCAGTAAATTGCAGTTGTATATTATTTGGATTTGCACCGGGAGCTAATGTGTATTTTAATTTAAACTCACTTCCTGTTGGCTCCAATTCTAAAGATATGTTAGGCCAGAGGTTGGTCAATGTAATCTTTCCGTATTCCTTTACGTCCCTACGTTCTAATGTGCCTATAAAATAGTTGTTATACGAAGTGAACATGTTTTGTCCAGCAACTGTAACTGCTGCATTGGAATTTACAAATGCAATATCCATTCTATAAATGGAGTCTTTCTTAGTGCTGTCTGGTGCAGATTGAAAGAACACTAAACTCATGTTTGTTTTAGTAATGTAAACCTTTGCATTCCCTACTTGTCCACTAAAAAGCAAGTTAGGATTTGCAGTTCCGTTGGTGTTCATCATTTGCCCGGCATTGGCTAGAAATCCTAATTCGGGGCTTTGCGCCCAGAGAGAGTTAGATAGCGTTCCCAAGAACATTAAAACTAGGATTAGAAAGGCAGGGGGGGGGGGTATTGTAACCCCCAAATAAAAGTTTTTTCATTTTTAGTTTGTTTAGAATTAGAAAACTAAAGTACATGTTAGAATTGACACTACCAAGAATTTTTATTTTTTGTTTTTATCAATATTTCGGGGTAAAATGTTGATAACTTATTGATGTTTTATAAAATAGTTTGAATCTATACTCCAAATTTACTTTTATTAAATTTGGTAGTAGAAATTCTAGATGAAAATAAAGGCATAAAATATATTGCTATACATAAGGTATGGTTATTTCGTAAAACCCTTTCTAATTTTTTTTGATTGTGCTAATACTTGCCTAGTTTCAAAAGCAAGGTGCAAAACCTAAAATCTTATCTGTTTTACGTATTTTCCACATATAAAAGAAAATCTATCTTTGCCGCATGGCTATCAAAAACGAAGATATTTTTAAAAATGTAGTGGCACACGCAAAGGAATACGGGTTTGTATTCCCTTCTAGTGAAATTTATGACGGTCTTAGTGCTGTTTACGACTATGGGCAATATGGTTCTGAATTAAAAAATAACATCAAAACCTATTGGTGGAAGGCAATGGTGCAGATGAATGAAAATATTGTTGGGATAGATTCCGCCATATTTATGCATCCTAAAATTTGGAAAGCAAGTGGACATGTGGACGGTTTTAGCGATCCGATGATTGACAATAAGGATTCGAAAAAGAGATATCGGGCAGATCAATTATTGGAAGATAAAATTGCGAAATATGAAAACGAAGGAAAAACGGATAAAGCTGCGGCTCTGCAAAATGCGATGGACAATGCACTTAAATCAGAGGATTTACCTGTATTAAAAGAATTAATAATTGAGCATAAAATTAATTGCCCAGTTTCTGGAACAGCAAATTGGACGGATGTTCGGCAATTTAATTTGATGTTTAGCACTCAAATGGGAGCCATGGCAGAAGATTCTGATCAGGTATATTTACGACCTGAAACTGCTCAAGGTATTTTTGTAAACTTTTTGAATGTGCAAAAATCTGGCAGAATGAAAATTCCGTTTGGAATAGCGCAAATAGGTAAAGCATTTAGAAATGAGGTAATTGCCCGACAGTTCATTATGCGTATGCGCGAATTTGAACAAATGGAAATGCAATTTTTCGTTCGGCCTGGTACAGAAATGGAATGGTACGCACATTGGAAACAAGCCCGTTTAAATTGGCATTTAGCATTAGGAACAGATACAGCAAAATATAGATTTCATGATCATACTAAATTGGCGCATTATGCCAATGCTGCGGTAGATATTGAATTTGATTTCCCGTTTGGTTTTAAAGAAGTGGAAGGTATTCATTCCAGAACTGATTTTGATTTGAGCCAACATCAAGAGTTTAGTGGTAAAAAATTACAATATTTTGATGCCGAATTAGATTCAAATGGAAAAGCAATTGGAAATTATGTTCCTTTTGTGATTGAAACTTCTATTGGTTTAGATCGCATGTTTTTATTAACATTAATAAGCGCTTACGAAGAGCAAGATTTAAGTGCGGACGATAAAGTGGATAGCCGTTCTGTTTTGCATTTTCACCCGGCTTTAGCTCCAATAAAAGCTACCATTATGCCCTTGACAAAAAAAGACGGTTTGCCAGATAAAGCCAGAGAAATAATGAAATTATTGCAATTGGATTTTATGTTGCAATACGATGAAAAAGATTCAATTGGTAAGAGATATCGCCGCCAAGATGCAATTGGAACTCCTTTTTGTATTACGGTTGATTACGAATCGCTGGAAAATAATACTGTAACTATCCGCCATCGAGATAGCATGCAACAAGAGCGAGTTGCTATCGCTGATTTAAAAAATATAATAGGCCAAGCGGTAAGTTGGGGAAGTTTATTAGGTTGAAATAAAGAATTATTTTAATATTAAATAAGATTAAAATTGTTTTAATAATTAAAATTATAACTCTTCTTTCATTTGCGAATTCATTTCCTTTATTTTTTCAATTAAATCATTTACTTTTTTCTGCTGTTTTTTTACTGATTTGGGTCTCAGGTAAAAATAATTAAAACCTAACCAAGCAATAGTAACAGAATAAGTAGTAATATATCCAATTGGGGTCATTCTAGCTGCATATTCAAACAGTTTTACAAATGAGCCAGCTAGCAGAGGTTTTATCACTTTTCAGGTGAAGCCATATAGTTTTTTAAACTCAGGAGATGTTGCTTCAAACAGAGCAGCAATTTATTTCGATTTTAATGATCCTATAATTACAAATACCGTTACAAATACATTCGTAGCAACATTGCCTACTTGCTTTGTTGGTGTAAATGAATCAGAAAAAATTGGATTTAACTTATATCCAAATCCAAGTTCTCAGTTATTAACGATTAATATTTCTGATTTAGATTTAACTAATGCTGAACTTAAAATGGTAGATATGTTAGGTAAAGAAATTTTTAAATCAAAATTAAACCAAAACACAACTATAATATCTACATCCGAATTTGCAAATGGTGTTTATTTTATTCAGGTAAAAGCTGATAATAAATTGGAAACTCAAAAATTGTTAATTCAACATTAGTAGATTAAAATTCATTAAAAAATCAGGTTCTCAAAACCTGATTTTTTTTTGATTAAAAATTGAAAAAGTAATAAAAAATTTATTTGCCAATGACCTGTAACTAATTCCCCAAACTTGGAAATGCATCTCTCAGCATTATAAATTGAGGTTTTCAACTACTTTTGAGAAATGTAAAATTTCTAATAAATAATTTTCGAAAAGATTTATTAATACATAAAAAAAATGAATGAAAACGAGCTTTCTAAAATAGTTTTTGATGCTGGGTTAAACGTACATAAAACATTAGGCGCAGGTTTATTAGAAAGTGCCTACCTAGAATGTTTATATTATGAATTAGTAAAACAAGAGCTAAAAATTGAAAAACAAAAAGCGTTGCCATTAATTTATGAGGAGGTAAAATTAGATGTAGGATATCGAATTGATTTGATGGTAGGGAATAAATTAATTATTGAAATAAAGTCTGTGGAGGCTTTGAATGATTTGCACTTAGCGCAAATACTTACCTACCTTAAACTTAGCAATTGTAAACTTGGATTATTGATAAACTTTAATAGCGTTTTGTTTAAAAATGGTGTTAGAAGGGTAGTTAATGGATTGTAAAAACATAAAGTTTTGCATTTAACCGCTAAAAGCTTTGCGAACCTTGCGTTTTCAACTTTGCGAACCTTGCGTTTAATATTTTTTAACCGCAAAGTGCGCTAAGGTTTCACGAAGGGCGCAAAGCAAAAAGTTAACGAACCTTGCGTTTTCAACTTTGCGAAACCATGGCGTACTTTGTGGTTAAAAATATAAACGCAAGGTTCGCAAAGTTTTTGTTTTGCGCCCTTTGCGAAACCATAGCGTACTTTGTGCTTAAAAATATAAACGCAAGGTTCGCAAAGTTGGAAACGCAAGGTTCGTTAACTTTTTGCTTTGCGCCCTTTGCGAAACCATGGCGTACTTTGTGGTTAAAAATATAAACGCAAGGTTCGCAAAGTTTTTGTTTTGCGCCCT
>JANOCT010000012.1:0-173447 GCA_031412335.1 bacterium | reverse complement strand
ATAAAGATTGATTCTGGAAAAATAATTAAACAAAATACGATTTTAACTTTAGATACTGGTTTGCACAAAATTAACTTTTCAGGAATTAAAGTGATACCCCTTGATACTACTTTTAGAATTTACAAAGATTCATTAACTCGTTTAAAGCAGAGAATGAAATATAATGAGGATTATAAAAACTACAGAGCAGGTATAATAAAATACTCTTCAATCCTATCAACATCAATAGCATTAACGGCACTTTCATATTATTTTGCAGATAGGTTTTATAATAAAGCAAAAGATAATAAGAGTAATTATGAAATTGCCCAAAGTCAATTTGATATAAACAAATTTAAATCAGATTATAAAATTAACAGAACTAGATTTAATCAATTCCAAACACTTAAATATATTGCAATTGGAGGAACAATTGGGTCTATTGCTTCAATTTATATTATTAAAAAAAAATACGGAAAAAAATACGGGAAAACCTTCATATCAAGCCTTGATCTTAATCTTAATTCATTAAATTCTTTTTCTCTAGCATATACTTTTTAAATGAAAAATAAACAATTATTAATTTTGGGAATGTTTTTATCAATGCTGATTGCATGTAGAGATGAACTTCCGAAAAAACTAAATACAAATATATTGGATTCGGAAAATCCGGAAGGTCCTGCTATAAAAGTTTTAAGCACTGAGTTATTTTATGAAAAAAGCACAAACAATGAAATAAGTTCAATTCATATTATACAGACAATTAAAGCTAATGAACGTTTTTTTGAAAATGGAAATCCAGGTAAACCAAAAGAAAATACAAAAATTGAAGTCTGGATTAACGATGTAAAGTCTTTTTATGTAGTTAGAAACGGAAATCAAGTTGTTCATTATGGAAGATCCCAAATTCAAGGAACTACTGTAAACATGAAGATAAAACTGGTATCATCATCATCGCAAAACGTACTTCAAACTACTGAAAGCTTCGTATATATTCCATAATTTAACATTGTTTTACTCTTGCGAAGTCAGGAAAATATTAGTTTCTACTAATGATTCCATAATTTTTATTTTATATATAAA
The DNA here is from genome assembly GCA_031412335.1 of bacterium. Taxonomy (GTDB): domain Bacteria; phylum Bacteroidota; class Bacteroidia; order Sphingobacteriales; family Sphingobacteriaceae; genus JBBQYA01. The sequence continues at coordinate 172,385 of JANOCT010000012.1, read as the reverse complement.
TCAAAGAGTGAAGAAGTAATAATTGAAAAAAAATAACCAATAACAAAATCACTTCTCAAACACCATTTCCCCTCCTACCCAAGTAGAAACTACTTTTGTATCTCGAATTTGATTCAGAGGTATTTTCATAATATCTTTTTCAAGAATTACAAAATCTGCCATTTTACCTTTTTCAATGCTGCCTTTTTCCTGATCTTCAAAATTAGAATAGGCAGCCCAAATGGTCATAGCTTTTAATGCTTCAATTCTACTGAGTTTGTTTTCAGGTTGAAATCCTTTCACAGGTTTCATAAATTGATTAGTACGAGCAATTGCTGAAAAAAATCCATAGAGTGGATTAATGTTTTCAAATGGGAAATCACTTCCAGCAGCTATCAAACCTCGTTTATCTAATAGATCTTTATAGGCATAAGCAGTTTTAATTCGGTCGGTGCCTAATCGTTCATCTGCCCATTCCATATCTGAAGTAGCATGGGTTGGTTGCACAGATGGGATAATAGAAAACGTTTCGAACTTATTAATGTCCATTTTATTTACCACTTGAGCATGTTCTATTCTCCAGCGTAAATCATTTTTACCTTTCAAATAAACTCCGTAGATGTTTGTTAATAAACGAACGGCAGAATCTCCAATGCAATGAGTATTCATTTGAAATCCTTTTTCATAAACTGATTTGGCAACTTCATTAAAATAAGAAACGTCGTGTAATAAAAATCCTGACTCGTTTTTATCTGAATAAGGTTTTAATAAACATGCTCCTCGAGAACCCAAAGCACCATCCCCATAAACTTTTACTGAACGTACATTCAATTTTTGAGTTTTGTAAATTCCTCGTTCCAATACCTTTTTCAAACTTTTTGGCTCAGAATCTGCCATTACGTAAACTCGTATTTTTAATTCATTTGCTTTTTGCAATGAATCAATTAATTGAATAATATCCCAAGTTAATCCAGCATCATCAACTGTAGTAAGACCAACTTCAAAAACATTTTTCTGGGCTAACAAAAGTGAAGCAATTTGTTGCTCTTTAGTGTCTTCTGGAATTATTGTTAATAATGAATCATATGCTCTGTCTAATACTATTCCAGTAAGTTTTTCATTATTTTTCTCAATTAATCCACCTTCTATTTCTGTTGCTATTGTAAAATTTGCCAGCTTTAAAGCTGCGGAGTTTGCCAATGCAGCATGTCCATCTATTCTTCCAAGCAAAACTGGTACATCTGGAAAAAGCTTATCTAATTCATTTAAATCAGGAAATTCTCTTTCAGCCCAAAGATTTTGATCCCATCCTCTGCCTGTAAGCCAGGCTGTTTTATAATTTTGACGATGTTTCTTAACTCGTTCCAATACTTCTTCATATGACTTACACCCAGCCAGATTTACATTCTTTGAATCTTTTCCATAATAATAAAAATGACAATGCGCATCAATTAAACCTGGATAAATAGCCGATTTATTTAAATCAATTTGTTTTGGTGCTATATATTTATTTTTAATATAGCTTCCTTTTCCAACTTCTAGAAATTTACCATCCTTTAAAACAAAGGCATCTGCAACTTCCATTGCAGCATTTACAGTATAAATTCTTCCGTTAAAAAAAATGGCATCTGCTTTTATTTTTTCATTTCCAATAAATAGATTAAATAAAAAAGTAAAGATTAGTAACATAAGTTAAAATTTAAGATGCAAAAAAAAAGATCCTGCTTTGGGCAGAATCTTTTTAAAAATAATAATATTTTAATTAATTATTGAAAACTAATTTTTTTGTTTGAATTTCATTTCCAACCATAAGTTTAATCATATAAATACCGTTAGGCAAATCTTTTTTGGAAATAAAATAAGTATGCTCTCCTCCTCCTAATTGTTTGTTTTCTATGGTTTGTATTTCTTTCCCTATTAAATCATAAAGTTTAATTGTTACAAACTCTGACTTTAACAATGAAAAATTAATAAATGCCTTTTCATTAGATGGATTAGGATAAACTTCAAAACCACCGTTTTCTAATAAATCAGAAATACCCACGACAGAAGAAATTACGATTTCAATGTCATCAACATAAATATTATTTCCACCACCATTTTCGAATTCAAATTTTATTAATCCATTGGTTTTTCTCAAAATATTACTCAACGATATGGAGTCTTTTTTCCATTGAGTTGGTAAGGTTGGAGCCCAAGTTGAACTTGACGAATTAGTTGTTGTTGCTACTGCTGCTCCGCTTTTGGTGTATTTAGGAATCCAAGTTTGGCCACAATTTAATGAATATAATACTCGAAATACATCAGTATTTGAACTGCTTTTTTGCGCAAATGCTCTTTTGAATTTCAAGAAACCTGTATTTACATTCGACAAATTGATACCGGGTAATACAAATGCATCAATAGACCCTACTGGATTTCCTGTTGCATTTTTTAACGTAAATGAACTATTGTTTGAAAAACCTACAGTTGAACTTCGTTCCCATCTTTTAGCATCTGTACTTTCAATTACTCCACCTTTTTGCTCGAAATCAGTTATATCAAAATTCTCATTGTATGGAGCTGGGATGTTTGAAACCTGATCAAGAACCCGAATAAACTGAGTAATACTATCGGAGCCAGAAACGTTAGTAACCACAAGTTTTACTGGATATAAACCAGCAGAAGTAAATACAAGACTTGGATTTTTATTGGTATCAACACTTGGAGTGCCATTTGGAACTACCCATTTGTAGCTGCCTTTTCCTCCCCAAGAATAATTGATAGGAATAATTGGGGAATTAGCACAAACTCTATCAGCAATTTTAAAATCAGCATTAGGGGCACAAATTGCTGCGGTAAAACCATCATTGGTTCCTGTTAGAATTCGGTTAGCAGATGTCCATAAATTATTACGGCCATTTGTTGTTCCATAAACAACTGCTTGAATACGATCATCTTGTCCTATGGAAAACATGTTTTGACAAGACCCATTTGTGTAGTCCATATAATTTTCGTCCATATCAACAGAAACTACTCCATTACAATTAGAAGTTGAATTGGCTGGACACCCATCGTTTGGGCCGGTGTGGCCTGGAGTATCGCCAACCAAATCATTTCCGCAAGTTGCATCACCCCAAATATGTCTTAAATTAAACGAATGCCCTAATTCATGAGTTAAGGTTCTTCCAAAATTGCTAAACGTTGGTGTGTTCCCACAAACTTCTGATCGGAGTAAAATACCATCAGTCAAATTAGACCCTCCTGGAAATTGAGATCGACCTAAAATTACAGAGCCTGCTGGTGCACCAGTTATTGTTTGAACAACCCAAACATTGAAATATTTATTATTTGGCCAATAGCTCAATGATTTTACGTTATTGTTTGCCTCAGTAGTTAATGGTGAGACCACTCGAACAATACCATCAGTACAGTTACCAAACGGATCAATTTTGGCTAGTCTGAATTCAATATCAGGGTTTGCCGCTACCGATTGAAAAATAGCATTGGTTTGGTTAGTATCTGCATTTAGTCGTTGAAAATCTTTATTTATAATATCAACCTGATCAAAAATTCTTGAATCAGGAATATTTTCAGTGCCATAATTATGGATAATGTGGAATACAATAGGAATAACAACGCTTGCCTTTTGTGTTTTATTAAGTTTACGATTTGCAATAAACTGCTTAGTAAACTCCTCTAAATTCCTTTGATTAATTGCATATTGAGGATCTTCCCGAAGCAGTCGTTGATGTTCTTCGTCGGTAGAACATGGAATAACCGATTGTCCATTTGAAATTAAACTGCTGAAAGACATTGTGATCAACAGCACAATATTGATTAAAATTCGATTCATTATTTGAAATTAAAATTAAAAGAAATACCTAAAGTACGATTTTTTATAAAAAAAGTGGCTTCAATAACATATTTTAACCTTGGCAAATTTAAGTTCTATTCATCATAGATATTATTTTTATCTATTATGGAGTCAAAAATTTGGTGAAAATGATTTCTGAACCAATCAAAAGTTGAATCGTAATTTTATAATTTAAGAATAATTGAAAGTAAAAAAATATTATTTTTTATAAAATACTAATGCCTCTGGCAAATATTTTTGGATGTTTGCAATTCTTTTTTCATCACTTGGGTGGGTAGATAAGAAATCTGAACCTGATTGTTTTCCACTTTGGGCCGACATTCTCTTCCAAAATTCTGGAGCTGCTTTGGGATCGTATCCAGCCATTGCCATAAATGTTAATCCAATTCTATCAGCTTCTGATTCTTGGGTTCTCGAAAAAGGTAAAGTACCTAAAACAGTTGAACCAATACCAAAAGCAACATTGGCCAATTCTCGTGTTTGCTGTGGTTTTTGCGACATGGCAACATCAACACCCATCGCACCAAACTGTTGTACATATTGCTGGCTCATTCGCTCGTTGCTATGTTGAGCAATAGCATGTGCAATTTCGTGCCCCATTACAACAGCAAGACCGTTATCATCTTTACAAACAGGAAGAATTCCGGTATAAATAACTACTTTTCCGCCAGGCATGCACCAAGCATTTACCGTTTTATCTTCAACCAGGTTAAATTCCCATTTATATCCAGCAATGGATTCACTTAGCCCTTTTTGCTGCATATATTGGGCAACTGCAATGGCTATTCTATTTCCAATCGTTTTTACTCTTTCAGCATCTGTACTATTAGAAACTACTTTATTCGTTGTCAAAAACTCATTATAGCTGGTTAATGCCATCCCTCTTACTTCTGACTCAGAAAGCAAAATAAGTTGTTTTCTACCCGTTAGGGGAACTTTTTTGCAAGCAGAAAAACTTATAAGTATAATGATGAATAAACAAATGGACTTTTTAAGTTTCATATTAATCAGTTTTTTCTTTTTTCTTACCAAAAAGATTGGCTTTGGATTCCTTTCCTTTTACCAAACGTTCAATATTTTTTTGGTGCGTAATTAATACCAAAATGCATACCGCAATACTGAAAAGTAAAACTGATTTTATAGATTCCCGAAAAACAAATACCAACAAAAACGGATACAAAAATCCAGTAACCATTGAGCTGAGAGAAACATATTTTGTTAATAATAAAACAACAATAAAAGCTATTACACAATACAAAGCTGCAAGTGGGTTTACCGCAAGCATCATTCCGAATAGAGTTGCTATTCCTTTTCCACCTCTAAAACCTGCAAAAACTGGAAATATATGCCCAAGAACAGTAGTTATTCCAAGTGCTAAAGTATAATTGGCAAACTGAATTGTATTGGGGGTTCCTGTAATTGATAAGCCGACTACGTAAACCAGATTAGCACCTGTCCAACCTTTAAGTATATCAATTAGCATAACTGGTATTCCAGCTTTTTTACCTAATATTCTAAAAGTATTGGATGCACCAGCATTTCCACTTCCATATTCTCGCACATCAATTCCATAAAATGCTCGTCCGATCCAAACGGCAGTAGGAATAGAGCCGAGGAGGTAAGCAAAAAGAAGCGTACTGATTGAATAAATTGAAATCATTTAAGCTCTGTATTTTTCTGTTTGCTTTTTATTTTACAAATTAGAATAGCTTTCAAAGGTATTTATATTTTCAAAAAATGCTAATTCTGTGTTTATTTATTTGCTTTCAGGCTAATATCAAGATTTTTGACAGTATGAGTTAGGTAGCCCATGGAAATAAAATCAACACCAGTTTCTGCATATTCAATTAAGTTATTCTCATTAATACCACCCGAAGCTTCTGTGATAAACTCTTTATTAACCAATTTTACAGCTTTCTTTAAATCTTCAACTGAAAAATTATCCAACATAATTCGGTCAATTCCTCCAATTAATAGTACTTCGTCAATTTCTTTTCTGTTTCTGGTTTCAATAATAATAGGAAGTTGAAGATTGTTTTTTTGTAAATATTCTTTACTTCTGCTTATCGCATTTTTTATTCCTCCTGCATAATCTACATGATTGTCCTTTATCAAAATTGCATCAAATAATCCAATTCTATGATTAGTTCCTCCACCAATTTTTATTGCAAGTTTGTCTAAAAGTCTCATGCCTGGGACGGTTTTTCTTGTGTCAAGTAGTTTACAATTAGTATTAGAAATCAAAGCAGTTAATCGTGCCGTTTCTGTAGCAATTCCGCTCATTCTTTGCATACAATTCAATACTAATCTTTCTGCCTTTAATATTGATTGAACATGACCAAAAACATTAAAAATGATGGTACCACTTTTAATTTTTTGACCATCTGAAAAAAAAACTTCCAATTTCAATAAGGGATCTATTTCAAAAAAAATAGCCTTGGCTACATCAATTCCTGCCAAAATACCATCTTCTTTAAATAATAATCTGGCACTTCCAATTGCATCAACAGGTATACATGCCAAAGAGGTAAAATCGCCTGCTCCTACATCTTCTTCAATTGCTGATTTAATAAAATTGATTAGGTATTTTGATGGTATATTCATTCAAGCTCCTTAGGATTTGAACAAACATACATTTTTTTATTATGGAGAATTATTCGACTGAATCGTTTTTCTCAAACCTGAGTTCATTCAACAACGTTTTTCCATTTATTTGCTTTAAATAAAAATAGGTACGAAAAACTCCTTTATTGGTGGTTAGTTTTCCAATTGAGAAAACAGAACCTTCAGGAGATTTTCCACGATGCAATAACGTATAAGAAGTAACAGGATATTTGGAAAAAAAGTCTTTTAATACCAATTCTGCCTGTATTTTACTGTAAACTGATTCATTATCTAAAATCGTAAGCTCCATATTGCTGGTAAAATAATTTGATAATTGCTTTGAGTCTCCTGATTTGAGAGAAGCAACAACAGCATCGTAAACAGTATCCTGAGCTACAGCAACTTGAATACAAAAAAAACTAATAAATAAGAGAATTATTTTTCGCATGAGTTAAAAAATGCACTATGTTCTAAAAGTGTGCCAGTAAGATGTAATTATACTAATTCAAATTAATTCTCCGCAATTTAATTAGTAACAAGATTTGCTCGATTGTTAATAACTTCTATTAATTGTATTGATTAAAATTTTAGCTGGTTTATCAGTTTGAAAATGTTTGATTGAACTATATTTGCGAGAAAATATATGAAAAAACTTGCTTTATTAATTCTGGATGGTTGGGGAATAGGACGCACTTTTACAGAAAACGCTATTTACATGGCTAAAACTCCTTTTTTTGAAAGAATGTTACAAGAATTTCCTTCAACTACTCTTATCACTTCAGGAGAAGATGTAGGTTTACCAGTTGGGCAAATGGGAAATTCTGAAGTTGGACATTTAAATATAGGAGCTGGCCGCATAGTATATCAGGATTTGGTTAAAGTTAATATAGCAATAAAAGAGCATACAATTGATCACAATCCAGTGCTTTTAGAAGCAATTTCGTATGCTAAAAAAAATGATAAACAAATCCACTTAATGGGATTACTATCCGATGGTGGAGTTCATTCTCATATCGAACATTTAAAAGCTTTATGTACCATACTTGAAGAAAATGTATGTTCAAAAGTATTTATTCATGCATTTACAGATGGACGGGATACAGATCCAAAAGGAGGAATTAATTATTTATCTGAATTGATGGAACATGTGAAAAACTATCAGAGTACGGTAGCAAGCGTAACAGGTAGGTATTTTGCTATGGACAGAGACAAAAGATGGGAACGCGTTAAATTAGCTTATGATGCATTGGTAAATGCGGTCGGGAATCATGTTTCAGATCCTCGTTTAGCTCTTTTACAATCGTATGAAGATGGTATAACGGATGAATTTATTAAACCAATAATAGTATCAGACCAACATGGGAAAGCAATAGCAAAAATAGAAGCAGATGATGTAGTACTTTGTTTCAATTTCAGAACAGATCGTGCAAGAGAGATTACCGAAGTTCTTACACAGAATGATATGAAAGAACACGGAATGTATAAATTGCCTTTGCGATATTTAACAATGACAAATTACGATGATACTTTTAAGGATATTGAAGTACTCTTTCATAAAGATAATTTGAACCAAACATTAGGAGAAGTTTTGCAAAATAATCAACGTACTCAATTGAGAATGGCTGAAACAGAAAAGTATCCGCATGTAACATTCTTTTTTTCAGGAGGTAGAGAAATACCATTTGAAGGTGAAAGTAGAATTGTTGTTCCTTCGCCCAAAGTTGCAACGTATGATTTACAACCCGAAATGAGCGCCTCAGCATTATGTGCTGCTTGTGTAAAAGAAATTGAAACCACCCAACCAGATTTTATATGTCTTAATTTTGCCAATCCAGATATGGTAGGGCATACAGGTGTTTTTTCTGCAGTGAAAACCGCAGTAGAAACCGTTGACGCATGTGCTGAAAAAATTGTTGAAACAGGTTTAAAAAACGGGTATTCTTTTATTGTAATTGCAGATCATGGCAATGCCGAGTTTATGATTAATGCAGATGGAACTCCAAATACTGCACATACAACTAATCTAGTTCCTTGTATAATAATAGATAAAGATTATAAGAAATTACAAAGCGGCAGACTTGCAGATATTGCTCCAACTATTTTACAACTTTTGGGAATAAACAAACCAGAAGAAATGACAGGAAATTCCTTATTAGTTAATTAATGAAAATAAATTTTACAAAATTTCTTTTCTTAATTTTCTTTTTAATTTCGTGTAATAATGAAACCAAAAAACAAACAAATACTTATTTTTCTTTGGTTGAATTCTTTAATCAAGAAACAGTTAGATTAATTAAACAAAAAAAAACACTTAATAAAATAATTAAAAATGACGAGATAATTGAGCAAAAAATTATTTCGGAAATTGATTGGAATAAAGAATTAGAAATTTTTAAAGAATGTGATATCAATAAACCAGCATGGAAATCGTTGTATCATATAGAAAATGAACAATTAGGAAATGAAACAATTGTACGCTTTACTGCATTAGAGGATGATTTATTAATTAAAAACATCTGCATCAAAAAAAATATTAAAAATAATGTAATTGAAATACAAATTAATAAATCAACTAAAAATAATTTATATTCATCAGAAGAAGAGTTAATTTATAATATAGAAACTGGTTATTCTATTAAAAGAAATCAAAAAGTATTTTTATTAGGAAATAGCAAACTATACATTAAGGCAAGTTTTTTACTTTAGCTATTTATTAATTTTATAGCCTCTTCTAATGTTTTAACAGGAAGATTGCATGAATTATTTTCACATACATAAATTAAATTTTCATTTGTAATCCGATTTGTAAAAATTGGTAACATACTTTCGGTTTTTACAACAGCAATCGAACAGTTAGGTAAGTATTTAGAACTAAATTGCTCAGCTAATACATAACTATCAGGTCCAGTAATTGCAACTTGATATTGGGGAAAGGAAAATCTAAATGCTTGCAAAGCATAGTTGGAGTTCCCTGAAAGATGCTTTTTCATTAAATCAATCCTATTATTAATTAATTGATCTGCTATTAATTTATATTCCGAATTTAACATTAATTCATGCAAGCGATATAAGCACTCAGCAATCGCAGAGTTTGAAGCAGGAATTACATTATCAGTCATTTCTGCTTTTCTAATAATTAATTTTTCACTCTCTATGGATGTAAAAAAGAAAGTGCCAGAATCGGGGTTGTAAAAATTCTTCAGTAATATTTGTATTAATTCGTTTGCTTTTAAAATGTATTTTTCATCGTAGCTTATTTCATATACATCTATAAAAGCAAGAATCAAAAAAGCATAATCATCTGAAAAAGCTGGAATAAGTGAACTTCCTTCTTTATAATCCCTTCTCAAAGAGTTTGAATTAGCCAATTTATTATAAAAGAATTCAGCACTTTTAACAGCCATATTTTTAAACTCAATTACGCTAAACGTTTTAAAAGCTTGAGATAATGCTGAAATCATCAAGCTATTCCATGCAGTTAGTATTTTATCATCTAATGAAGGTTTTACTCTTTTTTCTCTGATGTAAATTAATTTACATTTTATATTTAAAAGTATTTTATTCAGATCGTCAATTGAAATGTTAAGGCTTTTAGCAACAATTGTGTCTGTATTTTCGCGATGTAAAATATTAGTATGTTCCCAATTACCGTTTTTAGAAACGTTAAAATAATTTTCTAAAAACTTTATTTCACTCTTTTCAAAGTCAGCAAATTCAGAGTATTGCCATGTATAAAATTTCCCCTCAACCCCCTCGCTATCTGCATTTAAGGCTGAATAAAAACCTCCACTTAAATCCATTAATTCAGTTGAAACAAAATTAATGCATTGATGAACAATAGATTTATATAATGGATTGCCATATTTTTTATACGCTTCTGAGTATAAACTTATTAATTGAGCATTGTCATATAGCATCTTTTCAAAATGAGGAATTAACCATTTATCATCAACTGCATATCTGGCAAATCCACCTCCTATTTGATCAAAAATTCCACCATAAGCCATTTTATCTAAAGTGATTTTGGTAATAGCTTCAGCAGCGGGATCATCAAAATAATGAGCATATCTCAAGGTAAATAAAAAATTATTTGGCAAAGGAAATTTTGGCGCATGCATATATCCCCCTTCTAAATAATCAAATCTTGTTTTCAAATTTGAAAACATTTTTACTATATCATCTTTACTAATATTTTTTTCACTCTTGATTTTGAATGGCATTTCATCTACTTTCATTCCCTCCGCTAATTTTACTGCAAATTTTTCTGCTTCATCAGGTTTTTGTTGATAAAAATCCGCAAGATTTAATAGCAAATTCTTCCAATCAATTGGGTTAAAATAGGTTCCTCCATATATTGGACGCTGATCTGGCAGTGTAAAACAATTAAGTGGCCAACCTCCATGCCCTGTCATTAATTGCACTGCGATCATGTATAATTGATCAATATCTGGACGCTCTTCCCGATCAATTTTAATACAAACAAAACGCTCATTCATTAATTTTGCAATCTCTTCATTTTCAAAACTTTCCTGCTCCATTACATGGCACCAATGGCAAGCTGAATACCCTATACTAATTAAAATTAACTTGTTTTCTTCTTTTGCTTTATCAAGTGCAGACTTTCCCCATGCATACCAATTAACTGGATTCTGTGCATGCTGCAAAAGATATGGACTGGTTTCGCTGATTAAATTATTAGCCATAATTTGATAAATTGTAGATTTAAAACTAGAAAGGATATTAAACAAATCTGCCAGTTGATTTCATCAACTGGCAGATAAATTCAATGTATTAATTTAAAAATTACTTACTCATCTCAGTGTAATTTTTAAAGAACAAAGGAATGGTTTCAATTCCTTTATAATAATTAAAAAGTCCATAATGCTCATTCGGCGAATGGATAGAATCTGAATCAAGTCCAAAACCAAAAAGTACAGTTTTAATTCCCAAAACTGCTTCAAACAAAGCAACTATTGGAATACTTCCTCCACCTCTTTGTGGAATTGGTTTTTTTCTGAATGTTTGTTCCATTGCTTTACTCGCTGCTTGAAAAGCTATTGAATCAGTTGGAGTTACGGCAGCTTCACCACCATGATGAGGAGTTACTTTTACCTTCACAGAAACAGGAGCTATTGATTCAAAATGCTTTTTAAATAATTCAGTTATCTTTTCTGATTTTTGATTAGGAACTAATCTCATAGATATTTTCGCATTCGCTTTGGATGGTAAAACTGTCTTGGCCCCTTCACCAGTATAGCCTCCCCATATTCCATTTACTTCTAATGTCGGTCGAATTGTAGTTTGCTCCAACACAGAGTATCCTTTTTCTCCATGTACATCTCCAATGTTTAAATCTTTTTTATATTCATCTAAACTAAATGGAGCTTTTGCCATTTCTTCACGGTCGGCCCCTGAAATTACTTCTACATCATCATAAAAACCTGGAATGGTTATATGATTATTTTCATCTTTCATGGAAGCAATCATTTCGCAAAGTATATTTGCCGGATTGCCAACTGCACCTCCGTAAACTCCTGAATGAAGATCTTTATTCGGCCCAATAATTTCGACTTCCACATAACTTAATCCTCGTAATCCATTATTAATTGAAGGTACATCATTTGCAATCATACTAGTATCAGAAATTAAAACCACATCTGCTTTTAATTTATCAACATTTGCTTTTACAAAAATATTCAGGTTAGTGCTTCCAACTTCTTCTTCCCCTTCAATCATAAATTTAACATTGCAAGGCAATGTATTCGTTTTCATCATTGCTTCGAAAGATTTTACATGCATATACATTTGCCCCTTATCATCACAAGCTCCTCGCGCGTAAATTTTTTCATCCTTTATAACTGGTTCAAAGGGTGGAGAATCCCATAACTCAAGTGGATCGGCAGGCTGAACATCATAATGTCCGTAAACCAAAACTGTTGGTAAATTTATGTCAATTATTTTTTCTCCATATAAAATCGGATATCCAGCAGTTTCGCAAAGTTCTACTTTATCTGCGCCAGCAGTTTCTAATTTTTTCTTCAGATAATCAGCAGTTGAACGAACATCGTTTTTATATTTAGGATCGGCACTAACTGATGGAAAACGTAGTAATTCAAGAAGTTCGTCCAGAAAACGTTTTTTATTCTCTTCAATGTAGGCATTTATTTGTTGCATTTTATGATTTTTATTTAGTACTTTAAAGTTGTTTTTACGGTTATTTATAAATTAATTTGATTGATTGATTACAAAAAGTTAGATTCTTTGATTAATAAAATGCAGATTAAAATTTAATTACATCTTAAATTATTTAGCGGAAGTAAATTTTATACGTTTTACTTTTTGTTTACCTTATATCTCATATCCTTCGTTCCGTCTTTTTTCAATGGACCTTTTGTCTTTGTTTGTTTGTATCTTCTATCAGGTGTACCATCTGCTTTCAATGGTACGCCAGATGACTTAGAGCTTACTGCCGCTTTTTGCTGAACAGGCTTTTTAGTTGTTGAAATGGCAGATTTGGGTTTGTCTTTAGATTTCTGAACCGCATTTTGTGCTAATATAACTCCTGAAGTTAATAGGTAAGCAAATAGAAAGAGTATAATTTTTTTCATAGAGAGAAAGTTTTAAGGGTCTAAAATACAAAACTGTGCTTGACTTAACTAACAAGAAATCTAAAAATGACTAACATTTTTTACTATCCAATTGTGTTAATTAAATTTTTTACTTTTTATGAGTAATACTTCAAACCAAATAACCATTTTCACACTTTAAAAGAAATGGGATATAAAAATTTATCGGCATGTGTTGCAGATTTAGAGCAAAACGGTCACTTAATACGGATTAAAGAAGAAGTAAATCCATATTTGGAAATGTCGGCCATACATCAACGAGTGTATGAAAAAGAAGGACCTGCTATTTTATTTGAAAACATAAAAGGAAACCGTTTTCCAGCAGTTTCTAATTTGTTTGGCACTCTTGATCGTTCTCGTTTTATGTTTCGTGATACACTCGATGCTGTAAAACAATTAGTTGAGTTAAAAAATAATCCAATGGCTGCTTTAAAAAACCCTTTAAAGTATGCATCTTCTGCCCTTTCAGCATTTTCAGCATTACCGTTGAAATCTGGCAATATTTCATCTTTTACTAAAATGAAATTGAGTGATTTACCAATGATCATAAATTGGCCAATGGATGGAGGTGCTTTTGTAACTATGCCTCAGGTTTATACAGAAGACCCAGATTTGCCTGGCATTATGAATGCAAATTTAGGTATGTATAGAATACAATTAAATGGAAATGATTATTTGCCTGAAAAAGAAATAGGATTACACTATCAATTACACCGTGGGATTGGAGTTCATCAAACTAAATCGAATAAAAAAGGTGAGGATTTAAAAGTAAGTATTTTTGTAGGCGGACCTCCTTCGCATCCGCTTGCTGCTGTTATGCCATTGCCTGAAGGTTTATCTGAAATGACATTTGCTGGAGCACTCGGAAGTAGAAGATTCAGATACTTTTATGATCCGGAAGGTTTTTGCATTTCAACCGACGCAGATTTTATAATAACTGGAACGGTTTCGCCTGGAGAAAATAAACCTGAAGGCCCTTTTGGTGATCATTTAGGTTATTACAGTCTAAAACATGATTTCCCATTATTAAAAATTAAAAATATTTATCACCGTAAAAATGCGATTTGGTCTTTTACTGTTGTGGGAAGACCACCTCAGGAAGATACTAGTTTTGGCGCGTTAATCCATGATATTACTGGTGCTGCAATTCCAAAAGAAATACCTGGTTTGCACGAAGTAAATGCAGTAGATGCTGCGGGCGTGCATCCTTTACTTTTTGCAATTGGAAGTGAACGTTACACTCCTTATTTAGAAACAAAAAGACCGCAGGAACTACTTACACTTGCTAATCACATTTTAGGTAAAAGCCAGCTAAGCCTTGCTAAATATTTATTTATTTGTGCTAAAGAAGATAATCCAAACCTACATACTAGCGATGTAAGAGCATTTATGATACACATACTTGAGCGAATTGATCTTACACGCGATTTGCATTTTTATACTAAAACCACGATCGACACCCTTGATTATTCTGGAACTGATATTAACTCAGGTTCGAAAGTAGCAATTGCTGTAGTTGGAAAACCTATCAGAAAACTCGCAGAAACAATTCCAGATAATATATTTTTTCCAGATGTTATTTATCAAGCAAAAATGGGGATACCTGGTGTTTTAATTTTGAAAACAAATCCTTACACAAATCCATATGATTTAAATAATTTAATCAATCATTTAGAAAGTTTTATAAAAACAGAAATTGCTGAAACTATTCCGTTAATTATTTTGTGTGATGATGCTGATTTTACTGCTGCAACTATCAATAATTTTGTTTGGGTTACTTTTACCCGAAGCAATCCTTCTCATGATATCCATGGAATTCAATCTTTTGTCGAAAATAAACACTGGGGATGCCGAGGATCACTAATAATTGATGCACGAATAAAACCTCATCATGCACCTGTATTGGTAAAAGATGAAAAAACAGAAAATTTTGTTGATTCATTATCAATAAAAGGGAAATCCCTGTACGGAATTATTTAAAATAAATTTATGGCACAACCAAAATTGTAGATTTTAATAGACAACAATTTACATTTTTTCTCGAAAGAAGAATGTAATTTTCATCTATAATGCGCTTTTTGCAAAAGGCATTGCATTTGTCCTATTTCAGAAAATTAATTTTATGAAAACTGAAATAAACAACACGGAGAATTTGGCTAAAATCAAAAAAGTTATTGAAACCTTGAGAATTTGCATGTTTACTACTTTACATACAGATGGATTGATGCACAGCCGACCAATGAGCACAGCACAAGTAGATGCCGATGGAGCAATTTGGTTTTTTTCAAACGAAACCTCTGAAAAGACATTTGATATAAAGAATAATCCATTGGTAAACCTTACGTATACTGATGAAAAAAATTCAACCTATTATTCTATAAAGGGCTATGCTAAAACCATAACAGAAAAAGCAACCATTCAAACTTTATGGAATCCGGTTTTAAAAGTTTGGTTTCCAAAAGGGATGGAAGATGCTGATTTATGTTTGATTAAAGTTGATTTGCATAGTGTAGAATACTGGGATGCAAGTAGTTCTAAAATGGTACAACTTATACAAATGGCAAAAGCTTATGTTACAGGCACTCAAGCAGATTTGGGCAAACATGGAATAATAGAAATTTAAATTAGTTCTATTATAAAAACCAATATCATAATAATATGATATTGGTTTTTTAATTTTAGTATAATTAAACCTTAATTTTCTTTTTCTATTCCCATTCCAAATAAGGCAAAATCATACTTTACAGGATCAGTAGAACTAAACTTTCTTAAATTTTGAGTAAGTTCCAATGCAGTTTGCCAATCACACTGTTTACGGGTAATTAGTCCCAATTTTCTACTTACTCGCTCTACATGTAAATCCAGCGGACAAATAAGTTCAGAAGTTTTTATTGTATTCCAAATACCAAAATCAACTCCAGTTTTATCTTTTCTAACCATCCAGCGCAAAAACATATTTAACCTTTTACAAGTCGACTTATTTGTGGGTGAGCTTACATGTTTTCTGGTTCTATGGGGATAATCTGGCAACGAAAAAAAGTATTGTTGAAAATGATTAAGATAATTTTCCATCGGCTCAACTGAAAGCAAAATACTTTCTTTTGCTGGTATAAAAGCAGATTCTAAACTATTATTAGTTAAATAATGATTTTTGAAAAATGAAATAAAATATAGGGTATCGGTAGCATTAAAAGTTCGATGTTTAAAATCAAAAAAACGAACTAAATCTTTTTCCTGATGATTGGTAATAAAATCAAAAGGAGCACCATCCATTAAATTAATCAGCTCTTTACATTTATTAATAATTGTAATTCGTTGACCCCAAGCAAGCATTGCCGACCAAAAACCCATAATTTCTATATCCTGCTTCTTTGTAAATAGATGCGGAATAGAAATAGGATCATGCGTTATAAATTGCTGACAGTTGAATTGTTCAACTTTTAAGTCGAGAAATTCTTTGAGATTTATAATGATAAATAGTAAATAAAATTAATTGCAAAAATTTAAATTCTTCCTAAAGCTTGTTCCAAATCTTCTAGCAAATCTTCTACATCTTCTACTCCTACACTTAGCCTTAATAATGAATCTGTAACTCCTGCAGCATTTCTCTCTTTTTCTGGAATACTTGCATGAGTCATAGTTGCAGGATGATTAATTAAAGATTCAACCCCACCTAAAGACTCAGCTAACGAAAAAACATTAAAAGATGATGCTAATTTAAATGTTTGTTCCAACGTAGCATTTTTAAGCGAAAATGAAATCATACCACCAAAGTCTTTCATTTGCTTTTTAGCAATTTCATGACTGGGATGTGATTCAAAACCAGGCCAATAAAGTTTATCCACCTTTGGATGTTGCTTTAAAAAATTAGCTACTGCTTTTCCATTTTCGCAATGTGCTTTCATCCGCAAATGCAAAGTTTTCACACCTCTCAATGCTAAGAAACTATCCATTGGGCCAGGAGTAGCTCCGCAAGAATTATGAATAAAGGCTAATTTTTTATACAAATCTTCATCATTCAACATTAATGCACCCATCACTAAATCTGAATGACCGCCAATATATTTTGTAACAGAGTGCATAACAATGTCGGCACCTAAATCAATCGGATTCTGTAAATAAGGTGATGCAAACGTATTATCGACAGCAAAAATAAGCTGATGCTTTTTTGCTAAAATAGAATAAGATTCAATATCAACAATTTGCATGGTTGGGTTGGTTGGTGTTTCAACCCAAATAAGTTTTGTCTTTGAATTTATTTTTTCTTCTACCGCTGCAATATTATTAAGGTCTAAAAAATGAAAAACGATACCATAATTGGCAAAAACTTTTGTAAACATCCTGTAGCTTCCACCGTATAAATCGTTTCCGGTTATTACTTCATCACCTGGAACTAATAATTTTATGACTGCATCTATTGCACCCATTCCACTTGAAAAGCATAGTCCAAATTTTGCATTTTCCAAAGCTGCTAAACAATCTTCTAAAGCTACTCTTGTTGGATTCTTGCCTCTGGCATATGCATATCCTTTATGGTTTCCAGGAGATTCCTGAACATAGGTTGAGGTTTGGTAAATGGGAGTCATAATTGCTCCTGTTGCTGGATCGGGATGTTGACCCGCATGTATTGCCTTTGTTCCGAATTTCATATTGAATTTTTTTCAAAGGTAATTTAAAGATCAATAAATGCTTACTAAGCAAACAAAGTAGAATAAAATAAAAAACTGGATTTACATTAAACCTTATTAATCGATCAAGGTCAATAGAGCAAAACAAAATAAAAATATGAAATCAATAATTCTAAAATCTTTTATAGCCGTAGCGGTTGTAAGTATTACACAAAATGCTTGTAAAAAGGATGAAACAAATTTTTCTCCAGATAATGAAACAGAGACAGCTGTTGACAAAGCATTAGCAGAAAACTCTTTTGATGATGCATTAACGATTGCAGATCAGGCTCAAAGTGGAGATGTAAGCACGTTTAAAACTTCGGGCGGAGAACAAACAATTTTAAATGCTTGTGCAACTATAACTAGAGATACCATTTCTACAACAAGAGAAGTCGTTGTTGATTTTGGAACAACTAATTGTTTAGGTGCAGATGGAAGAAACAGACGAGGTAAAATAATTTTAAATTATACTGGATCATATAAAGCAACAGGAAGCGTAAAAACTATAACATTTGATAATTATTATGTCAATGACAATAAAGTTGAAGGAACAAAAACAATAACCAACCAGGGCACGAATAGTAATGGCAATATTGTTTTCTCTATTAATGTTGCAGGTTCTGTTATATTAGCAAATAATTTTGGAATTATTGTTTATAATTCACAGCGAGAGCGAGAATTTATTCAAGGAGTTTCAACTCAACAATTAAATGATGATATTTATTTGATAACAGGTACTTCAAGTGGATCTACTAGAAATGGTGACCTTTATAATGTTAATATTACTAAACCATTAAGAAGAGAACTTAATTGCAAAAATTTTGTAAGTGGATCTTTAGAAGTTAGTTACACTAGAAAAAGAACTCGATTAATTGATTTCGGAAATGGAGCTTGCGACAATCTTGCAACAGTAACAATAAATGGAATTTCTTATAATATTGTATTAAGATAATATTCAATAAGCAGTAAATAAAAAAAGCCTGAAAATTATTTCAGGCTTTTTTTATGTTTTCAATTCTGATTTAAATCTAAAACCAACTTTATTAGTTGAAATAGAAGAATTGATTGTGTTAGCTAATTTTTCTGATAAGGGAAGTTCTCTAACTGCATCAAAAGGTGGAGTTAATAAATCAAATTTGAGCGTATACATAATCAAATTTAAAACAATGGTTCTCAGTTTCTCAGCATCAATTATCTGTGTTTTAAAATCGGCCATTGGAAAACCAAGTCGATCTGAGCCATCTAAAAAGAAATGATTTTCCTTATTAATAAATATACGCGCTAATAAATAGCCCAAATCTAAGGTTCTATTATATTTAAGTGAATCATATAAGAAATTATGTATTTGCAATAAACCACAATAACTTAAATCAGGATCATTTTTTACATAAACCATTTTATGCAAATCATGATCTGGTGGGAAATTAAAAACATTGGTATGCCAAGAAAATATTAAAACATCGCCCGAAAAGTGCAATTCAGCTTCAAAATCTCCTTTATCAATAAAATCTATTTTTACATATGGATCAATTTTATTCATATCCGTTTTTAGCTGCTCGGCTAATTCTGCAAGCTGAATTTTTAACAATACAAAAACCTTAGAGGTGTTTCTGTGAATAAATTGTTTTAACGATGATCTATCTTTTAATAGATTTACAATTGAATCATATTCAAATTGATTTTTCTTAGCCATAATGTATATAAAAACTTATTATTAATTTTCTGTAAATTAATAAGCTCTAGCAAATAAAACACGTTGAGTAGATGCTTTACCAGAAAATATACAAAGCCCATTTTCTGCTTTATTTTCTAAAGGGATACATCGAATAGTCGCTTTTGTTTTTTCTTTAATCAATAATTCGGTTTCCGAAGTCCCGTCCCAATGCGCTGCAATAAATCCACCTTTATTGTCTAATAAACTTACAAACTCTTCTAAGGTATCAGCATTCGTAATACGCTCTTCACGGAATTGATAGGCTTTTTGATAAATATTGTTTTGAATATTCTCTAATAAGTTTTCAATTTTGATATCAATATCGGTAAGACTTAAAACCATTTTTTCTTTGGTATCTCGTCTGGCAACTTCTACAGAATCATTTTCAAGGTCGCGAGGTCCAATGGCAATTCTTACTGGAACACCTTTTAATTCATATTCCGCAAACTTAAATCCAGGACGTTGAGTATCTCTATTGTCGTATTTAACGCTAATTGATTTTTTCTCCAAAAGTTTTTTTATTTCAATTGCTTTTTCACTAATTGCTTTAAATTCTTCATCAGATCGGTAAATGGGTACTATTACTACTTGAATAGGGGCTAACTTTGGTGGCAAAACCAATCCTTCATCATCAGAATGGGCCATTATTAATGCACCCATTAACCTTGTAGAAACACCCCAAGATGTAGCCCAAACATGCTCTATTTTACCTTCCTTATTGGTAAATTTTACATCAAATGCTTTTGCAAAATTTTGACCTAAAAAATGTGAAGTTCCAGCTTGTAGTGCTTTGCCGTCCTGCATAAGTGCCTCAATACAATACGTATTCAATGCTCCTGCAAATCGCTCGTTTTCAGTTTTCACTCCTTTAATAACTGGCAAAGCCATAAAATCTTCAGCGAAATTTGCATAAACATTTAGCATTTGTACAGTTTCATCAATTGCTTCTTGTGCTGTAGCATGTGCCGTATGCCCCTCTTGCCACAAAAACTCGGTAGTTCTAAGAAACAATCGAGTTCTCATCTCCCACCGAACTACGTTTGCCCATTGATTTATTAATAAAGGTAAGTCACGATACGATTGTATCCAACCTCGATATGTATTCCAAATTATGGTTTCGGAAGTAGGTCGAACAATTAATTCCTCTTCAAGTTTAGCGGTTTCATCAACCACAATTTCTCCATTTTCTGCAGTTTTTAAACGGTAATGTGTAACTACAGCACATTCTTTTGCAAAGCCATCAACATGTGAAGCTTCTTTTGTGAAAAAAGATTTTGGAATAAACAATGGAAAATAGGCATTCTGATGGCCTGTTTCTTTAAACTTTTTATCAAGTTCTGCTTGTATTTTTTCCCAGATGCTATATCCATAAGGTTTTATAACCATACAACCTTTCACATCAGAATGCTCTGCCAGATCAGCTTTTGTAACTAATTCATTATACCATTGAGAATAATTTTCATCTCTTTTTGGAAGCCCTTTTGACATATATTTATATTGGAATAAGATTTGTAATAATACTATTGATTATAGTAAAAATTAACAACAAAGTTATAATTTTAAACGTTCTCAAGTTTTAACAGTCATTAACCTAATTAAAACCCATTATATGAAAACTTTAGCATATTTATGTTTGGCTGGCACATTCGCATTAAGTGCCTGTAGCACTACTCAACAAGCAAATCGTGGAAATTCCGACGATATGTATTATTCTTTAAAGGATGCTAAAGAGGAAAATCTTTATGCACCTGCAGTAAGCAATAGCTCACCTTCAACTAATAATAGTTCAGGAATAAATGAATCTGTGGACGATTATTCAAATCAAACAGCAGTAGCTTCTGAAGAATCAACTCGAAATTCTTCAACTAATCAATCTTCTGAAAATTATGAATTAGCAGAAAGCACATCTACTTCATCAGGTGGCAATACTTACATAACTAATAATTATAGTGGAAATGATGATTTTTACGATAGTGATTATTCTGTTCGGTTAAGAAGATTTCATAGTCCAGGATATAATTTCGGTTATTATGATCCATTTTATACTGGTTTTTATGATCCATTTTTTCAACCTGGATTTTCTATATCATTTGGTTATTCATACGGTTGGGGAGGTGGTTTTTACGATCCATTTTATAATCCATTTTATAGCCCATGGGGTTATGGAGGCGGTTTTGGGTATGGAGGCGGATTCGGTTATGGAGGTGGTTTCGGTTATGGAGGTGGTTTTAATAACGGATATTGGAATGGTTATAATAATGGATATTGGAATGGCTACAATGATGCTCAATATGGAAATTATTATAACGGATATAATTACGGAAGATCAAATACTGTAAATAGTCCAAGACCAGGTAGAGGAAGTAGTAACGGAGTTGGTGGAAGAAGATATGCAAGCACAACTGCACCTGTTGGGATTAGAAATGCGGTAGCTAGACCAGGTACTTCAAATACTATTGATAGAAATCCAGTTAATGCAAATCCTGTAAATACAGGAAGACCTGCAATTGCTAATCCATCAAAACCAACTCAAATTATCGATAGAGAACCAATAATTAAAAATCCAAATCAAGGCACTGGAACTAAGCCAACTACAATACCAAGTACCCCAAATAATAGCAATCCAGTTATAGATCGTGACCCTATTCGACCATCAACACCAAATAATAACAATCCGGTTATAGATCGTGATCCTATTCGACCATCAACAACAATTAATAATAATCCAATAATTGACCGAGAACCTGTGCGACCTAATCAAGAAAATAATAATCCAGTGTTAGATCGAGAGCCAGTTCGCCAGTCAAAGCCAAATGTAATTTATCCAAACAGACGCCCATCTGGAAATAATAATCAACCTAACCCTGGAGCTACAGTTCGCCCTTCTGGAAATCAAAATGAAGGTAGAAATCAAACTCCAAAAGTTGAACGTGAGCGACCACAGATTCAACCTCAGCGTTCGAATGAATCTCAAAGCAGACCATCTTTTGATCGTCCATCTGCTCCTTCACAACCTTCTGGTGGGGGCTCGCAAAGAAGAGGAAGATAAATTTTTTAAAAATCTTATAAACTTTTAAATGATTAAGAAAATGATTCTAGCAACTGCAATTTTTGCAGTTGCTTTTCAAAATTCGTACGCTCAATATGCAAATGATGTGTTACGATTTTCTCAAACTACATTTAGTGGAACAGCCAGAATTCAAGGAATGGGTGGTTCACAAACAGCACTTGGTGGCGATATTTCATCTATATCAGGAAATCCAGCAGGATTAGGTTTTTACAGACAATCAGATTTTTCTATAAGTCCACAATTAAGTTTTGCTACAACTAGCACCGATTTTTTATCCGATAAGTTTGAAAATTCTAAAGACAATTTCAATATAAGTAACTTAGGAGTTGTTTTTGGAAGAGCGCTTACAGATAATACAGGAGGTCAAAGAAGTGATGGATGGTCAAGTATAGCCTTTGGAATCGGTTTAAACAGAACCAATAATTTCCATAATACTATTTCTTATTCAGGTATAAATAATCAAACTTCGTTAGGCGATTTTTTTGCTGAACAATTAAATGCAATTGGTTATGACTCATTAAGCTATGCTGAAACCGGATTCATTGGTTATTTAGTAGATCAATATACCGATGGGGAGTATTTTTCATTAATAAATGGAAGAAAAGTTCAAACCAATAGTCAAAAATTAAAAGGTTCGCAATCTGATTGGGCTTTTACTTTAGGTAGTAATTATAAAAATAAGTTATACGTTGGTGCAAGTATTAATTTAACAGATATTACTTCTAGAAACTCTGTAAGTTATTCAGAAAGTGGCTATACAGATACATTAAGAAAAACAAACCGATTTAATTATACCGAAAAAACAACAATTCAAGGAAGTGGATTTAATGCAAAAGTTGGTG
Source organism: bacterium (assembly GCA_031412335.1). Taxonomy (GTDB): domain Bacteria; phylum Bacteroidota; class Bacteroidia; order Sphingobacteriales; family Sphingobacteriaceae; genus JBBQYA01. The sequence goes on along the minus strand of JANOCT010000012.1, from coordinate 149,024 downwards.
TTATCTATCGTCCAGTAGATTTATTAAGATTTGGAGCTACTATACAAACACCAACTTATTACCAAATGGACGATGCTTTTAGTTCAGAAATTGTAACTACGTTTAATGATAATAATACTGCAACTTCTTCTTTTAATAGTGTATCCGAATACAATTTGGTTACTCCATTTAGGTATAGTTTCGGTGTAGCCTTATTTTTTCAAAAATATGGTTTCATAACCGCAGATTACGAAGGGTTAGATTATGGCAATGGAAAATATCGGTCAGAATTTGATGCTTCTGGAGAATCTTTCGAAAATAATTTAATATCAAAAAGTTTTACAAAAACCAGCAACCTGAGGTTTGGAGGTGAATTAAAACTTTCGCCAATCAGCATTAGAGGTGGATATGCAATTTATGGTGATCCATTTACAAATACTACAAATTTAGATCGGCAAGTAAAAAGCATAACCGGAGGTTTGGGATATGCATCTGAAGATTTTTATATTGACGCAGCTTTAATAAAATCAAAATTTAATAGTACTTCTACTCCTTATTCATTAAATAATGGATCGGAACCAATTGCAGCAACCATCAATAAACGAAATAGCTTTATGCTGACGATTGGTACTAAATTTTAAATCATAATAATTTTCAAATCAAATTTCAATGAAGAAAATGGTGAGTTTGATTTTAACTATGCTAATGGTTCAATCATTTGAAATAAAAGCTCAAATAACTGATAAAAATTACTCGGTTATGTTGCAGGATTTATTAGAACATAATGTTCCAGAAATTAGCGTTAAAGAATTTTCAGAAAGTAAATTGAAAAGTTTGATTCTGGATTCAAGAAGTAAAAAGGAATTTGAGGTAAGTAAAATAAAAAATGCTATTTGGGTAGGTTTTTCACCTTCTAATTTATCTATGATAACATCTTTACCTAAAAATACTCCAATTGTAATTTATTGTTCAGTAGGCTTCAGAAGTGAAAAAGTAGCTGAAAAATTAATTGAAAAAGGCTTTACGAATGTCAAAAACCTTTACGGAGGAATATTTGAATGGGTAAATGAAGAAAATTTAATTGTTGACCAAAAAAATAACAAAACAGACAAAATACATCCGTTTAATAATGATTGGGGAAAGTGGCTTACAAAAGGAATTAAGTCCTATAAATAAAAAAACCGCACAAGCAATTGTGCGGTTTTTTTTAATTTAAAATTTATTTTTTAGTTGCAAATGATTTTAACATCCAAATGGTTTTTTCTTGAAAAGAAATAAATTCTGTCATCATATCAACTGTTGCATCGTCGTGCATATCGTCTCCACCATTAATAATAGCTCTTTCTAAATCAATTAATTGTTGAAAATCAGCAATTAAAATACTTATCATTTCCATATCTTTAATTTCATAATCCATTTCCTTTATTTCAGATGCCTTTATATAATCTGAAAAATTACTAACTGGTGCTTGCCCCAAAGTGAGGATTCTTTCTGCTATTAAATCAATCCTATTAATGGCATCGGTATAATAAAGTTCAAAACGAGCATGAAGTTCAAAGAAATTTGTTCCTTTTATATTCCAATGAAATCCTCTACAACGCTGATAATGAATATGATAATTTGCTAAAAGTGTATTCAAACTTTGAGTAAGCTTTTTTACTTTTTTTTCTTCTAATCCAATTTCGTTCATATTATTTATTTTAATAAAAGTTTAAATAAGAGTAAACAATTATTATTCCTTGATATGAAAAAGTGTTAATAATCTATAATTATTAATCCGTTGTGCGATTTAATTTATTTTTGATTATTTTTTTATTTTTATTTTAAATAATTGATATCTAGTATTTTAAGTACAATTTGGGGCTTCCCGTGAAAAACGGGCCTGGCTATCCGCTATATCTTTTTTTATTTAATTGTTTTTTAAAGGAAAAAAGGATGCCGCTACTATCCCTAAGCCTTTGCACTCCAATTTTACATTTTTATATATCGATTTAAACCATACAACGGCTAACTATTAACTTATTGCCAAATTAAATTGATGAATTGCTTCACTTAAATCGTAAACAGGTAAATTTAATCCAGCTTCGATAATACTGCTACCTGCTGCCGAACGATAACCACCCGCGCAATGAACCATAATTGGTTTATCTGTAGGTATTTCAGACAATCGTTCCCTCAATTCATAAAGAGGTATTGTTAATGCTTGTTCAAATATTTTTCCATTTTTTACTTCTCCAGCATTGCGAATGTCAACAATGGTATAATTTGAAGGATTCAATTCAAAATCGTTTAAATCTGGCAAACTACTTTTTTTAAGTTTACCACTCACTTCTGTCATATATGCCTCTAACCTATCCTCGTAGCCAATGCTTGCAATACGCTTAATTAAATCTTTGGCGGTAGTTTCATCCTTAGCAATTAAATAAAAGCTTTCGCCAGGTGATAAAATACTTCCTAACCATGTTTCAAATTTTGTACCTTCCTGATTATTAATTGAGCCTGGAATATGGCCTTGCTTAAAAATTTCTTGAGGTCGTGTATCAATAATAACGGTTTCGCGGTTCCTATCTACGCTTTTAATTCTCAAAATACTATTTACTGATTCTGAAAAAGATTTTGCCCCTTTTTTATTTAACTCTACTGCTTGAGGAAAATATTTTGGAACAAAGGGTTGATCTTCTAATAACAATTTAACGAAATTATCTTCTGACATTGGTTGTAGCGCATAATTATTGGCCAGCTCCTGCCCTATTGTTCCAGAAGTTTCTTTACTCATATTTTTACCACACAAAGAACCAGCACCATGTGCAGGATAAATTATAGTTTCAGGTGGTAAAATCATTAATTTATTTCTGAGTGAATGATACATAGCTTTAGCTAGTTCTTCTCTTTTTTGCTGAATATCCCCTACCTTTTCTCGTAAATCTGGCCGACCTACATCTCCAAGAAATAAAGTATCTCCTGTAAAAACAGCATGGGTATGCCCAACTTCGTTTGTTAGCAAAACCGAAATACTATCTGGCGAATGTCCAGGAGTATTAATTGCTCTAAGGGATAATTTCCCAACTTTAATAACATCACCATCATCAAAACCTGAAAATTTATAACCCGGATTTACCAGTTTACTTACATATATTTTAGCTCCTGTTGTAATTGAAATTTCTGCGTGCGAACTTATAAAATCTGCATGAGGGTGAGTTTCTATGACAGCAATAATTTTTGCATTGTTTTTTCTGGTAAAGTCGTAATAAGGTTGAGGATTTCTGGCCGGATCTATTAGTACTATTTCTCCTTCACTTAAAATTGCATAGGAAGCATGTGCGAGAAATGAATCATAAAATTGTTGAATTTGCATGTATAATTTACTTTCTTTTTTTTATTAATAACTAATTGCTTTGTTTTGTTTTTTATCTATAATTAACTGCTTTTTAATTTTAAGCAATTTAATTTTTTACATTTATTTAGTACAAATTTAAACTGCTTTTTTCACAAAAACACTTACATTTTCTTGTCGAGTTATAAAAACCGACTCTCCTCTTGATATATATCCATCGTCTGATACGGCTTCGTATCTAATTCCATCTAATTCAATTTTACCAGCAGGACGAAGGTCAGTAATTGCAACAGCGGTTCTGCCAGTAATAGATTCCTTTGGTACAGATACTGAATATCCTTGATTTGATTTTTGCTCATCTTCTAACACAATTTTACGAAAGAGGGGGCTTCTCATTAGATTTTTACCCAAAATAATTGAAGCGACAATCGCTAAAATAAGTGCGGCTAATACCACCAAAAATGAATTCATAAGTTTACCTGAACCTGAAATAGAAAAATTGAAAAAGTTGTTCATTACCATACTAAAGGCTAGACCACAAACCATTAAAACTATTCCGGAAATGCCAAAGATACCAAAACCTGGAATTACAAAAAGTTCAACGATTATTAAGGCCAGTCCTGCAAAAAACAAAATGATTTCCCAATTTTCTGCCAAACCTTCAAGGTACAAAGGTGCAAAATATAAAATAGTAGCAATAGCGCTCACCAATAATGCGAAACCAATTCCAGGGGCTTGCAATTCAAAATAAATTCCACCTAATATTAAAAGTATCAAAATTCCACTTACCGCAGGATTTATTAAAAATGCGATAATTGAATCTGTTATCGTCGGTTCAATTTTATTAATTTGATAATTTTTAATTCCTTCTGCTGCTAAAACTTCTTGAATAGATTCAGCAGAACCATCACAAAATTTATTATCAATTGCTTCTTGAGTGGTAAATGTTAAAACTTTTCCTTTTGGTTTAATGCTGTCAATCACTAAATCCTGATCTACAAAACCTTCAGCAATTAATGGATTTCGGCCTCGCTCTTCGGCAGTTGTTCTCATCAATGCGCGCATGTATGATTGGTATTTTTCAGGCATAATTTCTCCTGATTGATTTACAACACTTGCCGCACCTATGCTTGCACCTTTTCGCATGTAAATTTTATTGCAAGCAATTGAAATAAGGGCTCCGGCTGAAGCTGCATTGTTGTCGATAAATACAATCGACTTTATTTTTGTTTCCAAAAGAGCAGTTCGTATGGAGTCCGCTATGTTCAAAAGTCCTCCATAGGTGTTCATTTGAATTAATAAATAATCAGAATTTGATTTTTCCGCCTCCAAAATGGCTTTTTTAGTAATCCGCCAAGTACCAGGTTCTATTTCTCCTTTCATTTCCAATAAGGTAATTTTGGAAACCGATTGTGAAAAAGAAGTTGTAAATTGAAAAACTGAAATCAGAATGAGTAAAATGGATTTGATTTTTTTCATTTGATAAAGTTGATAAATTTTTCGAGAGGATTTTTTGTTTAAATTTTAAAACTTTGATTTTTCATCTAGCCTTAATAACAACAAACGCCTCTTAAAATAATAAATAAATAACAAACCTGAAAAACTGTTTAAAAATAAAAATGCTTTTGAACCGTATTTACTATCATTGCAAAAATATTAATATGAAGTTGTTTATTGCCGTTTTATTGTTGATTTCGAGTATTTCTTTACAAGCTTCAGGCTTAAAGGCTATTGATTCTGTCGGAGTATTTTCAAAAAGTGGAAAAGATTTTATTTTACATAAAGTTGAATTAAAAGAAACATTTTATTCAGTATCACGACTCTACAAAAAAGATCCAAAAGTTTTAATGGAACTAAATCCTACAGCAGGAAATTCTTTAACCATTGGTGATACGATACTTATTCCTACAATTCTAAAAAAATCATCGAAATCATTAAAAGCTACATCTGTAATAAAGCATACGGTGGAAAGTAAAGAAACATTATTTTCAATAGCTAAAAAATATGATGTTTCTATTGAATCAATTTCAGAGCTAAACAAACTCAAAAACAATGAGTTGAGTATTGGAATGATATTAAGCATCCCAACTAAAGCGTTAACAAAAGAAAGTGACAAACCAACCATAAAAACGAATAATAAAACTAATGAAAAGCCAGTTGAAAGAATAGCTTCAAAGAAAAAAGAAGATGTAATTGATACCCCAACTGTTAAATTATTTCCGGTTTCACCAATTGAAAAGCCTGACTTGCCAGATACCCAATCTACAATTTACAATAAAAGTGTTTTAGGATCATTTGAAATAACAGAAAAAGGTTTAGCCAAAAGATTGGATGGTTCTAATTTAAATTCAACAAAAAGTCTCGCTCTGCATGTAACTGCGCCAGTTGGCACCATAATAAAGGTTACGAATTCTCAAAACGATAAAAGTGTTTTAGTGAAAGTAATTGGAACATTGCCGCTTTCTGGCGAAAACAAAAATGTAATTATTATGATATCAAAAAAAGCTGCTGAAATGATTGATATGATTGATGAAAAAGCGCAAGTAACTTTATCCTACGGTCGAAAAAATGACTAAAGAAGTAATAAAACCTTTTGTAGTTGGCATTGCAGGTGGTAGTGGTTCTGGTAAAACCTATCTTTTGCATTCATTATTAAAACACTTTACAGATGATGAAATATGCTTATTATCACAAGATCATTACTACCGACCAAAATCTGAACAATTTGTTGACAAAAATGGAGAAATAAATTTTGACTTACCAGCTGGAATTGATGACACTAAACTATTGGAAGACCTTTCAGAATTATTATCTGGAAGAGCCATTGAAAAAGTAGAATATGTTTTTAACAATCCATCAGCTCAACAATCAATTTTAACGTTTTGTCCAAAACCAATTATTGTTGTAGAAGGTCTTTTTATTTATCATTTCAAGAATCTTTCGCAGCATTTTGATTATCGAATTTACATTGAAGCTGATAATGAAATTAAATTAGCTCGCAGATTGCATCGTGATCAGATTGAACGTGGTTATTCTACAGAAACCATTCTCTATCAATGGAATAACCATGTGTTACCGTCTTACGAACATTACCTTAAACCCTATATTTCTACGGCAAATAAAGTTATTGTAAATAATGACAAAATAGATACAGAAATAGAAGAAGTTGCAGAAATGCTTCGCCAGAGGTTGTGAAAGCATTTTAACAAAAACAATAGTTCCGTTTAAACCAATTTTATAAATTAAAAAAATTCTTACATTTGCGCTCTTTCAGATTTTTTGATTGATGTTGAGTTACAAATTTTTAAATAAAGTCCACTTATAATTATTATGCAGGGTAAAGGTGCTATCAGGTTTTTCGCAATCGCTCTGGCGTTAGCGTGTATTTATTCTCTTTCGTTTTCTATTGTGACATATAATGTTGCTAAAAATGCAAAGGCGTATGCCAACGGTGATGCTGTTAAAGAACGTTTTTATCTTGATTCAATAGAAACTGAAACAGTTTACAATTTGGGATTTCAGAAATTTACGTATGCGGAATGTAAGCAAAAGCAAATAAACTTAGGGTTAGATTTAAAAGGTGGAATGAATGTTACGATGGAAATTTCTTTAAAAGAAATGATTCGTTCATTAGCCGGAAATAGCGATAATGCAGGTTTCAACAAAGCATTAGACTTAACAGAAACACGATCTAAAACAAGCAACAAGAATTATGTAGCTCTTTTTGGTGAAACTTTTAAAGAAGTGAATCCTGGAGTTGCGCTTGCATCTGTATTTGCAACAAAAGAAAATTCGGCTAGAATCAAAATTAGCTCAACTGATATTGAAGTTTTGGCAGAAATCAAAAAAGAGGCTGATGGAGCAATCGATCGTTCTTTCAATATTTTGCGAACACGTATTGATAAGTTCGGTGTAACACAACCAAATATACAATTACAAGATAATTCTAACCGTATTTTAATCGAATTGCCTGGAGTTGATAATCCAGAACGAGTAAGAAAACTTTTACAAGGCTCTGCAAAACTAGAATTTTGGGATACGTATGAAAATGCTGAAATTTTTCAAGCATTAGATAATGCCAATAAAGCAATTAAAAATAAAAATGCCTTATCAAATCCACTTGCAATATCAACAGATTCGAGTTCTGTTACTGATAGTTCATTGGTTAACGTTTCTGATACTGCAAAAAAAGATGGCTTAGCATTATTAGATAAAATAAAATCAGATACGAGCAAAAAAGACACGTCTTCAGCTGCCCAGAATGCAAATTTCACCAGAGACAATCCATTATTTGCTGTACTTTCTCCAGCAATTTATCAAGGCGAAAATGGTCAACAACAACTAAGACCAGGTTCAACAATAGGATATGCTGCTTTAAAAGATACTGGAAAGGTGAATGCTTACCTACAATCTGAAGAAGTGAAAGCTGTATTACCATCAGATGTTAAATTTTTGTGGGCAGTAAAGCCTTTGGATAAAAATAATGTATTTGAATTGCATGCCATTAAAATGACAGGCAGAGATAATCAAGCTCCATTAGCCGGAGATGTAATTGCCAATGCACGTGAAGATTATGACCAAACTGGAAAACCAGAAGTAGTAATGATTATGAACAGCGATGGTGCAAAGACTTGGAGAAGAATGACAGCAGAAGCATCAAAAGACGCAATAAATAAAAGAAGTATTGCGATTGTTTTAGATGATTATGTTTATTCAAGTCCTACCGTTCAATCAGAAATAAGTGGTGGAATATCGTCTATATCAGGAAATTTCACTGCTGACGATACCAAAGATTTAGCTAATATTTTAAAAGCAGGAAAACTTCCAGCACCAGCAAAAATTGTTTCAGAAGCAGTTGTTGGCCCATCTTTAGGAGAAGAAGCCATAAATGCTGGATTAATTTCTTCTGTTGTAGGTTTAATAGTGGTTCTCCTATTTATGGTTTTCTATTATAACCGAGCAGGTTGGATTGCCGATTTAGCACTTTTTGCCAACGTTTTCTTTATCATGGGTGTACTTGCCTCTCTTGGTGCTGTACTTACATTGCCAGGTATTGCTGGTATTGTGCTTACCATTGGTATGGCGGTTGATGCAAACGTGTTAATTTATGAAAGAATCAGGGAAGAATTAACTGAAGGACAACCCTTTAAACTAGCAATTGCTAATGGATATAGAAAAGCATATTCTTCGATTGTAGATTCAAACGTAACCACTTTACTAACAGGTATTATCCTTTACATTTTCGGAAGTGGCCCTATTCAAGGTTTTGCAACTACATTGATTATTGGTATTATCACTTCATTGTTTTCTGCCATATTTATTACTCGATTAATTTTCGAATCGCAGATTGCAAAAAACAATATTATTTCCTTTTCAAATAAATTTACTCAAGGAGCATTTAAAGGTTCTACTTTTGATTTCTTATCAAAAAGAAAGCAATTTTATTGGATTTCTACCGCGATTATTGTAGCAGGAATTGTTTCTCTTTTCTTTAAAGGATTAAGTTTTGGTGTTGATTTTAAAGGTGGAAGAAGTTATGTAGTTCGTTTTGCTGATGATGTAAAAACGGGTGATGTACGAGAAGCATTAAACGTAGCTTTTGGAACCGCTCCAGAAGTAAAAACCTTCGGAGGAGGTAACCAAGTAAAAGTTACTACTTCATACATGATCGATAATACAGCTGAAAATGCTGATTTACAAGTTGAAAATAAATTGAATGAAGGCTTAGCTAAAATCAATAGTAAATCAGAAATATTAAGTTCAGAAAAAGTAGGACCAACCATAGCAGATGACATTAGGGCATCAGCTGTATATTCGATTTTACTTTCGATGCTGGTCGTATTTATTTATATTTTAATTCGATTCAAAAGATGGCAATTCGGAGTGGCAACTTTAGTAGCACTCGCACATGATGTTTTGATTTTAGTATCTCTGTTTTCTATTTTCAACGGAATATTACCATTCTCCTTAGATATTGACCAAGCATTTATTGCAGCTGTTTTAACGGTAATGGGTTATTCAATTAATGATACTGTAGTAGTTTTTGATAGAATTCGTGAGTATTTAAATGTTCACCATACTAAAAATGAAGCACTTGCTCCAGTTATAAATAATGCCTTAAATAGCACTCTTAGTAGAACAATGATTACTGGATTATCCACCATGTTTGTATTGGTGATTCTATTTATTTTTGGTGGAGAGGTGATTAGAGGATTTTCTTTCGCCATGTTAATTGGAGTAATTTTTGGAACATATTCATCCATATTTATTGCAACTCCAATTGTGGTTGATTTAGTGAAAAACAAAGATGATGTTCGTTCTTTATCAACTGAAACTGCAAAAGCATAAAATAATAAAGTAAAAAATTAAAAAGGCATGTGTTCGCAACACATGCCTTTTTTTGTTTAAAACAAATTCAAAATCAAGGACTTATTATAATATGAAAGAAGTAATCGACATTCCGGAAACGAGCTACCCTAGAGTAGTAATCGTAGGTGGTGGATTTGGAGGGATTGAATTAGCTAAATCATTAAAAAATAAAGAAGTTCAGGTTTTATTAATTGATAAACATAACTATCATACGTTTCAACCTTTGCTTTATCAAGTTGCAACAGGTGGTTTAGAACCAGATTCTATCGCTTTTCCGCTTCGGAAAATCTTTAAGAAGCAAGCTAACTTTGTTTTCAGAGTTGCAGAAGTAACAGAAATTGTAGAAAATGAAAACGTAATTCATACCTCGATTGGTAGTATTGAATACAATTTTTTGGTAATTGCAACAGGATCTGAAACCAACTATTTTGGAAATAAGGAAATAGAAGCGAACAGCATGCCTATGAAAACCATTCCTGAAGCATTGGATTTACGAAGTATGATACTTCAGAATTTTGAAAAAGCCTTGCTTCACAATAATCATGATGAACAAGAGCAACTAATGAATTTTGTTGTAGTTGGCGGTGGACCAACTGGAGTTGAAACAGCTGGAGCATTAGCTGAACTTAAAACTCATGTTTTGCATCAGGATTATCCAGAATTAGATATTCGCCGTATGCAAATTAATTTAGTTGAAGCTGGCCCAAATCTTTTAGGAGGTATGAGTGCCCAATCATCTGAAAAAGCAGAAAAATTTCTTAAGAAATTAGGAGTTACTGTCCGATTGAATGAGCGAGTTAAAAGTTATGATGGAAAACACATTGAACTTTCTGATCGAAAAATCCCAACATCTAACGTAATTTGGACAGCTGGAGTCAAAGGATCAACGATTCCAGGTTTAAATGCTGATGTTTTTTCGAAAGGGAATCGAATTTTAGTTGATGAGTTTAATAAAGTACAAAACACCGCTAATATTTTTGCAATTGGTGATGTTGCTCAAATGCAAAGCGAAGGTTTTCCAAACGGACATCCTGGAGTTGCTCCGGTTGCAATACAACAAGGTAATTTATTAGCAAAAAACATAATTGCTAGTATAGCAAAATCTGAACTTAAACCATTTAAGTATTTCGATAAAGGATCAATGGCTACTGTTGGAAGAAATAAAGCTGTGGTTGACATTGGAAAAATTCGCTTTCAAGGAATTTTTGCTTGGTTTGTTTGGATGTTTGTTCACTTGCTAACATTAGTTGGTTTCAGAAATAAAATAATTGTTTTTGTGAATTGGGTTTGGAATTATTTTAGTTACGATCGTGGCATACGATTGATTATTAGGCCTTATAATCGAAAAGAAAGAGTTAATTCATTAGCCGAAATACAATGATGAAAATTATTGAATGCCCCAGAGATGCTATGCAGGGGCGAAAAGAATTAATTCCAACTGAAAAAAAGATTGAATATATTAATGCCTTGCTTCAAGTAGGTTTTGACACACTTGATTTTGGAAGTTTTGTTTCGCCAAAAGCAATTCCTCAAATGGCTGATACTAAAGAAGTTTTAAAATCTTTAGAATTTGGAAAGTCGAAAACTAAATTGCTTGCTATCATTGCAAATGTAAGAGGTGCGGAAGAAGCTCTTGAATATTCAGTAATTGATTATTTAGGATTTCCTTTTTCTATTTCAGAAACTTTCCAACAACGAAATACCAATGCTAGTAGAGAACAGGCATTTGAATCGGTGAAAATAATTCAAAATTTATGCCTTGCCAAAGGTAAAAAAATGGTAGTTTATTTAAGTATGGGCTTTGGAAACCCCTATAATGACGTCTGGAGTGTAGAAGAGGTAGAAAATTGGACCAAACAATTTGCAGCATTAGGCATAGAAATTATTTCGTTGGCTGATACAGTTGGCACTGCGAATGAAAATGACATTGAACAAATTCTTTCTTCATTAATTAAACAATATCCAACAATAGAATTTGGAGCTCATTTGCATGCAAGTGCAGAAAATACCATTTCAAAAGTAAATGCCGCAGTAAATGCTGGCTGTTTGCGAATTGATACCGCGCTTTTGGGTTTTGGTGGCTGCCCTATGGCAGCAGATGATTTAGTTGGAAATGTTGATTCTGAAAAAGTAATTCAATTAATTGAATCTAAAAGCATAAAACTCAATTTGGATGAAGATGCTTTGTTTAAAGCAAAAATACTTGCATCGCAAATTTTTCATTAAAACGAAAAGCCCAACGAAAACTTAACTCCAAATTTCCGGATAGTATTTCCTTGATTTCTTATTTGGTAATCACGTTTATAAATTTCGTCGATATAACTAAGTCGGTATAAAAAATCAACACGGATTACTTTTAAAATATTTTCAACACCGGCAGAAATCTCTGTATATGGTTTCTGCTCTAAGGTTCGGAAGTCATTATTTATGTTAATGGCGCTGTTTCTATTACTTAACCTACCAATTACGGTTCTTGCACTTACTACTTCTCGCCATTTCAATCTATTTAATAATGGAAAACGATTAAGAAATAAACCACCAAAAAAATGTTGAACATCAAGTGATACAAATTCATCACTAATAAATTCGAAATTATTCATCAAGTTAAATGCTGCACCAGTATAAAAAGGAGTTTCGTTGCCACGATGTATGTCGAGTAAAGCAAAAGGAACGGTCGAAAAAGTTTTGCCAGCATTCAACTGAATTACACTTCTACCAATTAAACCAAGTTTAAGTCTTTGAGAAACAGTAAATGAAGCTTTTTGATAACTAAGTTTTGAACCTAAAAAATTATTAATTCCAATGGTATACCGGAAAGTCAAAACAGGTGCTTTTACAGTTCCCAAATTAATTCGTTGGTTATCGTTTTGAATATAATATTCGTTGAACGCAAATCGGCTTTCAAATTTTATTTCTGTCGTTTTAAAATCAGTTTGTACATATCGGTTTAAGGTGTCACTTAAATTATTGGAAAAAAAGTTAGTAAAATCAACCGTATGTAATGAAAGCCGTTCGGTAAAACCTTTTTTAATTTCGCTTTCTATCCAAATTCTGTTTTCTTTTTTTCTATTTAATAACGCGAAACGACTAATTTGAGCTGTTGAAGTAAACAACGAACTGGCAAAAACTGCAAATGGTGAGCTAAAGTCAAATTCAAAGTCCACTCCTATTTGATCTATATCATCGCGCCGCTGAAAACCAACTTTAGTCCAGTTTTTTCTGGATAAAATATATTCAGCCTGAGCATTATAACGAAATTTTGCGTCACGAAAACCAAAAGCTCCATAACCGGAAAAAATGAGCTTTTTACTAAATTTCTCATTGGTTCTTGCTCCTAATCTGATTTTTGTACCTTGTACTGTGTTGCTTGCATAAAGTGCTGGAATTGGACCTAAATCAATTTTTCCTAAATTTGCATAACCTTCTAAAACTGTGTAAGCGATAGTTACTGCTCCTTTTATTCGTGGAATATTTTTTATCGTGTCTATCATATTATAGACTTTAATATCCGTTTCGGTTAATTGTTCGTGTCTATTAATATCCCAAAACTCAGGTTCTTTTTCTTTTATATCTTCTGCTAATTCTATCTGGTTTTCATAAAATTTATCTTCATGATATTTATCCAACACAATATTTTTGCTGGAAACATAAAATTTAGCTACCAAGCCAACAAAGTTTTTAGAAATGTCGGCAAAATCAATTACAATTCTTGATTTAACTGGAAACCAAATTCCATTTCCAACTGGAACTAATTCTTGTTGAAATTGTGCTTTTTCTACAAAATTCAAATTCGCAGTTTTGCCTATGTCGAGATTTATCTGTTTTAAAGCAAATGTTGAATCTGTGATCCAGATAAAGCCAGAAAACAATAAATCATACTTATTTCGAGGTTTTACTTTTATTTTAAAGCAGGTAAATGTGTCAATTACAGTCGTATCAATCAAATAATATTCATAAAACAAAAAACCCGCATCTGATATAGGCGATAAAAAATCTTTGTTGAAGAAATTTATTTTATTATCATTAAAATTATATTCTTGGAAAGTAGAACCTGAAATTTGAGAAGTAAGCATTCCATCTTGAATTCCAATTCCAGAGAGCCTTGTTGCTTTTACAATTTCTTTCTTTTGCTCAGGATTACTTTTATAATAAACATCTGATAGATTTTCTGAGAAAAAAACCGGCAAATGTGCTGAACCATCTTCACCAGCAAGGTATTGTAGACTATCAAACATAGAGGTAATGGGATTGAAAAGTTTTCGTTTTTTTATATTTTCCGAAATGTTATCAATATCAACTAATACTTTCACATAGCTTTCCAACTCATACGATTTAGCATTTTGTTTATTCAGCTTGTCTTTGTTGGCAATTGCTTTTCTTATTATGGGATGTGCAGGATTTTCGCCAGCTACAATACTTATTTCTTTTAAACTTACTAGATCTCCTATCAACTGAAAATCAACAAGTTGAGTTACACCATTTTTAATTTTCTTACTTTTTGGCTTATAACCTAAATAAGAAGCTCGAACAGAATCAAAGGGCTGAGTAGATTTCAAGGTATAAAATCCATCAAAATCGGTATTCACTCCATTAAGATTTCCTTTGAAAACGATTGTGGCAAATGGGATTGCAACACCGGTAGATGCATCCGTTACCCTTCCTTTAATAATAGTTTCTTGTGCATAAGAAACGAAAATAGAAAGTAAAGAAAATATGATGGATAAAACTGAATGCTTCAATTAAAAAATATTAACTATGATCTGGAGATAAAACCATTTTATAATGAAGAATTCCAGCTTCTTCAAATATATTTCCCACTTTACTAAACCTAAATTTATGATACAAACCAACGGCGGTAAGCTGTGCATGCAAATATATTGGCACGCTTTGTTTTCCAATATCTGTTAGCATTTGCACAATAAGTGCAGAACCCATACCAGAACTACGGTAATCAGCTAAAACTGCGAATCGCTCTAATTTAATTCCATTATTTGTTTTTCTCCATCTGGCAGTGGCAACAATTTTATCATTAAATAACGCCATGTAATGGGTGGAAGTTTGTTCGTACTCATCATATTCTTCTTCTTCGCTCACTCCTTGTTCTTCAACAAATACCTTACGTCTGATCGAAAAAATTTTATCCATATCATCCGGTTTACTTACTTTTTCAACTTTTATAACCTCAGAATTACTCATTACCGATCTATCTAATTTTATTACCTTGGGAGTTCTAATTTAATCTAAAAAAATAACGCTAAGGTATGAATCTTGATAAAACATCAACAAAAGCTTCCGAAGATGTAGATAAAAATGATACGAAAAAAGAAACAGATCAGATGCTGGAAAAAATTGCTGAATTACAGGCAACTATGTATGCAGAATCTAAACATAGTTTTCTGGTAATACTACAAGGAATGGATGCGTCGGGTAAGGATGGAACCGTTCGGAAAGTATTCTCATCAATAAACCCGATGGGTTGTAGTGTTACCTCTTTTAAAGCTCCAAATAATCACGAAACATCACATGATTTTTTATGGAGAATTCATAATCAAACTCCTGAGCGTGGTATGATTAAAGTATTCAACAGATCTCAATACGAAGATATTTTGGTTCCCACAGTTGAAAAGTTCTTACCAACTGAGCAAATTGATAGACGATATGATGATATAAATAATTTTGAAAAATTGTTGGAAGATAATAACACACATGTACTTAAATTTTATCTTCATATTTCAAAAGATGAACAAAAAGAGCGATTTAAAGAACGATTAGAAATACCAGAGAAACGTTGGAAACATAATCCAAACGATCATAAAACAAGTTCAAAATGGGATGCTTATATGACAGTTTATGAAGAAATTTTTAAACGTTGCGGAAAAGACAATCCTTGGAATATAATTCCAGCAGATCAAAATTGGTATCGTGATTATTTGATTACCAAAGTAATATATGAAAAAATGGTAGAGTTAAAGATGGAATACCCCAAACCTAACTTTGAGAAAAACTAATTCCATAGTTTAAAAATAATTTTACTTTTGCTTCGCTACATTTAAAACCTTACCATGTCATTACAAAAAACAACTGAAATTCTTGGAGGTAAAGCAGAATCACTGCTTAACCATACATGTAAAACTATATCAAAAGAACATCTACATCTGCCAGGTCCTGATTTTTTGGATCGTGTATTTTTACAAACCAATAGAACTATTCCGGTTATTAGAAGTTTACAAACATTGTATAACCATGGCAGATTAGCAAATACGGGTTATATGTCTATTTTGCCTGTTGATCAAGGAATTGAACATTCTGCTGGAGCATCTTTTGCACCAAACCCAATGTATTTTGATGGAGAAAATATTGTGAAATTGGCGATCGAAGGCGGCTGCAATGCTATTTGTTCCACATTTGGAGTTTTAGGTTCGGTTGCCCGAAAGTATGCTCATAAAATACCATTCATTGTAAAATTGAATCATAATGAATTTTTATCGTATCCAAATAAATTTGAACAGCAAATGTATGGTAGTGTAGAAGATGCTTGGAATATGGGTGCTGTAGCAGTTGGAGCAACTATTTATTTCGGATCGGAAGACACAGGTCGCAAAATTGTAGAAATTGCTGAAGCATTTGAACGAGCACATGATTTAGGAATGGCAACTATACTTTGGTGTTATACGCGAAACAGTGCTTTTAAGAAAGATGGAATTGATTATCATACTTCTACTGATTTAAGTTCACAAGCTACACACCTTGGAGTTACTATTCAGGCAGATATAATTAAGCAAAAAATACCAACCAATAACGGCGGATACAATGCTTTAAATTTTGGTAAAACACATCCGAAAGTTTATTCAGAACTTACTACAGATCATCCAATCGATCTTTGCCGATACATGGTTGCCAATTGTTACATGGGCAGAAATGGTTTAATTAATTCTGGAGGAGAATCAAAAGGAGCTTCAGATATGGCAGAAGCAGTAGAAACAGCAGTGATAAATAAACGTGCTGGTGGTCAAGGACTTATTTTAGGAAGAAAGGCATTTCAACGTCCTTTTGCTGATGGAGTAACGATGTTAAATGCAGTGCAAGATGTTTATTTAAGTCATGAAATTACCATAGCTTAGTTTTAAAAAGTCAAAAAAATATTACGAGTTTAACAATATAAAAGCAGTTTTGAGATGGGTTGGTTTAAACGTGTAAAAAAAGGAATTACGACATCAACTGAAGACAAAAAAGAAACTCCAGATGGAGTTTGGAATAAATGTCCGAATTGTAAAAAAGTGTTGCATGCGACCGAACAGCTTGAAAACAAGTTTGTATGTCATTATTGTGGCTATCATTTAAGAATAGGATCAAAAGAATATTTTGAAATTTTGTTTGATGAAAATCAATTTACTGAACTATTTTCAACTATTGTTTCAGCCGATCCATTAAATTTTGTTGATACAAAAGCGTATACAGATCGATTAACAGAAACCGTTATAAAAACGGGTTTAAAAGATTCAATCAGATCTGGACATGGAAAAATAAATGGACAGAATTTAGTTATCTGCTGCATGGATTTTAATTTTATTGGTGGATCAATGGGATCGGTAGTTGGCGAAAAAATTGCGAGATCTATAGATTATTGTATTTTACATAAATTTCCATTTATGATTATTTCAAAATCAGGTGGTGCCAGAATGATGGAAGCTGCATTTTCACTAATGCAAATGGCAAAAACATCGGCAAAATTAGCTTTGCTTGCTCAAGAAAAATTACCATACATATCTTTATTGACAGATCCAACTACTGGAGGTGTTACTGCATCATTTGCGATGCTGGGTGATATTAATATATCTGAACCAGGAGCTATGATTGGTTTTGCTGGACCCAGAGTAATTAAAGAAACTATCAAAAAAGATTTACCGAAAGGATTTCAGAGTTCTGAATTTGTATTGGAACATGGATTTTTAGATTTCATTGTAGACCGTAGAGAATTAAAAGCAAAACTTTCAACTTTTCTTAAAATCGTGAAACCAGATGAACCAATTAAAAAGAAAGCAGCTAAAATTGCTAAAGCAATTGAATAAAAACTAAATTTTAACAGTAAATAGTTCTTTCACCTTTTCAACTACAAAATCTATTTCTTCTTTTGTATTTAACTTACTGAAAGAGAAACGAATAGATGGCCGATCAGAACTAGCTTTAATAGCAGATAATACATGCGAGCCTACATTGGAGCCAGAAGAACATGCACTTCCACCGGAGGCTGAAATGCCTGAAATATCTAGATTAAAAAGTAACATATCACTCATTTCCATTGAAGGGAAACATACATTTAAAACTGTGTATAAACTTTCATTCTTATTGATATTACCATTAAAATGAATTTCAGGAATTGCTTTTTTTAATTCCTCAATCATGTATTCCTTTAAACCTGAAATATATTGCTGATGCTCGTCCAAATGTTGATAAGCAACTTCCAATGCTTTAGCTAAACCTGCAATTCCATACACATTTTCGGTTCCACCTCGCATGTTTCGCTCTTGCGAACCTCCAAAAATTAATGGTTTTATTTTAATGGTATTCTTTACATATAAAAATCCAACACCTTTTGGACCATGCAACTTATGAGCAGCACAAACCATAAAATGAACTTTTAAGGCAGATAAATCATGGCGAAAATGACCAATTGTTTGTACCGTATCAGAGTGAAAAATTGCATGATACTTTTCACATAAATCACCTACTATTTCAAGAGAAATTTTAGTACCTAATTCATTATTGGCTTCCATTAAAGAAACAAATGAACGGGGATTGTTTTGTAGTAAATGTTCGAGATGAGCTAAATTTATATTTCCCTCCTGATCTATATCTACAAAATCTAAATGAATTAATCCTTTAGAAGCTAGGTCTTCAAGCGTATGTAAAACTGCATGATGTTCTATTCTAGAAGTAATTGCATGTGTAATACCTAAATCTATCATTCCACATCGAATAGCAGTATTATCAGCTTCTGTACCACCAGATGTGAAGAAAATTTCTGAAGGCGTACAATTCAAAATTTTAGCTACAGTTTTTCTGCTTTGCTCAACAATAGTTCTTACCTCTCGTCCATGTGCATGTATGGAAGAAGGATTTCCATAATGCAGCCGCATAACATCAACCATTACTTCCAAAACCTCTGAATCCAAAGCCGTAGTTGCTGCATTATCAAAATAAACCTTCATAATAATTGTTTTTTACAAAAATATGCTTTTTATTAATTTACTTTTTCTGAATTAATTCTTTAAAATCTGAAATAATTTTCATCGCCAAACCATCTGCAGTAGTTTCACTATGGCTTTCAGCATAGATTCGAATTATAGGTTCTGTGTTTGATTTTCGGAGATGAACCCATTCTTTATCAAAATTAATTCGTACTCCATCAATTAAATTTACGGGTTGCTTTTTATATTTATTAACGATTGCTCCAAGTAAAGAGTCGATGTCCATATCATCTGTAAGCGTTATTTTATTTTTCGAAATATGATATCTTGGATACATACTTTTTAAGCTCGAGGCAGTTTTTCCTGTTTCAGCCAAATGACTTAAAAATAATGCAATTCCAACTAAAGCATCTCTTCCGAAATGCAATTCAGGATAAATAATTCCTCCGTTTCCTTCTCCTCCAATTACTGCATTGGTTTGCTTCATTAGATTTACCACGTGTACCTCCCCGACTGCTGAAGCATGATATTTTTGTTTGGCTAATTCCGTTACATCCTGCAAAGCTCGAGTAGATGAAAGATTAGAAACCGTATTTCCTGGAGTGTGTTTTAAAATATAATCTGCAACGGCCACCAAAGTATATTCTTCTCCAAAAGAATTTCCATCTTCACTTACAAAAACTAATCTATCTACATCTGGATCAACAGCAATTCCTAGGTTAGCTTTTCTTGCTATAACTTCAGCGGAAAGTGCTGACAAATGTTCAGGCAATGGTTCCGGATTATGCGGAAAATTACCGTCAGGAATCGTATATAATTCGATAACTTCCGCAACTCCCAAAGCCTTTAAAAGAGGCGGAAGAGCTATGCCTCCTGTTGAATTTACACAATCAATTACTACTTTATACCCTTGAGATTTTATCGCTTCAATATTAACCAATGGCAAATTTAAAATAAGTTCAATATGCTTATTAATATAAGTGTTATTATAAATCAACTTTCCAATTTGACCTATTTCTGCAAAAATAAAATTCCCTGTTTCTGCTATTTCTAAAACTTCTGCTCCGTCCTTTTCAGAAATAAATTCTCCCTTATTATTAAGTAATTTAAGGGCATTCCATTGTTTAGGATTATGGCTAGCTGTAATTATAATACCTCCAGCTGCATTTTCTAAAACAACTGCAATTTCTACGGTTGGTGTGGTGGAGAGTCCAAGATCGATAATATCAAATCCTAAACCTTGAAGTGTTCCAATTACAAGATTTCGTACCATTTCTCCAGAAATTCTAGCATCTCGTCCAACAACTATTTTTGTTATACCTTCCTGATTTAGAATCCATTGTCCGAATGCAGAAGTGTATTTTACAATATCTATGGGGGTAAGTCCTTCATTAATTTTACCGCCAATAGTTCCCCGAATGCCTGAAATTGATTTTATAAGAGTCAATGTAATTATTTTAGGATGCAAAACTAAGAAATTTTGACGCGAAGGCAAATCATATGAACAAGCAAAATTTGCCTCTCAAAATTGCATTTGTTAGCTAATGTTCTATATTTGTCACAATAGCATGAATCAAAAAAAATGACTGAAATTCCCAAAAAATGGTTTCATAATTGGTTCAATTCGCCATATTATCATATTTTATATACACATAGAGATGAAGAAGAAGCAGAATTTTTCCTCGATAATCTATGTGCCTATCTCACTCCAAAAGATCAATCAACTATCTTGGATATTGGATGTGGACGTGGCAGGCATGCTATTTATTTAAATAAAAAAGGATATAGCGTTACTGGAATTGATCTTAGTTTGGAAAATATTCAAGTTGCTCAAAATCATGAAAATAAAAATCTACATTTCTTAGTAAAAGATATGAGATTTCCATTTTCTGAACCTGTTTATCATTATGCATTTAATCTTTTTACAAGTTTTGGTTTTTTTGATTCAGACCAAGAAAATCAGAATTGTATTAATAATTTTTGTTCAAGTTTAGTTACTGGGGGATCTCTCGTTATTGATTTCATGAATACAGAATTAATTGAAAAGAATTTGGTTATGAAGGAGATACAACAAATTCGACAATATGAATTTCACATAAGTCGTAAAATAGAAAATAATCATTTTATTAAATTAATTCAGTTTGAAGATAAAGGAAAACAGTATAATTTTAAAGAAGAAGTAAATGCATTGAGAAAAAATGATTTCGAAAGATATTTTCAAGTTGCTGGTCTTGAAATAAAGGATGTTTTCGGAAATTATAATCTTGACATATTTGATCCTGAGAAGTCAGAAAGATTGATTTTTATTTGTGAAAAAAAATGACAGAATATTTATTAGCATTTGATAAAGACTTGTTTTACACAATTAATAATGGATTTTCAAACAGCCTTTTCGATGTATTAATGCCATTTTTACGCGAAAAGACAAATTGGATTCCATTATATGTTTTTATAATTTTTTATTTAATTAAAACATATAAACTCTTCGGTTTGGCTGCAATTGCTTCATTATTAATTACTTTTGGAATTTCTGATTTCACCAGTAGTAAAGTTATTAAGCCAACATTTGCAAGAATTCGCCCATGCAATGATCCTGAAATGACTCATGTTCGATTATTAGTAAATTGTGGAAGTGGAAAAAGCTTTACATCAAGCCACGCAGCCAATCATTTTAGTATAGCAGTTTTTCTTATTTTACTATTCTATAAACGTCATTCTTGGATTCTTCCTGTAGGATTATTTTGGGCTTTTTCTATATCATTTGCTCAAATTTATGTCGGAGTACATTACCCTTTAGATATTTCTGGTGGTGCACTGTTAGGTACTATTGTTGCATTTATTTTATACTTATTTACTATTAAATTATTTCCTGTTTTAAAATTAACATGAGTTATTTTAATTTATTTCTACTTTTTTTTTGTGCATTTGCTGGTGGATTGGCCACTTTTTTCTTTAAAAACGATCAATCAAAAAATTTAAAATTAGTTTTATCTTTTAGTGGTGCTTATTTATTTTCAATAACTGTTTTGCATTTGTTGCCCGATGTGTATGAAAATGGTAATCATACAGTAGGAATATTCATCATGATTGGTTTTGCCTTTCAGATTATTCTTGAACAATTTTCTCAAGGTATAGAACATGGTCATATTCATTATCATAATAAACAATCAAACACATTTCCGATTGGCATTATAATTAGCTTAAGCATTCATGCTTTTTTAGAAGGAATGCCCTTAGCTTTGAATAGCACATCTCCCTTGGTATATGGTATAGCATTGCATCATATACCTGCTTCTTTTGCACTTGCTAGTATTCTTCAACAAAACAAAATTTCAAAAACAAATATTGTTTTTTTATTACTTCTTTTTGCCATAATGACTCCTTTAGGATTATTTGCCAGTTCAGAACTAAGTAACGGTACAATAGAGAATATTTCTGTTTATTTTGATTTAATTATGGCAGTAGTAATTGGAATGTTTTTACATATATCAACTACTATTTTATTCGAATCGAGTGTAGACCATCGTTTTAATTTATATAAAATTATAGCAATATTAATTGGAGGCGGAATTGCTTTAGGCACATTTATATTTCATTAGAAAAAATGGCTGATATTTGATATAGGTGTATGAAATCCAACAATTTATAGTTTTTGATATTGTGTACTGTCTTTTAAAAACTAACCTCGAAGTTTATCTAATAAATTATTAAGTTTTATTATTTCTGTTTTGTTTAAATTTTTTTCTAATTTATTTTCAACATTACTTTGACCGTCAAGTCTCAAAAGAAGCGCCAAACCACTCTCGGAAATATGAATATCTACTGATCGCTTATCGCAAGAATTTAAGGATTTTTTTACCAACTTTTTTTGAACCAATCTTTCTACAATTCTACTCGCGTCAGACATTCGATCAAGCATCCTGCTTTTTAATAAATTTATACTCGCAGCCTTACCAGACTGACCACGTAAAATTCTCAAAATATTGTATTGTTGAATTGTAACACCTTCATCATCATATCGATCCTTCATGTTTGAAATCAACCAATTGTATGTAAAAATTATATTTACAGCCGCTTTATGATAATCGGTTGAAAAACGCTCTTGCGAAATTTCTTTTTCTAACTCCATTAATAGTAAATATATTTAAATTAAAATTAAATTAAATGGTGAAATAGAATTTATATTTCAAATGTATTGCCTTTATCTTGATCATTATCTAAATTAAACTTTCGCTTAAAATTATATGGACAATGCCTACAACCGTTTTTACAGCAATAACCTCTTTTCAAGTGAAATGCTTCTGTAAAAACATAATTTCCATTTGGATCTATATAAAAATCTTCGCTTTCTTTCATGCTGAAATCAATAACCTTACGGATGGTAGTTTGTTTTCAAAATACTTTTTTAATTCCTCTCCGTTGCCATGTATGGTCCAAACTTCTTTCGCTTTTGATTCAGAAATCAACCATAATATGTCATTCCAATCTGCATGATCGCTGATAAAAAGTTTAATTCCATCTTTATTTTGTAGATTTTGCCAACCAGAAGCAAAAATCCTAACTGCATTCTTACTATTTAAATAAGAATTAAATGTAATTGGAGGTACAATGTAAATATAATTTCCATCTCCATTTTTCATTAACTTACGATCGTAAAACTGCCATAGTCCAATATTTACTCCAAATGATTCATAGATTTTGTGTAATGGAGAAATTGAATGATGTATTAAAATATTTTTTTTGGGACAATTCTCGGTTATTAATTTTGTCAATCGTTGTGCTTTTCCTAATGAGTATGCGCCTAAAATTATATTAAAAGGAACTTTATTTAACTGCAAAATACTCTCCACTGGATCAGGATGTGAAATTTCCGGATTGGCAAATGTGCTTTCTGTAATTAATACATCGCACAAAACCAATTCAAAATCAGTACATGTTGTGTCTTTTTGTAATTTATAATCACCCGTATATAGATATTTTATTCCATCACACTCCATTAGTACTTGAGCACTTCCAGCAATATGATTTGCAGAATGAAATGTAATTAAAACATCTTCGATTTGAAATTGCTCATTATATTTTTTGTGGTTAAAAACTGTTTTGTGTTTTAATGAATGTCGAAACTTCATAATTTCAATAGTTTCACTGGTCGCAAATACTTTATTATTACCCGCAATAGCATGATCACCATGTGCATGTGAAATAATTGCAATACCTACGGGCTTAACTGGATCAAGGTAAAATCCACCTTTTGAACAAAATAAACCTAAATCAGTAACGGTTAAAAAATTCTGATCAATTTCCATTACCATTATTTGCAACTTGAAGGGTATGTATTTTTTGATCTAAAGCTAAAACTTGCGATATAACCAAATCAAATCCATTATTTTTAATTTCCCAATCACTTAATTCAATTAATTTCTCTTGTGGGTATTGTTTTGAAATTCGAGCTTCAACTAACTGCCTAGAAATTGTATCACGCTTCATAACACGTTGAATTCTTATTTCTAAGGGAGAAGTAACTACAATTACAAAATCCATCTCTTTATTTGATCCACTTTCAAATAAAATTGCTGCTTCTTTTATTATATATAACTCCTTAGAATGGCTATTACGCCATATTTCAAAATTATTTAAAACCACAGGATGCAATATTTTATTTAATTGAGTTAATAACTTTTCATCTGCAAAAACTTGTGAAGCAATAAATTTCCTATCTGGAGTATTATCTGACTGGTAACTTAAACTTCCCAAAAGATTCTTGATTTCCTTTTTTACCAGTTCATCATTGTTTAGAATATTTCTCGACTCTATATCAGCATTGAAAACCGGTATTCCTAAAATTTGAAAAATTTTACAAACTGTACTTTTTCCACTCCCGATTCCACCTGTTATTCCAATTGTAAGCATTATGGTCTGAGCAAATAATTAATATGAGTTGGTCGAATTCTTTGATTTAATGTACTTTCAGGAAATCTAATTAATTCTGCTTTTAAATAATCACTTCCCTTTTCAATTAGCGAATAATCAACTACTGCCTCGAAATCATTTGCCGAGATTTGTGAAAAATTGCTGAGAGAAACAAGATAAGATACATTTACAACTGCAGGATAAACTTTAATTGAATAATTTTCTGGCATATTAATTACCTTCAAAGGCAATTGTATTTTATTTTCAGTAAATTCCTCTACTGGTAACTTTACCATAATTACTTTAGATTCAATTTGTACATTTAACGATAATTTTTCGAGATTTAAATCAAACTCCTGAGAATTTTTTATTTGGGTTAATTTTCTTTTTTCTGTTGGCCAAAATAATATTTTATTTACAATTTGTGCACTCCCGCTAATTTCAACGCTATCTGGTTTGCAAATAATTTTGCCTGATGAATAAAATTTATCTGCAAATTCAACAGTTAAATTTAGTTTTACGGGAACTTTTCTTTTCAATACATTTACTTGGCCAAGATTTAAAACATCGGGAGAAACTTTACTAATTAAAAATTTATCATCTAATTGATCATTTAAAACCGGAAAATAATTACTTAAGGAAATTTTTGATTGATTTTTTGTCTTGGAAATATCGATGATCAATGAATCTGGAAATTTCTTGATCTTTAAAAAAATAAGTTGCCAGCCCGTACTTTCGACTTCGTATCTAACTGAAATATTATTGTTTTCTGCCATTATACTTCCAGCTGGTGCATTTTTTAAAATAATTACACTATTAACTTCATAGATATACTTTTTTGAAAGTGTAGTAAACAACCAGGCTAAAACAGAAAAAAGCAGACAAAAACTAAATAAAGTTAGTTTCCGTCTGCTTCTACCAGAAAGATTTTCGTTAAAATCCTCCATTTGATGATCCATTATTTTTAATTAATTAAACAACTGCTTTGTTTGCCGCTTTAGTTGCTTCAGGAGAAAGTGCTGCTCGGTCAAATTTTATTCGGACATTGTTATCAACTTCTACTAAAAAGAAATCGGTTCCTAATTC
This sequence comes from bacterium, assembly GCA_031412335.1. GTDB lineage: Bacteria > Bacteroidota > Bacteroidia > Sphingobacteriales > Sphingobacteriaceae > JBBQYA01. The sequence goes on along the minus strand of JANOCT010000012.1, from coordinate 123,158 downwards.
TACAATTTTGCCATGTATACCACTATTTGTTACAATTTTATCTCCTTTTTTAATCCCTTCAATAAATAATTTTTGCTCCTTAGCTCGCTGGGTTTGCGGACGAATCATGAAAAAATAAAAAACTACTCCAATTAAAACTATTGGAAGAAAACTCATTATTGGATTACTTGCACCTGTTGTTTGAGGAGCCATTAAAATTAAATCTATCATTTTTTTACTTAATTAATTAATTTCCGGCAACATCGCCTCGAAGATAAAGTACTTTTGTATTGGGTATTGTATTCGCAATTACTGTTATTGTTTTATTTTGAAGTCCGGTTTTTCCTTTACTATCAAATATTACTTCAATTACCCCCTTTTCACCTGGTTTTATAGGTTCTTGAGACCACTTTGGAATAGTACACCCACAAGTAGCGGTTGCATTACTCACAATCAAAGCACTTTTGCCAGTATTAGTAAATGTGTAGGAATAGGAAACTTTTTCTCCTTCTTTTATTTTTCCGAAATCGTAAACATCTTTATCAAAACTCAAAATGGGCAATTCAGATGTATCCAACACTCCATCTGCTGTCATAGGATTACTTATTGCATCAGCTTCAATTTCTTTTTTACTTGAATTTTGCTTGCAACTAATTATTAGCATACTTGCAAAAATTATTAACAATGATTTATACATAATTTATTTATTATATTATTCTCTTAAGAACCAATTAATCCTCTACCAGTTTTTCTGATTTCTTTATTTAAATTAAAATCAATTAGAATTTTATCTAATATTCCATTAATGAATGTATTGCTTTTGGGAGTGCTATATTCTTTACTAATATCAATATATTCATTCATAGTAACTTTTAAAGGAATTCCATTAAAATATAAAAACTCTGACAATGCCATTTTCATTAAAATTACGTCCAACATGGCAATTCGTTCTATATCCCAGTTTTCTGTCTTCTTACCTATTATTTCATCAAATCGAACATCATTTTCTTGAGTTTTGCGATACAGATTTATAATAAACTCTTCATCATCTTCCCAATTAGCTGATACAGAAGCTAATGAATGTTCTGAATTACTTTCTTCTGTAAAAGATTTAATTGTTTTAGAAACCATACTATTGATTACTGATTCGTTGGAATTCCAATTTATATCATGTTCTTCAAACCATTGTTTTACAACCACCGATTTCATGATAATCTTTTTGAATGTATAAAGTAAAAAATCTTTATCTGTATCAAAATTATTCACCTCATTTTCACCATATGTTTCGTATTCGGCTTTTTTCTTTAATGTTTTGAATAAACTTCTAACAATATCATGATCTTTTTGCCAACTCACTTTTGATGATTTTAAGCGAGCTATAAATTCAGAGTTGGTTTGTAGTAAATGGATGATTTTATTTTGAGCCAAACTTCTGTTTGGATTTAGATCAATTTCTGAAGGCACATATTTTTCGGCTGATTCTAACGCATCAGTTTCTACATATTCTGCCATTTCTGCAAGCAATTGAAGCATATATAAATACATTTCTCTTACTTTTTCAATTTGTTGAAGCAAAATCTTTTCAAAAACCAACTTATCCTTGTTTTCTGACTGCGCAAAAGAATACAATACTTGTAATACTTTGACACGTAAATGCCTTCTGTTTAGCATGGGTTATTTATTTCAAAAAACGTTTTAAAGAATCAATTATTTGTAATATAATCTTAAAATGAAGATTTTAACAGTTTAATATCGTGAATTCGCTTTTCAGCCAATTTATTTGCAGCAACATGAGTTGGTACATTTTCCGCTTTCGACTTCTTCAAAATTTCGCGAGTTACTTCATAAATATGCTCTGTTTGCATCATTGCTCTTTTTTTACTAAAACCCTGAAGCTCAGAGTAAACATTAATTAAGCCACCTGCATTAATTAAAAAATCAGGAGCATATAAAATTCCTTTATCAATACACATTTGACCATGTATGTTTTCGTCGGCTAATTGGTTATTAGCTGCTCCAGCTATAATTGCACATTTTAATCTAGATAAAGTATCAGAATTTACAGTTGCACCCAATGCACAAGGCGAGTAAATATCAATATCCAAATCGTATATTTTTTTATTATCAACAACTTTAGCATTATACTTTTCAGAAACCAATCTCAATCGATCTTCATCAATATCTGAAATGTAAACTGTTGCATTTTCATTTCTCAATTTTCCAACTAAATGTTCTCCAACATGCCCTACTCCTTGTACCAGAATTTTTTTTCCTTCCAAATTATCGTCTCCCCAAAGTTCTTTAGCAGCCGCTTTCATTCCCATATACACTCCATGCGCTGTTACAGGTGATGGATCTCCACTTCCTCCCATTGATTCAGGAACTCCGGTTACATGCTTTGTTTCCATGCGTATGTATTCCATATCTTTTGGGCTTGTACCCACATCTTCAGCTGTAATATACTCGCCGTTAAGGTTTTGAATAAATTTTCCATACCGCCTCATCATCCCTTCGCTTTTATCTTTAGATGAGTCGCCTATAATGACTGCTTTACCACCGCCTAAATTTAAACCAGTAATTGCTGCTTTGTAGGTCATTCCTCTTGAAAGCCTCAATACATCATTTAATGCTTCGGCTTCCGTTTTATAGTGCCACATTCTTGTTCCTCCAAGTGCTGGACCAAGAGTTGTGTCATGAATTGCTATTATTGCTTTTAATCCGGTAGCTTCATCATTGCAAAATACCAGTTTTTGATGACCATTTTTTTCCATTTTTGAAAAAACTGATTCGCTTTCGTTGTGGTCTTTGTTATTTTCCTGCATTCTTGAAACGTTGTCTGGTTTAAAATATTTAGATTTTTTGCTTCAGCATAATGGTTAAAATAACTTTGTTGCATATTTTTACCGTCCGACAAAAGTATATTTATTTTCTAATTGCGCCAACATTTTAAAACCAACTCATTTCAGCTATTTTTGCACAAATTATATCGCCATGTTTCAACATTTAAGAATGTTGACTTAGGCAAATTCAATGAAAGATTTAGCATACTTAAATAAATATTTTAGGAAATATAGTGGAAGATTGCTTGCAGGAGTGTTTTTTGTAATTGCATCTAATTTATTGAGCATATATCCTGCACAAATTATTCGTATATCCATCGATCTGATAAAAGAAAATTTAATTCTTTATCGTTTGTCGGCAGGTTTTGATAGTCAAACAGCTCATTATAAAAACATTGCTTTGCTTTTTGGAGGTATTTTGTTATCCCTCGCTCTTATAAAAGGAATTTTTATGTTTTTCATGCGTCAAACAATTATTGTTGTTTCCAGGCATATCGAGTATGATTTAAAAAATGAGTTGTATGCTCATTATCAATTTCTTTCACAATCTTTTTACAAAAAAAATAATACGGGAGATTTAATGAATCGTGTGACAGAGGACGTAGGAAGAGTTCGGATGTATTTAGGACCTGCGGTAATGTATGCTATCAATATGGTGGTTTTGTTTGTATTAATAATAGTAACCATGTTTAGTATAAATGTACGATTGTCATTATATGCACTTTTGCCATTGCCTTTTCTTGCCGTTGCTATTTATTTGGTTAATGAAACGATAAATAAAAGAAGCGAACAGATTCAAGAGCAACTTTCTGGTTTATCTACTTTCGTGCAAGAAACTTTTTCAGGAATACGAATTCTAAAAGCTTTTGTAAGAGAAAATGACCGAAAGAGATTTTTTGCTGAAGCAAGTACGAATTATCGAACACAATCAATGGGATTGGTGAAAGTACAAGCTATGTTTTTTCCAACAATGTTAATTCTTATCGGTTTAAGTACCTTGTTAACAGTATTAATAGGAGGATTGGAAGTTATTAATGGAACAATAACCACTGGCAATATTGGTGAATTTATAGTTTATGTTACATTATTAACCTGGCCAGTTACTTCTTTAGGCTGGGTAACTTCATTGGTTCAACGAGCTGCAGCTTCTCAAAAGAGAATTAATCAATTTTTGAATACAAAACCAGAAATAGTGTCTGGAAAAACTAAGATTAATCAACTTAAAGGTGATATACGATTTGAGAATGTTTCTTTTTCGTATCCTGGAGCAGGTTTTGAAGCATTAAAATCAGTTTCATTCCATGTGAAACCAGGCGAAACCTTGGGAATTTTAGGAAAAACAGGTTCAGGGAAATCAACTATTGGTGCATTATTAAATAGACTTTATGATGCAGATAAGGGAAAAATATGGATTGATGAAATTGACATTAAAGAGTATAATTTAACCGATTTAAGAAAGAATAATGGCTACGTTCCTCAAGAAACTTTTCTTTTTTCGGATACTATTTCGAATAATATTGCTTTTGGATTGCCTGGAGCCTCACAAAATGAAATAGAATTAGCCGCTAAAATCTCAGATATTCATGATTCAATTATATCATTTCCAAATGGATATGCAACTGAAGTAGGTGAGCGTGGAATAACTCTATCAGGAGGCCAAAAACAACGGGTTTCTATTGCAAGAGCATTAATAAAAAAACCTATTATTTTATGTCTTGATGATTGTTTATCTGCAGTTGATACACAAACAGAAGAACGGATATTTAATTCTCTTTCAACAGAAATTAAGGGTAAAACGACAGTTATAATTAGTCATCGTATTTCTTCTCTGCGGAATTCAACTAATATATTGGTTCTTGATGATGGTGAAGTTATGGAATATGGAAATCACCTTGATTTGCTACTAAAAAAAGGACTATATTCTCAATTCTATGAAAAACAAATACTTGAAGAAGAAAGCATCGATAAACCTGATAATGTTATTTTGAACAAACCAGAAGGATAAATCTTTTTTTTTACTTTGAAATTTTAAATTCTATATTTACCAGCGTTAAAAAGAAAAAAAACAAATGGGCGATTTTGATAATAAAGACCGGGAAGAAGTTTTCTCAAGTAAGGTAAGAGCTGGAAAGCGAACGTATTTCTTTGATGTAAAAGCAACTAAATCAAATGATTACTACATTACAATTACTGAGAGTAAAAAAAGAATGGAAGATGGTCAATTCATTAAGCATAAGCTTTTTTTATATAAAGAAGACTTTGAAAAATTCTCAGAAGGCTTGGTTGAAGCAGTTAATTATGTAAAAACCAATCAAGAAGTTGTAGAAAGAAAGTATGAAGACTTTGAAACTTACACTAGAAATAAGGAAGAGCGGGAAAGTAAATCAGGAAAAACAGATTCAGAATCTGATGAAACAGCATTCAAATACTAATCGATTTTTTTTGCCGAATTTATTCTTTACCCAATTCTCGGGAAGAATTTTCCACATTAATTTTAAATAAAATGATTTGAATTACCTTCAAACAAGGTTTTACAATTAAATATGTTGCGGTAACATTTTTGCTTTTTGCTTAATCTAGCGAATATGCAAAAAACATCTACACTTAAAAATAGTTCAAATCTCCCTCCCGTTGAAGAAAAAAAATCATTTTCATTACCGCCAGGTATCAGAGGATTTATAGAAGAAACAGGTGGGATTGGATCATTTGCGGCTCGGTTTTTCAAACAAGTTTGGCGGCCACCTTATGAGTTTTCAGAATTTATTCGCCAGTGTTATGAAATAGGATATCGGTCTTATCCCTTAGTTGCTATTACTGGATTTATAATGGGAATGGTACTTACCTTACAATCGCAACCCACACTGGCAAATTTTGGAGCAGAATCATACCTGCCGGCAATGGTTGCTGTATCAATCATCAGGGAAATTGGACCAGTTATTTCTGCTCTTATTTGTGCAGGTAAAGTAGGTTCTGGTATCGGTGCTGAATTAGGATCGATGAAAGTAACAGAACAGATCGACGCAATGGAAGTATCAGGAACAAACCCGTTTAAATATCTGGTAGTAACTCGTATTCTTGCCACTACATTGATGCTACCTGTACTTGTTATTATGGCAGATGGAGTTTCAATGGTTGGCTCTTTTGTAGGTATTAATATTAATGATGATGTAAGTCTTACACTTTATATTGATAAAGCGTTTAAAGCATTGGAATTTTCTGATTTGTTACCTTCAATTGCAAAATCATTTTTCTTTGGCTTCGGTATATCTTTAATTGGATGTTACAAAGGATATAATGCCGAAAATGGAACAGAAGGTGTCGGTAAAGCATCCAATTCAGCGGTTGTTGCTTCTTCGTTAATGGTTTTTATTATAGATGCGATTGCGGTTCAGGTTACTAATTTATTTATTTAACATGGAAAATAAACTAGAAAACCCAAAGCAAGACTTAGAAAAAGATACAACTGGAAGTCAAGATATTGTAATTCAAATAGAACATTTGAAAAAATCATTTGGAGGAAATGCTGTTTTAAAGGATATAAATTTAATCGTAAAAAAAGGAGAAAATATTGTTGTTCTTGGAAAATCAGGTACCGGTAAATCTGTAACAATTAAATGTATTGTAGGGTTAATAATTCCTGATGATGGAAAATTAATAGTGCTAGGAGAAGATTTGATGGATATGGATGATGAAGAACTAGATAAACTTCGAATGAGAGTAGGCTTTCTATTTCAAAGTGCAGCTCTTTATGATTCAATGTCAGTTCGTGAAAATTTAAAATTTCCACTTACCAGACAAAAACAAAAAGCAAGTAATGAAGAATTGAACACATTAGTTGTTGAGGCTTTGGAAAATGTTGGATTAGCTGAAGCAATTGATAAAATGCCATCAGAATTATCTGGTGGAATGAAAAAACGGGTTGGATTAGCCAGAACACTAATATTGAAACCAGAAATTATGTTGTATGATGAACCAACAACTGGTCTAGACCCAATCACTTCCAGAGAAATATCTGAACTTATTTTAGAAGTTCAAAAAAAATATAAAACATCATCTATTATTATAACTCATGACATAGCTTGTGCAAAAATTGTCGCAAATCGAGTAGTTATATTAAAAGATGGAGAATACATTGCAGAAGGTACGTTTGATGAACTAGAAAAATCTGAAGACGAATTTATACGATCATTTTTTTTATAAATTAAATATTGACATGAAAAATAAAACAGATAATAGATTAAAGTTAGGAATATTTGTAATTATTGGAATTACGCTATTTATAGCAGCAGTTTATCTTTTAGGTAGTAAATCAAATTTATTTGGAGGTACATTTCCTCTAACAGCTACCTTCAAAAATGTGGGTGGATTAGCACCAGGAAATAATGTGCGATTTTCAGGAATCACTGTAGGAACGGTGCAGAAAATTGATATTGTAAGCGACACCTCGGTAATGATAACGATGGTTATAAAAAATGAACATAAAGAATTTATTAAAAAAGATAGCAAAGCAGCAATAAGTGCAGATGGACTTATGGGCAATAAAGTAATAAACATTTTGCCTGGCGAATCTGGATCTACTGAAGTAAAAGAAGGAGATATGATAGGAAGTGTAATGCCTATGGATACAGAAGCAATAATGAAATCGTTGGAAGCAACTGGAAAAAATGTTGACATTATAACTCGAAATCTTGCAGTTTTAACTACAGAAATTGCTGGAAATGATGGGACTAAAGATGTAATTGCTGCATTAAAAACAACGTCACAAAATGCAGCAGTATTAAGTGGCGATCTAGCTAAAATAACGGGCAAAATAACAAATGGAGATGGTGCCTTAGGAAAAGTACTATATGATCAAAATTTTTCTAATCAACTTGATAAAACCATTAATAATGTAGAAGCAGCAACAGACAATTTAAATCAGAACATGCTTGCTTTGCAAAGCAGTTTTTTATTTAAAAAGTATTTCCGGAATAAAGCTGAGGAAGAAGCAGGGGAAAAAGAAATTGATGAAGATGTTAAAAAAGCAGTAGAAGAACAAATTCCTAATGCTGTTGAAAAAGAAGTTGAAAAAGTTGAGAATCCAACACCTCAAAAATCTAAAAAAGAGTTGAGGAGAGAACGGAAAGAAAGATAATTCATGTGCTTCATTTATAACTAAATAAGTCTAAAATCTTTTAGGCAATAATTTAATAGGCTAAATCAATTTGGCATTGAAATAATTCAAAATTACTTTCCCAAAAATTCCAATTTCTACTCATTTCGGGCAAATAAAAAAAATTAACAACTCATATTAATTTTTAAAATAACAAACATAAAAATTAGCTTCAAATATTTTTTGTAAAAAGTTTAATTCGGATAGACTTGTCTTTTATTAAAATTTTCATTTCATTTGTGAAATATTTTTGACAAATGTTTTCTAAAACTTGCGAATACGCTATAAAAGCAATGATTTATGTTGCTCAAAATTCAACCGGAGAAAAAAGGATTTCTATAAAAGAAATTGCTAGAGAAACAGACGCTCCAGAGTATTTTGTAGCTAAAATTATGCAAGATTTACGGAAAAGAAAACTCATTCATTCAATTAAAGGGCCTAATGGTGGTTTTTATTTGAACGATCATGATTTGAAAAGTACGATAGCTGATATTGTAATTGCTATAGATGGTAATGGGATTTATACAGAATGTGTATTAGGCTTAAAAGCTTGTACGGAAAAAACCCCCTGTCCGGTTCATTTTGAATTTGTTGAAGTAAAAAAGAACTTGATTAAGATGTTGGAAAAAAATACCATCAGAGATTGTAATGAAAAAATTGAAAGTGGGAAATTCTTTTTGAAAAAGGAATAATTTTTGCATAATTAAAGGATAAAAAGGTATTAATATATAAAATATGAAAAATTATTACGTTAACTTATTTTTTTTAATCTGTTTACTTTCCTCCTCTCCACTTTATGCCCAAGAAGCAAAAAACATTATAAAAATCAGCAATAATACAATAGGTCTTTGGCTGATAATTATTATGATAGTTATGATTGGAGGTTTGATAATTGGAAGTTTATATATGAAGTTTCAAAAGCAGATAAGTGAAAATAAACGTTGGAAAAAAGAAGGTGAAAAACAACATTTCTCAGAATACTTGAAAAACCTAAACAAACAGGAATTGAATCAACTATTCGATTTGAAAAAAGATAAGTTGAAAATTAATTCAACCGAAGAAAAAAAAAGTACAATACTTAAATCTATATCTTTCTTAATTCTATTTCTGGGCAGCTCAATTACTGCTTTTGCTCAAAAAGAAATTGACCAAACAATCCCAATTTTAACAAGGCCTGGAATTATAATTACGATTATTTTATTAATTATTCCGATATTTTTAGGAGTTGCTTATGCTTTAATTAAAGCTAACAATACCCTTAAAAATTATTATAATAAAGATCGAGTTTCTGAAGCTGAAGAATTTGCAGAGCATTTATATAATATGAATGATATAAATTCAGACGAAGAATTAATAAAGAAAAAAGAAGCCTTAAGTTATAATCTATCTAATCAGGAATTATCTGGATCAGCAAAAGCTGAAGATTCTAAAGGAATAATAAATAATATTAGTGATGTTCATCAAGTACATTTTACCTCGGTAAAAAAGAAAGCAGTTCCTAGACCTGCTTTAGATCCCGGCATCGGAAAACTGATTGTATGGTATTTAGGGTGTGCAACTTTCTGGTTAGTAATTGGATCAGGCATTGGCGAATACTTAGGCATAAAATTCGTTGCGCCTGATGTAGACCACGTCAGTTGGTTGAGTTTCGGAAGATTAAGGCCGGTACATACCAATATTGTTTTTTGGGGATGGGCATCGCTTGGCATGATTGGTTTAGGATACTACATTGTTCCAATGGTTAGTAACGCAAAAATATTCAGTTTAAAATTTGGATGGATTGCCTTAGTGCTTACTAACTTAATGGTAATTTTTGGTACCATCTGTTTAATGGCTGGATTTAACAACGGTGGAGGTGAATTCCGTGAATACGTTTGGCCAGTAATGGCTTTATTTGCAGTTGCACTTATTCTTACTTTAGCAAATTTTTTATTAACAGTTGCAAAACGAACCACAAAAGAAATTTATATCTCTAATTGGTACATTATTTCTGCTATTATTTTCACCATAATAGTTGCTCTTACAGCATACCTTCCTTTTTGGCAGGATGGCGTAAGTGAAACCATTGTTCAGGGTTATTTTATGCACTCTGGTGTTGGAATGTGGTTTACATTATTCACTTTGGGTTTACTCTATTACTTTATTCCTCAACAACTTAACATTCCAATTTATGCTTACAGTTTAGGTATTCTAGCATTTTGGACACAAATATTGTTTTATACCATAATTGGTACCCACCATTTTGTTTTTGCTCCATTACCTTGGTGGTTACAAACAGTAGCCATCGTTGGAAGTGCTGGTATGATAATTCCTGTTGTTGCTGCAACCATAAATTTCAGCATGACTTTTAAAGGACAATGGCATAAGGTAAATAACAGTTATACACTTCCCTTTTTTCTTGTAGCAGTAGTTTATTATTTTATCGTTTCTATGCAAGGAACAGCCGAGGCTTTTAAATTTACCAACCTGGTTTGGCATTTTACTGATTTTACCGTAGCTCATGCTCATGCAGGCTTTTACGGCATTATAACGTTTGCTATTTGGGGTGGAACGTATGCAATTGTACCTCGATTAACTGGTAAAGAACCTCCACAAGGTATAGTAGGTGTTCATTTTTGGCTGGCATTTATTGGACTAATATTTTATGTGGTTCCTCTTTCTATCGGGGCAACCTTGCGAGGTTTAATGTGGATGGATAGTAAACCATTTATTGATAGCGTAGCGATGATGTTTGATTATTGGATTTGGAGAGCAATTGGAGGAAGTCTGATGTTTATTTCACATTTAGTATATGCCTATAATTTTTATAAAATGACTGCGAAAGAAATAGAAGTAATTGATGTTAAGACAGAAGCGTTTAGAATTTTAGAGAAAAAAACTCAACCTATTTAATAAAAAAGACTATGAATGTATTTGCTGATCATAAGAAATTATACCCCATTGCAGGAGTTTTCTTTTTTACTTTAACGTATTTGGTAGTAATAATGCCAGCGTTTCAAAACCAAAATAATAATGCACCACTGCCCGGAACAAAAAAACTTGAAGGAGATGCTTTAGCAGGAAAATTAATCTACATAGGTGAAGGATGTGTTGGCTGCCACTCTCAACAAGTAAGAAATGTAGAAATGGATAAAGTTTTTGGATCAAGGCCCGGAGTTGCAGCGGATTATGCCAATATAGGAAGAACAAGTATTTGGCAAAATACAGCTACAGTTATGGGAACTGAACGAACTGGACCTGATTTGACCAATGTTGGATTAAGGCAACCAAGTGCTGAATGGAATTTATTGCACCTATTTCAACCAAGGGCTGTGGTTTCTCAGTCCATTATGCCATCGTATAAATGGCTTTTTGAGATAAAAGATAAACCATCTGCGACAGATGTAATAGTAAATGTACCTCCTGAATTCCTTAATGGTAAAAAAGGAATTGTTGTAGCAAAAAAAGAAGCATTGCAATTAGTTGCATATATACAATCGTTGAAACAAGCACCATTACCGGATGGAACACCAGCATTAGAATTTTTATACAAGAAAAAGATCATAGTTTCCACAAATTCAGGTGCGGTTGCAGCATTAGAAGATGGTCAAGCCTTATATGCAGCAAATTGCCAAAGCTGTCATCAGGAAAACGGTTTAGGATTAAAAGGTGCATTTCCGCCATTAAAAGCAAGTCCGGTTGTAAATGGCGATAATTTAAAATTATATGTTGATATAATAATGAATGGATACGATGCTCGACCGGAATATGCAGCTATGGCAGCGGTAGGTACAAATATGAATTTCAATGAAAATCAAGTTGCGGCAATTATTAATCAGGAGCGAAGTAGTTGGGGAAATACCGGTAAACAGGTGACTCCAGAAGAAATAAAAGTAATTATGGATTTTATTAAAAATGAAATATCAGCAACTAAATAATATGAAAAAGAAATTAATTGCCATTATATTAATAATAGCTATTCCGTTTTTAACAATGGCATGCCCCACTTGCGAAAGAAATCAACCAAAAATATTAAAAGGAATAGTTCATGGCTCTGGTCCTGAAAGTAATTGGGATTATATCAGCATGTATTTAATTTCAATTATTACTCTTCTTACCTTATTTTACAGTATTAAATACCTAATAAAACCAGGCGAAAAGAATACAGATCATATAAAGTTTACGATTTTAAAATAAATGGGTATGGCTAATAAAAGTTCAGTATTAATATTTATTGACGAAGATATAAAGCCTTATGGCGAATTTAGTGTTCCAATTAATTTCGAGTTGGATACCCGTAAATTAATCGATGGAGATCATATTCTAAAAATTGTCAGTAAAGATCCAAACGGTAAAGAAGGATTACGAAAAATACCATTTACAGTAAGAAACGGGCCTGCTATAGCAATTGAAGGATTAAATGAACATGAAGTTGTTGATGGCATTCTTCCTTTAATGATAAATGCCTACGGCAAAGGTGATCAAAAACAATTTTTGATAGAAGGTAGCGAAACTCCTAAATCAACACCTGCATGGTTTTGGGCAATAATTATTGGATTTATAGGATGGGCTATTTATTATACCATTATATCACTAACGACCCCTTTATTTTGAACAAAGAAATTTTAACATTAGATGATGTAAAACAATTAGTTGATACTTTTTATAAAAAAGTACGAAATGATGAATTGTTGAGTAATATTTTCAATCCGGTAATAAAAGATAATTGGGAAATGCATTTAGCCAAAATGTATAGGTTTTGGCAAACTATTTTGCTTAATGAAAACACTTATTTAGGAAACGCATTTATTGTTCATGCCAATTTACCAATTGGAAATGATCATTTTACTCGTTGGCTCGAATTGTTTAATCAAAATATTGATGAGCAATTTGAAGGAGAAAAAGCAATCGAGGCAAAACTAAGGGCAGAAAAAATGGCTGAGCTATTCGACTGGAAAATAAATTATGCTAAAACAAATTCAACAATTTCTATTGTTTAAAATTAAAAATATTACTTAAATTTTCACTAGCTAATAGTTTTTCGAAAGGAATCTTTATCTTTCTGCCAGCAAGTAAAAACTCAAGTGGAAGATAAAAAATCAGAGTGGCATATAATCCTAAATCCCATCTCTGGTGGAAAAAAATCTTTACACCTTTGGAAAAAAATAGAACCTATTTTATTTGATTCAGCTATTTCATTTAAAAAATACGAATCTAAATTCGCTGGTAATACAATTTCTATTACCCAAGAAATTATTACTCTAGGTGGAAAAAACTTTATCCTTATTGGCGGTGACGGCACTGCAAATGAGGCAATTAATGGAATATTTAATTCTACAAACAATCCTTCCGAATTTACAATTGCTATGATTTCTGCAGGAACTGGAAATGACTGGATAAAAACGATTGGTAATTATTCTTCAATATCGACAATTGTTACCAGCTTAAATCAAAAAAACACATTTTTACATGATGTTGGATTACTGAGTTGTACAAATGATGGAAAAAAAATTAAAAGATATTTTTTAAATATCGCAGGATTAGGATTTGACGGTATGGTTGTGAAAAAATTAAGTGAAGATAAAAGTATATTTAATGGAACTAAAATTCAATATTGGCTAGCAATTTTGCGTTCTCTTTTATTTTACCAACTAAAAAATATTACATTTTTAATTGATGAAGTCGAAAAAACCAGTAAAACACTTACTGCAGCAATCGGAAATTGCCAATATAATGGGGCAGGAATGAAACAATTACCCAATGCAATCATGGACGACGGATTATTGGATATTACTATTATTGGAGATATGCCGAAATGGAAAATGATATTAAGTTTACCAAAATTATCTAATGGAACTTTTATAAAATTAAAAGAAGTAAAAACATATCGTGCTAAAAAAGTAGTTATAACAAGCAAAGATTTAATCTTTGTAGAAGTTGATGGTGAATTTGTTGGAGAAACTCCAGCAGAAATTAACATAATACAACGTGGAGTTCAAGTTTTGAAATGGTTGTAAATACCAAATAATCATCTAAATATAATTTTTGGAATTAAAAATCGCTTATATTTTGATAAAGTTTAATCTGCTGATTCCTAATGAAAATAAATACAACACGTTTAAATTTAAGGCCATTTATACTACACGACTTTTCTTTTATAATTGAATTATTAAATTCTCCAGGTTGGTTAAAGTTTATTGGTGACCGGAATGTACATACCGAAACTGATGCAAAAAATTATCTTTTGAATGGCCCCATAAAAAGTTATGCAGAAAATGGTTTTGGTTTATCAATGGTCGAACTAAAAGAAGGCAATATACCAATCGGGATGTGCGGCTTAATTTTACGCGACTATCTAGAATTTCCTGATTTAGGATTTGCTTTTTTACCTAGGTATTTACAAAAAGGATATGGTTATGAAATTGCAAATGCTGTCTTGCAAAGTGCAGTTAATGATTTTAAATTTAATCATATTTCAGCAATAACATTACCTTCTAATAATTCTTCTATAAAATTACTCGAAAAATTAAACTTTAAATTTGAGAAAAATATAGTTATCCCTAATGATGATGAAGAACTTATGTTGTTTCAATATTCTAGATAACTTACTTCCAGATATTCTTTAATTCTAAATTAACTTTATCTGCAAAAAATACTTTTGTGCTATTCTGAAATGAAGTAGTAAAATCGGAAACGTAAAATAAATGTTTCGGCTTTTCAGCATTGCTTAACAGATTTAATTCGGCTAATTTCTTTTTTGTATAAATAGCTGCAACCTGCGCATTATCAATAATTTCAACTTTATCCTTATAATATGCTACAATTTCGGGTTTTATTAAAGGATAGTGAGTACAAGCCAATACAATTGCATCAATTTTTTTAAGTTTCGGACGCGATAAGTATGAATGAATAATAGTTTTACTAATATTATTATTAAAAAAACCCTCTTCTATCATAGGTGCAAGTAATGGTGTTGCCAAGGTTTGAACTTGCAAATCCTGATTTAACCCAAGCAATTTGTGTTCGTAAACTTTTGATTTTATAGTTCCTCTGGTTCCAATTACTCCAACTTTATGGAGATCTTTCCGACTTCTTATCAATTCTATTACTGGATCAATTACATTAATAACTGGAATAGAATTTCCTACTAATTTTTTTACAGTATCAAAACCTAAACTTGAAGCTGTGTTGCAAGCAATTACTATTGCTTTACAATTTTTCGTTAATAAAAATTCAGCAACGCCTTTACTATAAGCACTTATGGCTTCAGGAGATTTATCCCCATAGGGAAAATGTGCTGTATCGCCATAATAAATCAGGCTTTCTGATGGCAAAAGTTTATGAATAGCGTTGGCAACAGTAAGTCCGCCAATACCTGAATCAAAAATGCCTATGGGTTGAGAAGAGTTCAAAAATAAAAAGGGATTATAATTCACAAATTAATGCGAAATATAATCCCTTGCAAATAGATTTTACAAAATTACTTTTTTGGCAATGGCTTTATGGGTGTTCCAGATGCTGCCGGTGAATTTGCAGGTGCCGAAATTCCCGTAATATTTAATTTCTTTTTAACAAGATCCATAATATTATCAGAATCTTGGGCATAAATTACTGCTCCAACGCTTTTATCAAACACGTAAGCAAATCCATTTTCTTTTGCCACTGCATTTATAGCATCTTCTGCTTTTTTCAAGATTGGAGAGTACAATTCTTCTTTCTTTTTAGTTACAGATTCTTGTGCAGTTTGTTGAAACTCTTGAATACGTCCTTCTAAATCAGTTATTTCTTTAACTTTTGATTGTTTTATTGCATCAGCCATCATAGCTTCTTCACCTTGATATTTTTCAACTTTAGATTGATATTCTGTAGTCATTGTTTTCAATTGAGACTCTAATTGAGTTCCAAAAGTTTGCAAGGTTTTGTCTGCTTCTTTAATTTCAGGCATCATACTCAACAATTCTGCTGAATTTATATGACCGAATTTTGTTGCCTGTGCAAACAATTGATTTACTCCAAGATTCATTACAATTGCTACAAGGGCAACTTTGATTAGGTTTTTCATTGTGAATTTTTATACTGATTTGTTTTATTTACTGATAATTTATTTTTTACTTTTTATTTAATTGAAAGGAATAGCTTTTAACTATTCTAACTGATTTTTTATGTTTCTGACGATCAACAAACATTGCTCTTTCTATAACTTTTTTCCAAAAACGGAATCTTCCTTACAAAGCAAATATCACAATTCTAACTCGAAAGAGAACTATTTTTTAATCTCTGTTGGTCTAGTTACTCCTGGCTTTTGCTGATTGTTTCCCGGACTAGCTGGTTTTGTTGTAGGCGCTGTTTTGCCTGCAGGTACAGTTGTTTTGTTCACTGGAACATCATTTGCAGGCTTATTTGTATTTCCACCTACCATTTGACCTGGCTTATAACCCATTTTTGTAATAACGTCATCACTTTTGTCATATTTAGGACTTGAGTAAATCATAATCAAATCGCTGTTTTTGTCAAACAAAAATCCATAAGCACCTTCTTCAGCAACCTTTTGAATTGCATTGTAAATTTTATCCTGAACCGGTTTAACTAAATCTTTTCGCTTTTGAAATAGTTCTCCTTCAAAACCAAATTTTAGTTTTTGAAAGTCTTTCGCTGCCTTTTCTTTATCTACAATTTCTTGTTCGCGATTTTTACGCATATCCTCAGAAAGTAAAATTTGTTCGGCTTGATAAGATTTGTATAATTTGTCAATTTCATCATATTTCTTATCGATTTCTTTTTGCCAATTAGCCGACAAATCATCTAATTGACGTTGAGCTGACGCATATTCAGGAACATGCTTCAAAATATACTCACTATCCACATATCCAATTTTTTGAGACCAGCTTGTTTGAAATGCCAAAGCACAAATTACTGTTATTAATAACTTTTTCATTTTTTTTATTTTTAAAATCCTCCTAACGATTGGGCAATTGAGAAATGAAATTGTCCTTTATTGGCTGTTTCATTCCCAGGAATTGCATCGAAACCATAACCATAATCGAGCCCTAAAAGTCCAAATATAGGTAAGAATATTCTAACACCAACCCCTACCGATCGTTTTACATTAAACGGCTGAAAGCGGTTAAAAGTGTTCCAAGTGTTTCCAGCTTCAGCAAATGCCAATAAAAATATGGTTGAAGATTGTGATTGTGTTATTGGATGCCTTAACTCCATTACATATTTATTAAAAATCGGGCTTCCATCTTGATCTTGAGTTGGTTCTGGTACTACAGAGTTATTCTCATACCCTCTTAAACCGATGATTTCTGATCCAGTAAGGAAGTTAAAACCGGTAAGTCCATCTCCTCCTAATCTAAACTTTTCAAAAGGTGAAATTCCAATTCCGCGATTATAAAGACCTACGAATCCAAATTGGGTTTTTAAATTCAATACTAAATTGCCATAAACTCGAATAAATTGTGAGGCATCAAATTTCCATTTATGGTATTCAATAAATTTAAATCGCTCTTCCGGATTTGAATTTTCATCATACACATTTCCATTGATGAAAGAATATGGTGGAGTTATTTGCAAACTCAATTGTATGTTCGATCCAGATTTTGGATAAATTGGCGCATCAACGGAATTCCTCGAAATTGATTGAGTTAAACTGATATTGTATGCTGTTCCATTATTAAAAACTGCACTTTGATAATCTTTTAATTGATACTGTTGAAAATTAATACCGGAATTTAATACAAAGAAATCGTCTGGTTTCTTCAATCGCTTTCCAAGCGTTACCCCTACTCCAGTTACAATAATGTAACTACTCAAAGCATCTTTAATTCTTCGATTATTTGTTTGCTGAGATCGGTAAATTGATGTTCCAAAACTTATTGGTTTTTTGCCTCCAAACCAAGGTTCGGTAAAGGAAAAACTATACGATTGAAATGAACGGCCGTTTGCTTGTGCCCGCAGACTTAATCGTTGCCCATCTCCAGTCGGAATTGGAGAATATGCCTTCCCATTAAAAATATTTCTTAGTGAAAAATTATTAAATGATAAACCAAGTGTACCAACTACAGTTCCTGCACCAAAACCTCCAGATAATTCGATTTGATCAGATGGTTTTTCTTCTACAATATATTGCAAATCAACAGTGCCATCTGTTGGATTTGGTTTTGGAATTACATTTGTTTTCTGATCATCAAAATAACCTAACTGGGCTATTTCGCGAGTAGTACGAATGATATCAGCTCGCGAAAATTTCTGACCAGGTTTAGTTCGTATTTCACGCAAAACTACTTTATCATTTGTCTTCTGATTTCCTTGAATGGTAACCTTATTGATAGTTGCTTGCGCACCTTCTGCAATTCTAATTTCCAAATCAATAGTATCTTGATAAACTCGGGTTTCAAATGGACTCACATTGAAAAATAAATATCCATCATCTAAATATAATGACGATACATCTCTACCATTTGGATTCTGCTGAAGCCTGGTTTCAAGCTCCTGAGCATTATAAATATCTCCTTTTTTAATTCCCAAAATAGTAGTAAGGGCTTCTGATGAGTATTTGGTATTGCCAACCCAACTTATATTTCCGAAATAATATTTAGGACCTTCTGCAATTTCAATTTCAATTTTTACTGTCTTTTCGTTGTATTTATAAACGGTATCTTTTACAATATAAGCATCACGGAAGCCCAGATTAGAATAGGTTTCCAATAATTTCACCTTATCTTCTTCAAACGTTTTAGGTTGAAATTTAGAGGTTTTAAAGACATTATAAAACTTTCGTTCTTTGGTGTCTTTCATACTTTTCTTTAACTTTTTTGCCTCTACACTTTTATTACCGGTAATCTCAATTTGGTGTATTTTAACCTTGCTTTTCTTTGCTATATTAATGATTAACAACACACTATTACTTAGGGCAGTATCAGGTTTTTGTGTTATTGCAACAGTTGCATTCAAAAAACCTTTTTCCTGATAATATTTTTTAATAGAGTTAATAGTGTTTTTTATCAAGTTTTCATTAACCACTTTACCCTGAGATAACTTGATTTTATCTTTAATTTCATCAACTTCTCCTTTTTTAATTCCATTAAACTGAAATTTTGAAAGCCTTGGTCGTTCTTGAAGATACATATCCAGAAAAATATTGCTTCCCAGAATTTTTGTAATATTTATTTCAATATCTTCAAATAATCCTTGTTTCCAAAGGTTATTAATCGCTTTTGCAATTTTATCTCCCGGAATTTTTATTTTATCTCCAACAACTAATCCCGATAAGGTTATCAATGCATTTTGATCAAGAAATTTTGTACCGCTAACGGTAACTCCAGCAAGGGTATACTCTTGAGGTTGGTTGTAATCAAGATTGATAAAAGTGCTGTCCTGAGCGTTTACAAACTGAACTGAAATGGACAAAAAAATAATAAGAAAAAAGTTTTTCATTAAAGGGAATAAATTCAAATGCACTTAACTAACCTGTTCGCTGATTAAACCAAATCGTCTTTCGCGACCTTGATAGTCGATTATGGCTTGAAACAGATCCTCGCGACGGAAATCTGGCCATAACTTAGGAGTAAAATAAAGTTCTGTATAGGCAATTTGCCAAAGTAAAAAATTGCTGATTCTGTTCTCACCACTCGTTCGGATAAGCAACTCAGGATCTGGCATAAAACTACTGCTTAATGTTTTTGAAAATAATGCTTCATCAATGTCTTCGATCGCCAATGTCCCGTTCTTTACATTTGATGCAATATTTTTTACCGCATCTGTTATTTCCCATTTGGAGCTGTAACTCAAAGCAAGATTGAGCGTCATCCGGGTATTATTTTTTGTTTTTTCAATCGCTGAATCTAATTCGCGCTTACATCCTGATGGCAAGGAATTTAAATCTCCAAAAGCTTTAAGGCGAATATTATTATCCATTAAAGTGGCTGTTTCTTTATTGATAGTAGATACTAACAATTCCATTAAAGCATTCACTTCAAATTGTGGACGATTCCAGTTTTCGGTTGAAAATGCATAAAGCGTTAAATGTTCTAACCCAATTTCTGCTGCCCCTTCTACTGTATCTCGTACTGCTTTTACGCCATTTTGATGACCAAAAACTCTAAATTTACCCTTTTCTTTTGCCCATCTTCCATTTCCATCCATAATGATGGCAACATGTTTTGGCAATTTGTGAGTGAGTAATTGATCCTTAAAATTCATGTAGTTAAATCCTGGCGAAATATGATTCTTTATTTTTTAATGTGGTGTAATAAATCGTTTACAGAAATTATTTCAATTTCTGGATTTTTCGGAAATTTGATATTCCAGGACATCTAACCCGAACAAAAGTGTATGAAATACCAATAGTTGCAAACATGTAGTTATCTTTCTTTTTAAGATCGCCTCGTTGAGTTTGAGGAACTCCTGAATAAACTCCATCGCTTAACTCTCCAGATCTATCGCTTAATAATGCTGCAATGCTTCCATTTTTTTGGGCTAGTACTACTTTATCCACATATGTTCCTCCTACGTCATCCAAATAATCTGTTCCTGTACTTCTATATCCTGCTTCTACATTAAAGGTATAATTATCTAAAAAATTGTACTTGATTCCAACACCATAAGGAATGGAAAAATTAACCAATGAATATTTACCTTCTTTATTTAAAGTGGTTCCTTGGCCTTCAGTTCCAAGTTTTTGAAGTTCATATTCTTTACCTTTATAGCTTGCTTTAGGATTGAAACGAAATATATTGAACCCTGTAAAAACATATGGAGTAAATCGATAATCTTTACTTCCAGGCTGATATCTGAAAAAATTGAACTCAAGCTGAGTACCCAACTCTTCAATAGATGAAGTAAAACTTAAATTACGTTCTTTGTTAAATGTAAAATTAGAAGTTGAATCATTTCCTTGAATTTTACCTATCATTAAAGAGCCTCTAAAAGCGAAAAAATCGCTAAAATTATATCTTAGATATATGCCTCCAGCTAAGTCTGTAAATTTAAATGGATTTCGAGAATTCATTTCTCCCATATAGCCTGATCCACCTATGGAAACTCCAGGTTCCCACTGAGCTTTTGCAGTTGAAAACAACAGAATGAAAATTATAGACAAAAGCCAGAGAGTTGATTTCATTTTTTTATACGAGGGGCAAAAATATAAATTTAATCCGATTAGTTTTGATATCGTTTACAATCAAAAAAAGGTGTTTATCAACAATTTAATTTGGCTAATTGCGGGTATCAAGTCCCCACATCAATTTGTTCCTTAACGTGGTTAAATAATTTTCATTATTCAAGCGTAAAAGATTTATCTCAAATTGTTCTTTTCTTACAGCTAATTGAACAGAAGAATCAATAATTTCTGTTCGCGAATCAAGAGTCACTAAAAAATAAGAACTTCTGCCTTCTATTTCAAATGTTATTATATTGGTGTCTGATAAAATTACTGGCCGTACATTTAAATTATGAGGCGAAACAGGTGTTATCACAAAATTACCTGATCGTGGAAAAATAATTGGACCACCACAACTCAACGAATATGCTGTTGAACCGGTTGGTGTTGCCACAATTAATCCATCGGCCCAATAGGAATTGAGAAATTCTCCATTCAAATAGGTATGAATAATAATCATGGAAGAGGTATCTTTTTTATGAATGGTTAATTCATTTAAAGCATAATTTAAACCATTGAAAAGTGGAACATCAGATTCGAGACGTAATAAAGTGCGTTTATCTAATGTGAAATGACCTTTTACCATGCTATCAACTGCTGTTTTTACTGAATCTTTGTTGATACTAGCTAAAAAACCTAAACGACCCAAGTTAATTCCTACTACCGGTATACCGGAATCACGTACCAATGTAACTGTATCAAGAAGAGTTCCATCGCCACCCAAGCTAATCAGAAAATCAACTTTAAACACCAAATCATCGTGCGAATCAAAGGTTTGCGGAACAGTCGAAAATTTTATCCGGCTGTTTAAGTAAATCTGAAAAGATTCGAAAATGGTAATTTGTATGCCCGCATCATGCAAACAGTCAATTAATTCCTGAACATACGGGATTGCCTGATCGTTAAATTTTCTGCCGTAAAGGGCTATTAGCATTTTATTTCAGGTTAAGGTAATTCATAAAAGACTCGTATCGTTCCATCGAATTATCATTGGTAATTGGTTGGTGATAAGACGCAACTATTTGATAATTAAAACGTTCGAGTGATGAAATAACGGATGATAAATCTGTACGGTTTAGTTTAAATGTAATTTCCAACATTCTAGCACCTACTTTCGAAGTAATATATGAACTCAAAATTATTACATCTTCTGATTCAATAATGCGTGCAATTTCGGAAAGTGAGTAATCATGAAGCCCACAATTTATAACTAAAATACCTCCAGGCTCTGCTAATGCTCTAGTTTTTGCTTGATAGGTTGCTAATGTTTGCAAAGTAATTGCACCTAAATAAGTCATATTTTCAGCCACCACCGGAATTA
Source organism: bacterium (assembly GCA_031412335.1). Taxonomy (GTDB): domain Bacteria; phylum Bacteroidota; class Bacteroidia; order Sphingobacteriales; family Sphingobacteriaceae; genus JBBQYA01. Next base: position 100,725 of record JANOCT010000012.1, on the reverse strand, counting down.
ATGTCAATTTATTTTCTGACATCAATTTTACAATATCATAATAATGTTGATGTTGATTTACCGCTATTGGATAATTGGTCAGTGTGCTTTCAGCTATCAATTGCTTAGCAGGCAATTCAAACAAAACATCTTCAGAAACCAAAAACTTAAGTAAATTTTCTTCAACAACAGGTAAATGTTGAACCTTAAATTCCGACATATAATCTAAAGCCTTCTGAACGGTATCGCTATTTTTCAGAGGAGGAATGATATCTATAAGAATTTCTCCGGCTAACATGGCTATATTAGGTTATTGGTTTTTCTAAAAATTTTGAAAGAATTGCATTAAACTGTTCTGGTCGTTCCATCATTGGTGCATGACCACATTTTTCAACCCAATTTAATTCTGAATTGGATAGCAATTGATGAAACTCTTCTGCAACAGCAGGTGGAGTAACTCTATCATCCGTTCCCCAAATTAAGCAAACCGGTATTTTAATTTTAGAAAGCTCTTTTTTAAGATTATGCCTCATAGCCGATTTTGCCATGGCTATTATTCTGATAACTTTATTTCTATTATTTACAATTTCAAAAACTTCGTCAACTAATTCTTTACTAGCAGTTTCTGGAGCATAAAAAGTATATTGTACTCTTTCCTTAATATAATCGTAGTTTTCACGTTTTGGAAAACTGCCTCCCATGGATTCTTCATACAATCCAGAACTGCCTGTCAACATCATTCTTTCCACAAATTCAGGATTTGACAATGTATAAACTAGAGAAACATGTCCTCCTAATGAATTTCCTAATAAAATAAATTTGTCCAGTTTTTTATATTCAACAAATCTATGAACAAACTTGGCCAAGCTGGAAACATTGGTAGTTAACAATGGCATTTCGTATACCGGCATTAAAGGAATTAGAATTTTGTAGCGAGGAGAAAATGCAGTTATAACATCTTCCCAATTGCTCAAAGCACCAAATAAGCCATGCAGTAGAAGCAATACCGGACCTTCTCCTTCTTCCACATAACTAAAACCGTTACTGTTCTTAATCTCAAAATTCATAGCAAGTCTATTGTAGGCTTAAAGCCAAATATAAATGTTAAATTTATTATTCTATCTAAAAAGGCAAAATCGCCAAGTATTTATTTATTATTTCTGGTTTCAAAATGGTTTTTATACCAAAAACCAAATCATTCTAACGTTCAATTATTAGGAAAAACTATACTCCGCTAATTATTTTTTTTACCAGATTTGCAATCGTTTTACTATCAGCAGCACCAGCAAGTTTTGCAGTTGCAAGTCCAATTACTTTGCCCATTTCTTTTGGCGAAGTAACTCCTGTTTCTGCAATTATCTGTTTTATAATGTCTTCAATCTCTTGATCCGATTTTTGAGCTGGAAGATATTTTTCAATTACAGCTAATTCATCCAATTCAATTTTTGCTAAATCTTCTCTGTTTTGTTGGATAAATATATCTGCTGATTCTTTTCTCTGCTTCACCTGACGTTGTAAAACTTTTAATTCCACTTCTGAAGATAATGTATCTGCAGCATTTTTTTCAGTTCTCGCGATTAATAAAGCAGACTTTATTGCTCGCAATGCGCGCAAACCTACATCATCTTTAGCAATCATGGCACGTTTCAAATCATTATCAATCGTATCTAACAAAGTCATATTTTATTTTCTTTAAACCAATTATTGGCACTTGCTTGCGCTAAGGGCATTATGGTAAGTTCATTTATATTTACATGCGCTGGCAAACTTGCACAATATACAATTGCATTGGCAATATCTTGAGGTGTCAAAGGCGAAAAGCCATCATAGACTTTATCTGCCTTCTCTTTATCTCCTTTAAATCTAACAACACTAAATTCAGTTTCTACAGCACCTGGATGTATGGCAGTTACTTTTATTTTGTGTGCTAATAAATCTATTCGCATCGCATCAGTTAAAGCAGCAACCGCATGTTTTGTTGCGCAATATACGTTTCCCATAGCATACGTTTGTTTTCCTGCTATAGATCCAATATTTATAATTTGTGGACTTTCAGAATTTTTTAATAAAGGTAAAACAGCTTTAGTTACCCACAAAAGTCCTTTTACATTGGTATCAATCATGGTTTCCCAATCGTTAGTATCTCCTTCGTCAATAGCCGATAATCCTAAAGAAAGTCCTGCATTGTTCACGAGCAAATTAATTGACTTCCAATTTTCGGGTATTGAATTGATGGCATTAATAACTTCTGATTGATTTTGAACATCAAAACATAGGACTAACACATCAGATCCAAAATCGTTTACCAATTGTTCTTTAACTTCATGAAGCCTCTCTTTTCTGCGACCACAAATAATTAATCGATATCCAATTTTCGCTAATTCAACACAGGTTGCTTTTCCAATTCCAGAAGTTGCCCCAGATACTAAACCAATTTTTTGCATCAAATTATTCGAAGTATAAAGTAAATTGAAAAACTCTTGAAAACAATTTATCCAATGGTTTTGAAAATCGGTTTTCTTCTTGTTTTGTTAAAGCATCTTCTTTTGTTAAAATATTGTTAATGCTATTAGAAAATTTCACCTCTGGCGAAAATTTGAAATATTCATAATAAAAATCCATACCGAATCCATATTCATACGCAAAAACGTTTTTACTCAACTTCACTTTTTTCAAATCTGCGTCCAAATCTTTATCTATTAATTTCTTTTGAGAAATTACATCATACGAATATTTTACACCAGCCATCACGTAAAATCTTACGTTTCTATGTCTTTCAGATTTTAGTTTAAGCGACAATGGCAAATCGACATATGTAGACTCAACTGGCTTTAATTTGTTTTTTGTTTTATCCAAAAAAACATAATCTAAACTTCGATCGGTAAAAGATAATGATGGAGTAAAACGCAAATCGACTTTTTTATTTATTTTCAAATTAGCCAACATTCCTAAATTAAAACCTGGACCAGAAATTGGCGTTACCGTTTTCAAACTGTCGCTTACTCTAAAATCTGAACGGGGCACAACACGCAAAGTATGAGTATTATAAGCTAAAGAAAATCCAAAATTGTATGGAGCCAAATCAATACCTCTAGCAGAATTTTGTTGCGCTTTTACAGTAATAGCTGTAGAAATGGTTAAAATAAATAAAAGAAATATTCTTGTTAATAGAGTCATTTTATGCCTGTGTAAATGGAACTGATACCAAACGTGAGGGTTTTATTTGTAGTATTACTGAAGCCAGCTTGTTTCAAAACTGCTATAAAAGATTCACCGTCTGGAAATGCAGCTACTGATTCTGGTAAATAATTGTATGCCCGCTGATCTTTAGAAAATAATTTCCCAAACGTTGGCAAAATACTGAAAAAATAAAAATTATATACCTGTTTTACTGGAAAAATGGCAGGTCTTGAAAATTCAAGAATCACCACTTTACCGCCTGGTTTTAGAACCCGAAAAATTTCTTCAATCCCCTTCTGTAGATTTTCAAAATTACGAACACCAAAGCTAACCGTTACTGCATCAAAAGTTGAATTTTCAAAATCTAACTGTTCCGAATCTCCATTTCTTACTTCAAATTTAGCTTGTAAGTGCTTCTCAATAATTTTATTTCTGGCAATATCCAACATTCCATTTGAAATATCTATGCCAATTATTTTGTCAGGATTTAGTTTTAATGCTTCCAAAGCAAAATCTCCGGTTCCGGTAGCCACATCTAAAATATATTTCGGTTTGGCCAATTCCAATTCCTTAATTGCCTTCCTGCGCCAAATTTTATCTATTCCGAGTGAAAGAAAGTGATTTAGAAAATCATACGAATGAGCAATTTTATCGAACATAGATGCCACCTGTTCTTTTTTCGTACTTTCCGTATGTTGATAAGGGGTAATTTGACTCATAAATTTTTCAAATATAATTTTTTAAGCTCGAAATCGGCTATTTGATAATGATTAAATGAAGTTGGATTGAAGAATATCATAACTACATCCAAGCATAATAGTTTGAAAACTTACATTTAATCCATAAAATGTATGTTTGCATTTTAATAAAAACATGATTATTCGATCAGCAGATTTTGTTTGCAGCAATACCGAGGTGAAAAAATTGCCTGAGCCATTAATTCCTGAGTTTGCTTTTATTGGCCGAAGTAATGTTGGCAAATCATCGCTCATTAACATGATTACCAACAAAAAAAAATTAGCCAAAACATCTCAAACACCTGGAAAAACCAGATTGATTAATCATTTTATGATTAACGAGAATTGGTATTTAGTCGATTTGCCGGGTTATGGATATGCGCGTGCATCCCGATCAGATAAATACAGTTGGGAAAATTTTATCAAAACCTATTTCGAAAGTCGAGCCAATTTGCAATGTGCTATGGTTTTAATTGATAGCCGATTGGAACCTCAAAAAATAGATATTGAATTTGTAAACTGGTTGGGCGAAAAAGAAGTTCCGTTTGTTATCATTTTCACAAAAAGTGATAAACAATCGATGATAAAAACGAATCATAATGTTTTTTTGTTTAAAGATGAACTAAGGAAAAATTGGGAAGAATTGCCTGAAGTATTTATCACGTCTGCAGAAAAGAAAACCGGAGCAGAACCGATTCTTGCCTTTATTGATGCCATCAATCAAAACTTTATAAAACCAGAAAAACCACCGATAATCAGTTGAAAAATTATCTTTCTTTAATTAAATTTAGTCATACCATATTTGCATTACCCTTTGCCATTGTAGGTTTTTATTTGGCGTTAATGCTTTCTAAAGTAGAATTCGATCTACAAAAATTAATTGCCGTTGTCGCCTGTATGTTTTTTGCCAGAAGCTCTGCTATGGCATTCAACCGATTTATAGACAGGGATATAGATGCTAAAAACCCAAGAACGCAAATTCGAGAAATACCAGCAGGTATAATAAAAGCAAATAATGCATTAACTTTTACAATTATATGTTGTATTGCATTTATCGTTACCACTTATTTTATTAATAGCATTTGTTTTTATCTCTCGCCAGTTGCGCTTTTAATTATTTTAGGATATAGCCTCACCAAACGCTTTACTTTTTGGTGTCATCTTATACTTGGTTTAGGATTGTCCCTTGCTCCTATTGGCGCTTTTTTGGCAGTTACGGGCCATTTCCATCTAATTCCAATCTTGTTTTCTTTAACGGTTTTGTGCTGGGTTAGTGGATTTGATATTATGTATGCTTTACAAGATGAAACCTTTGACCGAGAAAATAAGCTGAATAGTATTCCAGTTTATTTCGGAGGAAAAAATGCTTTATTAATTAGTAGATTTTTACATTTAATTGCAGCGTTGTCACTTATTTTTGCAGGATTTTTATTGAAAGCAACATTTATTTATTGGGTTGGAGCTGGCGCTTTTATTTCTTTATTAATTTACCAGCATACACTTGTACAATCGACTAATTTGAGCAGGATAAACGCAGCATTTTTTACAACAAACGGTGTAGCTAGTATTGTTTTCGCTGTATTTTTTGTTATCAATTATTATTTTTAATTTTTTATGCAAAACACATTCTCCACACCTTCCAATAAAAGAAATTTCATTCCTAGAGATTTAATTTTTTCTAAGAATAATCTTGAACCCATTTTTGAAAATTTAAAAAACCGAGCTATTCATTCAGTAGAAGAACTTGAAAAATGGCTTCTTGATCGCAGTGAATTGGAAGCTGCTTTGGACGAAACATTGGCTTGGAAGTATATCAAAAGCACTTGTGACACAACCGACCCTATTTTAAAGAAAGATTTTGAAGATTTTGTAACCGAGGTTGAACCTATTGCTGCTGCAGCTTTCAATGAATTAAATAAAAAATTAATTGCGAGTACTTATCTAGAATATTTAGATTCTGAAAAATATCATATATATCTCCGTTCTATTCGAAATCAAATAGAATTGTTCAGGCCAGAAAACATTGAATTAATGGCTGAAATTCAAGTGCAACAACAAGAGTTTGGTACCCTAGCTGGTAGTATGAGTATCCACTATCAAGACAAAGAATTTACCTTAGAGCAAGCATCCAACTTTTTGAAAAGTGTAGACCGGATACAACGAGAAGATGTTTATACTTTGATAACTAACCGAAGATTACAAGATCGGGAAGCTTTAAATAATCTGTTAACAACCTTAATTACTAAGCGAGATCAAGTTGCAAAAAATGCTGGATTTAGTAATTATCGAGATTATAAATTTAGGGAATTAGGTCGTTTTGATTTTGGTGTAAAAGAGTGTGAAGATTTTCATCAAGCAATTTCAGATGCTATTATTCCAATTGTAAATTCTTTTACGCAAAGCAGGCAAAAGGAATTGGGTTTAAAAGAATTAAAACCATTTGATATGGATGTGGATACTGCTGCAAAAGATCCACTTAAACCTTTTGACGGTGCTGATGATTTATTCACCAAAACCAGAAATTGTTTTAATCGGGTTGATCCTTATTTGAGCGAATGCCTGGAAACAATGAAAACTCATCATTTATTTGATCTGGAATCGAGGAAAGGGAAAGCACCAGGCGGATATAATTATCCTTTATCCGAAAGTGGAATGCCATTTATTTTTATGAATTCTGCGAATTCTTTTCGTGATATGATTACGATGATTCACGAAGGTGGCCATGCAGTTCATACATTTATTAGCAGCAATTTATCATTAAATGGTTTTAAAAATGCACCATCAGAAGTGGCTGAATTAGCTTCTATGAGTATGGAATTAATCACGATGGATTATTGGGATGAATTTTTTAGCAATGCTGAAGAATTAAAACGAGCCAAAAAAGAACATCTAGAAGATTTATTGATGATTTTCCCATGGATTGCAATCGTTGATAAATTTCAACATTGGTTGTATGTAAATCCTAACCATACATCAGCAGAACGAGAAGCCGCTTGGAGTTTAATGTATGATGAATTGGGTAATTCACTCATAAATTGGGATGGTTTTTCAGAAACTCGCAAAACACTTTGGCAAAAACAGTTACATATTTTCGAAGTTCCTTTTTACTACATTGAATATGGAATGGCGCAATTAGGCGCAATAGCCATCTGGAAAAATTATCAAGAAAACCCAAGCAAAACCATCGAGCAATATCTAAACGCTTTACGATTGGGATATACAAAACCAGTTAGCGAAATTTATAAAACTGCAGGTATTTCCTTCGATTTTAGTACTGAATATATTTTATCCTTAAGTACGTTTATTCAGAAAAAAATGGAGGAATTGGATTGAGAAATATTAGCAAACTATTATTTGTTAATTTCAATTATATTTACACTTTACAGATTTATAAGAGATTAAATACAAAAGAAGCTAATTTTCTAACATTAATAATATGAAGATTTTAATAGATATTCCAGACAAAAAAGGTGCTAATTTATTAGAAGTATTAAAGAGCATTTCCTATGTTAAAGTAAAGCAAATAACTGAATCTAAAGCTTTGCTAATTGAAGATATCAAAACTGCTGTTGAAGAATTAAAATTAATTAAGGCTGGGAAAAAGACAGCTAGGAATGCAGAAGATTTTTTGAATGAGCTATGAAGTTAAAACAATCGATGTGTTTGAAAAGCAAGTTACAAAGCTTGTTAAGAAATACAAATCGTTGAAAATAGAATTATTAGAACTTGTTACAATTTTAAAAGAAAATCCAAACCAAGGAACACCAATTGGCAAAAAATGCTTCAAAATTAGAATTTCCATAGCATTTAAAGGCAAAGGAAAAAAAGGTGGAGCAAGGATAATTACAATTTTGCAGTAGAAAATAATACCGTTTATCTTCTTTCTATATATGATAAATCAGAAAAAGATAATTTAACGGATAAAGAATTAGAAGAATTATTATCTAACATCTAAAATTATTGCAATTAATCACATAAAACTTTAATTTTTTTAATCTAAACTAGGAAGAACAACATACGATAAACCATATTTTAGTAATTAGTGAAAAATGGAAACTACATATAATTAAAGATCTATTTTTTATCATTTTAAAAATACTGTTGCTCTTGTTTGCATTATAAATTCTCACACTTGAAAGCAAGAATACATTAAAGCAATAAATAAAAAACATAAAATAATTCTGCCAGAAATTTTTACAAATCTTGGTTCTTTCTGATATTTAGTTATTATAATTTTGTAACGATCATTTTTAAGAAATAAAAAATAGTTTAGTAAATGAATTAAGAGAAATAATAAAACACTACTGTAACCAATTACTGTTATTTCAAGTTCTATAAAAAAAATCAAAAAAATCACTTCAATAAAAATTGTAAAATTTGCTGCAATGAAATGGGATGCACCCCATTCCAAATCATAATTACCTGTCAAACTAAGTAAGTCATAAACTCTGTAATATAAATAGTTATAAAAATTTAACATTTAATTAAATTTAAATAATAAAGGCGTTGGATTAAAACCTGTACCAGGAATAGCAAGAACTCCTGTTTTTTGTGTGTAATCTGCATAGTTATAAACTCCGTTAAACCCTCCAGCAGTTTCAAAAATCCCTAATCCAATGGAGATTCCTTGAGCATAAGGTGACCTAATTTGCCCTATTCCAGATATCGTGAGATTTATCCCTAATTTTGACCTAGCTCCCCAGCTTTTTTTGTCAGATAAAGAAAATTCTTTGATAGAGAGTGCAGCATCCACTCCTGTTACAATATTACCAGCCCTCCCAGCAAATTTTGCATATTTATTAAGTTTAGCCGCTTCTGCAACTTCCATAGCTTTGGTTACGCCTCTTTCTGCATAAGGGGAGGTATAATTTGCCCCAGCCTCAAAGCCTGTTTTCCAAATTGATGCTGCTAGACTTCCTCCAAAAGTATATTCTTTAGCAGATGCTATTGCAGCTAATCCTGACGCATTTTTTGTGGTTTCATCCCCTTCTTTTACTAAATTATCATTATAGTTTTCACTACCTCTTATTTGATCTGTAATACCTTCAAACATCCCCCATTCTTCTACAAAACCTAATGTAGTTTCTGACCAGCCACCATTCCATTTTTCTTTTACTTGGTCTACAGATGGATCCATTCCCGAAGGATCTGTAACTAATGCAGGATTATTAAAAACATAATTAAAGGGCGTAAGACTTAAATGTTTACTAGCCATTGGATCTACACCCCAAAACCTACCCAGTTGCGGGTCTTGCTGCCTTGCGTGGAAATCATAGGTGTTTAAGTTTAACTCCGTTTGTAACTCCTTACCACCAAATTTATATTTATTTAGGCTGGTTCCGTTGCTGTACCATTTTAAACCAAATGGGTAATAGTCATTTATTTCCAATATTGTACCGGTTTTATGGATTACAATTAGGTTGTCAAAATCTACTGGAGTGTAGGTTTCGTTCACTGCAAAAATATATAAGAATCCATCACTTGGTGCCTTTAAACCTTCCATTGCAAGCGAGCCTAAAATACCTTCTTCTACTGCCATCATTGAGCCACTTGTGCTTTCTATTAAATTAAAATCACGATCTAAAAATAGGTAAACTAATTGAGCGGAGGTGTATTCTGGGTTGTTCAGGTCTTTATTCACAAGGAACGATACCCTTTTTAAAATTTATTTCACAAACATTGGGGTCATTTATACTATATATTATTTCAATACAATTTCCTTTTTTAGGAATAAATCCTTCTACTGTTGTTTGATATCCAAGATAATTTATTCCTTTAATTTTGTAATTATTTTTTATAGTTCGCCTTTATTTTTCTTTATCATTAGGAAAACAGTGAAAAAAAGGAATATATATGTAGATAAAAAATAAAGTATTATTGTTAATTTTCCATTCTTTCTCTCATTTTTTGTTTCATTCTTATAATATTCAACTATTTCTAAATATTTATTTTTTCTTATATAAATGAAGTAAAAAATAGAAGTTACAACTAATGTTTCAGCAGCAGCAATAAGTTTAGAATTAAATCCAATATCGATTCTATTTCCAGTAAAAAAATATATCAAATTAAAAATGGTATAAATATTTATAAAAAATGAAATTGTTAATAAAAAGATTGACGCAATTTGAGGAATATCTTTATTTCCAACGCTTATCATTAGAAGATATGTCCTATAAAATAAATAATTAAGTATTCTCATGAGCCTACTTTGGTGTTGTTAATGGATTTCCCCAACCACCAAATCCATTAGTGCCAGATTCTATTAAAAAGTATGAAGTACTCACCGCAAATCCTTGCCAGCCAATAAATCCAACACCTCCCATTCCAATGTCCAATGCGGTTTTTGCCCATACAGAATTATTAGTTCCTCCATTATTATAATAGTTTGACATTTGATTTAACGAAATAGTAGAGCTTACTGCAAATGTTGCATAACCAGTATATTTCAAACCCATCGACATGTTAGCACCACTTTTTCCCATGGCACTTACATAATCTAGCCTTTCCAGTTTATTTATACTTTTCCCAACAACTTCTGATGTTGCAAAATTTGTTAATAATCCAATTGTCCCAAATCCTATATCTATAGTGCCTAAACCAGTTTGCAAATCTTGCAACCAATTATTAGTAATCTTTTCGCCTACAGCAGTAAGTTCAAATCCGTTATAATTAACCATATCCCCATTAGCTAAAAAATCTGTTTTAGTTCCATTTACATTATCTAAAGTAAATTCATTTGCAATCCAATCCCCCTTAATTCCTAGTTTAACAAACTCTTCTTCTGTTTTTGCGCTGTTGTATTTTACGTTACTATTTTCATCTACATGCCAGCCATCATTATCTAGCATGCCGGTAGGGTCAACTCTTCTAACAGGGTTATTCTGCACATAATTAAAAGAGGATAAATTTAAGCGTTTCTCCCCCATTGGGTCAACACCCCAAAACCTACCCAATTGCGGGTCTTGCTGCCTTGCAAGGAAATCGTATGTATTTAAGTTTAACTCCGTTTGTAACTCCTTACCCCCAAATTTATATTTATTAAGTTTGGTGCCATTGCTGTACCATTTTAAACCAAATGGGTAATAATCATTTATTTCCAATACAGTACCGGTTTTGTGGATAACAATTAGGTTGTCAAAATCAATAGCTGTGGTGGTTTCATTTACAACAAATATGTACATAAATCCATCTCGTTCTGCTTGCATTCTCTCTATTGCAAGGGCTCCTAAAATACCTACTTCATCTGCCATAAGCGAACCACTCATATTTTCTACCAAATTAAATTCACGATCTAAATATAAGTAAACTATTTCTATCAATATTTTGCTTTAATTAAAAATGAATTAGTCTTTAGGCATTGACAATAAAGTTTCTTTTAGTATTTCTAAAAACTCTCTATTTTGTTCATTTTCTTTTTGTTTAATTTCTAGGTCATTAAGCACACCTTCAATTTCCTGAAACCTTATTTTCGTATAGAATAAATCTGATAATGCTTCTTTATTTAATTGATCATTTAATAAATAAGTACTTATTTCTTCAGTTATCTCTAAAAATAGCTTATTTCTATCTATTAAATTTCCCTCTTTTTCCAATAATAAAGCTTTAAATGTTTTTAAATATAAATTCTTTTTATATGCAAATTGAAATTCTTCAACTTTAAGAGTGTTTACAAATTCGTATCCTTGTTTAAAATCCTTCATTAACATCAAAACTGTTATTTTAGCATTATAAAATCTATTTCTGTATTCTGAACAAAAATCAGTGTAACTGTTTATTTTCGACAATGATAATTGCAATTCGTTTTTATCATTTTTTATATAAAAATTATTTATATGATTTATAGATTCATTATAAATCATTTTACAATCCTTTTGATTTTGTACTGTACTACCATTTGAACATTTGATATTAAAATAAAATATTCCTAATGTGAATACTAAAACTAAAACTTTTTTCATCTATTTAATTAATTTAGAAATTACCATTTATGGCTAAATGTTTGAGGAAGCGGAACTAATGGATGATATACAACAGGAGTTGATAAATTAGATGAATTTGTTACCCACCAACTGCCATTTATTGTAATGTTTGAAAATCCTAATGGATTTAAGTTGGAAGTTGGAATTGAAATAGAAGCCACACTCATTTGACTCTTTGAATCAATAAGATAAGGTCTTCTTGGTTCTGCCAGTGAAGATGAATAATGTTGATTCCCATAATCAACATTTAGATTTCCATTTACATTTAAAACACCATCAACATTAGAACTTGAACTTAAAACTGATGCAGAAACTTTTATTCCTTCAAATTTACGCCCCAAACGATTATTTTCAGTACCACTTTTTAAGTTGTAGCTTATATCGGCAGTTATACTTAAGTTACTCATTTCTGAAATACCAACCATATGATTGACAGCGTAACTGCCAGGCTCAACATCAGCTGCGATATATCCAAATCTTTTTGAAACTTGCTGCACAAAAGAATCATTAATTTTTAAATCTCTTAGTATATCTCTATCATTGGAACCAATATATCTAAAACCTTCCGGAGTATTTTTATCTGATGTTACATTATCCTTCCATTCATAATTACCGGTTGCTATGTTTTCAACCCAATCATCGGACATTCCACTAGGATCAATGCGACTAATTGGATTATTTTGAACAAAATTAAAAGGAGATGTCCAGTTTCTTTGTTCTGATAATGGATCAACCCCCCAAAACCTACCCAATTGCGGGTCTTGCTGCCTTGCGTGAAAATCGTATGTATTTAAGTTTAACTCTGTTTGTAACTCCTTACCGCCAAATTTATATTTATTAAGGCTGGTTCCGTTGCTGTACCATTTTAAACCAAATGGGTAATAATCATTTATTTCCAATACGGTACCGGTTTTGTGGATTACAATTAGGTTGTCAAAATCTACTAGAGTATAGGTTTCGTTCACAGCAAAAATATATAAAAAACCATCGCTTGGTGCTTTTAAACCTTCCATTGCAAGCGAGCCTAAAATACCTTCTTCTACTGCCATCATAGATCCACTTGTGCTTTCTATTAAATTAAAGATTTGTTAAAATAGAAAAATTAGTATCAATAATAATTATCTAATTAATTTGACGAATCTATTTTTTTAAACTTCTATTTTTAAAAAAATAATAGATGCACCAAGAAAAGTTTATACAAATACCAAAATAAATGACAAAATACTGCTCATTTGACAAACAAAGTGGACAATTTTTTTTATCTAAACAAGGTTCGCATAATGGCTGAAAATGAAAGAAAAGTATTATAAGTATTAAATCAAATCCTAATGCCAATAAAAGTAATTTTTTAATTTTCATTATTAGTTATTTGGTCTATCAACGTTAATTTCATATTTAAACTCTTTACCAACATTATTTTTATCCTTTGACCAACTATCATAAGATTTCATAGCATCTTTGAGAATACCATCTATATTTCTCTGTTCAACTTTTCCATTCTGAGAGTCACCCATTATGTTTTTTTCCCATCCCTTATTTACACCATTTTTATCAGTATATCTATCATCTAATCCCAACAAATGACCAACTTCATGTGCTGCCGGATTATCCTGCATTATTGTTAAACCATTTCGCCCTTTACTTCGCCACTGACCTTCGTCGCCTCCTAAAACAAAGGATCTATTAACAGAAGCACCAACTTCAATAAAATTGTCTCGATTAAATGGGTTGAACTTTTCAGGTATTAAAAATGAATTATTCTTTTCTTGTCCTTCATAAAGCCCAACACTTATATTCAAATTAACATTGAATGAAGTCCCATTTGAAGATTCAGCACTATATGAACCACCCCATTTTGAGTTAATATCACTTTGATATTGTGCTGCAACCGCATTTGTCGCTCCTGCCCCATATAAGTATACATTTGATGTTACATTAATTTGCCCTCCATTAATAGTAATTATCCCATCCTTTCCATTAGGATCTGTATAAATTATAGGATTTCCATTACAAAATAAGTAAGAACTTTGGTTAAAATATTTCTCTGCCATTGGATCAATCCCCCAAAACCTACCCAGTTGCGGGTCTTGCTGCCTTGCGTGGAAATCATAAGTATTTAAGTTTAACTCTGTTTGTAACTCCTTACCACCAAATTTATATTTATTAAGGTTGTTTCCGTTGCTGTACCATTTTAATCCAAATGGGTAATAGTCATTTATTTCCAATACAGTACCGGTTTTGTGGGTTACAATTAGGTTGTCAAAATCTACTGGAGTGTAGGTTTCATTAACAGCAAAAACATACAAGAACCCATCACTAGGTGCTTTTAAACCTTCCATTGCAAGTGAGCCTAAAATACCTTCTTCTACTGCCATCATAGATCCACTCGTGCTTTCTATTAAATTAAAATCACGATCTAAAAATAGGTAAACTAATTGAGCAGAGGTGTATTTTTTGATATTACAATATTTGAAAATGTAATTTCAAGCCTTAAAATTTTTTTTATTTTTTTATTATGGCTCTTAAGCATTTTTATATATTCTATTTTCTACCTAAAAATAAACTTAAACCGAAGATTAAAAAACTAAATAAACACAAATATGCAATAATATTTAATTTTAAAAATATTGCAATAAAAGGAGTTATACAAATTAATGCAATTATGGAAATTTTAAAAGACTTAGTATAAATAGATTTGTTTTTGATAAAATAAAAAAACTCTCTCAAAAAATTTGATATTATGAATACCGAAGTAAAAAATAAAATCATTAATAATAATAACTTAAAACCAAAAGAATACAAAATAAATAAACTACATATAAAATAAATCAAAATATTTGCTTTATTCTCTTTTTTAGATAAATAAGCCCAAAATATTTCAATTAATGATTGTGATTCTTTATACATTTTATTCTTCTATTCCTAATAATCTATTTGCCAAATCTGCACCAAAGCCAGATGCTGCAGTTGATCCAGCTATGGCACGTTTTTCTACATAATTGTTTGCTTTACTTTGAGCCTCCTGAAACTTTGCCTCCCTGCTTGGTCTTGGGTTTCCATCATTTACCCTTTTAGCTCGATCTGCTTGATTACTTAACACTTTGCCTTCTGGTGAATTTAAAGCAGATTTAGTAACCTTGTTATTAGCTATATCACCTGCAATTTTACCTCCTACTGCATCTAATAAAGTATTAGAAATACTTACTGATCCTGTTTCTGAATACTGACTTAGAGCGCTAAAACCCATATCATGAAGGCCCTCTATTCCAGTTTTTGCCAGTGTACCCATTTTACCTAATTTAGAGGCTAAACCTGCACCAGTTGCACCGGCAATAGTAGAGATTAATACTGAAGATCCACTAAAATCGTTCGCAAAAGTTTTAGTTTCACTGAGAGAAATTGTAATAGATTGAATAGCAATATCTGTAGCTGCTCCAATAAATGCTCCAACTAAAAATACTGGCAACTTCCCATCAGGATCAGCCATATTAACAGGGTTATTCCATGTGTAATTAAATGAAGACTGATCAACTTGTTCGTCAGATTTTTGATCTACTCCCCAAAACCTACCCAGTTGCGGGTCTTGCTGCCTTGCGTGGAAATCGTATGTATTTAAGTTTAACTCCGTTTGTAACTCCTTACCGCCAAATTTATATTTATTTAGGCTGGTTCCGTTGCTGTACCATTTTAAACCAAATGGGTAATAATCATTTATTTCCAATACAGTACCGGTTTTGTGGATTACAATTAGGTTGTCAAAATCAATAGCTGTGGTGGTTTCATTTACAACAAATATGTACATAAATCCATCTCGTTCTGCTTGCATTCTTTCTATTGCAAGGGTTCCTAAAATACCTACTTCTTCTGCCATAAGCGAACCACTCATATTTTCTACCAAATTAAATTCACGATCTAAATATAAATAAACGAGTTGCGATCGTGTATACCCTTCTTTAGTTGGGTCTTTTAATAATGAAGATAAAAAGTTGCTTACCATACTATTGCTACCATAGGTATTTTCACCCATTTCTAATAATATCTGTTGTTCCTCCCAGTTTAATAAATCAAAATTAGGATTATTAATAAAAAAAACATCTTTTAATTGGCCCAGAATACCAGAAATTAATGTGTTTGTTTTATTGTATAATGGCTCTACTTCTTGAAAATATTTAACTGAAAAATCTACAATATCGCCAGCATTCATTTCGAAAGTGCGGGCAAAACCTATACTATTCGTAAGTACACCATCCAATTCACTCACTTTATCGTCAGGAAAATAGGTAGTATCTGATGGTGCTTGTTCATCTTTATCTCCTCTACTTGATTGAATATTTAGGAACAAAGCCATTTCTGTTGTGTTATTCGGCTCTTCTTCAGTTGCAATTACAGTAGTGTTCAAAAATTCATTGGTCAATATCACCCGTACATTGCCTAAATGATCTTTAATGTCGTAATCGAACACAAATTGTTGTGGATTTAATGCATTGCTTTTTTTGTTTCTAAATCTACCTTCTGCGGTTGGTCCAAACTGAAAAAGGTTGTTATCGAACTCGAAACCTTCGATGTACTCGTGCATGCCGTTTTGGGTTATTTTCTGTAAACGAGTACCAGCTACATCATACAGGTACTTTACAGTATCATTAGATGTTCCTGAACTTTTAAACATTTTACTAGGCAGGTTCAGAAAGTTGTAGTTAAATTTTAATGCTTTGTTGTTATCTTCTTTTAAATTGCCCCCCAAGTCGTACATATATTCTGTTGCCAAGTTACTGCCATTGTCTTCAAAATCATTGTCGAAGGAGTTGGCTAAAATTGCGTCGTTGACAGATTGAATTCTATTGCCGCTGTAAGTTAGTGTTAAATCATCCATCAAACCAAAGGTATTATTTCGTTTAATGGTGAGTATATTTCCATTATCGTCAAATGTTTGCTCTTCATTAAAAATTCCAGTTATGTAAGGATTATATACTTGAGGTAAATTTTCAAATCCGGATTTTGCAGATTTTAGTCTATTTGCCTTGTCATAATCATAAACATAAGTGTTTCTACTAACACTTAAGGCCTCTGAATTAGGTGCTTTATTAGCCCATTGCACCATGGCAATGTTGCCATTATATTGAGGCTTTGCAGTTATTGCATCAGAGCCTGTTGCAGTTTGAAAGTTTGCATTATCATAAAATAATTCTTCGCCAAAGGCATCTCGGTTACTGGCATTGTCTGGGTCTTGGGTAAGAGTTGAATTATTTATTTTTGTAAGCCAACCACGAGTATTGTAACGATAATCAATGGTTTGCAAATACGCTTCGTCGCTCCACATCCAATCGTAATGGATAAACTTTTGCATTAATTGCCCTAGTTCATTGTATTTATTATTAACGATATGCATTTCATTATCGTTATTTACTGTAAAGTAGATGTCAAGCAAACGATCGGCATGGTCGTAACCCAAACTATCTTTCGTGGTAATTAAAGTTGAACCAAATCGCTTCAATGTTTTTACAATAACGGTAGGCAATCCTGTAAAACTAAAATTAGTTTGAGTAAGCATGGAACGACTATTTGGATACTCCTTCATAGTTTGTATCGGTCTGCCTTCTTCATCGTACCAAAAATACGTGTTATATAATTCGGTACTATATCCACCATCCGATTTTAGTAAACGGGAGGATGTTCGGGTAAGCATTCCAAAAACTCTTGCTGATGCAACATGTTCATTTCTGGGAGTAAAACTTGGGTGAGTTATCGTGTTTTCAAAATTATAATCATCGTAATAATTAGTGGTAAGCTCTACAAAATTGCTGATTGGCAACGTTAAATTAGAATAACCTGCATCGGTTCGTTTTTCAAAATGCACAGTTGCAGAGTTTACATACGATTGTAAAGCAACAGACGGTGCTCCGTTTGTATGAATACCAGTGGAAACGACCCTCCCTTGCACATCATATTTGTAATACATCCATTTGTTAGTTTCTTTCAAAACGGCGTTTTGCGAAAATCGAATCCGATCGGCTTTGTCGTAAATAAAAACATCTAATCCACCTCCTGGTACTTTTTTAACGATTACTCTTCCACGTTCGTCATAGGTATATTGAAAGCAAAAATCGATCAGTTGAGTAGCAATATCATAATTATTAGCTACAACCATTTTCTTAAAACCAGCTGGTTGTAAAATATACTTTAACTGGTTCATGCTATTATAAATATAATAAGTACTTAACCAAACATTGGTTTCAACTTCTTGCTTATCGCAAATTTTCTTTCCTGCTAAGTCAGTAAAATTTATAGTTCTATTGCCGTTTTCATCGGTGCTTTGTAATTTATTCAATGTGTTTTCCGGGTAAAAGGTGCTAGCAATGAATAGATTAGAATTGATAGCAGTTTCTTTAAACCAACGCACTTCGGATGCAATATTGGCAATATATTCGTTTTTGCTTGTATGCCCCGCTCCCATTTTCCAAGCATCACCCGGTGCGCTTTGTTCAAGTGGTCGGTTTAGTGAAGATTTTTCGTAAACGGTCTCTGAAAATGGGAATGATGTGAGAGAGATGCCGGCTGGTGGTGAGTTGTAAAAGGCATGTTGCTCCGTAAGTACATATCTATTCATTTGAGGTTCACCAATTTTTGAATAAGGCAGGTAATTTTTTGGGGAATTTCCATCATTATCATATAAAATTGGAGTAATTAAATTCGCCCAATTTGGTGTAATTCCAATATCAATTATTTGATAAGGCCTGTTAGCATTATCCAAATATGATTTCTGCCGAATAGCTTCATTCCAATTTAAGTCCATTATTTGTTCTAAATTTTTTATCCCAGAAATTCTTGGATAAATTTTAAACATTTTATCTTTATCGAAATCCGTGTAAACTTGAACTCTTAAGCTTTGGTTACCTGTTGTAGAATTATGACTTGCTACCCATAGTGTTTGATAAAAACTTGATGGTTTAAATTCTAAACCTTCATAAAGAAATCCAGAATTAAATTGACCCTTATACCACCTGAGCGTGTTAGCTCCATTGCCAGGTGTTGCTGTATAATTATCCTTACCACCAAAATAATCCTTTTTATTTTTTACATTATTAGGCAAATCTATAAAGGGGCAAGATGGACTTGCCACTGGTGGATTTATACTAAAATAGATCTTATTACTCCCATAAACATTTAAACCCAAATATTTTACTGCGATTAAATAATTACCTGGAGGAATTGTAAAGTTTAATGTATTTGAATCATAATAAGATAATGAATCTAAAGGATTTAATACACTTTGTAAGAAAAATCTAATACGACAATCCATTATTGAAATTGGGGCACAGCCTGTTTCAACAGGTAACTGTGATGGTAAATAAGATACAACGGCCATTCCACAATTATTATATGTAATTGTTGGCATTGGGGGGACTATTTTAGGAGCTTCAAGTTCAGCTTTGCAATAAAAAGAAATTGCCAAAAGTATGGTTAGTGTTAAAATATATTTTAGCATCGGCTTAATGTGTTTCATGAGTTAAATCATAAATGGTAGATTCTTTAATATTTTTATTATGATCTTTAGTTTGAATCAATCTCCCGAATCCATCATAAATATAGTATTCAGATTTACCAGAAACATCCGTTTTACTTGTTATTCTTCCGATTTTATCGTACGTATTGGTTTCTACTTTAGAATTGTATGGTTGAAAAATAACATCGTCTATGAGAAAGAATTTAGAAGATTGATTATTCCACGAATATGAATTTATTTTAAGAGTTGTTGAAGTTGGAATAGAATTATCAGTTCTTATCTTTTTTAAATCTATGGTTAGTGTAATATATTTCCATTCTCCTTGAGTATCTCCGAAATTGATTGCATTCCAAGCACCATTTGAATAGGTTATATTGGAATTGGAATTAGGTAATACTTCAAGCACCAACAAACCCTTGTTTAATGGAAAACCTTCATCTGTCTTAACCCAAGCAGAAATTTTATACTTACCAAACTGATCGGATGGAACAAAAATTCTACCAGGTCCAAAAGTTTCGCCTCCATCATTGGCTAATTTACAGCTATACTCTCCAGTATGTGAATCTTCTACAAAAGAAACTTGAGGGCTATAATATCCCCAAAAATCGGTAATTTGAGTTTCATAGTCTGAACCGCCGTTTTTTATATTTTCAAAACTTGTATATCCTGCATCAACACCAATGCGAGTATTTGATTCAATTGAGTTGATAAAAGTTGCTAAAGGTTTGTTAAGTAAAGTGTCATATTTGATAACATTTGAAATACCTAATCGATCAGTAGTTTGTAAAATATTTCCTTTTTTATCATAAAGATCAATTGTTTTTTCTAGTTTATACCTGTAATCTATTATGATATCGTTTTCAGTTGTTCTGTCAATATGCGATAGAACAAAATTAGTTACAATTGGAATAGAAGATTCAAATGAATAAACCTTATGTATTTGTGGTATTAAAGGACCATTTGTAAATAATTTGTATTTATAATATTTTCCAGCAATTAATCCGTAATCTTCATTTATTTTCTTGCAATAAGTTAATTCTTCAATTAAATCATTGTCTTTCAATTTCAACATTGTTAAGATATCCTCATTTGTGGATGAAGCTGTAATCCAAGGTTTAAAATTAGAATCAATTAAAAATGTATATACTTTTTTTATTTCTGAACCATCTGGAAATGAGTCTGTCACGCTTTTAGTTACCTTAAAACCTCTGCTAGTTGTATAAGTATATTTAGTGTTTTTTGATAATGGTGCAGATTGATTTATTGTAGAATAATTATTAATTGTTTTCTTGATTAGATTTTTCCATCCTGTGGTATGTGTATAAACTCCATATCTATATATGTTACCAATTTGTGAAGGAGCTGGATTAGCATCAAATCTTTCTTCGTTTACCGTTTTAATAACAGACCCATAAATTTGCAAATCAACCGGATCAGTAAAATATTCATTCAACTCTTCGTGAATAATTTTTGTATTATTATCAAATAATGTTTTAGAAAGTAATTGGCCTCTTGCCCAATCAAAATTTAAGTTTCTTGGATAAGGATACAAATCTTGAAAATAATAAGAAGGAGAAATTAAAAGTCCTGGATCGTAAGTTAAAGTTGCTGTTTTAGTATTAAAAATTGAGGGTAAGCTTTCTATATTACTATTAAATTGAGTAAACGGAATACTATACTTGTAAACAATACTTCCTTTATTTTTTCTTAAAACTTTGACCTCTCCATATACAACATTGCTTCCTTTTGAAGTTTCTAAATCATTAATTGGAAATCCAAATATTTTTACAAAATTATTCATTGCTCCAACTGTTTGGGGTATGTTAGCATAATCAGGTTGCCAGGATTTAACAAATTGAGGGAAAGAAAATCGTACTGGATATCTATAAATTATAGTATCAATTGCATAATTCCTTTCATAATTAGCATAAATAAAACTTTCAATTTTTTTTACCCTAACTCCACCACCATCAATTAATCCTCCATTAGAAACATCGGGACTCGCATTAAACGAATGCGGTTCATATTCTAATTTTACCCAGTTTCCAGAAGGATATACTATATTATACAAAAGACCAGCTTGGCAATCTTCCTTTTGTATATCATTTGCTCTAAACACATTGTTTGTATTTATTAAATTTGCATAAGTATAAACCATTAGTTCATTTCGACTGCTTTTTCCGGCTGGATCTAAGTTAGGATTTGATGTTGACTGAGCAGAGCGTGAAATTTTTGGAATTCTAGATATTGATTCAAACCCCCTCAAAATTTGAAATGCTTCAGTTGGATACATAATTGTGTGATAAGGATCTTTTCTAAAATACCCCCAAAAATCTTGATTATTACTAAGAAAAGATTGGTTAAAGGAATGATGATTAAATTGCCATTTAGCTTTTGATATACTATCTTTTGATATCTCTTTTACTGAAATTAACATTAATCTATCTGAAAGAAAATCAATATTACTATCATAAATATGATCTAATTCGAACTTTTTTTCTTGAATATTTTTACTATCAAAAATTAATATCTCAGTCAAGCCACCATTTTCTAAAGTGTTAACATGTTGGTGTGTTGGATTTATAGTCATAATACCACGTGAATTTGGATAGTTGGAACCAATATCATCAAAATTATAGTTATCTCTTCTTTTTTGGTATCTGAAATCTATTTTGCCATTTGGCCATTTTATTCTAAATAGTTGAGGTGTGATAATTTTAGGCAAGCAAAACTTTCTAGTAACTCTAACTCCTCCGCTTAATCCATCACCATCATAAGGATTTGCTTGAAAATAAGTCATATCAGAGTAAGTTTGATAAAAGTCGTTAAGATAAGTAAAACTTATTTTTGAAGAATCTTTAGGAAAAACTATCTCTGAAATAAACCAGGCATTTATTGAATTTTCTTGCAAATTCCCCTCTCGAGATTGATATTTCAAGGGATTATAAGCTTCGTCATCTAATGTATTTTGAGGATAACTTTCACCATGAACATAACTGCTAAAAACATCCGTGTAATTTGAAGTTTCCATAGATTCATAAATAAATTTTATCCCTTCATTATTGGTTAAAATAAATTTTTTAATTATTCTTTTATTGTTATAAATAGATGAAGTATTATTAATGTTTTCAAATTCATAATCTACATTCATATTGTCTTCTCCTAGTAAGCCTCCTCCAAGCAAGAATTCCCCGCTAAATCCTGGCCCAGAGTATGTAAATATATCTGGTTCTGAATCTGCATACCCTTCATTAACTTCCTTAAAAGTATTAAATCGCCATGCATTTTGTGTTGATTTAATAATTTTCGATACACTATCTGCCTTCACATATCCGTCTATCCCATCTTCTTTACCTCGTCTTAATCTACGAATTACACCACCTCCATTTAGATTCCATCCTAGTCCAACATCACTTGCTCTTTGATTAACTTTTATTCCTGATGTAGTGTATGATAATGAAACAGGTATTGAAATTCCACCATATTCAATAGTTGAAATTGGAATAGTAATAGTAGCTGCACCAGTATAATAATTAACTGGAGCATGGTTATCTATATTTCCATTTATTGCTTCTGGTGAAACCGATTGAGATAGTTGTGATACTGCTGGTGGTTTAAAAGTTGGTGTTTGAGCAAAATTATTTTCAATTAAAACAATAAAAAGGCAAATAAATAAAATACAAAATTTAATCTTCATAGATGGTAGACTTTAATAAGTAATTTAAAACTCAAACCCTACCCGATAAACTATTACAGGTGTGTTTGGTACATGTGTATTATGTAAAAAATCGTATTGGATGCTTAATAGTTGCTTTGCACCTTTTTTTGAAGGATTCAATAATTTAAATCCAAATAATGCGCTATTATTCCATTTATAATCTTCCAGAATTAATTCTTTGGTAGAACCAGGTAATGCAAAACGGGTATAATTTTTTTCAAAACCCATTTGTACATGAATAATTTTATTTAATTGGTAAGTTGTAAAACTTCTTATTCCTAAATTTTCAGTAGAATAATTAATAGCTTTAATTTTATTACTTAAGCCAAAAGCATAAGCGCCTCCTGTTCCAATAGTTATTTTTGTTGTTGTTTGATAGGAGATATTTAAGCCAATACTTGCTCCTCCCGGCATTAAATTCTGTGATTTTTTAAATTGAAAATCGTTACTGAAAATAAGTCTATCAACTAATCTTTTAGTTTTTAGCGGGTTAGGTTTAAAGTCAGGCAAATCAGATGCATTCTTCACGTCAGCTTGCGCAGATTTTACTTGATTCATGGTTTTTTGCATTTTTTCCATTTTGGGTAAAATCAGACTTTTTGCAGTGCTTACTTCTTTAAGGTTTGCATTTGCTAAACCAGTTTTTGATGGAATTGGTATTTCAGCTACCATTTCTTCCATTCGTTGTTTAACCGCTTCGTTAAACTGTTCATTTGTAGCAATTCCGTCAAGCGATTTCCCCCAGTTGTCGGGTATTTTAAACTTTGATAAGTAGGAATTAAACTTTGCAAAATCATTAAATCCTTTATGTTGATCGAGTGCAGCTAAAACTTTTTCCTCAATTTTTGATTGCTTTTTGAAGAGTGTTTTAATATCATTTAAATGCTGATTAGAATAATAATTAGCCTTATTGTACTTTAAAAGTTCTTTATTTAATTCTGGATGATTAACAAGGCTTTTTTCTAATTGCTCTTTTCTGGCTCTGTTATAAGACTGAAAATTTTGAGATTTACTTATTGATTTTTCGGCTTCATCGGTTATAGTTTTAGCTTCAAACGAATTTTTTTGTTGGATAGAATCAGATGATACACAACCATCCATTGTTAAATAGCCTGTTGAGTTTTTCAATCTATCTATAGCAGGCAAATAGGTTGAAGCTCCTTGAATTCCTTTACTTTTAGTGTTATAATAAGGTGCTCTATTAAATGTATTGTAATTGTATAACTGGTCTGCTAATGCGGGATCTGTTTTGCACAATTTCTTTTGCAAATTATTTTCTGCCTTTAGTAATTTACGCTTGTACTTTTTTGAACTCCCATTTATTCTTCGAATCAGCTTTCGAGATTTTTGTTTTGACTTTCCAAGGTATTTTTTTATCAGTTTTTTACTTTCCTCATCAAGTTTACCAGCATTTAAGTTATCTTTTAGTTTTATAACATCCTTACTATTAAATAATCTATAAAAGTTTTTTGCTGCAGTATTTTTTACTTGCGAACTTATTGAACCTGTGAACTGAGCAAAGCTGTTCCCTGTAGAAATCCACATAAAAAAAATTATGAAAAGAAAGTTTTTCAATGGGAAGTCGTTTAGGTAAATGGAAACTCTTGAAATACTTTACAATAGAAGGGAATAATTTTTACAATAAAAAATTAATTTCTAGCTCTATGTATAATTTCTTAACATTAAGTTGATGTGCAGGTAATATAAAAAGTATATAGTTTTTTTACTTTAACGAAAATTATTCAGTAGGAATAAGCAAAAAGTGCTTATTGAAAAATACTATCTGCAAATATTATTATTTAATTTTTTGACATTTCTTAAAAATTATCTTAATACACTCCCAAACCTCCCCATAAAAACCTTTTCACCAAACCAACCATACCTTTCCACAAAATAAAAAATAAATAAAGTCCCTAGTGTTCCAATTATAGAACCCATGTACACATCAAATAAAAAATGTTGGGATAGGTATATTCTGCTGAAGCCAACAAAAAGAGCAAGAATGAAATATAAAAAGCTATAATTTTTGTTTGGAGTAATGATGGTCAGAAAGGCAAACATGGCAAATGCGGTGGTCGTATGGCCAGAAGGAAAACTATTTAAGCTATGTACTTCAACCCCATTTACCAAGGTTAGATTTTGTAATCCTTCGTAAAAAGCTTTTGGTCGGAGTTCATGAAATATATTTTTCTTCAAAAATTGAGTGAACAAACTTGGTATCGCATAGCAGAGTAAACCAATAATTGCAAAGCGAAATTTTACAAAAGCCAGCATTACAATTATTAAACAGAAGAAAAGCCCGTCACCAATATGGGTTAAGTATTTAAAAAACTGGTCATTCGGATTTACGATGGAATTAACCGAAAAAAATAATTCTGATTTTGTGTACATCATTAAAATGACTGTACAAAAAGCAATCATCATAAAAAAAAGCAGAAAATAAATCCGATTGGCTCCTAAAATAGATATCATAGGTATATTTTTCGTTTCAAATCTATTTATAATTTCCGTTTACCTCTGCAAAAAATAGCCATAGCGAAAATGTAATTCCATTGAACAAATAAAAAATTCTATATTCAAAGTTCAAAACAAACCGCTACATGATTAATTCTCTTTTCAGAAAGAAAACGATAAATGGAATTTTAAAAGATGCTGATGCACAATACCATAGTTCTGGTGCGCTAGCCAAAACATTGGGCGTTAGAGATTTAGCTGCTTTTGGTATTGCAGCAATTATTGGTGCCGGCATTTTTAGTACCATAGGCAAGGCAAGTTCAGATGGCGGTCCTGCTGTTATTTATTTATTTATTTTCACGGCCATTGCTTGTAGTTTTGCTGCTTTTGCCTATGCAGAATTTGCCTCAATCGTTCCGGTTGCAGGTAGTGCATATACCTATTCGTATGTTGCTTTTGGTGAATTAATTGCTTGGATTATTGGCTGGTCGCTCATTATGGAATATGCGGTTGGCAATATCACAGTAGCAATTTCATGGTCCGATTATTTTACAAGTTTGCTAGCTTCTGGCGGTATTGAGCTTCCCGCTTGGATGACGATGGATTATTTAAGTGCATCTCGTGGTTTCAACGAATCAACCTTGCTTATGCAAAGTGGAAAATTGTTTGAGAATTTAAGTGCTGCACAACAATCAGCTTTTATGGCCTGGAAATCTGCTCCGCTTTTAGGCAATTTCCATTTTGTTGCCGATTTGCCCGCTTTACTTATTATTGTTTTCATTACCTGGCTAGTTTATCGCGGAATGAAAGAATCTAGAAATGCGAGTAATTTAATGGTGGTTATAAAATTAGCAATCATCTTATTAATAATTGCAGTAGGTGTTTTTTATGTTGACACAAAAAACTGGACACCTTTTGCTCCCAACGGTTTTTCAGGAGTCATAAAAGGGGTTTCAGCCGTGTTTTTCGCTTATATCGGTTTCGATGCTATATCAACAACTGCCGAAGAATGCAAAAATCCACAGCGCGATTTGCCGAGAGGGATGATGTGGGCAATTATTATTTGCACCTTTTTATATGTAGCCGTTGCGTTGATACTTACCGGCATGGTTAAATATGATACCCTTGCTGTTGGAGATCCATTGGCATTTGTATTTCAACAATTAAATTTGATTTGGCTTTCGGGTATAATTGCAGTAAGTGCAGTAGTTGCCATGGCCAGTGTTTTATTGGTTTTTCAATTAGGGCAACCTAGAATATGGATGAGTATGAGCCGCGATGGATTATTACCAAAAGCTTTTTCCAGAATTCACCCAACTTACCGAACTCCTTCTTTTGCCACGATAGTTACAGGTTTTGTGGTGGCAATCCCTTCTTTATTTATGAATTTAACCATGGTTACCGATTTATGTAGCATCGGAACTTTGTTTGCTTTTGTATTAGTTTGTGCTGGGGTTTTAAAATTACAGCAAAGCAAAGAACCCATCGATCGGAAATTTAAAACACCCTATCTGAATTCAAAATATATTATTCCTTTATTATTAGTTGCAGTAATTGCTTTCTTATTAACAAAACAACAAGGAGCAACCAAGCGATTCGTTTTTAATGAAAAAGCAGCCTACTCTCCTACAGATTTTATTACTTCACTGAATGAGCAAGAATTAATAGAACTTAAATCACAATTAAACGCTAACATCAATTCAAACTCTGTTTTAGAAAACGATCCTGAACAAATGTTACTTGCTATGGACGAAAAAACCTATGTTCAGACATTAGAATCACTAAACATTGCTGCAGATAAAAAATTCGAATCTGGATGGAGATTATTTAAACACAAAATTCCAACCTGGATATTTTTTATGGTTTGCATTTACATCGCTGTATTATGTTTCCAATTAAGTCTTTCTTTTATTCCGGTTGCGGGTTTACTTTGCTGTTTATATATGATGTCGGAAATGGGCATCAGCAATTGGATTGGATTTGGAATATGGCTGATTGTTGGACTAATTATCTATTTTGCTTACGGATATAATCATAGCAAATTGAAAAATGTACCCGCCTAATGAATAATTGATTTTGTAAGAAATATTCGTGTTTTAATTTGAATTTTACGATTCTTATTTAAATTACTTTTAAAGATTTCAAGATTTTATAAAACAGAAAGATTTTTAATAAAAGATTTTTGATTTTGGAGCTAATCCGGCTTTACGCTGTATCTTTTTTGTCTCGTCAGAATGACGAGACCGCTTCAATCCGAGCTAAGGCAATTTGATTATTAATTCAAACAGATTTTATACAAATTAAATAATCTTATTGTGTGAAAACTATTTTCAAAAATTATCGAAATCTTAAAATAATTTTAAGAATATCAATAAATCCTTTTCAACTCAATATCTTGAGATTTAGAAACTATTAATGGAACTTTTTCGACAGTTACAAATGATAAGTCGAGACCAAAACCTCGCTCTTCAGACAAAGATAATTTTCGAAGTAGAAAATAATAACCCATAATAATTTTTTCGTAAAACGATAAATTATTGGAAGACGATAATTGCTTTTCAAGCACTACGAAACGAAAATCGCCAGATATTTTATGTTTGCTTAATGATTGGTACTTGCTCGTAATATCTACTTCGCCTTTTGCAATAAGATCTTCTACCACTTTCCTGAAAAGTAAATTGATTTTTTGTTCTACCCGGAAACCTAATTCAAACTCAATTCGGATTACATGACCCGGCACTAACATTTCTACTTTATACTCACGAGTGTAAGGCTCATCAACTACATCCACATGCACTAACCAGTACACATCTGCCCGCTTTGGCTGTTTTTGTAAAATTGAATAAATGATTTTGCTTTCTATTTCTGATGAAAAATTTGCACTGGTTAAATACACCAATTGAGAGGCAAATTTTGGTACCGTTTCATCTTCGCTCAAATCATTTAAAATTTCATAATAGTCTTCTACTTCTACAAATTTAACATACCTATTTTTGATTTTACGTGCCGAAAACCAAGCCCACATAATTGAAAACAAGAACATTCCAATCAAAAATGTAAACCAACCTCCATGACTGAATTTAACCAGATTGGCAATTAGAAAACTAATTTCAATAGAGCCATAAATAAGGATAAAAACTGCAACAATATAAGGGGAAACTCTACGGGTGAGTAAATAAACACTTAATAAAATCGATGTCATGAGCATGGTAAGTGTAATTGACAAACCATAAGCAGCTTCCATGTTTTCAGACTTTTGAAACAATAAAACAACCATTACACAACCACCCCAAAGCAGCCAATTTACACTCGGTATGTATAATTGCCCTTTTTGATTACTCGGAAAATTAATTTTTACTTTCGGCCAGAAATTTAATCTTACCGCTTCACTTATTAATGTAAATGAACCGCTTATTAATGCTTGACTGGCAATAATAGTTGCCAGCGTGGAAATGATAATTCCATAAATAAGAAAACCTGGGGGTATAATGTTGTAAAAAGGATTACCAACCAATAATTCGCCACTATGTGAGAGTAGCCAAGCACCCTGACCGAAATAGTTAAGTAAGAGCGCTGTTTTTACAAAAATCCAACTAACTCTAATATTGGTTCTGCCGCAATGACCTAAATCTGAATACAAGGCTTCAGCACCAGTAGTACATAAAAATACAGCGCCTAAAAGCCAAAAACCACCTGGATTGTTGACCAGCAAATTATATCCGTATACCGGGTTTATTGCTTTAAATACTTCGAAATTAGAGAATGCCTGAATGCTACCAAAATAGGCCAACATACCAAACCAAATAAACATAACCGGGCCAAAAGCTCTGCCAACTAGGTTAGTACCTAATTGTTGAAATATAAAAAGTGCAGAAATAATAATAATTACAATAGGTACTGTTGGTAAATTTGGATTGTAAATCAGCAATCCTTCTATGGCTGATGATACAGAAATGGGAGGAGTAATAATTCCATCTGCTAGCAAGGTACACCCTCCAATCATAGCTGGAATTATGAGCCATTTTGCTTTTCGGCGAATAAGTGTGAATAAAGAAAAAATTCCTCCTTCACCTTTATTATCGGCTCGTAAGGTTATTAACACATATTTTACGGTAGTTTGGAGAGTAAGTGTCCAGAAAATACAGGATAGTGCGCCAATAATTAGTTCTGGAGTAATAACAGATTTACCAATTACAGCTTTTAATACATAAAGTGGAGAAGTACCAATGTCACCATAAATAATTCCTAAACTTATTAATAAGCCAGCTCCAGTAAGAGCGCTTGTTTTATGCGAATGCTTTTCCAAAAATCAGTGGTTAGAGGGCGTAAATGTAAAGTTTGCTAAACAAAGTCACAAAAGTAATTGGTACAATAATCAAGCTAATTTTAGAGTTCCCCACTTTTCGATTTTTGTTTTAATATCGGCAAGTACAATTGGCTTGCTCATGTAATCGTCCATTCCAGCTTCGATACATTTTTCCTTATCCCCAATCATGGCATTAGCAGTCATGGCAATTATTACCGGCCTACTTGCTCTTGGCCAGTTATTAACAATGATGCTGGTTGCTTCTAAACCGTCCATTTCAGGCATTTGCACATCCATAAAAATTAAATCGTAATCTTTCTTTTTTAATGCCTGAATTACTTCAATTCCGTTTTCTGCAATATCAATCTTATAGCCCATTTTAGAAAGTACATGGGTTACTAATTTCTGATTTATCAAATTATCTTCTGCAATAAGTATGCTTATTGGAATTCGCTGTGCAAGTGGAAGTTCAAAGGCTGGATTTTGCATTTCAGCAACATTTATTTCACGGGTTGAGATTTTAAACAATTCAACCAGAATTTTATACATATCCGAAAATTTTACCGGATTGGACAAATGATAATTGAGAGTTGGTAAAAAACCTAAGGATTGTTGATTTTTTTCGGAAGATATGTGAACAAATGGAAGTGTACCTGCGGAAAATCCTCTGATTCGGTTACACAATTGAACTCTTTCATCCTCTGGTAAATGTAAATTTGTAATTACTACATCAAAGGCGATACCCGATTTCATTTTTTCCAATGCTTCCAGTTCATTTTTTACAGCAAATGTTTGCATCTTCCAATTTTTACATTGCATAGTAAGTACATGCAACTGAGTTGGATTATCACTAAAAATCAATACTCGCTTATTCAATAAAGATTGATTTGATTCAGATAATTGTGCAGGTGTTGCGTTATTAAGATCAACAGAAATCTTATTTTGCAATGTAAAACTGAATATTGAACCTTCCATATACACACTATCAACCCAAATCTTCCCTCCCATCATATCCACCAATTTATTGCAAATAGCCAATCCAAGTCCGGTTCCTTGATAGCGGCGAGAAGTAGATGAATCGACTTGAATAAATGGATTAAACAAACGATCAATTTTATCTTTTGGAATACCTATCCCTGTATCTTTAATTGAAAAATGTAACTCAACTTCATTTTCTCCTAAAACTTTATCAGCCTTGCTTACCGAAACAAAAATTTCTCCCTCACTAGTAAATTTGATTGAATTACTAATCAAATTAATTAATATCTGTCTGATTCTAAGCGAATCGCCAATTAATAAAACCGGTAGTTCGGGGTCTAAAAAGTAAATTAGTTCAATGTTTTTTTCTTTTGCCCGAATGCTAAGCAAACTAAAAACACCATCAATTAAAGAAGAAAGATCGTATGGGTTTTCGTCAAACTCCATTTTACCCGATTCAATTTTAGAAAAATCAAGAATGTCGTTTATTACAGTTAACAAAGCATCTCCACTTTCCATAATAGCTTCTGCGTATTCTTCCTGATCGCTAGTAAGTTTAGTTTCAAGCAATAAACCAGTCATTCCAATTACACCATTCATCGGTGTTCTTATTTCGTGGCTCATCATCGCCAAAAACTCCGATTTCATTTTAGTTGCACTTTCCGCTTCTATTTTTGCTTTCAAAAGTTCTTGCTCTACCATTTTTCGTTCGGTAATATCACGATGAGCAGCTTGAATTTGAGTTACCATATTCTGATCATTGATAACAGCTTTTGCTACTGTTTCAATCCAAATATAGTCTCCGTCTTTTCGATGCATTCGATAGGTAAATGATGCAACTTTTTGCCGTTTAACAATGTAATCTCTTAATGCTTCTTTTAATTTTGGTAAATCATCTTTATGACATAATTTGAATGGATCCAAATTAACTAACTCGGTTGGTTTATATCCTAAAACTCGGTTAGAAGCAGGACTAACATATGACATTATTCCATCAACGGTATGGATACTTAGCATATCAGTACTGTTTTCAGTAATAAATCGATAACGCTTTTCACTTTCCAACAATGCATTTAATGCTTGTATTCGCTCACTTACATCTCTGGATGATGCTTGAATTTTTGTAACTCTATTTTGTTCATCTAGAATCGGTTCGCCAATACTTTCTAGCCAGGTGTATTCTTGATTTTTTTTCCTAAAACGATATATAATTTTAGCTTGTGATTTATTTTTAAAAATATTTTCCTTAATGGTTTCCTTTAAATCTTCAATATCTTCTGGATGAACAAAATCATAAATTGAACTCCCAATTACTTCATCTTGATTGTAACCAAGAACATTATAAGCCGAACGACTTACAAAAGTGAAATTGCCATCCAAATCGTGTAAAGCGACAATATCATTTATATGATCTGCCAACAATCTGAATTGTTCTTCACTTTCCCGCACTTGATCTAAAGTCGCAGTTAGTTTTTCGAGTATTGCTTGTTTTTCTTCAAATTGATTTGCATTCCGAATAGCCGATGCAATAAATCCACCCATTATCTGAAGTGTGTCAACATCTTGTTGGGTAAAAGCAGACTCCCTTTTTGCCACCACTTTTAACACACCTATTACTTCTTTTCCATATTTCAACGGAACTACAATTGCAGATTTTACATCCAGAATTTTACGCGCTTCCTGATCCGAATATTCGTTTTTAGCTGCATCGTTTACTAAAACAGAATGACCGGTTCGATAACAATATCCAGAAAGGCTGTTTTTTATAAGTAATTCTTTTGTTTTCAATCTTGAAGCTTGGCCAGATCGAGCCTTCTGAATCATTCTGTCTTCAAAAGCAAATTCGATAGTAGCACCATCTCCTCCAGTTATTTTGCTGGATTCATTAACAATAATTTTAAGTAGATTATCAAGATTTAAGTCTGAACTAATAATTTCAGTTTGAGTCTTTACTATAGTTTCTAACTTATTCTTTTCTATTAATTTAGTTGAATCCTTTAGCTTTTCAATAGTAAGATCTTGGCAAGAAACTAAACGATATTCAATTCCACTAATTTTTACCGATTTACCCTTTACTAATACCGGAAATTTTTCGCCGTTTTTCCTTAAGGCAATGGCTTCATATGCAATATCATGCTTTTTCACAATATTCTCTATTATTTCTTTAAACGAATTCTCTTCGCAAAGATCTTTAAGAGATAAATTAGTCATTTCTTGATAAGTGTAATTAAACATCTCAAGAAAAGCCAAATTGGCTGAGACAACTTCTTGATCTTTGTGAACACAAAGTGCTTCAAACGAAGCATTTAATAATTCCTGCAAGGTTTTCATTTGAATTTGATCTGTTTTGGAATCAAATTTCAACAGATAAAATTGCCCCTCAGCGTTCAGATTTACTTTTTCTGCATGGCAACTTATGCTGGTTTCTGTGCCATCCAAATCAGGAAATTGTAAAAAATAAAGTCCGTTCTTTTTCTGTGAAAGTGAAATTGAACTGATCTGTTTGAAATTTTTTCCAACAAAATCATTGTTTTGAAGGCCTGTACTATCACAAAAAGCATTATTTGCGAAATGTACAACTTGCGACTCATCAATTATCAGGGTAGAAAAATGAAAAGAATTAAGTAGTTGATTTACTGTATCGTTCTGCTCTATCAATCGATTACTCATCGAAAATTTTCGTATCGGAAGTGAAATGCAAATTAACATTAAAAAAAATGAATAATGAATTCAGAAAGTATACTCTCTTTTGATATTAATTCACAAAATTTTAATTTGAATAAAGCTATGGAAAATTAACATCATTTAAAATGTTACTAATTAACCTTTCTTTCTAATTGCATAACTGTATATTTGAAAATATTTGCCTGCAAATGGATAAACTTACTTTCTTCTTTTTATTTATTATAATAACCCTTGTTTTTGCGCCAAGTTTTTCAACGGCACAAAATCGAACGATAATCCAAGTTAAAAATTTAGAATTCATTCCAAAAAATATTACGATCAATAGTGGTGATACTGTTCAATTTCAGTGGATTGATGGAATAAATACCATCGTTTCTCAAGATCAAATTACCTTACCGGCTTTTAATTTAAACATGATGTCGAAATCGAGGGCTTATGTAATTAATAGACCTGGCATTTTGCCCTATTACAGCATTACACATGGTGGACCGTTTGGCTCAACCATGTCTGGAACGATTACTGTAAATTCAATTTCGTCCATTCGTAATTCACAAACACTAGCGAATAGCTTAACTGTTTTCCCAAATCCTGTTGTCAATGATCGCCTTTCTGTTCAATTTTATGTTCGAAAAGAATCAAATTTATCCATCAAATTATTAGATATTCTCGGCAATGAAGTGTTGGTTTTAAGCAATGAAAAAAGAGCTATTGGCGATTTTAGAAAGGATTTTGATTTAGCCGGTCGAGCTTCTCCGGGTATGTATTTTGTTCGGATAACCTGTGGCGCAGAAACAGCCATGAAACGAATTTCAATTCAATAGCGTTCGATAAAATTTCTACTTTATCGACTTTCTGTTTTTATTATAATGATAAATCATCTGTGCTCCTTGCCATACAGCAAGTGTTAGAAATATCCACGGTATTATTTTACCACTCGCATTTTGTAAATAATCTTTGCTTTGATTGAGCATATATCGTGCAGATAACACAAAAACAATCATTCCAATCAATGTTCCAAATGCTGTACCGATCATATAAAAGTAATAGAATGGTTTTTCAGGAATTAAGCGTTTTCGATTAATCATATAAATATTCCAGCCAGCCCAAAAAGGTATTTGAATCGGATTTAAACAACCCAGAAATATTCCATAAAAAAATGGATGAACTGAAGCTACCGCAAAATCAGTGTCAAGATCAGATTTTCCATTATGATTGCTCATAAAACCAGCAATTGCAAATCCCAAAATGAATAAAAAAGAAAAAAGTTCAATGTAAACTCTAGTTTTTTGTTTCGAAAGTAAATATTGAGCACCTGACATGGTAAGTTTAATTACAACTAATTCTACCAAAATAACTCCAGAGGCAAAATAAAGCGCGTCTAATTCACCTTTATTGGTAAATATCTGCAAAGCGACTAAATTAATAAAACCTAAAGGAATGGTACCAAGCAAACTGAGCAAAAAACCCGATAGTAAGTTTATTGCTATTTTTTTTGGTTGTTCAACGACCATTTTTATGTGTTAATTTTTATATTAGGAAGGCAAGGTAGTTTTTGTTAGTCATATTCAACTAACTTTATCCCGAACTTAAAAAATAAATCAGAAATGAAATTTCTGCGAAAAACATTGCGAATATTGGGTGTATTTCTTCTATTACTCATGGTTGGATGTTCTGTTTTAAAAAACATTCAGGATCGGAAAGCTGAAAAAAATGATTTTAAAGAAGAAAAGAAAGAATTTGCAGAAAAAAATATTGCGCTAAAAAGTAATACCATTTTTGTTGAAGGTAAAAAACTACACTATGTACAAACTGGAGTAGATAATGCTCCTACTCTCTTGTTCATACATGGCCACCAGGCAACTGGAAAGCATTTAGTGAATATTTATCTGACAAAGAATTGATTAAAAAATACAGATTGATTAGTATTGATAGACCTGGATTTGGTGGGAGTGGATATGGTGAAGCTATGACTGTTTTGAATCAATGCAAACTCATTTCATTATTAATAAAAACTGTAAACAATAACAATAAAATTATCGTAATTGGACATTCATTAGGTGGGCCAATTGTTGCAAAATTGGCTGAAGACAATTCTAAAATTCTTTCAGGTATTGTAGTTGTAAGTGGTTCTGTATCAGCAGAACTAGAAGGAGAAGAAAGCTGGCGAACTTTGATAAATAATCCTATTTTACGATTTATTCTTCCAACAGAAATGTCGGTAAGCAATGATGAAATTAGGTATTTTAAAAAAGAAGTATCAGAAATAGCAAATTCAGTAAAGGATGTAAAAATTCCGATTTGTGTTATACATGGCGACAAAGATCCCTTAGTTCCAGTGGGAAATGCGTATTTTATTCAAAAAGAAAATCCTGATTTTACTACTCTGCATATTATTAAAGAAGCAAATCATTTTATCCCTTGGACAAAAAAAGCTTTTTTAATAGAAACCATAACGCGCTTTACTGATAGTTTATCAGTAGCCAATTAATGATAAATCAATTTTCGGTAAGCTCATTGCTTTGCAAAATTAATTGATCAATTAGTTTATTGTTTTCTTTCAACATTTGTATTCCTTCGGCGAATGTCATGTATTGAGTTCCGGTTTTATAATTGATTCTAGCAATTTTAAACATGATGTTCCAATGGCTAATTATTTCTTTCCAGGCAAAAATTATTGAATGCGAAGGATCATAAATATGCGTTGGCTCGCTTCCAGCACCGTTTAATTCTATTATGGAAAAATTTTTTCCTTGTTCCAACTCCTCCCACGAAGCGAATTTAATATCCATTCTTCCGAAATAAAAACCATCGACGTTTATAAAAATGTCGTTGATAATTTTTGTTAACTTTTCATTTACTCTCCAAGTTTCGTCGGTAAATTTAGATCCTCTTGCATGGTTACCGTAAGGCATTAAATTACGCTCTTCACGAGCATTTAATATTTCATTTAATTTTTCTCCATACATTTTTTTCAATGCATCTAATTGAAGATAAAAACGGGTATTTCGTTTAATTAAATCTTGGATACTCGATTTGCCATCACCCGTCACTATCATAAATTCTTTCGCAACAATACCTGAAATTTTTCCTTGCAAATCACCCGGAAATCGGTAATAAAATATTCCTGCTTCCATTGAATAAGGTATTAATTGCTGAATCAGAGAATCGACATGAGCAATAGATAAATATCTTTTCAATGAATCTATATTATTAATCTTTTGAACAGCTTTACCTTTTAAACCCATATCAGGTTTGGCTATACATGGAAAACTAATCTCATTTTCCTTCATCTGTTGAATAATTTTAGCAAAATCAACTCCTGGTTTCACTAAAATTGTTTTTGGATATATACCAGAAGGCAACATATCGTAAATTTCCTTTTTAGATTCCATTGCCATACCTCCGTTCTTAATTCCTGGATTGCTTGGACTGAAAAAGAAGAAACTTTTAGCTCTAATTGAAAAATACGCCCAGAAAAAAAATGTAGGAAAATAGACAATCAGAAATGGCCAGTACTCCCAATTAAAAACCTTGTGGAAAAATAATTTTATGTTTTGTTCCAATTAATTTGATGTTAATTCCAATGAATGGGATGATGCTGTATCATTCAAAAGATCATAATGATTGAAATTTAAAACATTTTTTTGAATTTGAACTTGGGTGATGCTAAACGTTTTATAGTTGCCTTCTCGGTTTATGATAAATCCCTCTTGCATAGAATCTGTCCCAGGGCTTTTATGAAAATTCTTAACATCTTCTGGTTTAGGGCTTGTGTTATTTTTTAAAAAGTTATAAAATAGTTTTTCCCTTTGCAAAATCACTTTTGGATCATACAAAGTCGAAGAAGACCAGATATAATTTTTTGTTGAATTTAAATGTAAAACTGATTTTTCTGAAGAATTCCAACGCAGCTGATATAATTTACCAAATTCAAAAAGCACAATGGTAAATGGTTCGATTTCAAACAAATTAATTTCAGAAAACTTATCAAAAGAATTTTCAGCTTTCATAATATCCATCAAAATCAACCCTCGGCTTTTTCTATAGCTGAATTCTGGCGTATGTTTTTTTTCGGCTCCATTTAATAAAATTGCAACTTTGGCATCACTATTTGCAATAAACCAAGTGCCTCCTGCTTTTGGATCTCGAGGAAAAATAATCTTTATTCCATTTTCACAACTAATTTCTGGTGGAGTTGCCACGGGTCGTGATAATTGTTCGTCACGATTAGAAGTGAAAATAATTTGGTCAGAAAAACCAATATAACTAACAGTACACATGTATTTACCGATTAGTTTATTTTATCGGTTCTCTACTGTTGCAACCTGTTCCTGTCTGAATTTCATTGTTGAAGGAGCTACCCCAAATTGATCACTTAATGCCACATGTGGCCATTGTAAAACGGCAACTTTAATTAATGCTTGGTGATGAATGCAATGTTCGTAATTGTATAATAATTCTCGGTAATAACTGGATTCAATTTGAGATGTACCATTATTTGAATGAAATACAACTTTAAGATTTTTGTCTTCTTTTTTAATGGATGCTTGAATCGAAGTTAATTGGTCAATGGCAAAATCACTATCCGTTTCAATTGCTTTATTTCGTTTTCTATCGTCGTAGTCAACTATTGCTGATGTATAACCATTATCTAAACATTGAAAAAGTTCGATGATATGACGTGTATGCTGGCCAACTGTAGCCTTACTCAAAAACTGACATTCTGATTGATATTCCTGAATTGTCAATTCATTTAATAAAATTTTTATTTCTTCTAAACTGTTAATTATGTTGTTGATCATGATTAAAATTAAAATTTAATAAATGGAAATTGTTTCCTATAAACAATCACCAAAACTGCGCTACAAACCCAAGTAACTAGTGCAAGACCAAATAATAATCCTCCATCTCCCTGAACATCAATACCTAAGATAGTTAAATGCGATAAAATAGCACCACTCATAACTCCCAAAGATAACAAAGCACCGTAAAAAATAGCAGGTGGATACAAAAGTAAAATACTTGCTATCAATTCTACTACTCCAGATCCTATTCTTCCAATTGGTTCTGCTCCAATCGTAGTAAATATATAAACAGATTCCGGACTTGCTGTAAATTTAAAATATAATGTTTGTAAAAGAATAATACATGCAATGAGTCTTAATGCAATATATAAATAATTGATTTTCATAGTATACGATGTTTATGTTTTTGTTGGTTTTTGAAGAAATTAATTTAGTTTTTATAGTTTATTATTGAAAAGTTTCATTCCTTTCAACCATTACTTATTAATTTTTGCCCAATTCATATCAGCTTTAGATTTGAAGTTAGCCTCATCTTGATTCCAAGTTTTTAGTGTGTTATTAAAATAAGCATTATAAAAAAGATATAATTTTCCATCTTTTATTTTAAATGTTTCAGGATCAATTTCCACTTTTTCTGCATTGGCTCCCATCGCATAAGCGCACCAGCCACCATATTGGGGCATATATTTTTTTGGATTACTTTTAAATAAGGTGAGATTTGATGCGGAGCTAAAATAATAATTTACTCCATCTTGATTGGTTGAAATTTGTTTAGATCCTTTCACTGCTTTTGATTGTGTGAAATAACTAACAACATCATATCCATTAACAGCTAGGTTTTTTTCAAGATTGTAGTTCTTAGTTAATGTGGCTTGATTGTTTTGAGCCATTACATTTGAATAACCAGCTAGCAAAACGATAAGAATTATAAAATTTTTCATATTGATTTAATTTTAATTTTTACAAAGGTGAATTCTTTTCAAAATAGTATTTGTCGTTTATAAGACAAAGCCAGATTTATTTAATTTTCAACAAAATCTATTTTGCTTGAAACTATCCTTTGCTGCCTTGCATATTCTTCTAATTTTGTCACTTTAAAAAGGTGTATGAAAATTATATGTGTAGGAAGAAACTACAGCGAACACGCTGCTGAGTTAAATAATCCGGTTCCAACTTCTCCGGTTATTTTTATGAAACCAGATACAGCCTTATTGAAAGATAATAAACCTTTTTACATTCCTTCTTTTTCGCAAAACTTGCAATATGAGCTAGAATTAGTTTTAAAAATTGGGAAAGAGGGAAAAAAAATAGCTGAAAAATTTGCTGCAGCCTATATTTCTGAAATTGGAATTGGAATTGATTTTACGGCTCGCGATTTGCAAAATGAATTTAAAGAAAAAGGCTTGCCTTGGGAATTAGCAAAAGGATTTGATAATTCAGCTCCAATAAGTAATTTTTTTCATGTTTCAGAATTTGAAAATCTTTCGAACATTTCATTTTCATTACAAAAAAATGGAAATCAAGTGCAAACAGGAAATACCTCAAATTGCATTTTTTCGTTCGATTATTTGATATCCTATATTTCAGGTTTTATTACGTTAAAAAAAGGCGATTTGATTTTTACAGGAACACCTGCTGGAGTTGGCAAAGTTGAAATAGGAGATAAATTAGAAGGGTATTTAGAAAACAAACTACAATTATCTGTAGAAGTAAAATGAGAAAAACTGTAAAAGTTGCTGGTGTTTTAAGTGTATTTTTTTTATTGATTTGGATTTCATTACAATGGAAAACTCTACCATCAAAAGAAAATAAAAAATTAATTAATTTAATCGCAGATACGATTTCGTATCCGCAAAATTTCTTCAGTTCTCCTATGGAAATACCCCTTTTATTGGCGGGTACATTTGGCGAATTAAGACCCAACCATTTTCATTCAGGTATTGATATAAGAACTGAACAACGAGAAGGATTAAGAGTCCTTTCTGTCGGCGATGGGTATATTTCTCGTTTACGAGTTCAAACTGGAGGTTTTGGAAATGCAATTTACATTACCCATCCTAATGGTTATGTTTCTGTTTATGCTCATTTACAATCTTACTACAGCATTATTGGAGCTAGAGTAAAAGCAGAACAATATAAAAACGAATCTTTTGAAGTAGATTTTACTTTATTACCCACTGATTTGCCTGTAAAAAAAGGAGATTTAATTGCATTATCAGGTAATACTGGAGGATCGCAAGGGCCGCATTTGCATTTTGAAATTAGAGATGCAAAAACTGAAGAAACAATAAATCCATTATTATTTAATTTAGAAATTGCCGATACTAAAAAACCTATCATTCAATCAATTACTACTTATCCATTAAATATATCATCAAGAGTTGAAGGGATTTACAAGAAACATAAAACTGCTGTTTCTGGCTTTGGAGGTTCTTTTACTTTACAGAAAAATGCTATTATACACGCAAGTGGTAGCACTGGGTTTGGTATTACATGTTTCGATACACAAAATGCAAGCGACAATAAAAACGGAGTTTACAGCATTGAGTTAAAAATGGAAGGTAAAACTATTTACTTTTCAAAAGTTGAGCGGTTTTCTTTTGCAAATACCCGCGGAATTAATTCGCATGTAGATTATGAAGAAAAGATGAGAAATGGACAAAACATCGAAAAAAGTTTTGTTGATGGTGGAAATCCAACCCAGCTTTATAGTAAATTAATAAATCTGGGTGTTGTAAATTTTGATGTTGATACTACTTATTCGATGGAATATGTAGTAACAGATGCCAATGGAAATATTTCTACTTTACCTTTTAAAGTTATGTCATCCAAAGCACTACCTGAATTTAATACAGATTTAAATGTTCCAAACTTTTTTGAGTATAACAGAGAAAACAGATACGTTAATACTGGGATCAATTTATTTTTTCCAAAAAATAGTTTTTATAAATCTTTTCAATTTGAATATAAACAAGCACCCACACCAGTTGGAGGTTTTTCAACTTTACACAAAGTCCACAACAAATTTATCCCCATTCACGAATATTATGAGATCAGCATAACTCCAGATTCAAATTTGAAAAATAAATGGGATAAGGCATTAATCGTTAATTCAGCGAGAATAGCACAAGGAGGCGAATATAAAAATGGAGTGGTAACTGGAAAATTAAAAGTATTTGGTGAGTTTTTTATTGGAATTGACACTATTGCTCCCGTTATTTCGCCGATTACGTTGGCAAAAACAAAAATTGCTTACACTTCTATTTCTTTTAGAATAAGAGACAATTTATCCGGCATAAGTACTTATCGGGCGAGTATTGATGGTAAATGGATATTAATGAATTATGATTCAAAGTATAGTTTGCTTTACCATAATTTTGATGAGCGAACAAGTTTAGGAAAACATGAACTGGAACTGATTGTTACAGATAAAAAAAATAATATAAAAGTTTATAAAACAAATTTCACAAAACGATGAGTAAATTAGAAATAGGTGATTTGGCTCCAGATTTTTCAGGAGTTGATCAAAATGGAAAAGAAATTTCCAAAGCAGATTTTGCAGGTAAGAAACTAGTAATTTATTTTTATCCTAAAGATGATACTCCTGGTTGTACTGCACAAGCATGTAATTTAAGAGATAATTATGGTGCATTACAAAAGGCTGGTTATCAAATTTTAGGGGTAAGTACAGATGGGGAAAAATCACATGATAAATTTGTAAAAAAATACGAATTGCCTTTTCCACTATTAGCCGATATTGATAAAAAAATAGTAGAATCTTATGGAGTTTGGGTGGAAAAAAGTATGTACGGAAAAAAATACATGGGAACTTCTAGAGTAACTTTTGTAATTGATGCAGATGGGAAAATTGAAAAAATCATTGAAAAAGTAGATACAAAAGATCATACTAGCCAGATTTTAAGCTGAAAATAAATTTTGTTTTGAACCAAGCATTTTGAACCACGTATCTTGAACTACGTTTTTTGAACCACGAAGACACTAAGACACAAAGAAAAAAAGATGAATAATATTTATTGATTAAAAGAATTTAATTTTTCTTTATGAATAAAACTTTGTGCCTTGGTGACTTCGTGGTTTAAATTTTTTTTTCTTTAATTTTCAGTTTTTCTTCCTTTTATTCAAATAATAAATTGGAATTCCGAGTAGTACAATACCAACCCCAGCCCAGCTTGTATCTGATTTATAAATTAATAAATTTATACAAATTGCAGTACCAACTAAAATATAAACTGCTGGAATTACAGGATATCCGAATGCTTTGTAAGGTCTAGGAGTATTAGGTTCCTTTACACGTAAAACAAACACTGCTATAATGGTAAGAATATAAAAAGCTAGTGAAGCAAACGTGCAGTAATCCAATAATTTACCATAAGTACCTGATAAGCATAAAACACACGTCCATATTGCTTGAATAATTAAAGCAAATGCAGGTACATTATTTTTATTTAAAGTTCCTGCCTTTTTATAGAACAGTCCATCTTTAGCCATTGCATAATAAACTCTGGCACCCGATAAAATTAGTCCATTATTGCAACCAAATGTTGAAACCATAATTAAAATGGCCATAATTACAATTGCTGGATTGCCAAAAATCTGCTCCGCAGCAGCTGTACCTACTCTATCAGATGTTGCAAACATAATTCCACGCTCAATGGCGGATGCTCCTACATTTGAACCTTGCACCGGAAGCAGACATAAATAAGCAACATTGGCCAAAATGTACAATACCGTAACGGTAAGTGTACCATAGAATAAACTTAATGGAATATTTCTTTTGGGATCTTTTACTTCTCCAGCTGTATAGGTTATATTATTCCAAGCATCAGAAGAAAATAATGAACCTACCATTGCAAGCCCCATGGCGCTTAACAAAGTAGTACCACTTATACTTTGCATGGTGATTTTGCCAGCATCTTCAATTATTTTGTAGGGTTTCCAAAAATCAACCAAATTAGATTTAAATACTTCTGAATTAAATCCTATATAAATTCCTAAAATAATTAAGCCAATTAAAGCAACAATTTTTGCGACTGTAAAAACAAGTTGAACAATTTTAGCATTAGCAACTCCTCTCAGATTTATGTAAGTGAGTAATACAATACTAGCAATAGCTAATAGTTGCTGAGTATTAAACTTAAAATTAAAAATAGTAAACAATACATTTTCTGTACTAAACCATGGAAAAATTACGCCAGTAAATTTGGCGAAAGCAATGGCAACCGCTGCAATTACACCTGTTTGTATAACCATAAAAACGGACCATCCAAACAAAAAACCTGTTAGAGAACCATAAGCTTCTTGCAAATAAATATACTGTCCACCTGCTTTGGGCATCATTCCGGCAAGCTCGCCATAACTTAATGCAGCAAATGTTGTAATCAACCCAGTTATGAGCCATATTAATAATATATAGCCTGGTGCACCTACGTTTCTAGCAATATCTGCCGTAACGATAAATATTCCGGAACCAATCATAGATCCGATTACTATCATAGTGGAATCGAATAAACCGAGTTCACGTTTTAATTCCGTTGGTGGTAATGATAATTCTTCTTGCATTTTATAGGTATGTACTTATTAAAAAATCCTGTTGCAGTATCCAACAAAAGTTCCACAAGAAATAGAAAAAAACTGAGAACTAAAATAATGAT
Source organism: bacterium (assembly GCA_031412335.1). Taxonomy (GTDB): domain Bacteria; phylum Bacteroidota; class Bacteroidia; order Sphingobacteriales; family Sphingobacteriaceae; genus JBBQYA01. The sequence continues at coordinate 56,731 of JANOCT010000012.1, read as the reverse complement.
TGATTTAATTGTCTATCAAAATCATAATGATATGATTTAATTTACCTTTTAAACAAATAAAAAAATTGTGGCTTGCTATAAAAAAGCGTTTCAAAACAAACTTTCACAGTTCAAACGCTTATCTTATATTAGAGCTTTCTTTTCTTAGCAATACAACCAGATTCCAATACTCTGCGTAACTCCGTTGATTACATGAAATATTTAGTTCTTTTATTATTTTTAGCTTCATTATTCATTCTTGGATGTTCTACAAAAAGTAAAATAACAAGTTCAGCAGAAAAAAACACAAAACAACTTTTACGTGTCTGCCCAGACGAGTGGTATGAAAATAAGATGCCCATGGTAATATCTGATTCTGCTATCGAAAAGCAAACCGCTCAATATTTTATAATCGCAGGAGAAAGAAAAGAATTAAAGGATTATGATGTGGAATGGATAAAATTAAATTGTACAACAAATAAACCTAATCCTATATATTAACTTAACAATTAACAAAACATGATAAAAATTACCCAAATGGGCTTGCTGCTTGCGCTTGCCATTTTTAGTCAAAGCCCAGCAATTGCTGAAAATCCAATAAAAGGGAAAGCGATTTCTAGGACTTTCAAAATTCCAACAGGAGCGAATAAAACTGAATATTTGCCAGGTGTAATTGTTGTAAAAATTGATCCAGCCTTCAGAAATTCAGTTTCAAAATCAGCTTTTGGAATTCCAGCATTGCAACAAACTATGCAAATGATTGGGGCGAATTCTGTTAAAGCAAAATTTCCAAACGCTAAAATACCAACTAACAAATTTACCGCTGATGGAAGTGTAGTTACTGATATTAGCCTAATTTATGAATTAGATTTTAATCCAGCTTTTGGAATTGAAAATGCGATAAATGAATTATTAAAATCGCCAGAAGTATTATATGCTGAACCTCATTATATTTATGCCCCAAGTTATAAACCTAATGATCCTGATACGTTAGGCACTAAAAATTATTACTTAAAAATTACTAAAGCCTACGAAGCTTGGGAAGTTACAAAAGGCGATACAAATGTTGTTATTGCTATAATTGATTCAGGTTCGGATCTTGATCATCCGGATTTGGCAGCCAATCAAGTTAAAAATTATGGTGATCCAATAAATGGAATTGATGATGATAACGATGGATTTATAGATAATTTCAGTGGTTGGGATTTTGCAGGTGCCAATTTTAATACGATTACAGGAGATAACAATGCAAATTGTTTGGGTGGCAATAACAATCACGGTTCTCATGTTTCGGGTGATGCTTCTGCAGTTGCTGATAATGGAGTTGGAATTGCAGGAATTGGTTTTAAATGTAGATTATTAACCATAAAATGTTCAGCAGATAACGATACCAGAGCACCCGGAGGTGTAGGATATATACTTACAGGTTATGAAGGAATAATTTATGCTGCAAACCAAGGTGCAGACGTAATTAATTGTTCTTGGGGTGGTGGAAGCGGAGGTCAATTTGGACAAGATGCCATAAATTATGCAACGCAAAATGGATCGTTAGTTGTTGCTGCTGCAGGAAATAATAATAGCCCTGAACCACATTTCCCTTCTGCTTTTACCAATGTTTTATCTGTTGCTTCTTCAACATCCGCTGATCGTAAATCTGGTTTTTCAAATTATGGAAATACCATTGATGTTTCAGCACCTGGTTCTGGCATTTATAGCACTCTATACAATAATAGCTATGCAAGTTTCGATGGAACTTCCATGGCTTCCCCTATTGCTGCTGGTGCTGCTGCGTTGGTTAAATCGGTTTTTCCTAACTACACTGCTACTCAAATTGGAGAGCAATTGCGTGTAACATGCGACGACATTGACAGTAAGAATGTAAGTTTTAAAAGTAGACTTGGAAAAGGTAGAATCAATGTTTTAAGAGCAGTTACTGATACTACTTCCCCTTCTATTCGTTCAAAAAATATGTTGATTGCCGACAATACAAATGGCGGAAGACTACGTGGAGATACTATCACCATTACAGCAGATTTAACAAATTACTTGCGACCTACCTCGAATTTAACTGCAACTGTTTCGCTTTATTCACCAAATACTGCTATTACTTTATTAACAACCCAAGTAACTCAAGGAGCAATTCCAACATTAACTACTGTTCCATTGAATGGAGCTTTCAGTTTTGTTGTAAATCAAACCGCACCAGAAGATGCTGCTTTAACATTAAAAATAACCTACTCAGATGGCTCTTATTCTGATTTTGAATTAATTTCAATTGTTGTAAATGTATCTACGTTAAATATTACGGTAAATGATATAAAATCTACTGCAACTGGTATTGGAAGGATTGGTTTTGTCGACAATACTAATACTCGTGGTTTAGGTTTCGTTTATAAAAACACAAATATGATTTATGAAGGAGCATTAATGATTGGTGTTTCACCAACCGAAGTACCAAATTGCGCTAGAAATGAAGGTTCTACTCCTGATGATAATTTTCCTGCGACTACCAGAGTGGCAAAAATTGCTCAATCAGGAATTGATTTCTTAAGTTCAGGTGTTTTTACTGATGCAAACGCAAGTCCTGCAGTTGGTTTAGAAGTTTCGCATCGCGAAATGGCATGGAACGCAACACCAGATAATAAATATGCAATATTTGAATATAAAATTAAAAATACCAGCGCAAATATTTTGAGCAATGTATACCCAGGTATGTTTTTCGATTGGGATATAAATGCTTCAAGTAGTAATAGAACGGCATGGGATGGCGCAAACAATATGGGATATGCATTCTCAATAACAGCAACAGATCCTTGGGCTGGCGTTAAAGTTTTAAATACCATCACCCCAGCAGCCCCATCTTTTTATCCTCAATCGTATGAGTTAGCCGGAGATCCTCAGGAAAATGGATATAGTATTGCAGAAAAATACTTAACTCTTTCTAGTGGCGTAGCAAAAGATAGTTTAGGTTTTGTGAGTGCTACCGGGAACGATGTCATGTTCAGCATTGGCGCTGGTCCTTACACGATTTCACCAGGTGCGGAAATAGTTTTTGCTTTAGCGGTAATAGGTGGTGATGATTTAGCTGATTTGCAAACAAGTGCACAAGCAGCTCAAGTAAAATATACTGCTTTTATCACAACTGGATTATCAGCTAATGAAGAATTAAGTTCTGATCTTACCACCTTTCCAAATCCTGCAAATACTTCAACTGAATTTAGTTTTTCATTAAAGAAGGATACAAAAACAAGTTTAATTATTTACAATCAATTAGGTCAGCAAGTACAAATAGTATTAAATAAGAAATTATCTTCTGGTAAACATAGCATTACAGCTAATGTAAATGATTTAGCAATTGGCGTATATAATTTAGTGTTAACTACTGAAAACCAAACTAAAGCAATAAAATTAATTGTTCAGTAAAATATATTGTATAAAAATAAAAAAGGGAGATACTTAAACGTATCTCCCTTTTTTTTGTAATTTAAAACGATAAACTTTTATGCAAAATTAATTACCCAAATTTATTATTTATTTAAATTCATTTGAAGTTTAGTTTTTATTTATCCTCCCGCTAAAACAATTCCAACTAAGGTTCCAACTACAGCACCGATTCCAAAATTTGTCCAAACTCTAGCTTGTTTTGTCCTACGCGATTGTTGTTTATAACCATTCATATAATCTTGGTTTTTGGTTAAATCTGCTCTAGGAAAATCTAAATTCTTATCTTTCGGTGGAGTAGCCGAACAAGCTATGGCAGGAATTAAGCCAGCAATTGGAAAAAGAAAACTAGTTACCAACGTCGCTGCACCGGCAGTCTGATATCCACGATAACTGTTCTTGGAATCCTTTTGTCCTTTTAAAAAATAATCAGTTCCTGGTTCAAATTGAATAATTTGGGCGTCTCCCTCTACTCTTTCAGTATTAGTAAAAACATCCACTGTACCATTTTCATACTTTATTGATATCACTTTCGATTTCAATATAGAATAGGTAGGACCATTCAAATTATCAAATTTCTTGTATTTAACCTCATTGGTTGTGATTTCAAGAATTTTAGCATCGATATCTACGCTGCTTTTTACTACAATTTTGTCTTGAGAAAAACAGATTGTGTTTCCAATAAATAAGGTTAAAAATAAAATAAGTATGCTTTTAAAAAATCTCATTTTGAATAAATGTGTTTAGTTTCCTACTCCTATGGCTTTTCGGTTATGCCCCGTTTTTATCGTGTTAGCTGGACTACACCTTCTTTTTGAGCTAAAATTAATGTCAAAAATTGGGTGATGTTTTTTCCCTTTCCTTGTAAATTTTCAAAAATCAAATATAGACAGATTTTTTCCAGGGTTTATACTTCCTATGTTAAATTCAGGTTAAATATTTTGATTGGGTTTGTTAAGAAAATTAATTTTTGAGATTGAGAAACGAAATTTGTGAAAAAAAAATACAAGCCTTTATTATTCAGTTGTTTCAAAATTACTCAGTTTTTCTATACTGAAATTTTACTATTTGAAGTTTTAATTTAACAATTCTAAAGGTAAAATTTCTACTGTCTAAAAGAAAGTCTAATATTTTAACTAATAAATATTTTTAACTTATTGTAAATTTTACACGAATATCATATTGGAAAATCATGGTTAACAAATTATTAAAACTAACTTAATATTTAAAAAAAGAGAAATCTCAAGTTTAAATTAAATTATTTTAAGGCAAATATGATTTTCTATTCATTTCGCCAATTCAAGTAACAATAATTTACGTAACACTATAGAATGTCACAACCGATTCTGTTACAAAATTCTTTCATTCAAGCAATTTCAATATCGTAAAGCAAAAACCTTTTCTCTACCCAAAAATTCTATCTTTGTGCGAAAATTGAAAAATAATGAAGGTATTAGGTAGCAACGAAAACTTTTTAGGCATTGTAGTACCAGAATTCTGCACGTATGCAGATGCAAATTATGTAATCCAATCGGTTCCTTACGAACATACTTCATCCTATTTACAAGGTTCAGCTAACGGACCAGCAGCAATTATCAATGCATCGCAGTTTGTTGAATTTTATGATGAAGAAACTAATACTGAAGCTTTTCGAGCAGGTATTGCAACTTTAGAACCGATCAATTTTAATGGAAAAACAGATTCGGCTGCAGTAGAACTAATTGAACAACATACCATAAAATTATTAAACGATGATAAGTTTGTCGTTTCATTTGGCGCAGAACATACGGTTAGCTTAGGTTTTGTAAAAGCCATGAAAACGATTCATTCCAATTTTTCGGTTTTACAAATTGATGCACATTCTGATTTGAGAGATAGTTATAATGGAAATAAATTCTCGCATGCATCAGTTATGGCCAGAGTTCATGAAATAGAAGGAGTTCGACTTTCACAAGCTGGAATTAGGGCACAATGCAAAGAGGAAGCAGATTTAATAAAATCCTCTCCCAAAATAACAACGGCATATGCATATCAAATCAGAAATAATCCTAACTGGATCAACGAACTTTTCGATTCTCTTGAAGAAAAAGTTTACATTACTATCGATGCCGATGGTTTCGATCCATCTATAATGCCAGCAGTTGGCACAGCAGAACCTAATGGACTTTTCTGGAACGAAACAATGGAATTACTAAAAAAAGTTATAAGTAAAAAAATAATTATTGGTTTTGATATTGTAGAATGTGCTCCAATTGAAAATAGCATACTATCTGAATATACATTAGCAAAACTTGCTTATAAAATTATTACACTAATTGAATTTTATAAAAAGAAATAATTCAATAGAAAACAATTTATTAAAAAATTTAGCTTTTGCTAGAACTAAAATTACAATTTATTATATCAAAATTCTTTCACAAATCTTTAACTAAAATTCATGGCTCTTCAATGTGGCATAGTTGGTCTTCCCAACGTCGGAAAATCAACTTTATTTAATTCATTATCGAACGCAAAAGCTCAGGCGGCAAATTTTCCATTTTGCACTATTGAGCCAAATATTGGGGTGATAACCGTACCTGACGAAAGACTAACAAAATTATCTGAACTGGTAAATCCACAAAGAATAGTTCCGAACGTAATTGAAATTGTTGACATAGCTGGATTGGTTAAAGGTGCTAGTAAAGGAGAAGGACTAGGTAATATGTTTTTAGCAAACATTCGGAATACAAACGCAATTATACATGTCTTGCGTTGTTTTGACGATGATAATGTGATCCACGTTGATGGTAGTGTAAATCCACAAAGAGATAAGGAAATAATAGATACTGAATTGCAATTAAAAGATTTAGATTCTGTTGAAAAGAAATTGCAAAAAACAGATCGGGCTGCAAAAACTGGAGATAAGGATGCTAAATTAGCTGTTGAAGTTTTACGCCAAGTGCAAGAAACATTATTACAAGGAAAATCAGCTCGTACGCTTAATTTAGATGAGAAAAGTTTAGAACATTTAGATGATTTACAATTATTAACCTTAAAGCCAGTACTTTATGTTTGCAATGTAGACGAAAAGTCGGTTGTGAATGGAAATAAGTATGTAGATTTGGTAAAAGAATTAGTAAAAACAGAAAATGCAGAAGTGCTGGTAATTTCAGCAGCTATTGAAGCAGATATTGCAGAATTAGAAAGTTTTGACGAACGACAATTATTTTTAGAAGATTTGGGATTACAACAATCTGGAGTTGCTAAATTAATAATTGCAGCCTATAAATTATTAAACCTAGCCACCTATTTTACTGCAGGAGTACAAGAAGTTCGGGCATGGACAATTACTACTGGAATGACTGCACCACAAGCTGCCGGAGTTATTCATACTGATTTTGAAAAAGGATTTATCCGTGCCGAGGTTATCAAGTATGATGATTTTATTAAATATGGTTCAGAAAATGCATGTAAAGAAGTAGGGAAACTCGGCGTAGAAGGAAAATCGTATGTAGTAGTTGATGGTGATATTATGCACTTCAGATTTAATGTTTAAACTAAACAGTTTTGTTTCTGTTAATATAAATAAATGGTGTAATGAATTCAGAAATCGAGAAAAATCTTTTGGAAATAGCAAACGCTGATTCATGGATAATTCCAGTTTCCGGAAAACCATTTATTATTGCAGGTCCATGCAGTGCAGAATCAGAATTCCAATTAGTTGAAACCGCATTAGCTCTTAAAAAAACAGGTAAAGTTAGTGTATTAAGAGCAGGGATCTGGAAACCAAGAACACGACCAAATGAATTTGAAGGAGTTGGAAGAATTGGTTTAGAATGGTTGAAAACAGCCAAAAAGGAATCAGGTTTGCCTACAACTGTAGAAGTTGCCACAGCTAAACATGTTGAAGATTCGCTTAAAAACGAAGTGGACATGCTTTGGATTGGAGCAAGAACAACTGTAAATCCATTCTCTGTAAAAGAAATTGCAGAGGCTTTGAAGGGTGTAGATATTCCTGTTTTTATAAAAAACCCTGTAAATCCTGACTTACAATTATGGATTGGGGCTTTGGAAAGAATAAATCGTGCTGGAATAAAAAAAATTGCAGCCATTCATAGAGGCTTTTCATTTTATGGAAAATCAATCTATAGAAACGAACCAATGTGGGCAATTCCAATTGAATTAAAACGGTTATTCCCAGAGCTTCCTATTTTATGCGATCCAAGTCATATTTCCGGAGCAAGAAAATTAATTCCTTCTTTGGCTCAAGAAGCATTAGATCTAGATTTTCAAGGATTAATGATAGAAAGTCATATAAATCCGGACAAGGCGTTGACAGATGCTAAACAACAATTTAAACCAGAAGACTTAGCGCTAATTATTAATAATTTAATTGTTAGATCTGTAGATTCTGCGGATAAAAATTTTGTTGAAAAACTGAGCAAAATGCGTGCATTAATAGATAAACTTGACGATGAAATTTTGCAAAGTATATCATCACGAATGTCGATTGTTGAAGAAATTGCTGATTTTAAAAAAGAAAATAATGTGACTATTTTGCAATTGAAACGTTGGGAAGAAATTATAGAAAAACGAACAGAAATGGCTAGTTCAATGAATCTTAGTCAATCTTTTGCTAAAAAATTGTTAACATTAATACACGAAGAAGCTATTGCTCGACATTCAGAAATAATGAATAAACAATCAGTTGGTTCGATTAAATGAAAGCCATTCGATTAAGTTCTAATGAAACTTTTAGTAATAAAGAATTAATTATTCAATTATCCGGATCTAAAAGCGAAAGTAATCGAGCATTAATTATTGCTGAATTATGTACCGATAAAGTTTTACTTTCTGGTTTATCCAATTCTGATGATACTAATAAATTACTTGAAATTTTAAAAAACTTAAATAATAGCGATACCGTTGACGTTGGTCCAGCAGGAACTACATTACGTTTTTTATTGGCATATTTTTTTATAAAAAAGCAAAAAAAAACCTTGACTGGATCCTCCAGAATGAAGGAAAGACCCATTGGACTATTAGCTGATGCTTTAGAAATATTGGGTGCGGAAATAAGTTATTCTGAAAAAAAAGGATATCCACCAATTTCATTAACAGGTTTTAAAACTGTATCTACAAATCATTTATCGATAGATGCAAGTGTAAGCAGCCAATTTATTTCTGCTATTTTATTAATTGCTCCATTGCTTCCAAATGGGGTTATAATTAATTTAGATGGGAAAATATCATCGTTATCTTACATTGAAATGACTCTTGATATTATGAGTCATTTTGGAATTATTAGCCAAAAAACTGAAAAGCTAATACAAATTAAACCACAAGTTTATCAAAGTAAAAGTTTTAGTGTAGAACCAGATTGGAGTAGTTTGTCGTACTGGTATAGTCTAATAGCAATATCAGAATTTAACGAAATAACCTTTCCAGGTTTTAGGCAAACAAGTAAACAAGGAGACCGAATAATTGCCGAAATAATGCTTCAATTAGGTGTAAGAACTTTATTTGAGGAAAATGGAGTACGATTATTAAAATCAAAGAAGTTGGTTAATCTAATTGAATTAGATTTTGTCAATTGTCCTGATCTTGCTCCAACAGTTATTGTTTGTTGTGCAGCTTTAGGTGTAAATGGAATTTTTAATGGCTTAGAAAGTTTAAGAATTAAAGAATGCGATCGGATAACTGCATTGGAAAATGAATTAAAAAAATTCGATGTTCAATTCCATGAAAATAAATCTGGAAAACATGAATTAAACACAACTGGATTTAAAATGAATTCAGAAGTAATAATAGAAACCTATCAAGATCACCGCATTGCGATGGCATTTGCTCCTCTTGTTTTTACTCAAAAATTAGTTATTATTGAAAACCCAGATGTTGTAAGCAAATCTTATCCTCAATTTTGGGAACATTTAGGTTTATTAAATTTGGACATAAAATCAATAGATATAAATTAAAAAATGGCTGGAAACTCGTTCGGAAAAATATTTACCATTACAACTTTTGGCGAGTCGCATGGAAAAGGAATTGGGGTAATTGTAGATGGATGCCCTGCTGGCTTAGAAATATCTCTTGACAAAATTCAGAAAGCGTTAGATCGCAGAAAGCCTGGTCAATCTGCAATTAGCAGCCCCAGAAAAGAAAGTGATATTGTAAAAATTTTATCGGGTATTTTTGAAAATAAAACCACTGGAACTCCTATAACATTATTGATTGAAAACGAGGATGCGAGACCAACAGACTATTCTGAAATTGCAAAAAGTTATCGGCCAAGCCATGCAGATTATACCTATCAACAAAAATATGGAATTAGAGATCATCGCGGTGGAGGAAGGTCATCTGCAAGAGAAACTGCCGCCAGAGTTGCATCAGGCAGTATTGCTATGCAATTATTAGAAAAATATCAAATAAAAATTACCGCATATGTGAGTGCAGTTGGCACTATTAAGTCTGAGAAATTATATTCTGAATTAAATTTTGATTTGATTGAAGAAAATATTGTTCGCTGCCCTGACACAGAAATTGCGGATAGAATGATTGAATTAATAGAACAGGTAAAAGAAGGCGGTGATACTTTGGGTGGTTCTATAACTTGTGTTATTGAAAACTGCCCTGTCGGATTAGGAGAGCCGGTATTTGATAAGCTTCATGCCGATTTAGGCAAAGCCATGTTAAGCATAAATGCAGTAAAAGGATTTGAGTATGGAAGTGGTTTTGCTGGTACAAAGGAGAAAGGATCTAAACAAAATGACATTTTCATATTAAAAGAAAATAAAAATTCAATAGAAACTGAGACCAATAATTCTGGTGGAATTCAAGGTGGAATAAGTAATGGCGAGGATATTTATTTTACAGTTGGGTTTAAACCCGTTGCAACTATTATGCAAGATCAGCAAACAATTTCGTCTGATAATGAAGAAGTTATTTTAACATCTAAAGGTCGACATGATCCATGTGTTGTGCCCAGAGCTGTACCTATTGTAGAGGCAATGGCAGCTTTAGTTATTGCCGACCATTTGTTAAGAAATAAGATTTATAAAAATAATTAAAACATACAGATTGTTCCACCAACCCATGTTTTATCTTTATTAAATTTTACACCAATCATTTCTCCTCTGCTTAATCTTGCCAGATTTGCCATCATTTTAGGTTTTGAATCATTTTTAGACCATAAAAATAACATCCTAACCTCAGCTTTTACCATTCCATCAGGAGCTTGAATGATAGGTTCGTAATTTACTTTTCTTTGTAAAATATAATTTTCTGGAGAGGTTAATTCCGTAATATCTGAACGTAAAACATGAAATTTAACTCCAGCACCGGAGAATGAATACAATGGCTTTAATACATAATTTTCAAGATCCAGAGGAATTTCAGCTAATTGATTGACAAAAGAACTTTCAGGTACATAAATACTTTTTAGGAAAGGCATGGTATATTTACTGATTTTGAAAAACCAATTAGGATGACCTGCCCAAGTAATTTCTAAATTATCAGAAAAATCAAATACTCTTGGCAAATCATCTCTCATTTGCAATTCATCAAATATTACCCGATTGTATATTCTATTAATCTGAATTTTTTCTCCTTCGAATTCGTAAAATAATTTATTGCCTTCTCTTAAAACTTTACTGATACAAACTGTTTTTATACCTATTAAAAACTCTGTACACAAGAAATCAATATAGGTATTCTGTTTCTCTGGTTCAATCTCCAATAAAATTACATTTCTAGGATCGTTTCCATCTAGAACAACTTCTTTCAATGTTTTAATATATTCATCAACCGTAACACCTGGTTGCAAAAATTGCTTAGATTCGAGAAAGGGATATTCGCCTTTAAAAACTTCACCCAAAAAAACCTGATATGCATACAAAGATGGAAAACCTTGCAATTCGATTAATTGAGGTATAATTTCACCTTTGTTATTTTTGCAAACAGCAAAATCAATGGCTAAAAAATTAGTATGATCATCTTCACCCGGAACGGTTAAACCATCAGGAATTGCATTTTTTACCAACTCCTTATAATCTGGCTTGCAAATTACTTCTAAAATTTCATCACAAGCTTTATATAAGTGATTCTTAAAATCATCAGAAATAAAAACTGGTGTTTCCCCAACTCTAAATGGAATAACATGATTAAATTTTGAATATAATTTTTGCAACATTTCCTGATATTTAGTTTCAGAAAAATGCTGATTAAAAATTTTACGGTCGTTTTCAATCATATTTTATGCTTCCTGAAATGCTTTTATTGAAAGTTCTAAAAAATTTGGAAGAATGGTAGTATGCGTTAGTTTAATTTTTTCAGGGTCGTTAAGCTGACTTAACATTTGCTCATATTTCCCAATTCCATGATGTTCGATTATTTGAGCTTTCTTTTCTGGTTTCATAAAATACGACAACATGCCTTCTACATCTGCTTCTGGATGAAATTGAGTTCCGTAAAATTCAGGAGTAAATTTAACTGCCATTAATGCGCGTTCAAATTCTACATGTTCTCTTATTTTTTCAAGAGCTAAAATTTCGACACCCATTTCTTCCATTTTTTCAAAATTAGGATTGGTTACTTGCCAATCTCTAGAATCAACAGCAAAAAATGGATCGGAGAGTTCTTCTAGCAAATCATCTTCAAATGCAGAAAGGGTTTTATGAATTGGAAATATACCAAAAGTGGGTTTGTTTCTTAACGTTACATCAGCTATTAACAAATGCTTGCATAACATTTGAAATGAATGACAGATAAAAAATCCATATTTCTTTTTGTATAAGCTATTTCGATTAAAATCAAGTAGATTATCTATTAATGAAAAATAAGAATCGCCCCAGTCTTCTGTTTCATGTGGATTTCCAGGTCCACCTGAAAAAATATACATATCAAAGCTTAAATCAGGAATTTCTTTATATTGACGAACATCAAAAACTTTAAATTCAAAACCTACTGCATGGCTTTCTACAATTTCCTTTACACAGCGCAAGCCTTCGTTAGCAACTCCATTATACATATCCAGGATAGCAATCCGTGTTGTATTAATCATATTTGTTTTTTTTATTTTTGGCACGAAAGTAATATTTATTGGCTTTCTTACGGAATTATTCTTTGAACGTTCAGAAAATTATAAACCCATATTGGTTTCCGATACAATTAAATCTACTACATCTTTCAAATCGTGATTTTTTTCAAAGGCAGCTAATTGCCTGTCAGCACCAGTACCGTTTTTAAGCATTTCATGTACATATGCAATTTCATGACGGCTTCCCAATTCATCAACCACATCATCAATAAAATCAAGTAATTCCAAGACAAGGAGTTTTGTTTCAACCTCTTTTTCTATACCAAAATCAATAAGCTTACCACTTATTCCCCAACGTGCTGCTCTCCATTTATTTTCGTTGATTAATGCGCGTCCGTAGGGTATAAACTGAATATTACTTTTTTTCAATTTATGAATTTTTGCAACTAAAGCTTGCATAATCGCGGCAAGTGCAATAGTTTCATCAACTCGCATTGGTATATCACACATTCTGAATTCAACCGTGTCGAAAAATGGATGAAGCCGGATATCCCACCAAATCTTTTTACCATTATCAATACAGTTCGTTTTAACAAGCAAATCAATATAACTGTCGTATTCATGTGCACTCGAAAAATAATCAGGAATTCCCGTTCTTGGAAATTTATCAAAAACCTTGGTTCTGAATGATTTAAAGCCGGTATTTCTACCTTCCCAAAAAGGAGAATTAGTTGCTAACGCAAAAATATGAGGCAAGAAATACCTCACAGCATTCATCGTGTAAACTCCTATTTCACGATTTTCTATTCCGACATGAACATGCAAGCCAAAAATTAGGTTCGATCTGGCAGCATCCTGAAGTTCATTTACAATTTCTTCGTATCGTGGATGGTCTGTTATTAACTGATCTTTCCACAAAGAAAAAGGATGAGTTCCCGCGGCTCCTATTACCAATCCTTGCTTTGCAGCTAATTCTGCAATCATTTTTCGTAAAAATGTAACTTCAGAGCGAGCTTCCGTAATATCCTGACAAATATCCGTTCCCACTTCCACTACAGATTGGTGCATTTCTGCTTTCACTCGTTCCTTTAAAGTAACTTTTCCATTCTCTACTATTTGCTCCATATGAGAGCGGAGTTCTCGCGTTTCTGGATCGATAATCTGAAATTCTTCTTCTATTCCAAGGGTAAAACCTGACATAATTATTTATGCTTTTAAAATATCCATTATTTCTTTTTTACAACTGCTGCTTTTGCCTTAGGCTCAGCAGACTTTGCTGCTTTTTTTTCGGCAACTGGCTTTGCTACGTTTTTTCCTGCGGCATTTTTTACAAAATCTCCCCAAGTCAAATTATCAACTCCATCCTTTTGAATTTGAGCTCTTTCTATTGCCATATTTGCAGCAGTTTCAACTACCCAATCGAAATTTTCTTGTCCAACAGAATTAAAATCAGCATCTGGAGCAGGATTGCAAAAATCAATTGCATATGGAATTCCATCACGAACTGCAAATTCTACAGTATTAAAATCATATCCCAAGGCATGATTTAGTTTTAAAACATAATCATGAATGGTATCTAACAATTTTTTTGCTACTGGTGCACCATCTGTTACATATCGCAAATGATGAGGATTTCTTGGTTCATATTGCATAATTCGAACATGCTTTCCGCCTAAACAATAACATCTGAAATACTCTGTAAAAACGATTTCTTCCTGAAGCATCATTACCAACTCACCAGTTTCTTGATGGGTATGAAAGAAATGTCCAGCATCTGTAAGCTTATAAACACTTTTCCAGCCTCCACCTGAAAATGGTTTCATATAAGCTGGAAAACCGATGTAATTAAATATATTTTCCCAATCTAATGGATGAACCAAATTTCGGAAAGAATCTTCATTGGTATCTGAAGGACGTGAATTGGAAGGTAATAAAACTGTTTTTGGAACAGGTACACCTACTTTTACTGCAAGTGCATTGTTGAAAAATTTCTCATCAGCACTCCACCAAAATGGATTATTGATAACAGCAGTTCCACAAATAGCAGCATTTTTCAACATCCCTCTATAAAATGGAATGTCTTGTGAAATACGATCGATAATTACTGAATAATCGCTGGGAACAGCTTGCATTACTTTGTCAATTTTGACTTCTTCAGCCATAATACCTTTTACATTTTTTTCATTTATCCGTTGAATAAAGGCCTGAGGAAATGTATTTTCCTGCCCGAATAAAATTCCAATTTTTTTCATAGTTGAGCGTTTTATATTTTATTTTTAATGAATGAGTGATAAATAATGAGGGAACATTTCTTTCCAAATTGGCCAATCATGATCAGCAAAAGGTCGTTCGTCCAACCAATGTGGAAGTCCTTTTTTGTTTAAAATATCTGAAAACCAATAATTTTGACCTTTGCACATATCATGTTCGCTTGTGCCAAGCACAATTTGAAGATGTTTTATATCATCTAAATTTAGGCCTGGAATAAAATCAGGTGGATTGTTATAAAAAACATCATCGCTATAAAAACCATCTAGTTGTTGCTTTATATCAAATGCACCGCCCATTGAAAAGATGTGGCTAACTTTGTTTGGATGGCGAAAAGCCAAATTAACTGCATGATAAGCACCAAAACTGCAACCTGCAAGTGCAACTCGAGTTTTCCAAGTTTCAAATATGGCTCGATGAATTACATCATCAATAATCATTTTTTCGTATAGAATATGATTATGAATTCTGGTAGCAGGATCTACGCTTTTATTGTACCAGCTGTCATTATCAATCCCATCCGGACAATAAATTTTAATTAATCCTTGCTCAACAAACCATCTGGCTGATTCTATTAAACCAAAATCTTTGTTCTGAGCAAAATTTCCCATAGAAGTTGGGAAAACAATAACCGGATAACCGTCATGCCCGAACACGAGCATTTGAGTATCACGACATAAATGGGGTGAATACCATCTGAAATATTCTTCTTTCATGGGCAAATGCTTTATAAAATTTCAGAAAGTTTAATTTTCCTAAAATATAAAATTTATCAAGAAAAAAATTTTTATAAAAAAAAGAATGAAAATTTGACGTTGAAAAAAAATTTGAAGCCTGTTCATTCTATTCTTTTACATTAGCGGCTTTTCAATTTCTAATCTATTTATGTTTAAAGGAATTTTAGGTTCAGCTATTAATCTGAATATCGAACGAGCAGCAACTATTGAAATTAATGATTTTAATTCTGAACATTTAAATCGAAAAGTAACACTTAGTATAATATTACCGCCCCACTTTTCTAAAACCAAAGAATCTGCCTCTTTATTAATTATGAATGATGGTCAAGATTTGAAATTGCTTAAAGCTGACTTAAGCCTGCAATCATTATCAGAAAATGGATCGGTAAAAAAACTAATCATAGTAGGTGTTCATGCAGCAGACAGACTTTCGGAATATGGAATCGCAGGAAAACCAGATTTTAAAAACAGAGGTGCAAAAGCTGGAGATTATCAGCAATTTATTTTGAACGAATTATTACCCTATTTAAGAAAGAGCTATAAAATTTCTGATCAAATATTGGATATAGGGTATGCTGGTTGTTCTTTGGGAGGCTTAACTGCATTTGATACTGTATTTAATAATCCAGAAATTTTCGGTTTAAGTGGAGTATTCTCCGGATCTTTCTGGTGGCGTAATATTGATTTAGGCAAAAAATATACCGATGCAGCCCGAATTATGCATGCTGTTGTGGATAAAAGCAAGCCTAAATTAAAAGCAAAATTTTGGCTTGAAGCTGGTACCAATGATGAAAAAGCAGATAGAAACAACAATGGAATAATTGATGCAATTGATGACACGCTTGATTTGATCAATTCATTGGAAAAAAAGGGATACAAAAAAGGATATGAGATAGAATATGTGCAAATAGAAGGAGGAATGCACAATCAGCAAACTTGGGCTGAGGCATTGCCACAATTTCTAATCTGGGCTTTCGGAAAATAAATGAGTTCGTTTAAAAATTACAAAAATGAGGAAAAAGCAAGCGGAAAGTATTTTGAAAATAGACAACAAAATACATATTCTAGAAAGCGCTAATCATATTTTTGAAAAAGATGGGATCAATGGAATATCAATTCGGAGTATTTCTGAGCATGCGAAACTTAGTGTTGGTACCATTTATTTGTATTATAAGGATAAGACAAATATTATAGAAGCCTTACAAAATGAAAGTCTTGATTTTTTTTTAAAATCAGTAAAATCAGAAAAAATTTTACACTCCGCTAAAGAAAATCTTTATCAAACCATTGATTTATTCATACAATTTGCAACGGTTGAAACTGGTCGATTCCAATTACTTTTTTCTTTCTCAAACGCTAAGCAAGACCTCTCAAATGAAAAATCATTTTCTACAGAACAATGGTTTATTTATCTCAAAAATATGGTGGCTAAATGTATTGAAGAAGGGAGCATAAAACATTACAATCAGGAAGTAGTAACGGTAACATTGTGGGCTACCTTAATTGGCTATGGAAACCTGATTAATAGTAATCATCACACAAGTTTTTCCATTGCTCAACAGAATGCTATTATTCGCGACAGCATATATTTTTTAAAAGAAATGCTGAATAGATACTAAAAAAATTTAGGCATATTTAATACTGAACAACGTTCATTATTAGTTTAAATAATATTTCAATTAGTTATAAATCAAATACTAATGAAATTTATCAATAGCTTTAATTTAGGTAAATATTTTCCTTAAGATTTTCAATAATTTTGATCAAAGTTTGAATAGCTTTCGAGGTAATTGGATACTGGTTTTAGATAAATATGAAAAATAATGGAGTTATCATTCTCTAAGATTTTTCAATAAATAAGCACTCCCCTACCCGATTCATTTAAGTTAATCCCAATGTTTTTATTAGATTTTGTTGTGTTGGTTTACCTATAAAATTTGAATCAAATTTGGATAATTTGATTGAACTACTTACTTTACCAAACCCAAATATTTAGCCATGAAAAAATTCTTGATTCTTACGTTAATTTTAAGCTTAACAAAATTTGCCAATGCCCAGCAAAGCGATGCAATTATTGGCGAATGGAACAATCAGGAAAAGACCGCAACCATATTAATTTTTAAGAAATCCGGTTTGTATTTTGGTAAGATTCAAACATCTCCAGAATCTGGAAAAACTAAGCCAGCAAATGATGAAAAGAATCCAAATAAAAATTTAAGATCCAATCCAATTATTGGCCTCGAAATTTTAAAAGGATTTGTGTTTACTAAAAATAAAATGTGGGAACAAGGAACAATTTATGACCCGAATAATGGTAAAACTTATTCATCATACATCAAAATGGTAGACTACAATACACTTGACATCCGAGGGTATGTGGGAGTTTCTTTATTAGGCCGAACAACCAGCTGGACACGTAAACAATAAAGATTTAAATCAATAATTTTCTGGAAGGTGTGAATTTCACTTTCGTTCCTTGTTTAATATTATGACGATCTGAAAATCCAGAATTTACCTCGACTACATACATAGCCGGTCCTTCAGATGGCAATCCAGTTTCGTTATATGGTATTGCGTATTTTTGAATTGAAACAACATTCCAGTTTTTATCAACAAAAATTATATCCAAAGGCAGAATAGTGTTCTTCATCCAAAAATTTCGAAGATCTTCATCTGGAAAAATAAAAATCATTCCTTGGTTTTCATCCATTTTGGTTCTATACATCATTCCCTGAGTAATTTTCGCCTCTTCATCTGCAATTTCAACGCTTATGGTCTGTATCAATGAATCACCGTTTTTAAAGTCCACTGTTCCTTCATTAATAAAAGTTGGTTCTGAAATTTTATTTGGAGACGATTTTTCTGTTAAATTATTTCTCTTAGGTTTCTTATTAGTTAAAAAATAGAAGCTAATTACACCTAACGCAAGGATTAAGAAAATTGAAATCAAGTAAATCTGGTTTTTTCCTAGTCTTGAATCTGAATTTTTCATTTGGCTAAAATACTATATTCTAATTTATACGGCAACAAGATTCAATAATTGTTTTCTGAAATGCAACATTCGTATGATATTGATCATCTAAATGCTTTAGATTATTATTTCTGAAACTTTTAAATACTTTTACAAAAATAAAAATACTATTCAGGCATTATTGCTCTGCCATAAAATTTCATATTTATACAGGTTTACCAAATTATGGCAGGTCTACGATGCAATACTGTTTTGCTCATCGACGATAATCCGATCGATAACCTAATAAACAGAAAGATAATTGAGAATAACAGATTTGCAGATCATATTCAGGTTTTCACATCAGCAAAGTCTGCACTTATATTTATCCAAGAGAAACTCAATTTCGAGGAACTACTTGCATTAAATACTCAGGTTGTCATTTTTTTAGATATTAGAATGCCTGAAATGGATGGCTTTCAGTTTTTAGATGAATACAAAAAAATCAACCCTGAAATACAATCTATTTGTAAGATTTATATGCTATCGTCAACACTTGACCCTCTTGACAAAAGGAGAATTTCTCAAAACAAATTTGTTGATAAGTTCTTCAGTAAACCGCTTAGCAATAAATTTGCTGAAGAAATTAACAATGGGGAAATGTGAATAACATCTTGTTGGAGTTTGCTTAATCTTGATTTACATTTGATTCATTCTATTTATCTTTTTTGTAACTATTCCTTTCAATTTTAACTATAACAAAGAAAAATAGAAAAGATAATGGGAACATGTTTTAGTTTGAATTTAAGTAAAAGAAGTAATTAATTGTTTTTTCGCCGACATCTACAACACATTTCATGAAAAAACACTTGAAAATTCTGATACTTGGGGATGATCTCTCTGCACAAAATCAAATTGTGTTTGAGTTAAAAAAGTCTGAATTATTTTTTACGCCACAATACGTGAATTCGAAAAATGATTATTTACGCTTTTTAAAAGAGTATTCGCCAGTTGTAATTCTTGCAGATGTAAATTTCATTGGTTTATCACCATTGGAAGCTTTAAAATTTTCGCAAGAAAACTCGGCAGAAAATTCTCTTATTGTGCTTAGTGATAGCTTGGCAGATGGATATACTGAAACTTGCATAAAAGCAGGTGCTGACGATTATTTATTGAAAAAAGATTTGCCATTACTAAGTATGGCAATCAATAGTGTATTAGATAGAAAAAAATCACAAAATGCAACAATTACTGCTACTAAATCTTTTGAAAACTCGCTGGTAACTATGTTTAACGAAAATCCTTTCCCTGTAAGCGTAATGAGATTGAGCGATGGAAAGATTGTATATATCAATGATAAATTTGCAGAGCTTTTTGGCTATATAGAAGATGAAATATTTGAAGGTACCAGTATTGAAATAGATATTTGGGCTGTTGCGGATGATAGGAAAAGGTTGATTGATCGAATAAAATCTGAAAAAATACTCGATAATTATGAATTGAAATTCAGAACTAGTAGTGGAACTATTAAGGACTTTCTCGCAAAAATTGAATTGTTTAATTATGATGGGGAAGAAACAGCATTGAGTTATATAATCGGTAATCCAGAATCGGGGTTGAGAAAACGTTTCGTAATTGAAAATGAAGCCCGCTTTAAATCATTTGCAGAAAACTCAGATGATATTTTTTCAACTCATACTTCTGAGGGAATTATAACTTATATTTCTGCCGCCTGCCGTGTATTACTAGGTTATCATCCTGAAGAATTAATTGGGCATTCAGCATATGAATTTTTGCATAAAGAAGATTTAGAAACTTTTTCAAAAGTTCATCAGCAAATACTTACAACTCCCGAAAGTCATCGAATAAACTACAGAATAAGAAAAAAAGATGGTTCATATCTTCTGGTTGAAACAATTGGTAAAACATTAAGAGCAGCAGAACATGGTCAGTTTATAGAAATGTTGTTCACAACAAGATCTATTTTAGCTGATTTAAAATCATTAGAAACAAAAGAAGATTTAAGTAAAGCTGATGCAGTTCAGCAAATATTAAATGGAGTTAAAACCATTATCTGGAGAAGTAACGCTCAAACTTATCAATATACAGCTGTCAATCAATATGCTGAAGAATTATTAGGTTTTCCAATTCAAGAATGGCTTACAGACCCATCTTTTTGGATAGAACATGTACATCCAGAAGATCGTGAGTATGTATTTTCATTAAAAAGTGAAAATCAGGAAAAATCATACACCTGCGATTATCGAATGATATCAAAGACAGGAAATACCATTTGGATAAGAGAAAATGTAAATACGATTGAAACTGCTTCAAATGTTTTTGAAAGATTCGGGTCAATGGTTGATATTACAGACAGAAAACATGCAGAAGAAGTATTAGCAGAAATCCAAAGTCGTTACCAATCATTTTTTGAAAACACCAATGATGGAATTATTATCACAACGCGTGATGGTAAAATTTTAGCAACTAATTCAGAAGCTTGCTTACTTTTTGGTAGATCTGAAGCAGAAATGCTAAAATCCGGAAGAAATGATATTATGGATACTACCGATCCTAAGCTAAAAGAAGCATTGGATGAACGGGTAAAAAACGGAAAATTTAAAGGAGAACTAACTTGTGTTAGAAAAGATGGAACTAAATTCCAAGCAGATGTTTCTACTGCACTTTTCATGGATAAAGAAGGGAATGAAATTGCAAACACTATAATTCGTGATGTAACAGCAAAAAAATTATCTGAAAACGAACTACGCAGAAAAAGTATTTTACTGAATGGGATTTTACAAAATATACCTGTTGCAGTTTACAGACTTGATTTTGAAGGAAACTATACTGAGTCATCTGGCTTGGGATTAAAACGACTAGGTTTAGCCGATAATGAGCTTGTAGGTTTAAGTATTTATGATACCTATCCACAATTTGCTCCAAAAATAATGAATGCCTTGCATACCGACTACGAGCATTTAATTGTTTCTGGAGATATGAATAATGGAAAATGGTTTTATGAGCATTTCGTGTTCAGAGAAGAAGAAAGTTTAGGATTAGTAGGTTTTGCATTTGATATTACAGATCGCAGAGTTTCTGAAAATGCCTTGAAAGCGAGCGAAGAGAAATTTAGATCGTTGAGCGCGTTTTATCCTGTAGGCATATTTATTACAGATACAGAAGGTAATTGCACTTGGAGCAATAACAGAATGCAAAGAATTGCAGGAGTTTCGGCTGAGCAAGCAATTGGTGATGGATGGCGTAAAAATTTATTACCAGAAGACAAAATAAAGCTTACCAATGAATGGGTAGAATATGCAAGAAAAGGTTGGGCTTTGCCAGGCAGTTATCGTTTTCTGCGTCCAGATGGTACAATAAGATGGGTAAAGGCAACTACATCTCCTCTTTTTTCGGATCAAGGTGATTTATTTGGCCACGTAGGTACTATAGAAGATATTACCGATAAAAAAATTGCAGAAGGCCAACTGATACAAAGCGAGCAAAAGTATAAGTCTTTGGTTGATAATAATCCTGATGGTGTTTATTCAATAGATAATGATGGTAATTTCACATCAGTAAATGAGAAGTTTGAGCAAATAACAGGTTTTGATTTTGAACAACTTAAAAAATTAAAGTTCAAAGGCTTATTAGCTAATACTGATATTTCAGAATTTCAAGAACATCTTGACAATACATTGAAAGGTACAAACTCTTCCTTTCAATGCGATATCAAATCCGCAAATGGTGATATTACAAAACTTATTATCACTAAAATTCCAATTTTATTAGATGATAAAGTTGTAGGAATTTATGGAATAGCAAAAGACATTACTGAGAAAATATATGCTGAAGAATTGTTGAAACATCAAAATGAAGAATTGATGAAAACAAATCAAGAATTAGATCAATTTGTTTATAGCACATCACACGATTTGCGTGCACCATTAACTTCAGTTTTAGGTTTAATAGGATTAGCAAAAATTGAATCTGAACCAGAACAACAGCAACTGTATCTTGATAAAATGTCGCAAAGCGTTCACAAATTAGATCGTTTTATTCAAGATATTATTAATTATTCGAAAAATTCAAGGCTTCAGATTCAAAGTGAGGAAATTAATTTACGGGCATTAATAGGTGAAACTGTTGAAAATTTAAAATACATTGAAGGGGCTGAAAAAATAGACATACGGATTAAACTAGACGAGAAATCGAAATTTTTTTCAGATATTGGTCGTTTAAGAGTAATTCTATCAAATATCATTTCCAATGCAGTGCGGTATCATAACCGAAGTGAAACTTTTCCATTTATTGAGTTTTCCGCTACAGTACTAGAAGATAAGGTTTTTATTGAAATATCAGATAATGGTCAAGGTATTAATCCTATCCATTTAGAAAAAATATTTGAAATGTTTTATCGTGCCTCACAGAATTCATCCGGTTCTGGTTTGGGATTATATATTGTTAAAGAATCAGTTACAAAACTTAAAGGTAAAATATCAGTTAAAAGTGAATTAAATAAAGGGACAACCTTCTACATACAGCTTCCTAACCTAATAAACCAAAATGCAATTTAAATTTAAAAAAACGCTCCTCATCGATGATAACAGAATTGACAATCTCATTAATAAAAAAATACTTCAAAACAACCAATTTGCACAAGATATAGAAGTTTTCGACTCGGCAAGACTTGCTCTAATCCATCTGCAACAATCTGTAGCTGATTTTGAAGATCTACCAGATGTAATATTTCTTGACATAAAAATGCCTGAAATGGATGGTTTTGAATTTCTAGAAGAGTTTGAAAAACTGATTGAAAATATCAGTGAAAAATGTCAGGTTTTAATGCTTTCTTCATCTATGGATCCATATGATACAAAAAGAGCAAATGAAAATTTGACCGTAAAAAGTTTGCTAAATAAGCCATTAAGCAATAATATTCTATCAAATTTGCAGTTCAACGCATAATATTTGGAATACGATTATTGATTAAGAAACAGAAGAAGAAAGTTTTGTAAATAAAAAAATAAAATTTATACCTATTTTTTTTATAATTACACTATCTTAGATTTTTTGTATTATTAGATTTTACGTTTACTCTCTCGACCATGAATTCGTTCAAATTTAAGTCTGCTCTTTTGATTGACGACAATCAAATCGACAATCTTATCAATAAAAAAATTCTTGAAAACAACCTCTTTGCCGAAAAAATAGTTGTCGCAGGCTCCGCAGAAGTCGCTTTGAATTATTTAAAAAATGAATCGCCGGAAAACACACCAGATGTGATTTTCTTAGACATCAGAATGCCGGAAATTGATGGATTTCAATTTTTAGATGAATTTGCAAAATTAGATTCAACTGCAACAAATCATCCTAAAATATTTATGCTTTCATCATCTCTTGATCCAAAAGATCAGACCAAAGTCCGTGAAAGTAAGTATGTAGATAAGTTTTTGGGTAAACCTCTTTCCAATCAACATTTGCTGGAACTCGATCAGCGGATTGACTAGATTTTATGTAATTGGAATTTTTCCATTTTGTTGAAGTAACAATGACCATTATTACCAAAATTTTAAATCATATCTTGCATTTCTATTTCACGAGTTTTCTCAACTTTGATGAAATATTCTTTTTAAAGAGTAAAACTGTGATGTATGAATGAACCAAGATTAAAATTGGTGATGATAATAGACGATAATGAAATCGACAACCTCATTAATCGTAAAATATTATTGAATAATAAATTTGCTGAAGAAATTCAAGTATTTGAATCAGCCATTGTTGCATTAGATTATCTTAAAACTTATACCCAATTTCCTCAAATTATTTTTGTTGATGTAAAGATGCCTGAAATGGATGGTTTCCAATTTCTGAGTGAATATGAGTTATTAGATGAAAATCTACGTAAAAATTGCAAAATATTTATGGTTTCTTCTACAGTTGACCCAGAAGATTTACGACTAATAAACAGCAATAAAAACGTATCAAAGTTAATAAGCAAGCCATTAACTAATATTGCACTTACTGAATTAGATTTGCATTCGTAATTTTAGCGAATGAAAATTGAAACAGTTGCCATACATGCAGCAAATAAAGGAATTAAAAATTTCGGTTCAGTAATTCAACCGATAGATCTATCCACCACATTTTTCAGAGATGAAAATGGAGATTATCCAAGTGGTTATGGTTATTCCAGAGCAAACAATCCAAACAGAGAACAATTAGAAATTTGCATTGCTGCACTAGAAAATGGAGAGAAAGCCATTGCATTTTCAAGTGGAATGGCAGCTTGTTCGGCAATCCTTCAAACATTAAAACCTGGAGATCATGTTATTATTCCAGATGATGTTTACCATGGTGTGAGTCAATTATTTTTAAAGGTTTTTTCAGGATGGAATCTTGAATATTCCGCTATAAATATGAATAATATTCCACTTCTACTTTCTGAAATCAAAGGAAACACCAAACTAATGTGGATAGAATCACCCTCAAATCCAAAATTAAATATTTATGATTTTGATCAATTACTAAAAATTTGTCATGAACATCAAATCATAAGTGTATGTGATAATACATTTGCAACCCCTATTTTACAACAGCCGTTAAATATGGGTGCTGATATAGTTATGCATTCATCAACTAAATATTTAGGTGGTCATAGCGATGTAACTGGTGGAGTTTTAGTTTTTAAGACTGCAAATACAACGTATGAAAAAGCTAGAGAAGTTCAACAATTAGGCGGTGCTGTTCCTTCTCCTTTCGATTGTTTTTTGACTTTACGTGGCATTAAAACTCTTTCATATCGAATGAAAGGCCATAGCCAAAATGCATTACTAATAGCAACCTTTCTAAATAACCATCCTGAAATAGAAACCGTTTTTTATCCTGGCTTACCAAGTCATTTAAATTACGAATTGGCAAAAAAACAAATGACAGAATTTGGAGGAATGTTGTCAATAACATTAAAAAAAGGAGAAAAAGCAGCTAGGAAATTAGCAGCTGGATGCAAATTATTCGCTCAAGCTACTAGTTTGGGAGGAGTAGAAAGTTTAATTGAACATAGGGCATCGGTAGAACCTGCAGGTACTAAAACGCCATTAAATTTGGTTAGAATTTCGGTCGGTCTTGAACATGCAGATGATTTAATAGAGGATTTAAAACTTGCTCTAGAGTCTATCTAAGTCCAAAGAACTATTAAAAAATATATATTTGCCTCTTAAAAAATTAATATGTCTGCCCGGGTGGCGAAATTGGCAGACGCACCACCTTGAGGGGGTGGCGAGAAATCGTGGGAGTTCGAATCTCCTCCCGGGCACTTTTATTAATTTTAAACTTAACGTGATTTATTACTAATTCGATTGTATTAAAAAACGATAAAAGAATTTATAAATCTAATTCAAGACCATCGAAAGCAAGAAAAACATTGTTAGGTAATTCTGCAGTTACATCATCATGGGTTCCTAACCTATGGCTTATGTGAGTCAAATAAGCTATCTCTGGATTTAGGATTTTAATCATTGCTAAGGCTTCTTCTAATGTAAAGTGAGAAATGTGCGGATCTCTTTGCAAAGCATTTAATACTAAAACTTTACAGTTTCTTATTTTGTCCATTTCCGATTCAGATATTGTTTTTGCGTCAGTTATATAAACAAAATCATTGATACGAAAACCTAAAACTGGCAAATGATAGTGCATTACTTCTATTGGCTGAATACTTAGATCTGCAACCTGAAATTCTTTATCTCCGATATCTACAAATTTAACTTTGGGAATACCTGGATATTTTATTTCTGAAAATATATAGGCAAATTCTCTACGAATTGCTTCCTGAACTCTTGGATGGGCATAAAGTGCTGTTTCTCTTTTTTCTGAATAATTGAAAGCTCGAATATCATCTAAGCCTGCTGTATGATCTTTATGTTCGTGTGTGTAAATAACTGCCGACAGGGTTTTAACATTCGCTCTTAACATTTGATATCTAAAATCAGGACCAGTATCTACAACAATAGTTGCTTCAGCAGATTGTATAAGTATAGAGGTTCTAAGCCTAGTATCTTTTTTATTGATTGATGTACAAACTTTACACGAACACGTTATAACTGGAACACCTTGTGAAGTACCAGTACCTAAAAAAGTGATTTTCACAATTTTATAGCGGTTTGAGAAAGAGAATGATAAAAACTTCTCAACTTATCAGAAAATAAGGATTCATCAATTAATACTTTTTGCATAACTTCTAATAATGCCGTTATTTTATTCTCAGTAGTCGAAAATTTATTGACAACAATTACATTTTTTGACTGAATTTTGCACGAATTTGAACGAAAATTACCTTTTTCGTAGCGAACTTTATATCCTTGTTCTAAAAATAACAATTCAAGCTTATCCAGCGAACCGGTAGTTGGTTTCATAATACAATAATAAGGATATCAATAAAAAAAGCCACCGTTTGGTAGCTTTTTTTATAAAAATACTTTTCGATTAACGTAAATCAATTACTTCTACACCTGGATATTTCTTGGCTTCGAATGTAAAGAAGGTATTTTCGAGTACTGGATTAGGAGTGAAATTTTTGATCGTATAGGTGTATTTATTCCCATTTTTATCAAAAATTTTCATTTGGCTTAATTGCTTTGTTTCTTTATCAATGGTCAATCTGATTTTAAAGAATTTTTTCTTTTTATCAATTGGAGAAAGGTCAATAATTTCAGTTTTACGTTTGTTATTCACTTTTTCTTCAACAAATAAATAATCAAATCCTTTCTCATACATCGTGAAAATTTGAGAAGGATTCATGATATCATCTCCAGTCTCCAATGGATTTATTTGAACTTCGTTAGCTTGCTTTAAATACGTCCATGAGTTTTTTCCGTCACTAATAATTTCCTGCCCAGCAATGTTGATACGGTATTTATTGTATTTTGACATTAAAAAAACAACCCCATTTTGAGTTTCGTTTATTTTATCTTTCTCACTCTCAATCGTATAAGAGAAATCTGCTTTTAGAGAGTTCAACGATTTATATTTGGCACTCACCTGAGTTAATATTTGTTTGGCCTTTTTATCATTCTGAGCAAATAAAAAAGTTGCAGAACAAAAAACTAGAAGAGCGATTGAGAATATTTTTTTCATTATTTTATTTTAAGGAATTCTTCTAATAAAAGACAAAAGTAGTAAAAGCTTAAATCAGAAACAGAAAGAATGAGTAACAGTTTTGTTTAGTTACTATTTAATGTATTCAAATACTGTTCCAATGAATACTCATCTGGATATAAAACTTCTCTGGCTTTGCTTCCTTCAAATGGTCCAACAATTCCACAAGCTTCTAATTGATCGATAATTCTTCCTGCTCTATTGTATCCAAGCTTTAGTTTTCGTTGGATTAATGAGGTTGAACCTTGTTGATGCATTACAATTAATCTTGCTGCTTCTTCAAATAGTGCATCTTTATCATTTATATCAAAGGTTTTTGCAGCACTCCCTTCTCCATTTTCATCTACATATTCAGGTAATAAATGTGCAGTTGCATATCCGCGTTGCGATCCAATAAATTCAGTAATTCGCTCCACTTCATGCGTATCAACAAATGCGCATTGCAATCTAATTAATTCATTTCCAGTTGAAAGAAGCATATCTCCACGCCCTATTAATTGATCCGCCCCACCTGAATCCAAAATAGTTCGGGAATCAATTTTAGAACTTACTCTGAAGGCTAATCTGGCAGGAAAGTTAGCTTTTATAGTACCCGTTATGATGTTTACAGATGGGCGTTGAGTTGCAATTACTAAATGAATTCCAATTGCACGAGCCAATTGGGCTAAACGAGCAATGGGCGTTTCAATTTCTTTACCTGCTGTCATCATTAAATCGGCAAATTCATCTATAACTAACACAATATAGGGTAGAAAACGATGACCATTTTCTGGATTTAATAATCTTGAATTGAATTTCTGATTATATTCTTTTAAATTTCTAACCTGAGCATCTTTTAATAAATCATACCGCTGATCCATTTCTATGCATAATGAATTAAGCGTATTAATTACTTTTTTTGTATCAGTAATAATCGCTTCTGCTTCATTTGGCAATTTTGCCAAAAAATGTCGTTCAATTTTTTTGAATAAAGTAAGCTCAACTTTTTTAGGATCAACCATCACAAACTTAATCTGAGAAGGATGTTTTTTATATAAAAGTGAAACTAACAAAGCATTAATTCCAACCGATTTACCCTGACCAGTTGCTCCTGCCATCAGTAAATGGGGCATTTTAGACAAATCTGCAATAAATACTTCATTTGAAATTGTTTTACCCAAAGCAATAGGCAAATCCATAGTTGTCAGCTGATATTTATCTGAAGAAAGAATAGATCTCATACTTACCATTTCAGGATTCAAATTCGGAACTTCGATACCGATCGTTCCTTTTCCTGGAATTGGTGCAATAATCCTAATACCCAAAGCAGCTAAACTTAAAGCGATATCATCTTCCAGATTTTTAATTTTGGAAATACGTACTCCAGCCGCTGGAATTATTTCATATAAGGTAACAGTTGGCCCTATCGTAGCTTTTATTTTATCAATCTCAATATTATAATGGCCGAGTGTTTCAACAATTTTATTTTTATTGGCTTCTAATTCCTCTGGATTCACAGAAATTTTAGCATTTCCATGATTATCTAATAATTCTAACGATGGATATTGATAACTTTCTAAATCTAATTTCGAATCATATTCCCCTTTCGCTTTTACCAAGGACTTGGCAAGCAAACTGCTTTCCGATTCTTCACTAAATAATGGAGCTGCAATAGTTAATTCAGGTTGATGAACTGTTGACGTCTGTTTTTCAACAATCGGTTCTTCAATTTTAAATTCAGGAACAAGAGAATTCTGATTTTTTGAATTTTTTAAGGCAAATTCAATCGGCCTCGACATAACCTCTTCTTCCAGATTTTCTACTTCTGTGGGAGGAGGCGCAATTACAGCAATTTCTTTTTCTAATTCAGTTTTTGGTTTTCGATTAAAATTGGTATTAAATGCAATAATCATCCAAGTGATGAATGAAAAAGCCAAAACACCTATAGTTCCAACTCTTCCAATCGTTAAAACCAACCAATCATTTAAACGAAGGCCATAAGCACCAGCGAAATTTCGATAGGTTTCTGTGGTTAGGCTGAATAAAAATCCAGAGCATAATGAAATAAAAACAACGAAAAACAAGGTGTACGCTATCGCTTTTGCGGTTGGATACAAAGAAATATCAAAAACTAGGCGATAACCAATGATGAAAAACAAGGCAATAAAAAGATAAGAGGCTAAACCAAACCATAAAAAAATGAATTGATGCGCAAGCATAGCACCCAAAATGCCAAGCCAATTTTCTACTTTATTATTAGCTGCATCAAATAAAATTTTCCACGAAGCATTGGCTATAACACTTTGATCGGATTGCCAAGTAAGTAAAAATGAATTAAACGCAACAAACAATGCAAGGGCTGCTAAGAGAAAAATAAAACCAATTATTTTTTGAACTCTTCCATGCTCAAAATTTATGTTGAACTTAAATTTATTGCTTTTTACTGATGCTTTGCTCGATTCTTGTGGTGCTTCTTCCCGTTCTTTCCGCAATCGATTAACCTTCTCTGCCATTCAGATTTTTTTTCAAATATAGATAAATCTTAGTTTGCTCTTTGTCAAAAATGCTATTATGCAAGCAAACTTTTTGCAAAATCGTCTAAAATAATTCCACCAAAATTTCCGGAACTCATCAACAGAACATTCGTTTGCTCGAGATTCTTTGATGTTAAATAGTCTGTTAAGTTTTGGGTGTTGTCAAAAATTAGTGCATCTATGTTTCCAAATGAAGTTCTAATTTCTTGTTCAGAAATCACATCCAACTTTTTATGCTCCACAGTATGCGGATTAAAATAAATAATTTTTTCATCAGCCATATCCATCGAATTTTTATACTCATCCAGAAAATTTTTATTCAAACTACTAAATGTGTGCAATTCCATTGCAGCAATTAATTTTCTCTCTGGATATTGATTTTTAGCTGCTGCAATAGTTGCTTTTAATTTTGATGGAGAATGTGCAAAATCTTTAAATATCAACGTTTCTTTATTTGAAGCAATTAATTCCATTCGTTTTGCAGCTCCTTCAAAAGATTGAATTGCTTCGTAAAAATCTGTTTCGACAATTCCTATTTGCTTACAAACCAACCTAGCTCCTTCTAAATTCTGCAAATTATGTTCACCAAAAACTTGCAACGGTATTGTAAGATTATTAGGTTTTAAAAATGTCAGACCATTTACAATTTCATATTCTGGAGTATAATAGGGAATAAATGTAATATCTTTTCGATCAGATTTTTGAACCAGATTTACTACATTTTCATCATTTTCAGCATAAATCAATGTTCCGTTTGGTTCAATGGTATTAATAAAAATCTCAAACTGATCAACATAAAGTTGAAATGTTGGAAAAACATTAATATGATCCCATGCAATACCTGTTAACAATGCAATATTGGCTTTATACAAATGAAATTTTGGTCGCCGATCAATTGGTGAAGCAAGATATTCATCGCCTTCTAAAACAATTAGTGGAGCATCTTCTGTTAGTTTCACCATCGTATCAAAACCTTTGATTTGTGCACCAACGAGGTAATCAAAAGATTTATGATGAAAATTCATGACATGCAAAATCATGGAAGTGATGGTAGTTTTACCATGGCTACCTCCAATTACAATTCTGATTTTTTCAAGAGATTGCTGGTAAATAAATTCAGGATAAGAAAAAACGGGTAAGCCTATTCGTTGTGCTTCAAGCAACTCCGGATTATCAATTCTGGCGTGCATGCCCAATACCACTGAATCAATTTCTGTATTTATTTTAGAATTATCCCAACCGATATGCTCTGGCAATAATCCATGCTTTTCTAATCTTGATTTAGATGGCTCCAAAATCTCATCATCAGAACCAGAAACGGAAATTCCTTTTAGATGTAAAGCAATGGCAAGATTATGCATGGCACTTCCACCTATTGCAATAAAATGAACTTTATTTTTCTTCATTAATTTTATTCGAAATCTCGTACAAAGGCTTGCTTTCTTTTGGACGAAGAAATACCCATTTTATTTGTTTCTTTTTTATTCGCCATTATTACATCATTAAATGGCTGATCGGAAGATAAAGCTTCCACATACCCATTAGAAATATCGAAGTAATACCATTCGTTTGCTGCAGTTTCAAAATAAAACTTAAGTGCGTTTTGTCCTTGTGTTCGTACTATGGACAAATATCCCTTCAATCTTTTATTGATTTGTTCTTTGCCTAAAGATGCTATTCCAATTGTTTTTCCCACTGATTTAAATGATCGGGTTTGTTGATCGAAAGTCAGCTGAAGATCTGAAAACACAATGGTATGTTCCAATTCCGATGGAATTTTGTATCCGCCATATAACATAATGTCTTCTGAAATTTTATCCGCAGCTTTTTTAGGAACTAGTTCACTAATTGCATTCGCAAATACTTTTCTATCATCGCGGGTCATTGGTGCTTCGAAGGAATTTAATTTTACATTTTCAATAATACGGGAGTATGTTTTTTCTAGAAATGCAAAATCAGCCGTTAATACTACATCTAAAAGAATTGAATTATTTTTCAAATCATAGGTAACAGCACCTGCCATTTCATTTTTATAACCATTTCCTAAATCTATACCTGCATCTAATAATCCTTCAGCAGTACTAATTTCTGTTATTTCGTTAAAAGTAAGCATCTTACCTTTCTTAGCACCAGAAAACACTTTGTCTTTATCTCCTATTTTGAATTCTTTTTTTACTTCATTATATATTAATTCGCCTTCTACTTTTATAATATCATGGTCATTCGGTTCTACTTTTTTACTAATAAATGTTGCGTAAGCATTCCCCTCAAAATTGGCTATATGCATACCTGAAAATAGTTTTTCGCCACTTCGTTTTTTAGGATTCTTTATTTCAATTGCATTCGAATCAATATTAAATGCTCCACTAAAATCAAAGAAATCTGATTCTACTAATTTACTTAGCTGCTGAATTTTTGCATATCCCTTATAGGTCATATCTTTCGATGCCGCCTTCATATATACATTTCCTCTAAAACT
Organism: bacterium; assembly: GCA_031412335.1. Taxonomy (GTDB): domain Bacteria; phylum Bacteroidota; class Bacteroidia; order Sphingobacteriales; family Sphingobacteriaceae; genus JBBQYA01. The sequence goes on along the minus strand of JANOCT010000012.1, from coordinate 24,198 downwards.
AATTTGAGGCGTCAGCACTAAAATCTGATCATCGGGAACAATACCTATTCCTACCGTTTGAAAATTACTATCTACATTAATATCCGTAAAATTTATCTGCTGCACTTTGCCGGTTTTGTTTTTAAAATCGTAAGTGCCTGAAGCATTGTATGATTTACGGCCATTCACATTAACTTTAGCATTATAAAATTCATGAAATTTGGTTAAGGTGTTGGCTGTTATTTTTGCATTTTCCAGCAATTTCATTACAGCATTAGGTTCAATTTGTACAAATTGCCTATCGGGATAAATAAAAGCATCTGCAACGCTTATCTGATTTACTCCACGTATGTCAATATTATCTTTATCCAATAAATAGACTGCATTGGTAGCATAAAAACTTAATGAATCCTGGCTTTTTCTGGTTGATAAAAAATAAGAATCAGAAAGTGGAGTACCTTTTTTTGCACTAAAATTAATTGCTTTACCTAAGAAATCCCATACAAATTCTCCAAGCGAAGTTTCATATTGATTTAAAATAAAACGAGTTTCATCTCCTACTTTATTTGTTTTAAATGTTCCTTGCTTTTTTTCAAAATCTATTTCTGATCTAATATTGGTTGATGCCAAAGCAATTTTTGTCGTATCTATAGCAGAAATTTGTATTCCAGAAGAATCAGCATGAAAATCATTTTCGTTAAAAACAAAATACTTACTGCTTACTGTGGCATTATTAAATCTGCTGCTTCCGTTTCCAGACAAATTTACTGGCGAATACACCATTCTGCCTGTATGTAATGATTGAGCGTCGTACATTTCAAACGCTTTTTTGCGGCTAAATAAATACATACTATCTGCTTTCGGTAGCCAATGTATATATCCTTGACTGATATTTATGGCCGGATAGGCGGCTTTTAAATAAACGCCTTTTTTAATATCAAATGTTTTCACATTTGCATTCATTGAATCGGGCATAAACACAAAATCGTTTGAAGTAGCAGTTGAGGACAAGTAATTCAGTGTGCCATCTCCAACTAAACCTTTATGACTTAAACGAATGTTATTGGTGAATTTTCCTTTACCGTTATAAGCCGGAAATCCTGTTATTGGTGTTTTAGTTAAAAAGCCAAGAGAAGAATCGGGTTGGTAAGTTAATGTCTGCTTAATATCTGGAAATATTCCACCTGAAACTAAAGTTCCTGGAAAAGAAAGTCCTTTTGTTGCAGAACTACTATTTAAACTGTCCACTTTAAAGGGAACCAATTTGAAATAGAATTTATCGCGGGTATAGGCTCCATTTCTTATTTCTTTTTTGTCGTAATAAACATACGAGTCGCTTACACTTTCGAAACCAGGATATTGAGGGTAATTTTTCAATCCCGACTTATTATTTTTATCATCAATATAAAGTGTACCAGATACTTTTTCCAAAGCAGTTTTTACATCAACTGCCTCATCATCGCCCTTCTTATTTTTTTCTACTAGTGTTACCATCATAGAATCTACTTTATCTAGATTGATGGAAAAATTTTCGTAATCAAACGTAAAACCATTTCCTATAAATTCCAATGAACCAGCCTTTAAATCACCTGAAAAAGACATATTCCGATCTTTAGCGACAGTAACCAAACCGTCTTTTGGTTGAATGTAAACACTCTGTGAATCGCTCAGAAAAAAACGTTGTGCACCAATTATTTTCAACTCTTTGCTTTGTAAATTAAGCGTAGCATTTCTATTTGAATCTGCTAAAGAAATTAATCGAATCACATCATAATCAAGCTTTCCAGCTTCGTTGCTTACATAGTTTAATGTACGATCTCGAACAGTTATTATGGATTTTGATTCATCCAGAAAAATAAACCCTTCTTCAACTAAGGTTCTTAATTGGCTTATAACTGCAGATGGTTGAAGATTAAATTCTTTTGAATAATCACTGATGGCTATAACTCTGGATGAATATCGTTCAGATAATCTTTTCAATATCACTAAAGGGTTTTTACTGCTTATACCTTGAACTTTTGAAAACCGATTTTCACGATAATAATTTGTTGATTCGAAACTAGCTTCTTTTTGTACTTTACTTAAAATGGTTGCTAGTTCCAAAATTGGTTGATCAATAACCCAATAAATTGCTTCAACTGCAATATTTAATTCATGATATGAATCATAAAAAGGAGTTCTGGAAATTCCTTCATTTCCTCTAAACAACGACAGCTTTTTATCTTTCAATAAATAACGCATAGAAACTGCTGGATGATAAATCGAGTCTTTTGCTCCTATGTAAAGTGTGGATTCTACATTGTCTGATAAAATCCTATCAGCAAGTATGATAAATGATTTTGATGAGGCTTTAAAAACCAACGAATCTCGATAATAAATGGTAACTAAGGCATTGGTATAGCGATCTCCATACCCTAACGATTTACTACCCGACATTGAAAAACCGCCTTTTATATTGATATTTTTAAATATATTTTTGATTTCCAACTCTTTGGCATACGATTCAAATTTTGGATAATTTGCTTTTTCAGCACTTGAATTGGCTGTCATTTTTTCAAAAAATTTCCCTTTTAAAGGTTTTTGGAAAAAGTCTTTATTGTAAAAAATAACGCTATCGGCTTCAAATTCGGCATTTTTTAAAATTATTTTATACTTATCAAGTTCGGCATATACCTTAGTAGGATCAAGCGCTACCCGTTGCCAATCGACTTTCCCTTTGTTGCCTTCCCATCTGCCTGCAATAGGATATACTGTACCGCTAGTACCCGAAATAAGTGTACTATCAAAACGGGCAGTACCTATAATATCAGTGGTACTCACTACTACTTTTGGAACAGAATCCATTACTATCAGGAACTCTTTGTCTCTCAATAGCCATTTATTATCAGGCGAAAAATAAATCGCATTTTCAGCAAATAGATTTCTTGAAAAGTCTAAAAACAGAGCTAAATCTCTACTTTTTGCCGTACTTAATTTAGAGATAACATTCATAAAACCGGTGAAATTTTCTGGCTTATGATTATTAATTTTAAAAAAAGTTAATGCTCTGTAATAATCTTCAAACTCACGGGTGGTATTATATTTTTTTGAAGCTATCGCATTTGAATACAAAATAATGAGAGAATCTTGAAGAATATCAAACTGCTGCGTTGAATATAATAGAACAAATTCTTTGGCAATTACTTTTCCACTATCTGTTTTAGCATCGGTCAATAATTGCTCTACTTCTTTTACAAATTTGCCCTTATCAAAACTAAAAGTTCGTGAAACTTGAGCAAAGCTTGAAAGTGAGCCAACCCACAAAGCAATTAGAAAAATTAATTTTTTCATGTTAGATTTTACAGAATTTTGCTGCTGCCCAACTATTTTCCATTTTATGATTCTGATATTTCAAATTATAAATCAAGGCTGTTTCTTTTATCATTTCCAAATCGTCTTTTTCATAAAAACCGCTCATAAAAAGCTGACCTCCAATACCCAATATAGTTGAATATGATTTCATTTGTTCAATCAAAATATTCCGATTGATATTAGCAAAAATAAAATCAGCATTTCCTAATTCCCACTTTGGATTTACATCCGTAAACGCATTTATATTTTCAACATTGTTCAGTTTTGCGTTTTCAATGGTAGATCGAACTGCAATTTCATCATTATCTATGGCTACGATAATTTCGGCACCCATCATTCCAGCTAGTATAGCTAAAATCCCCGTTCCGCAGCCCATATCCAAAACTGATTTTTTGATAAAATCACATTCCAACATATATTCACACATCATACGAGTGGTATCATGGTGCCCTGTACCAAATGCCATTTTGGGATCAATTATCAGTTGATATTTATAGGCTGGAAATTCAGGATGAAAACTTGCCCTTATTATACAATCTTGATTAACAATAACAGGTTCAAAATTGCTTTCCCATACTTCATTCCAGTTTTTAGCTGGAATTAAGTTTGTTTCGAAGTCGAGAGTGAAATTATTTTTATAGGCTTCAATTACTTCTTTAACATTGATTTCAGAATAAATATTGGAAGGGCAAAAAGCTTTAAAGCCCAAATCTGTATACTCAAACGAATCAAATCCTATTAGACTTAAATCATTAATTATTAGATCACGGATATAATCCTCAGAAGAAATTATGGTAAAATTTAATTCAATATAATTCATCCAATTGCCTGGATTATATCAACAAAATCTCTTGATTTCAATGAGGCTCCACCAATTAAACCTCCATCAATGTCTTTCTCAGCAAATAAAGTTGCCGCATTGCCTGGATTACAACTTCCACCATATAAAATGGAACAATTTTCAGCAACATATACACCATATTCTACTTCAATTTCTTTTCTGATAAATGCATGAACTTCTTGAGCTTGAGCAGGACTTGCTGTTAATCCAGTTCCTATTGCCCAAACTGGCTCATAAGCTAAAATCAATTTAGAAAAATCTTGTTCAGATAAATGATATAAAGCACCAGCTAATTGATTTTTAATTACTGTAAAATATTCTCCGCTTTCTCGTTGCTCTTTGGTTTCACCGATGCAAAAAATAGGAAATATTTGCGCAGCTAATGCAGAATCAACCTTTTTCTTCAACAACTCTTCATTTTCTCCAGCATACAATCTTCTTTCCGAATGGCCAAGAATTACATAATCAGCACCAGCAGATTTAAGCATTGCAGCCGAAATTTCTCCAGTATAAGCTCCTGAATTTTCCTGATGGCAATTTTGCCCAGCTACTTTTACTGATTTATTCGATGATGACAATTGGCTTACACTTTTTGTATGAATAAATGGACAAGCAATAATCACTAAACAATCATTTCTTTGCTCATCGGTTAGCATATTTACAATTTCAGAAGTTAAAGCTAAACCTTCCTCATAGCTTTTATTCATTTTCCAATTACCTGCAACTATTTTTTTTCTCATACTGTTTTTTAAAAATTTCTGTAAGGTAAAGTTAGTTCAAATACATATTCTAAAATTTTTCTTTCAATTTCATCAAAATTTTTATCTCTTCTTTCAAACACTTTTTCAGCAACTTCTGCTGCCTTTGCTGGTAAATACGTTTCAAAACCAGAAGCACCACCCCAAGCAAAATCTGGCACAAAATTTCTTGGAAAACCAGACCCAAAAACATTGGCACTTACCCCTACTACGGTTCCAGTATTGAACATAGTATTAATTCCACATTTTGCATGATCGGCCATTATAAGCCCACAAAACTGAAGTCCGGTTTTACGAAACGATTTTTTTGTATAATCCCAAAGACGAACTTCAGCATAATTATTTTTAAGATTCGAATTATTACTATCTGCACCTATATTGCACCATTCTCCAAGAACCGAATTACCCAAAAAACCATCATGGCCTTTATTCGAATATCCAAAAATTACTGAATTATTCACCTCTCCGCCAACTTTAGAATATGGCCCTATGGTAGTTGGACCATAAATTTTAGCTCCCATTTTTAAGGTTGAGTGTTCGCACAAAGCAAATGGACCTCTAATGATACTGCCCTCCATAACTTCAGCGTCCTTTCCAATATAAATAGGCCCAGTTGTAGAATTTAATATGGCACAATTAATAACTGCACCCTCTTCTACAAAAATATTATGACCCATAATCATATTAGAACTATTGATTTCAGCCGATTCTTTTCCTTTAGTAATTAATTCAAAATCGTTAATTAATGCAGTTCCATTTAATCTGAAAATATCTTCTGGATAATTAATTTTTAATAACAATCCTTCATATTCAATCGCTTGATAAGCCATTTCAAGTATCCTGTCATAATCATTCTCATCGCTATCGCTCGTCCAGGCCAAAACTTCTGCACCTTGCATTAATATTTGATTCATCTTTAAGGCCCTAATTTTCTCAACTAAATTTGAATTAGGTAAAATAGAGCCATTTATAAAGCAATTCTCTACATGAATTTCAGAAGGATATTTAAAACTTAAATATTCTTTTGTCAAATAACTTATCTCAGCATTTAAATAATGCTTCCATTTTTCTGTAATGGTTAGTATACCGATTCTAATTTCAGAAACTGGTCTGGTATACGTTAAAGGAAGTAATTGCTGGTGAGTTTTATCGTCGAAAAGGACATAGTTCATTCAACAAAAATAAAAAAGTCCCTCAGATTCTGAGGGACTTTTAAAATAATATAACAAATACTGAAATTACTTTTTCGCGTATCGAGTTTTGAACTTATCAATTCTACCTGCAGTATCAACCATTTTAGATTTTCCAGTATAAAATGGATGAGATTTGTGAGAAATTTCCAATTTTACTAATGGATATTCCTGACCGTCTTCCCAAACAATGGTATCTTTTGTTTCAACAGTTGATTTGGTTATGAAAGCGTAATCAATCGATAGATCTTTGAAAACTACTTTTCTAAAATTTTTTGGGTGTATATCTGGTTTCATCTTTACTTTATTTTCGGATTGCAAAAATAGGTTTATTATCCAATTGTTCAAATTTTATTTTATTTCTTCGCAAAGTTCGATCAAAACCCCATTTGTACCCTTTGGATGCAGGAAACAAATCCGCTTATTATCGGCCCCAGACTTAGGTTCATCACTAATAAATATAAATCCTTCGTTTTTTAACCTATCAATTTCATTTTCAATATTCTCCACTTCAAATGCAAGATGATGGATGCCCTCGCCTCTTTTTTCAATAAATTTCGAAATTGCACTATTTTCATGTTGTGCTTCAAGCAATTCTATTTTAGTATCTCCAGCTTTGAAAAATGAAGTTTTCACACTTTCAGATTCAACTGTTTCCTGCTTATAAGGTGTTGTATTTAATAATGAAGAAAATAAAGCATTAGAAATAGCTAGATCTTTTACCGCAATGCCAACATGTTCAAGTTTTAACATATTTTTAATTTTGTTCAAATAAACAAAAATGTGATTTAAGTATTTTATTAATTATTAGGTATGTAGTAAGTAGCCTATGCAATTTAAGGTTTTTACATTCTGTATTAACTAACAAAGCTAAAATAAACGTTTCTCGATACTAATCAATATTGATTATTCAATTCTATCCTTATAAAATGAATTCTCAATAGGGTTGAAACTGGCGCAAACAGCCACTAATGCAAAACTTTTTGTTAAATTTGCAGTTATTAAGAAAAATTCTACATAATGCTTAAATTTCCAGTATATCTCGATAATAACGCCACAACTCCCATGGATCCAAGGGTTTTGGAGGCGATGCTACCCTATTTTAATGAAAAATTTGGCAATGCAGCCAGCAGAAATCATGCTTTTGGGTGGACAGCCGAAGAGGCAGTAGACTATGCTCGTGAGCAATGTGCAAAACTTATTGGTGCAAACGAAAAAGAAATAATATTTACTTCTGGAGCTACTGAATCAGATAACCTTGCTATAAAAGGTGTATTTGAAATGTATGCACAAAAAGGAAATCACATAATTACACTTACTACTGAGCATAAAGCAGTATTGGACACTTGTCATCACCTCGAAAAATTAGGTGCAGAAATTACATTTTTGGATGTGCAAGCAGATGGAATGGTAAATCTGGTAGAATTAGAAGCCGCAATGACACCAAAAACTATTTTGGTTGCTATTATGTATGCCAACAATGAAATTGGAGTAGTTCAACCGATTAAAGCAATTTCTGATATTGCACACAAACATGGTGCATTATTTATGACAGATGGAGTGCAGGCAGTTGGTAAAATTCCGGTAAATGTAGATCGTGATGGAATAGATTTAATGGCATTTACTGCTCATAAAATGTATGGCCCGAAAGGAGTTGGAGCATTATACGTACGAAGAAAAAACCCAAGAGTAAAAGTTACTGCTCAAATGGATGGTGGCGGACATGAAAGAGGCATGCGATCTGGAACATTAAACGTTCCTGGAATTGTAGGAATGGGAGCAGCTTGCGAAATAGCCATGAATGAAATGGAATCTGAAGCAAAAAGATTATCTGTTATGCGAGATCGTTTACAAAGTTCATTAACAGTAATTGAAGAATCATACATAAACGGAAACGTTGAACATCGTTTACCTCATATTACCAATATCTCTTTTAAATATGTTGAAGGAGAGGGCTTAATGATGGGAATGAAAAACTTAGCGGTTTCTTCTGGTTCAGCTTGTACATCGGCATCACTTGAACCTTCGTATGTTTTAAAAAGTTTAGGATTATCGGATGATCTTGCCCATTCTTCCATTCGTTTTGGATTGGGTAGATTTACCACAGATGAAGAAGTTGACTATGCAATTGAACATACTTTACAAGCAGTTAATAAACTTAGAGAAATGAGTCCATTATGGGAAATGTTCAAGGAAGGCATTGACTTGGATAAAATTGAATGGGCAGAACATTAAACAATTGATAAAAAGAAAAAAATAACCGATAATCGGGTAAATAAAATTTAAAATAATAAAAAAAAAACCTCATGGCATATTCAGAAAAAGTTATTGATCATTACAGCAATCCTCGTAATATTGGTACGTTAGATAAAAGCAAACGAAATGTAGGAACTGGTTTAGTTGGAGCACCAGAATGTGGCGATGTTATGCGTTTGCAAATAGAAGTAGATGATAATAATATGATTACAGATGCAAAATTCAAAACATTTGGTTGTGGGTCAGCTATTGCATCTTCATCATTAGCTACAGAATGGTTGAAAGGAAAATCAATTGATGATGCTTTATCTATTGACAATATGGATATAGTAGAAGAATTGGCCTTACCGCCGGTAAAAATACATTGTAGCGTATTAGCAGAAGATGCAATTAAATCTGCTATCAATGATTTTAGAGTAAAAAACGGAATGGAACCAATAGTGATGGAAAAAAGCCATCATTAATAATTTTGGTTTGTTTCGATTAAAAATATAAACAATGATTACAGTTACAGATAAAGCCAAACATAAAATTGAAGGATTAATGACTGATGCTGGCCTTGGAGAAAGCTATTTTATTCGAGTAGCAGTAGCAGGCGGCGGTTGTTCAGGTCTATCTTATAAACTTGATTTCGACAATGAGTTGAAAAAGGGAGATCAGGAATTTCAGGATAATGGATTAAAAATTATTTTGGATATGAAAAGTTTTCTATACCTCGCTGGAACAGAACTTGATTTTTCTGATGGATTGAATGGCAAAGGCTTTAATTTTAATAACCCAAATGCTAGCAGAACTTGTGGCTGCGGCGAAAGTTTTTCAGTTTAATATTTCAGTAATTATTTGAATGCCCTGCTTTTGCGGGGCATTTTTATGTTTAAGCTGTTTTTAATTTAAAATAGATTATTCCATTTTTTTTAAAAATTACTATATTCAACGCAGATTTTTTATTTTAAAATCCTAATCCTAAGAAATGAACCTGTTGACCGATCATACCACCATTCCGCAACTGATCAGAAATGTTGTTAAAAATATTCATCCCGTAAGCAACACATTTATGTTGCACAAAAAAACAAATGATTATGAGCCAATATCGTATCAAACTACGATAGATAATGCGGATGCAATTTCGGCTTATATGTTGGCTGCTGGAGTTGAAAAAGGTGATCGAGTTGCTCTAATTATAGAGAATTGCCCGGAATATGTATATTATGATCAAGCTTTGCAGCAAATTGGAGCAGTTAATGTTTCCATTTACCCAACACTAACCGAAAATGAAATTCAATATATTCTGAATGATTCGGGAGCTAAAATTTTATTAGTTGGAAATCCTTTTTTATTAAAAAGAATAGTAAAAATCACTGCATTTTGTAATGATTTGAAAATTGTAGTTCCAATTTTTGAAGATTATAAAAAAACCGCAGTTACCTTAAATGGAAATACTGAAATTATTTCTCTGTCTGAATTAATTGAACAAGGTAAATCGAGATTAAGTATTTACGAAGAAAAAATAAATTCCATTCGCGAATCAATTTTACCTTCTGATCTTTCATCACTTATTTATACCTCTGGAACTACGGGAACACCAAAAGGTGTAATGCTAAGTCATGCCAACTTTGTAAGCAATGTTCGATATTGTTTTGAGCAAATAACGGTCGTAAATGAAACAGATACTTTTTTATCTTTTTTACCTCTTTCGCATGTTTTTGAACGAACAGCAACTTACCATGTTTGCTTAGCGAAGGGATGCAAATTAGCATTTGCCGAAAGCTTGGAGTTGCTTGGTAAAAACATGATTGAAGTAAAGCCTAATGTAATGGCTGCAGTGCCTCGTTTGCTCGAAAAAATTAATGAAAAGGCTATGAAAACTGGCTTATCAGCTGGTGGAATGAAAACCAATATTTTTTTGTGGGCATTTAAGATTGGAGAGCAGGTTAGAAAACTAAAAGAACTGGGAAAGACCCCGGGTGTACTTTTAGGAATTCAATTTAATTTAGCAAACAAGCTGGTTTTTAGTAAAATAAAAGAAAAAACAGGTGGCAATCTTAAATTTTTGATTTCCGGTGGAGCAGCTTTACCAAAAAATGTGGGTGAGTTTTTTGGAAATTTAGGTATTCGTGTTTTAGAAGGTTATGGTTTGACAGAAACTTCTCCCGTAATGTCTGTTACGGAATATGATAGATCTGTAATTGGTACTGTTGGAAGAATCATTCCAGGAATAACTGTTGCTATTCAAAATCCAGACACAAAAATTATTTATACTGAACAAACGAACGACAGCTTTGGAGAAGAATATGAATGTGCTGAAGGAGAAATAATAGTAAAAGGCCATTGTGTAATGCAAGGTTATTGGAACAAGCCTGAAGATACACGCATAGCAATTGACGAAGCAGGTTGGTTTCATACAGGAGATGTAGGAAGATTTCACAAAGGAAATCTTCAAATAACAGATCGTATAAAGAATATGTTGGTGAATTCGTTTGGGAAAAATGTGTACCCAACACCAGTAGAAAACACCTATTTAAAAAGTAGCAAAATTGATCAGATATTTTTGATTGGCGATAAACGGGAATACATTACTGCTATTATTGTTCCCTCACGTGAAAATTTAGCTGAACAATTTAACCTGGAAAATGAATTTTTTGAACGGGCTGATCAATTTATTTCGGAAGAAGAAATTATTAATTGGATTGAAGAAGATATCAAAAAGATATCCCCAGAATTAGCAAAATTTGAACGGATAAAGAGCTTTTTAGTGAAAAGAAATCCTTTTTCGATTGACGATGGCGAATTAACTCCATCCTTAAAAGCAAAAAGAAAAGTAATTGAAAAGAAATACGCTGAAAATATAGAAGATCTGTATTTGCAAGAAGCTGCTCAAGATTAATTAAAAATAATTTTCCTTAAAATAATTTTGCAAACCATACCCTATTGGCAATAAATGTGTTTGCAATCCTATTTTTTTGGCTGTTTCTATGTGTTGTTTGCTATCGTCTATAAATAATGTTTCGGCAGGATTTAGTTTGTTTTCATTTAATACGAATTCGAAAATGTCCGCATCAGGTTTTCGCATATTCATTTGATGGGAATAATAAGTTTTTTCAAAATAATCGTCCATTGAATTTATTTCAAAAACAGTTTGCAGATACTCAATAATTTGGGTGTAATGAATGATATTATTATTGCTTAATAAAAAAGTTCGGTAATTGTTTTTTGTTTGGAGCAGCAATTCCAAATTACCTGATGGTATACCTATCAATAGAGCATTCCAAGCCTGGTCAATTATTTCATTTGAAAAATCAGCATGTAATAATACATTCATGTTTTTGCGAAATTCATCAGCAGAAATTTTTCCTTTTTCAAATTCATTGAAAAATTCTGCTTGTCCGGCATGACTAAATTTATCTGAGAAATCATTTAAGCCTAATTTTTCAAAAGCTTTTATCGTTAATTGATGATCAATATCGAAAATAACGTTACCGTAATCAAAAATGATATTCTTGATAATCATATTTAGTAAATTAATTTGTAAATTCAGATGCAAATATGTAAAATTGCAATCCGAAATCGAAAATTTTTCAGGGCCCATAGCTCAGTTGGTTAGAGTAGGAGACTCATAATCTTTTGGTCGAAGGTTCGAGCCCTTCTGGGCCCACATTCATTTCAGAATTCTTATTCAAGAAATAAAAAAGCAGCTATTAAGCTGCTTTTGTTGTTTTAAGCTTATGATAATTTTTAATTTCCATAGCTCAGTTGGTTAGAGTAGCAAACTCATAATCTTTTACGATTAAGGTTTAGCCCTTCTGGGCCCACATTCATTTCAGAATTCTTATTTAAGAAATAAAAAAGCAGCTACAAAGCTGCTTTTGTTGTTTTAAGTTTACTCTAATTTTTTAAATTTTTAATTCCCATAGTCTTTAATACGTTATTTCAAATCTTTTTAATCATATTTAATATTAGACATCCAACTTTTTAATTTACTTTAGATCAATGATATAATGATTGAAATTTATAAAACCTAACGTACTTTCCGATGAAAAAATTTCTACTTTTTCTTTTACTAATTATTAGTGGATCATTTTATCAGGCTAAGAGCCAGAACTTATTGGATACAAATAATAAATGGACGTATTTTGAATCTGAATATGCTTGGGGGTATAGGTCTATAAGCTTATTCATAGATGGAGATACTACTATTAATCAAATTAGTTATAAAAAAATTATGGCAAGTGTTGATTCCGTAGCTACAGTTGGGAATTTTTGGGCAGCTTTAAGAGAGGATACTTTAACAAAAAAAGTATATTCGATTTCATGGGCTTACCCACATGAAGTCGTAATTTATGATTTTGGATTAGCTGTTGGAGATAGTTTTTTATTTCCATTGCAGGGCTCCGATTATTATTATAAACTAGATTCTATTACTGCGATTACTTTATTAGATGGATCGGTAAGAAGGAAGTTTAATTTTAATTATGGAATTTTAAATTGGATAGAAGGAATAGGGAGTGAAATAAGTCTTAATTATCCTATAACTATGGATCCAGATATCGGTTTTAGACTATTATGTTTTGAGAAATCAAATATTCAATTATATTTTGATTCAAGTTGGCAAGATTTGGGAAATAGTTGTTATATTCCATTCACAGGCATTAATACCATAAACAAAATTGATGTTGAAATTAGCCCAAACCCTGCTTCAAATTCATTTAAGATAAAAGGAGAACAATTACTGAGTTATCAGTTAACAGATTTAAATGGAAAAATAATTCAGGAAAATAAAATAACAAATGATGATGAACTAATTCCAATTACATCAGTTTCATCGGGCTTGTATTTTTTGAAAGTTATTGGCAAAGAAGGAATTGCATTTAAAAAATTAATAATTAATTAAACAATTATTTTAAAACCATATTTCAGAAATTCATGGTATAATTGTTAATAATCTTTTCAGGCTAAATCTTATTTTTTATTAAATTAAAATTAAAGTTTGCATTTATAATAAGTCCTTTATTATTTTGAAACACGTTTTCCCCGTTAATTTGTCTTCCAAATTGGAGAATCTGATTTAAATATCCAGCTTCCAATTGTACACTTTTATTCAAATGATACCCAACTAAAACACCAATTCTATTTTGATCAAAAATATTAGCGTTTACATTTTTACCAAAACCAATAAATACTTCATTATAGGCAGCCAAATAAGGAGTTCTATCTTTGATCTCATTACCCTTTAATGGGAGTTGTACTTTTATCATATACCGCATTCTATTTAATAAAGGAAACTCATCTTCTTTATCCATAGTCGACGTACTGTATCTTCCTACAAATCTTTGCTCCAACATGTAGCGATGCGCAATGTCAAGTTTACCTTCTTTATGAGACAATTGAACCATTTCGAAAATTCGGTGTTCGGTAAAATCTCTTCCTGAGGCATTTAAAGGGATTTCTCCATACGGAAATGTTTCTATCCAAGCATAGCCAATTCTAAAAAGTAAATTTTGATTTAGTTTATAATTAGCTCCAACGCGAACCAGACTTTGTTGCCATTCTGTTAAATAATTTTCTCTACGCCATTGATATTCTGTTTGCAAAGAAAACTTACTCGAAAACTTAAACGTTCCAAAGTAATTGTACCAGCCTATATTTCCATTTGTTACTAATCGATTGTTTTGACCAAAAGTAAATTGAAAACTCAGACAAATAATAATAACTAATACTGCTTTTAATTTAAATTTATTATTTGGAATGATAAAACTTGCTGCTTTTTTCATTAAAGAGCTGAAAAAATTAATCTTTATAAAATTTAAGGTTATAGTTTGTATTATTTATTTCATATAAAATAATATACATTCCTTTTGATAAATGTTCTAAATCAGTTAAAATAATACCGTTATTTTTTATCGGCAAATTAAATGATTTAACAATTTTGCCATCAATGCTGTATATTTTAAATAATACATGTTGGTCTTTTAAATTATTAAAAGAAATAGTTAAATCATTGTTTACTGGATTTGGAAAAAATTTGTGTTTGGGTAAATTGTTGTTTTGATTAATTGAAACTGCACTTTGTTGATAAACCCTCACATAGTCTACTTCCATAGCGCTTTGTGTAAAGTTAGCTGCTATATTTTGTTGAATAGCAACATTGAATAAAAGATACTGATCCTTATCAAAAGGCCAGGTATCTGCATTTTTTATGCTAGGGTTGTACGTGTAATAAATTATACTATCTACACTAAATACCAATTTCTCCGAAGTCCATTCCATTGCGTAAATATGAAAATCGGTAGAAGCAGTTGAAACTATTTTGCCCCCTAAATTGACTGTTCCTCCATAGCTGGAGGGAGTATGAATAGCACTTTGAATAAAGTTCTGATTATTTCCCCAATGTTCCATTATATCAATTTCACCACAAGCCGGCCAAGGGCTATTTCCAAAACCTTGATTTTTCCAATATCCTCCAATTTCATCTATATTCTTGCCTAGCATCCAAATGGCAGGCCAAGTGCCAACACCAAAAGGTAATTTAGCTCTTACTTCTACCCTACCATACGTAAATGCAAATTTTGAATTTAATCTGGCTGAAGTATATTGCTTAGTAAAACCTTGATCACTAAAGTTTTCTTTTTTCGCTACAATTTTCAATACTCCGTTATCAACTGAAGAATTGATACTTCTGTTTGTATAATGTTGAATTTCTCCGTTAAACCAACTTCCACTTTGAGGTAGTTGAGTTTGATGAAACCATTTCGTAAAATTAATGGTACCGCTACCACTGAACTCGTCGGACCAAACTAATTTATTGAAAACAGGATTTGCTGGTAATGAATTTACGTATAAAACATCATCGATAAAAGCGATCACTCGATCTGTATTATTTTCACCATTTACTTGAATTAGAACTCTATTTAAATCAGTTCGTTGAGTTGGTGGTAAAGAACCCGCATTTAGATTAATATAATTATCATATTTAAAATCAAAAGTTATGGTTTGCCATTGATTTAGCAGAATTGGTTTAATGATTTCTACCTGAGTACCCCAAGGTTGAAGCAAAGTACCATCCTGCAATTTCAATGAAACCTGATTGGGCAAATTTCCAGTGATACCGTAAGATGGGACATAAATTTTTATAGAAAATACGTTATTGCTTGATAAATTAAAGTTATTGACTTTATCAAATTTCACATTCGCAAATATGCCACCTTTATCTTCGTATTTAAGTACCGTTGCAGTTTGATTTATGCCATTCTGAAAAGGGTTTACAGTATTAGTATTTATAGTGCAGTCATCTCCAAACCAAGAGCTTATATTACCATTTCCTTCAAAATCATCTTGAATAGTTTGTGAATAGCCCAATAAAGGCAAGCAAAAAATAAGAATGAATTGTAAAAAGCTCTTATATATTTTGTATTTCATTTGTTCCTATTTTTTTCATTGTTATTCGTCCAGTGTTTATTCTTTTGGGTTACACCTAATTTTGCTTTTGATTTGCAAAAAAAGTTTTAGCAAAAATATAAATCAATTGCTAAAGTTTAGCTATTAAGTACGAAATACAATCTTTACGATATGCCTTAGTATAAAGATTCATGGATTAATGTCGTATGGTTAAGCTTTTGTCATGGTAAGTTAAATTAATTTACTAATTATTGAATTAACCAGCAAAAGGTTTCAAAATAATTCATTCCTATTGAAATTAAAAAATAAATCATTAGGTAAATAGTAATGGCAAATTATAAGTAGTTCACTAGTAAAGTTTTGAAATCATTTTAAGAGAAAATAAATTTAAAAAAAGAATTCTTTAGCCTTTTAATAAAATTTTAATATTTTTTTATTTAAACATATCTGACAATTTCTTGTTGAAAAGATATATTTAAGGTAATAAATAGTTTTAATTTCAAATTTTCTCAAACTCAAAAGAGGAAAGATTTACATTATCGTTCAATCAAAACGCCCAAAATCTTAACGAGTGTCTGTCAAGTTAACTATTTATTATTTTTACAAATAGAAATTATTTTAACAATAAAAAAAACAAAATGGCATTAGTAGGTAAGAAAGCACCAAAATTCACAGCAGGCGCTGTAATAAATGGAGAAGAAATTATAGAAGATTTTAGTCTTGAGCAGTTTATAGGAAAAAAGAACGTGATTTTATTTTTTTATCCTAAAGATTTTACATTCGTTTGTCCAACGGAGATTCATGCTTTTCAGGAGAAACAAAATGAATTTGAAAAAAGAAATACAATAGTAATTGGCTGTTCAACTGACACAGAGGAAACACATATGGCATGGTTAGCCACTCCAAAAGATAAAGGAGGAATAGAAGGCGTTAATTTTACAATTGTTGCAGATGCTTCCAAAACAATCGCTTTAAATTTCGGAGTATTAGGTGGCAATTACGAATTAAATTCTCAAACAGGAATGTGGTCTTTTAATGGTAACCCTACGGCTTATCGAGGAACTTTCATCATTGATCAACTAGGTATTGTTCGTCATGAATCAATAAATGACTACCCCCTTGGCAGAAATATTGACGAATATATTCGAATTATTGATGCTCAGCTTCATGTTGAAAAATATGGAGAAGTTTGCCCTGCAAATTGGGAAGAAGGAGAAGAAGCGTTAACAGCAACCACTCAAGGCATATCTGAATATTTTTCAAAAAATTAAAATTACATTATGATAGAATTAGAAGAAGACAATCTGGCCGAAGTGCTGGCTTTGCATGATACTGTACTTGTCCAATATTCAGCTGGATGGTGTGGAAACTGCAGGTTAATGAAACCGAAATTTAAACGATTATCTGCTGAGCAACCGAACGCAACATTTATTTTAGTAGACGCTGAAAAATATCCTGCATCAAGAAAATTAGCAAGTGTTCAAAACCTACCCACTTTTGCAAGTTTTAAAAATGGAGTTTTACTAAATCAGGTTCAAACCAACAAAGAAGAACAATTAAAAGTATTAATAGATGAGGCTACCAGTAATTAGACAAATACAAAAAACATCTACATCAGCAGAAATTGAAACTGCTATAAAAGTGTTAGAATACACCTCGGAAGCGGGGTCATTAAAAAATGAAGAGATTGATGTTATTGGAGAATTAATCTCAAATATGTGTGGAGCGCTTGAAGTTCATCAGTTGATTTCCGAAGGTATTGCAGAAAAAGATGCGGTTAATATGTTTATGAAAAAAGTACTTGGCTCTATTGATCGGTAATAATAATTACCATTTCTGAATAGAAATTCTTTATTAATTATTAAACTGGTTTCATATTAAAACCTTAATAAATAAGACTATGCTAGTTTTTTAATCTAATAATTCTAGTTAACGTTTTATGAACCTTGTAACAATATTAAAATTATAATTCCTACAATACCCAAACATGTTTCAGAATAAATTATAATCTATTTCAAAAAAAAAATAGATTAACTACTTTGCAGGATTACAAGTGGCTTTACTCCAAATAAAAAAAAATTATTGAAATGCAATTCTTTTAACTACTATGTTTTTATGATGGTCAGTTATTTTTACTAAATAAATTCCTTTTGGAAACTGCTCAATATTTACCCTGCTTTGGTTTTTAGTCTTTAAAATTGTTTGCCCGAAAAGATTCTTTATTTCAATTTCAAAATCAATTAAATCTTTTGAAAATGTAAATTCAATAAAATTGGTTGATGGATTTGGTGAAATATTGATTGAATATTGATCGATTGTGAGTTGTGTAGTTGAAACTGACGCGCAATTTGTTGTGGAAAGGTTTTGATGAATATTTAAATATTTTGAAAGTACAGAAACTAGAGAATCAGAAAATAATTTACGATTCAAATAGGTATCACGAACATTAATAAAATTACATTCAATTTGTACACCATTTACCGTGTTATTTTGCGCATAACTTGTATGATTTGCAACGTTATAACCTCCACTGAAATAATTAGTTGTTGTCCCAGGAAATGGAATTTGCAAGCTAGGAACTGAAGGATAACCTGCATTACCTAATAAAGTTCCTAAAGCATTAATACCTCTTAAAAGTTCTGCATGCTTAAACAAATTTATATTAGTTGAAACCAAATTCTGAATTGCGCTATAAGCAATATATTGGTTTGTATTCAAAATACTATCTGAGTAAGCCAATTCATAATCATATAATAAATATCCTAATTCCAAACGTTGATTTGGATTTCCATGCCCATGTAAATCAATATAAAACGCTTTACCTTCAAATTCATTCTTAGCACTCTCTTGAGCCGTTTGAATGAAATTATTAAATTCATTCCATGCATTTTCTGCCATTGGGTTTCCGCAAGCACCATCCGCTAAATTTCGATTGCAGTCTAATTTAGACCTGTGCAAATTATTATAAATAATATATGGTCGGCAACCCGTTGCTAAAGAAAAGGCTGTGTTTATTTGTTGCGCTAATTCTATCGTATTTTGGTCAGCAACGTTAACTGCACTATTACACGTTCTATCTGGAATACTTGACGGAGTAAGATTCCCACCATGCGGCACTGAAATTATTATAGGTAAATTACCCATATGGTATTCAATATAACTATTAACCCCAAAAATAATTTGGGAATAACCATTTAAACTAAAAATTAAACTTAATAGTAGGATTAAAATTCTTATCATAGGATTATTGGTTTAATTTTTTTGTCAATTTATACAATAAGCAAAATTTTTTAACCACTAAGCCAAGGTAAAATTATATTTCAACATGTATTCTACAAACCAATCTCCTATTATTATTTTTTGATAATAATGAGATTATCTTGCCTTTTATTAATTGAAAAGTGCATAAAACCCTTTAACTTTTAATTTTTAAGTTCATTTCGTATAATTAAATTTTTTGATCAGTAATAGTATTTTGTTAAATAAATTTACAAAACGCTATAAAGAATTAAAAGATTTTCATCTTAATAAAATTCAGAATCAATCAGATTTTCCCTTTAAAGAATCTGGCACATTTCCAAGTCGATAATCAATAGAGTGTGAAGCTCCAATTTTCCATTCTCCATCTTCTTTCACATAAATATCTACCCAAGTTATTTCTTCGTTTTCAATTTTATTGGTTTTTTGGCTTTTGTTCGTAACATGATTTTTGTAACTCAAAATTCCTATCTCCCCTATGAATTGCAATGTGACGTTTTCATATTTAACAAAAGTTATTATCCATTCATCAGAACTAGTTCGATCTTTAATATAGTCGCTTCTGTTATAAAAAGAATCAGTTCCCTTAAATGTAAAGTTTTTGGCTAATATGGATTCAAATTCTGCTGGATTTTTTGATTGCATTGCAAGCGGCCATTTTCTTTTAACTCTTAATATTTCGGCAGCATCTGCTTTTCTATCTATTGAAGAATTAACAATTAATTTATAAGTTGAAAGATATACTGTCGGAGTTATATTATTATCAGCAAGTTCAACTAGAATACTTTCTTCATTATTACTGTCTTCAGAATATTTTTCATCTGCTTTTTTCTGATTGCATGAAAATAAAATTAGATTAATTATTAAAACAGCTAACATTAAGGTTCTTAAACTCTTTTTACTGGTTTCCATAGGTTGAATATAGGTAAATCCTCTTATTTTCGAATTTATAAAACTACCCAATTAATAAATAGATTATTCCACATTGTGCCAAAAATTTTTACTGTGTTATTAAAATTCTAAACGAAAAGCATTGCTTAATTGTAAATAATTTTAATAATTCCGGAATTAAATTAATAATTAATATCTAATAAAATTTTTGATTTATTAAATAAATAAAAATTTGCTAAAATTGGATTATTTTATTTTTTTGATTGAAAAATGTAAAATGTAAATCAGAGCATTACTAAAACTACGACTTAGTTGGAAGAAGAACAGAGAACTAGATGGATTCTACGTTTAACAGGGAAGATAAAGCACAAATTTTTACTTAGTTACGTTTCTTTTAGATGGTTTTTTGTTATAACTTTAGCATCAAATATCTAATCTATGCGTTCACTAAATTACCTGCTACTTTTCGCTATCCTTTTTATTGCATCATGCACTAAAGATAACAATAACGATAAAAAAGATAATTGCACTCCAACAGTTGTAAATGTCACAACTGATATTACTACACCAACAGTTTGGGAAGACTGCAAAGTATATGTTATTAGTACCACTCAAATTAGTATTAAAAGTACTTTAACAATTCAGCCGGGTGCAATTGTGAAGTTTAATGGAGATGTTTTCGACAATGCTATTTTCGTTACAAATTCAGGCAAGATTGATGCAGTAGGAACAGCTGCAAAACCCATCATTTTCACCTCTATTAAAGATGACCGATTTGGAGGCGACAACAATGCTGATGGTGCTTCTACTCCTGCTCGTAATGACTGGGGAGGAATTGTTATCAATTCAAACAATTGTGTTTTCAAGTATTGTAACTTCTTTTTTGGAGGTAAAGGACCAAGTGCAGGCTCGGGGCAACCTGCACTTGAATTTACATTTTATTATGGCATAATAGACAATTGCACTTTTGCATATTTTGGCGGAGAAACAACTCAAACTGGTTATGGTGTTGTAGATGCGCGCACCTGCAAAAACAACAAATTCAGTATCACCAACAGCACTTTCTATGGATGCGTAAAACCATTGTTTTTAAATCCTTTCCTGAACATCGGTAACTCCAATACTTTCCATAATCCTGCTAATACTTCTGAAAAGAATGACTACAATGGAATTTTTATTACCTCCGAATCTGATGAAGCTGTTACGGATGTAAGTTGGCTTGAAACAGAAGTGCCTTTTGTACTTACAGGTTCTTTGTTTATAGAAAAAGGATTGAAACTAAAATTGGCTGCTGGGGTGATCATTAAGATTACTGACCTGCCTGCAATCGGCTTTAATAAAATCAGTTATCACGAAGGCTTTTCTGTTATTGAAGGTAATGATTTAGCAGGCGTGTATTTTACAAGCTATAGAGATGATTCGAATGGTGGTGACACGAATGGCGATGGCAATGCAACCTCGCCTGCCATTGGCGATTGGTATGGCGTTCAAGATATTACATCTACAATCAGCACAAACAATTATTGCTATAGCTGGGGTAACATTCTGTATGCAAAGTATCCGTAAAGGTTAATAAAAATAGTATATCACTGAAGGCAGGTTTTTTGTCAAATACTTCCTTTGCAAAAGAGAATTTTTGTTTGATTTTCTTTATAATCAATTTTTTTGATTACCGATTTTTAATCAGACTGAAATTTTTTACTCTTTTTTGATTACACAATTCAAAAGATCAAATTGTATTAAAAATTTGGGTTAGGTGAGAATAAAGAATCTTTAAAATGTAAATCAGAGATTTAATGACGCTATGATCTAGCCTGAAGACGTACTTCGATGGGATAGATACTTCGGCAATTGGGATCCTGATTTACATATTAACAACAAAAAGCCTAGAGATATTTGTCCAGCCGAACTAAATCACAATATTTATAAAATGTCGAAGTTAACAAGGTCCGTCCAAAGTTGAAGAAAACTTATGTTACTGACTACCTTTAAGTTGGTTCGAATTTTAGTGTTCATAGTTTGAGTTTACATTAAAATGATAATATAATATTTGCTCCAATTTGTCCACTTTGATAGCCTGCATCACCTTTTCCATCAATAGTTCCATTTCGATTAGAATAGTCAAATTCGGCTTCAAAACTTAAAGCTGTTTTTTTGAAAGGTAAGGTATAACCAATTCCACCCATTAATGAAGTACCAATTGCATATTGATGCTTGTATAAATTAGTCGCTTCATTTATTCGTTTTGTTGTAAACTGTCCAAACCCTAAGCTTCCGCGAGCATAAAGTCCTTTGTTAAACTCTCCACTTAAAGCATAATACTTCGCTGAAATGGCAAGGTTATAATAATTGAAAATGTAGCTATCGCCATTGTCGCCTTCTACAGAAGTACCGAATGTTCCTTTTATTCTTGAACCTATACCAAGCCCATTCCAACTTACGGGTGCAATATAAAAACCCATCATCAAGTTGTTACCAATGTTTGGGTTAAAACTACCACCATACGATTGATTAAGCTGGGATTTCATATCGCCAAAAAAGAGGGTTTGCCCCCATCCTAAACCAAACTCACCATATACTGGTAGTTTTGATTTTTTTTCTGTAAGTGTTTGTGCATTTGCAATATGCGAAGCAATGCAGGTTATACTCACTGCAAGAGTTAGAATTGACTTTTTCATTTTCTGTATCGTTTAAATTGTTTATAATTATTACGATACAAAAGTCCGTCAACTATTTTTGTTAGACGTTCACCCAAGTTAAGAAATGCTAAGCATGCGCTAAAACTTTTTATATTAATCTAATAGGTGTAAATCACTTGTTGTCAAATATTCTTTTTCTTATTCTACTTAATGAAGGTGGTTTAATTCCTAAATAAGACGCGATATAATGTTGCGGTATTCTTTCAAACACTTTTGGTCTTTCTTTCATTAGGGTAAGATAACGTTCCTCAGCAGTTTGGTTTTCTAACATTTCACTTCGTTGACGAATACCTAGAAAAGCATTTTCAGCCATTAATCGTCCAAATCGTTCAAACTTTGGAATATCAATAAAAAGTTGTTGTAAGTCCAATGCTGAAAGTAAAATCAATTGCGTTTTTTCAAGCGTTTCAATGTTTTGTTGAGTTGGTTTGCCTGTCAAAAAACTTTCATGATCAGTGTACCAACCATTTTCAAAAAAAAATTGTGCTGTGTTTTCCTGACCTTCTATATTATAGTAATAACGAACGCAACCGCTGTTGATGAAATAAGCATATTTACAAATCTGGCCTTCTTTTAAAACCAATTCTTTTTTATTAAAATCTTTAACTATTAGTTTCGTTACGAAATAGTCCTCCTCACTTTTGTCAAGCGAAATAAATTGTGATAGTCGTTTTAATATTTGGTCATACATTTTTGTGAAGGAATATTGCTGATTTCAAGGTATCCGATAACTCATATATACCCACGTGTGCATAATATTGCTAAAGTACAAATGAATTGATATTTGAATAAGTTTTTTTTAAATGGTGGTAAATCTTTGAAGAATCTCCTAGATGAGCACTTCTTTATTTCAGCTTTTTTCTAATTCAATAATGCTAAAAAACCATCACACGATTTGGCATCATGTTTGGCTGAAAATACAATAATTAAGGTATCTAATCAGAGGTAAAAAAAATCTGAACCTTTTTAACCGAATACCGTAATCGAATTATTCCTTTTTTCTTAACTCCTTATACAAACTTCATGAAAAAGCTTTTAACACTGTTATTATTGTGCATTTCAATTTTTGTAAAGGCACAGGTAGGTATTGGTACTTCCAATCCACTTTCCGCGCTCGACATCACTTCTACCACTGGTGGTTTACTGATTCCGCGGATGACCACCTTTCAGCGTGATGCTATCGTATCTCCTGTAAACGGTTTGCAAATCTATAATACTACCACCAATAGCGTCGATATTTACAGGCTTACACAATGGCAATCTTCAACTTCTACAAATCCTTTATCGAACTTGGTATATGTACATTCGCTTTCCGATTTACCAACACCTTCGGGCAGCGTTATTACCCTTAATGCCAGTAAGATGTATGTGTTTTCTGGTATTGTAAATATTTCAACTAACTATCTCAACTTAAACGGAGCAGGACTCCGTGGCACAGATCCTGCCAAAGACGGGGTGATGTCGTTTGTAAGTGGAGCCGTATTGCGAAGTACAGGTGTATCGGTATTTATTGAAAACCGTTTACAGGAGATACGATAGCATCACGCTGAAAGGTGGTCATCCGCGGAATCAGTAAACCACCA
>JANOCT010000011.1:0-1594 GCA_031412335.1 bacterium | reverse complement strand
ACCGACCAGCTAGGCCATGTGCCGATCGTCATGCGCCGCTGCCGCCCTGCCACGCAGTAGATCAGAACGAACCCCTTGCGGCCCGACAGGAAGACACAAAGGCCGAAGCCTGCACAGTCCTCGTCAAACACAACATACTTGCGCGTGCCGATTTCGGCAGCTTTTACAATTCGTTCCGTCAGATGCGTTCCCATGCGGGCCCTCCAGTTCAGGCCGACTGAGCAAAGAGAACCCGCAAAGAGCAACCTGCTCTTCGTTGGTTTCCGGCAGAGAGGCGGAAACCGGCAGAAACAAACCGGTCATTCATCCGCCCTTTTGACCACAGGTTTTGCGGCATTCGCGCGGTGTTTGCGGTGTCGGACACGAACACCTTCGAGTTTGATAGGCACGAGGCCGCATTCGACCGCAAAAGACCCGGATCAACCGCAGGTTTGTTTCCGCCGGTTTCCGCCTCTTTGCCGGTGCCTTGGCCGTGCTTGTCTCCCCTGACCGATTTCAGCGCACCGATCGGGGAGCGCCGGGCATGGAGAAAAGACATGAAGAACATTGGCTTGAAGGACACGGACCCAGCCGTGCCGGAGGTGGACAGCGGCCTGTTGACCGGCTGGCTGAACCGCACCGACCTCGCCCGGGAACTGACCCTGTCGGTCGACACGCTGCAACGCTGGGAGACGCGCCGCATGGGGCCACCCTGCGTCCGGGTGGGGCGCAAGGTGCTCTACCGCATGGAGGCTGTCAGAGACTGGCTGCGCGAGCAAGAGGTCCGCAAGGCGGGTGTCGGCCGCGCTGTCGCCGGTCGGCGTTGAGGGGTGGTCATGGCACAGATCATCCCTGATGGCGCGATCCCGATCGCCGCGCTGATCGCCGAGGCCCAGCGCGAGCTGGACCTGCGCAGGCAGGTCTCTTGGTCCCGCGTCCGGGCGGGCCAGATGCGCCAGGCAGATGCCGACGCGCACATCGCTCTGATGGCGGCCATTGTCCGGCGCCTGCCTGTGACGGACGCGCTATGAGCGATCTGGCCACCGACTGGGCAATCCAGCAGCGCGGGCTCCTCCCCGCAGCCAAGCTTGTGCTGTGGCATCTTTGCGACCGGCACACCCCCGGGTCCGGCTGCTTTCCGTCGCAAGACCAACTGACCGCCGATACCGAAATCTCACGCGCCTCGCTGAACACGCAGTTGCGCAGGCTGGAAGAGGCGGGCCTGATCCGCAGACATCGGCGGCCGGGGTGCGGCCCGAAGCAGTGGAAATCAACCCGCTACATTCTTGGTTTCGAGGCCGATCTTCCCCAAAAGCCATCTCCGGATTCCGGACGGCAAGGCGGGCAAAAGCCATCTCCGGATTTGGCACAAACTCCCGCAAAGCCATCTCCGGATTTTGCGCAAACTCCTGCAAAACCATGTCCAGATTCTGACCAAAAGCACCCAAAGCCATGTCCAGATTTGGAACAAAGCCATCTCCGGATTCTGGACACTAACTTAGTAAGAAAGAAAGAAACTACTACCGCGCGCAGCACGCACGCGAGCACGCATGACACGCACGCGAGGGAGGCCCCCGAAACGGCCTGTCTCGCAGCCTGTGGCGAAGGGCTTTGC
>JANOCT010000010.1:0-5360 GCA_031412335.1 bacterium | reverse complement strand
GCTTAATCCGGTGCTCCAGCGTAAAGTAGCTGGAGTCGGACGAGCGTTTGACGACGTTATGCGCCCCGTTGACATTGAATTGGGCGAGTCTCTTTCCGAGCACTTGATCGGGCATGTAGAACACCGAGCCTTCTGTGATTGTTTGGGTGCCGCTTACCCGGGTCCAGCGAGTGAAGGACTGCCCGCCTTGCATGATGCGGTTGGTGTATTCGTGTTCTAGGGTGAACAGCGTGTTCGGCGAGAGCTTGTAGGTGAGTGATCCGGAAAGATTGGTCGTGCGATTATACCAAAAGTCCGTCGGTCGGTTGAAATCGTAGTAGGTCGCGTCGACGCGATAGAAGAGTTTGCCGGGGATGATCGGCCCGGTGATGTCGCCGGAAATGCGCTGATGGTCGTAGGAACCGGTCACGTAGTTCAGGCCCGAGGCCAACCGCGTCCCCGGTTTCTTGGAGATAAAATTGATGACCCCACCCGGGGAGACGCGACCGTAAATCGCCGACTGGGGACCCTTGATCACTTCCGTGCGCGCGATGCTGTTCGAGTCGGGCGCCTGCGTGCGGGCAAAGCCATTGCGGAAATAGGGCACACTGAAGCCGCGCAGCCGCGTGCCGCCACCGCCACCCTGAGCGGGATCGCCGGCGGCCATGCCGGAAATGAAGGGTGCCTGCTGGTCGAGGTCGAACAGCTGAAACTCTTTCACAAAATCCTCGGTCAGCACCGAGATGGAGAAAGGCAGATTGATGAGCTCGGTGGCGACGCGGGTCCCTGAGGTGCTTTCCGTGGCAATAAAGCTGTCGTCCTTGGCGGTGTTGACGCGAAATTCTCCCAACACGAAAATTTCTTCGGAAGTAGGTTTCGCCGCAGTCTGGGCGAGCGCCGCAACGGCGGGCAGGCCGGCCGCCAGCCACAGGAATTTTCGAGCAGGGATTTTGGCATTCATTTCTGGAGGTGGATTCGGGCTTGGGTAGCTGTAGTCGCGGAGGGCGCGACAGACCGGGGTTTGAGATTAGGACTGTGGACCGCGTGGATGCAGAGGCGAATGTCGAGTCTTTGAAACCCTTCAATACGGTGGGCTGCGCTGATGGGCGGGAGGCATCTTGCGGCGTCGCTTCGTCACGGCCGGGGCCGTAAAGCCCGCAGACTAATACCGGCCCGAGAGTCCGAAGCTCACCTTGGCGCCGTAGTCGGAGATGCGGTCGCGGCGGCCGGGCATCGGGCCTTGGAAGACGATCGGCCCGGCCGTGACGTTGATCGCGTCGCCGTAAAGGTCGAGGTTGCGGGTCAGCTTGAAGCGGGCGCTCAGGTCGATGCGGCCCTGTCCAGGATTGTAGCGCAGCGAGGCGAGGTTCGTGCTGTAGGAGAGTCGTTGCAGCAGGTCGGCGACATTGCCCTCGCCGGCACTGCCGAAGGCGTCGGCGGCCACGACGTTCTTCACGTTGTCGGCCGTCACGCTGAAGGCCTGCAACTGATGAACCTCGGCGCCCAATTCGACGTCGAGCCGCGCGGTGGCGTCCGCAGAGATGGTGACGGGAACAGTGCGGTTGGTGAGACCGGTGTAGTTTACGCGCAGCTGGTGGCTGCCGACCGGGACGCCGGCGAGAAGGAATTCGCCATCGCGGTCCGTGTATGTGGATAGCCGTAGCTCTTCAATGGCGACGTGGGTTCCTTGCAGGTAGGATTTGTTTTCGGCGCTGCTGACGCGGCCGCGCACGGAGCCGGTCGCCGATTCGGCGGTGGCGACAGCCAGACAGAACAGGACGAGGCCGAGGAGAGTAGATGCGGGGCGAAACGTCGATCGAGGTGGGGATGCCTTCATGGTGAATGTAACGGCAGGAGCCTATTTCGGGTTCGGGGGGGAGAAAAAACGTAACGCCCGCCCTCGCGGGCACCACTGTGGGCTATATTGAATACCAAGTGGGCAGCAACAACGTGCCGGATGCCGGTGGCACCGCGACCCTCGTGGCGCTGGCGATGATTGGGATGTTGGCGGTCCGCCGCAAACTCATCGCCTGACCAGCGAGATTCGAATCGTAGTTTTCTTGCCCGGCAGGTCAGACCTGCGGGGCCCTGAAGTTTGGCTCAAAAATACACGTGGAAGACGGCGCATGCGAGGTGAGCGCCGAGTTTAGGTGGGTTCTGCTAGCCCCCACCCGACCCAACCCCGCAAGATCCAGTTTCCTTGCAGTCATTTCCAGCGGACTGCACTGCGAAAACCGCCCGTCCACAAAAGGAACGTCATGGAAACACCCGGTCCGCGCAAAACACGGATCAACGACTCCGGCGACCACAACTTTCGCGCAAATCGTTGAGCGCGGTTTCACGCGAAAAGCAGCTGGTATTCTGGCACGCGCTGACATGGATCAATCGGGAGATACGGACTTAAGGATTGCAGGAGCTATAGCGGTCCGTTTCCGTCGCGACCCGTCATCCTCCCCTTAATATTCTCCCGACCCACCCCCTCAGGATCCAGTTTCCTATCGGCAATCCGGCTTCCCCTCAGTGAACGATAAAGCAAGCAACCAGCCCGCCGCGCCGCTCGAAACGAAACCCAACTTCGAAACTGCCAACCGGGAACAAACCGAGCGGCTTTTGGCGGAGAGCCAGAAGCAAAATGAGTTTCTGGCCCAGCTGATTCGCGATTCCGCCCAGCCCGTGGCGGTAGCTTATGAAAATGGCGATATTGGGTTGGTGAACCCGGCGTTCGAAGCGCTGACCGGTTATTCTGTCGCCGAGTTGCGCGTGCTGGGCAGACCCCGGCTCACCCCCGAGGATCAGCACGCCGCCGAACGCGTGCATCTCGACGAAATGCGCCGCACCGGTCGGGCCGTCCGGTATGAAAAAGAATATCTGCGCAAGGACGGGACGCGCGTTCCCGTCGACATGCTGGTGCATATCGTGCCGGCTACCGCGGAAGACCCGGAGTATTACTATGCTTTTGCCACCGACATTACGGAACGCAAACAGGCGCGTCAGGAGTTGGAAAACAAGATCAAGGCACGGACGCTAGAACTGACCGAATCCAACAAAAAACTGGCCGCCGAGATAGTGGAGCGAACCCGCAACGAAAAAAAATTGCAGCGGTTGAATCGCGGCTGGCGCATGCGCACGGCGCTGCTGAAAGCGGTCAATGAATGCACCGATGAAACGGATTTGGTCCAGCGCGTCTGCGACGGTATGGTGGTGGACGGCGGCTTCCCGTTTGCCTGGGTCGGCTATAGTCAGCCAGACCATGAATGCAAAATTCAATTCATCGCATGTTCCGACAAGAATAGAAATAGCCTGAATGATTCTGCCCTCGCTTGGGCCACAGATGGGATTGGCATGGAACTCGCCCGCGGCGCCCTCCAGACGGGAAAATCAGCGGCAAGCGCTTTACTGGCGGATCATTCTCGTTGGCCGGTGATGGGCGAGTGGGCGCAGGCACGTGACATCGACTCGCTCACCGCTATGCCGTTGATCGCGCAAGAGCAGAGGTTGGGCGTCATTGTGATTTATTCCAACCGGTCAGATGCGTTGAACGAACAGATAGCAGACCTGTTGCAGCAAGGTGCGAACGGCCTGGCGCAAGGCGTGGCGATGCTGCGCGCTAACTCCGCCCGACTACAGGCCGAGGCTAAATTAGATAAAACGGAATCTGAACTCGCGCGTGTCGCGCGCACCCTGACCGTTGGGGAACTCACGGCATCCATCGCGCATGAAGTGAATCAGCCGCTCGCCGCCGTCGTGACCAACGCCAACGCCTGTATGCGCTGGCTGAAGGGGCAGACGCCGGATCTCCCGGAAGCCCGCGCGGCGGCGCAACGCATCGTGCGCGATAGCAACCGCGCGGCCGAAGTCATCGCCCGTATTCGCGCCTTGCTCGCCAAAGGCGAGCCGCAGCGCGAGCGATTGAAAATCAACGAGGTCGTCCGCGAAATCATTCCGCTCGTGCAAGGCGAACTGCGCCGGCGCGAAGCCATCTTTGAAATTGATTTGGGCGACGACCTGCCGCTTGCCGCCATGGATCGCGTGCTGATTCAGCAACTCATCATGAACCTGCTGATCAATGCCCTGGACGCGATGGCCAAGGTGACGGACCGCCCGCATCTTCTCCGCCTGCGCACCAGCCGGGACGAAGCCGGCGCGATCCTCGTCGCGGTGCAAGATTCGGGCATCGGCTTGACCGAAGAGCAGATGAGCCGGGTCTTCGACGCGTTTTACACCACGAAGCCGCAGGGGCTGGGCATGGGGCTTTCGATTTGCCGCTCGATCGTCGAAGCGCAGGGCGGTCGTTTGTGGGCCGCCGCGAACGAGGGCGCGGGCGCGACATTTCAGTTAACCATGCCGGTGGAGAAAGGAGTCCACCCATGAGCGTCGCCCCCGACACCAAATCGGCCCAAAACAGTCCCGTCGTCTTGGTGGTGGACGATGACGCCGCCGTGCGCGAAGCGCTTTCGAGTCTGATCCGCTCGGTGGGCTCGCGCGTCGAAACTTTTTCGTCGGCGGCCGATTTTCTCCGCTCCAAGCCGCCGGACGCGCCGTCGTGTCTGGTGCTGGATGTGCGGCTGCCGGGGCTGAGCGGAATTGATTTGCAGCGCGAGCTGGCCGCGGCTCATCGCCGCATCCCGATTATTTTCATCACCGGCTACGGAGATATTCCGATGAGTGTGCGCGCCATGAAGTCCGGCGCGGTGGAATTTTTGACGAAACCGTTTCGCGATCAGGATTTGTTGGACGCAATCCAGGAGGCGCTGAAACAGGATCGCGAAGCGAAGACGAGCCACGCGGCATCGGCCGGATTGCGCGCCCGGCATCAATCGCTCACCCCTCGCGAACGCGAAGTGATGGCCTTGGTCGTGACCGGCCTGCTGAACAAGCAGATCGCGGCGGAACTGGGGACGAGCGAGATCACCGTAAAAGTGCAGCGCGGCCAAGCCATGCGTAAAATGGCCGCCGGCTCGCTGGCGGAACTGGTCAAGATGGCCGAAAAACTCGCGCCCAAAGTTTAGCACCCGGCGATTTGTGGCCCGCTCGGGGTTCCGCCATCATACTAAGGTATATTAGCTTTTCCCTTCCGGACCGGTTAACATGGAGGGCAATGAATTCGCCGGTCGCCAATCGCAAAGTCCCGCTCGTCGCCATCGTGGATGACAAGGAGTATGTCCGTGAAGCCCTGACCAGCCTGCTGCGCTCCGTCGGCTACCAAACCACCGATTACGATTCGGCCGAGGCCTTTCTCGCCGCTCCTGACTGCTCGCTCGCGAACTGCCTGATTGTTGATTTTCACCTGCCCGGGATGAACGGGTTGGAATTACAAAGTCGTCTGGTCGAAACCCAACTCAGCCATGCCCTCATTCTGATTTCCGCCGATGCGACGCCGG
>JANOCT010000009.1:0-27858 GCA_031412335.1 bacterium | reverse complement strand
CTTTAAAATACTTTATACAACTTGATTCAGATGGAAATTTTTTAGCTATTTCTATAATATTCATAAAACAAATTTAATTATTTAAGTAGATATACGGACAGTCATTTTAGTTTAAATTCCCCATTCACTTTTTTAAGCTTGTTAATAAAGTTGAGATTTAGAAGCAATCCATTACTGCTTAAATCTAACAATGTTCCTGCTTCTATTAAATTATTAAATGCTTGAATTGTATCAAGAATAGTATTATTGGCAACTCGAATTTCACCATCAAATTTTAGAATAGAATTCATACCTTTTAAGGCACGTAATTTACGATTTGCTACTATAAATATTCCTTTTTCAAATCTCTTTAAATTCTGAAAAATGACTATCCGTTAACATACTTCTTCTTACCATACCAAGTATCATCCATAGAAATACTAATTAATCGTTCAAATAAGTTTTCCCCTAAATATCTTCGATTTACTTTGTAACAAAACTCATCTAAATAACCCTGTAAATATTGTGTTTTTATGGTATGATTTATTCCAAGAAAATTCCTCTTTGCATTACTAATCATGGTATGTACCCAAGGTAATACGTTAGAGGCTTCTTTTGGTGGAACTATCTTTTTTATATGTTTAGCTGATACTTCTTTTAATCGAGCAAAACCTCTCCATCCATCGGTTTTTGCGGTTATTTGAGCAGTAGCCATCGTGGCAATGGTGGCATTCATCGTTTCGGAAGAACTGTCTGGAATAACAACCATTTTAACAAATCTAAAGGAAGATGACTTTTTGTTATTCTTTGGTCTACCTACTTTGGGTATTACTTTTGCCATCACCAAAACCGTTGTTTGTGCTTGGCTTCCTCTTCCTCTTTTTTGAATTTTATCGGTATTTTGCTCATTAGAATGCGTTTTAAAAAATGCATCGTCTATTTCGACTACTCCATCAAATTCATAATTTTCATCTCTTAAACCCATGCTTGCCCGTATCTTATGTGCCATTGCCCAAATTGGCTCATACCGTTTATGACCTAGTTGCCGCTGTAATTCTAATGCTGAAATTCCTTTTTTAGTCATTGTCATTAAAAACATCGCATATAACCAATAATGAAACGGTAATTTCGACGATTCCATCACAGTTCCACTCCGCAAGGTTGTTCGGTATTTACAGCGTTTACAATCATGTGAATGATAAATTTTACTCCAATAAAACTCTGTTGAGCCGCATCCTTTACAAATAATTCCTTTCTTTTCTTTTACTTCTTTAAAATACTTTATACAACTTGATTCAGATGGAAATTTTTTAGCTATTTCTATAATATTCATAAAACAAATTTAATTATTTAAGTAGATATACGGACAGTAATTTTCTGAAAATTGATTGTTTTTAATTCAGGGTTAACACTTATGTCAATACTATTATTGCAAAATTCAAGATTTCTTAATCCATTCGTATTTAACAAATTATCATTATTCCTAATTTTTATTGTGCTGTCAACCAATTTAACTCCCAAAAGACCATCTATGTTTGAAAGACTGTCATTTGAATAAATATATAATTTGCCTTTAATTTCTTCGATAGATTGAAGTCCATTTAAATCATTTAAATTTAAATTATTTTCTATAATTAAATCAGATTCTGATGTTAGACCAAGAAATTGCAAGCTGGTAACATTTGAAATGGTATGTAACACAGTGTTATTTCTTATTTCCAGTTTTCCGCCAATTTCAGATAATGAAAATAATCCATCCATGTCTATTAAACTAATATTACCAATAATCCTAAAATCTCCTGATATTTTTTCTAATGACTCTAAACCTGAAAAATCAACTAAGCTATCCATATCCTCAACTAGTAGATCTCCACTTATCTCTTTTAGAGAACTCATTCCAGATAAGCTTAAGAAACGATCACTCTTTTCAAATCTAACGTTTCCTTTTATCTTTTCAATTAAAGAAAGAGGAGACAAATCATATGCTGAAATAAAATATGCTGATAATCCATCCAATTCTGTGCAATTAGGATAAAGTGTTTGGAACTGATTTAGCTGTGTCTGACTCGTGATTTGATATGTACCAATAGGGCATTGTGCATTTATTTTTAAACTTAAAAATAAAATAAACAGAGTTGATGGTAGAAGTGATTTCATTTTAAGTGATTTTAAATTTTTAACAAAGATTCAAAATGAATTAAACAATAAAAAAATTAATCCCTAATTAAAAGTAAGAACAAAAATTAAGATTTAAACAAAAGAAGTTTAGATTAGCGAATTAGAATAAATTTTACATTCAATTTGCTCAGAATATAGCAAAAAACGATTAAGGTTAAAGAGTTAAAATATTATCCAACAATATCTTAATTTCTTTTTAGCTCATAATTAATTCGAGATGGAGTAGGTTTCCAGATTTTACCAGTTGCATAATCACCAATAAGTGGAATTCCTAAAAAAATAATATCGGCAATAAAATATCCGTATCTTATTTTTCTATTCATTACTATTTTTTGGGATTGATAGCCATCTGCTTTTATTTCAATATAATTATTGGACTGATTTAGATTTGCATTTCGTGGAACAAATATTTTTTTTGGTGCATAACCCATAAAGTTTCCTCCATAATAAATCTTAGCACTATCTGGATATCCTTTTTGTACTTGAACAAGTTGTGGACTGCGCCCTCCAAGAATATACGCACAACTCTGACAAAAAATCAGAATTATGAAAAAGAAAATTTTAATTAATAATTTCTTGTTCAAATTGTTTCAATTAAATGATTAGCATTTTTAATTGGATTATAAGGATTTAATATATTTTGCAATATCATTCGTAACTGAATAATTTCTGTTAAATATTAGCGTGTAAATAAACATTACATGGGTTTGATTTTTAATTATCATTTCATCATACGGTATTCCAAGGGTTTTCATGTTTTCTTTTAGTAAATCATAACTTTTCTTTATTTCGGGATAGGTATACTGAACATTAAGGAATAGAACCGAATTATCGATGAATCGTAAATAATTATAAGGATTATATTTTTCCCAATTTTCTATTTGATCAGTAAACACCATTTTAATCTTTTGGTGTTGTCGATCTGTAAAACCGGGTATAAATGATTTTAATTCCAATGCAGCACCATCTAATTGAATTAGACCAATTGCAGGGTTTTCTCTATTAAAATAATTATAATATCGCTTGTCCCAACTTAATAAAGCCGAAACATGCCCACCACTTGAATGCCCACCTACTACAATTTTTTCAGGATTGCCACCAAATTCAGCAATATTATCTTTTACCCAAAGCATTGCCAGCGCACAATCTTTTAATTGGTCATTCATATCAACCTGAGGAATTTGTCTGAAATTTATACAAACAGTAATTATTCCACGTTTTGCAAAGTTTCTGCCTAATAAAGCAAATTGGCTTTTATCACCAAAATGCCAAAAACCACCATAAATAAAAACAAAAACATGTTTTGGTTTTGTTTTATCAGTTGGGTAATAAATATCAAGTGTATTAAATTTCTCTCTTAAAAAAACCGAAGTATCAGGTTGATACAGAATGTTTTTAGCTGCCTTTATTTCGTAATAACTAAATACGGAATTATAAAAGCTTGATAATAAAAGTATTGTAAGAATGAAACTATTTTTTTTTAACTTCCGCATAGTTGAATTTACGAAAGCATTCATTGAAAAGATTTTATTTACTGGTTTCGTTTACAATTACAAAAATCTCTTCATTTTCTTTTTTCATTAAGTATTTTTCACGAGCAAATTTTTCGAGTTTATCGTTGTTGCTACTTAATTCCTCCAATTCTATTTCAGTTTGTTTTATTTGCTCTTCAATGTATAATTTTTCTTTTTTAAGATCACGAAGTTTATCCCAATTTTGATAATGCTGATAAAACGTGTTATGATCAAAACAAAGCATCCAAACAAAAAAAGCAGTAATGCTTAATATATATTTATTTCTAAGTAGTTCCAGTATTTTAAACATATGATAAAAGTAAATAAAAAAAGACCTTAACAGCTAAGTTAAAGTCTTTTTTCTCATGATTTTTATTCACTTATCTACATTGCAAATTTATTTTTTATTGAATTTGAAGTTTTTACCTATAAAATTTGCTGTAGAACCTAATTCTTCTTCTATTCTTAACAACTGATTATATTTTGCAATCCTATCAGATCTGCTTGCCGAACCAGTTTTTATTTGTCCACAATTTAATGCAACCGCCAAATCTGCAATTGTAGTATCTTCTGTCTCTCCAGATCTATGACTCATAACCGAAGTATATCCAGCTTTTTGCGCCATCGAAACTGCATTTATAGTTTCTGTTAAAGATCCGATTTGATTTACTTTTACTAATATAGAATTGGCTATTTGTTCATCTATTCCTCTTTGTAAACGTTTCACATTGGTTACAAATAAGTCATCTCCAACTAGTTGTACTCTATCTCCAATTTGCTGAGTTAAAGATTTCCAAGACGACCAATCATCTTCATCTAATCCATCTTCGATCGAAATAATTGGGTATTTTTTTGACCAATCAACCCAATAACTTACCATTTCACTTTGGGTCAACTTTTCGCCACTTGATTTGTGGAAATGATAAACTTTTTCATCAGATTTATACATTTCTGAGGCTGCTGCATCCATGGCAATAAAAATATCTTCACCAGGTCGGTATCCTGCAACTTCTATCGCTTGCAAAACTGTTTCAATTGCTTCTGTATTTGAGCCAATATTAGGAGCAAAACCTCCTTCATCACCTACATTGGTTGAATATCCTTTCTTTTTCAATACAGATTTTAAATGATGAAATATTTCAGTTCCCCATCTCAATCCTTCCGAAAATGAAGAGGCCCCAATTGGCATAATCATAAATTCTTGAAAATCAATTTTATTATCAGCATGTGCACCACCATTTAAAATATTCATCATTGGCATTGGAAGTGTGTTTGCATTTACTCCTCCAATATACCTGTAAAGTGGTTGCCGAGATTCTTCTGCAGCTGCTTTAGAAACTGCCAACGAAACTCCTAAAATTGAATTTGCTCCAATTTTAGCCTTGTTTTCCGTTCCATCAATTTCAATCATTAAAGCATCAATTCGGTTCTGATCAAAAACATCCATACCCGTTAATTCTTTTGCAAGATCTGTATTGATATTTTCAACAGCTTTTAATACTCCTTTGCCCATGTATACTTTTTTGTCATCATCTCTAAGTTCCACAGCTTCATGCTTGCCGGTACTTGCACCAGATGGTACAGCAGCTCTTCCTATAATGCCGTTTTCAGTTATTACATCAACTTCCACAGTTGGGTTTCCACGCGAATCCAAAATTTGTCTTGCTTTAATGTCAATGATTATGCTCATATTTTTTATTTTGTTTAATTAATTCAATTTATTTTTAACTTGTTTTTTAGAA
The DNA here is from genome assembly GCA_031412335.1 of bacterium. GTDB lineage: Bacteria > Bacteroidota > Bacteroidia > Sphingobacteriales > Sphingobacteriaceae > JBBQYA01. The sequence goes on along the minus strand of JANOCT010000009.1, from coordinate 22,445 downwards.
TAATGCAACGAATGCACGAATTATCCTTTTGGTAATGCCACTAATGCACGAATTATTTTTTTATTTTCTTTCTATTTTTTTATTTTTTTCTTTATAATTTCTTAGTGCCTCTTCGTGTTCTTAGTGGCTTGGTGGTTCAAAACGTGGTTCAAGATGTGGTTCAAATTTTAGTTCAAAATAACTCAGTTAAGCATTTCCACAAACTCATCAAATAAATACCTCGAGTCATGTGGTCCTGGAGATGATTCTGGATGATACTGAACCGAAAATGCTTTTTTCCCTTTTACTCGTATTCCTTCAATCGTTTGATCATTCAAATTTATATGAGTTATTTCTACCAAATTAGAATTTCTTACTTCATCTGGATTGATACCAAAACCATGATTTTGTGAAGTTACTTCGCAATGGTCTTTAATAATATTTTTGACTGGATGATTTAACCCACGATGCCCATTTTTCATTTTGTAAGTTGAAATTCCATTGGCAAGTGCTAATAGTTGATGACCTAAACAAATACCAAATACAGGTTTATCAGATGCAATAGCAGATTTTACTGTTTCGACTGCATAATCCATACTTGATGGATCGCCAGGACCATTTGAAATAAAGTAACCATCAGGTTTCCAGGTTTCCATTTCAGCAAAACTGGTTTTTGCTGGAAAAACTTTGGTGTAAACATTTCTTTCCGTAAAATTTTGAAGAATATTTCTTTTAACTCCCAAATCTAAAACGGCTACTTTTTTACTTGAATTTTCATTTCCGAAATAATAAGATTTTTTTGTACTTACTTGAGAGGAAAGTTCTAGTCCTTCCATATTAGGAACTTCTGAAAGTCGTTTTTTTAGTTCATTTAAATCAGTAATTTCTGATGAAATAATACCATTCATCGCCCCTTTATCTCGGATATGGCTGACTAATGCTCGAGTATCGATATCTGAAATGCCAACGATATGTTCATCTAAATAATAATCTTGTATAGATTGTTCAGCGGTTTTTCTGGAGTAACTTGTGCTGAAATTTTTGCAAACTAATCCAGCAATTTTAATACTTCCCGATTCTACTTCATCCGCTTTTATTCCATAATTTCCGATATGTGCATTAGTAGTTACCATTATTTGCCCGAAATATGATGGGTCGGTAAATATTTCTTGGTAACCCGTCATGCCGGTATTAAAACAAATTTCGCCAGTGGTTGTACCGATTTTTCCGGCAGCCTTTCCAATATATAAAGTACCATCAGCTAATAGCAGCATGGCTGGTATTTTTTCAATTAATGACATAGATTGGGTTTGTTTTTAGAATATAAATTTTAGTTATTTTACTAATTAAGTAGTTTTGAGTATTTCTATATAATGTAAAATAGGAGGTAGAAGGCTTATTCATAGTATCGTTCTCGTCTTTTTTTAAAAGACAAAAAAGATCTAGCGGATAAACCGACCCGTTTTTAATCTCGTCAGAAATGACGAGACCAAAAAAATTAGTTAACAACTTTTTGTTAAACAAATAATAAGTGATATAAAGGTATAAGCAGAATGAAGTTATCGAAAGTCCAAACTGCACATTTGGCAAGATTTTAAATTTAAAATAACTTGATAAACAATAAGTTGATGATAAAAATAAAAAACTAAATAGATAAAAAGAGAATTGTTGAACCTGAGCGATTCGAAAAATACGATCGTATTTTAACCTTTTTATCATCGTTGTAAAGGTAAAAAATTAAACCTAATTTCGTCGACTGATCCTAAATTCATAAAAATAAGGCTAATGTCTGTACACAAAGAAGTAAAAAAAGTAACTACTCGCACGCTTTTGGATATGAAAGTTTCGGGCGAAAAGATAGCTATGCTCACCGCTTACGACTATTCTACTGCTTTAATATTAGATAATGCAGGTATTGATGTTCTTCTTGTCGGCGATTCTGCATCTAATGTGATGGCTGGGCACGAAACCACGTTGCCTATTACATTAGATCAAATGATTTATCATGCTTCCTCGGTTGTTAGGGCAGTTAAAAGGGCATTAGTGGTTGTAGATCTTCCTTTTGGATCATATCAAGGAAATTCAAAAGAGGCATTAAATTCCTGTATCAGAATTATGAAAGAAACCGGAGGCCATGCAGTAAAACTTGAAGGAGGAAGCGAGGTGAAAGATTCTATCGAGCGAATTTTAACTGCTGGAGTACCTGTAATGGGGCATTTGGGCTTAACACCCCAATCTATTTATAAATTTGGAACCTATTCTGTTCGAGCAAAAGAGGATGAGGAAGCAGAAAAATTAATTCAAGATGCTTTAATTTTAGAACAATCAGGATGTTTTGCATTAGTATTAGAAAAAATTCCAGCAAATCTGGCAAAAAAAGTATCTGAAAGTATTAGTATTCCTGTTATTGGCATTGGTGCTGGCCCAGATTGTGATGGGCAAGTGTTGGTTATTAACGATTTGCTTGGCCTGACAAATGGTTTCAAACCTAGGTTTTTAAGACAATATATGCACTTGTACGAAGATATTGGATTGGCAGTAAAACAGTATATCGGAGATGTGAAAAGTGTAGATTTCCCGAATGAAAACGAGCAGTATTGAGAAATTAGTAATTAACAATTTTAGGAATAAATATTTCTTAATTTTTAAAATAATATGTTGAGATTTAATTAATTAAAATCAAAATTTTGCTCGAAGTACTCTACGAAGACAACCATATTATAGCCATAAATAAACGAAGTGGGGATATTGTGCAGATTGATAAGACTGAAGATAAGCCGCTTTGCGAAATGGTTCAAGAGTATATTGCATATAAGTATCAAAAACCAGGGCGTGCTTTTGTTGGTGTTGTTCACCGATTAGATCGTCCAGTAAGCGGAATAATACTTTTTGCTAGGACTAGCAAAGCTCAAGAACGATTGAATTTAATGTTTAAAAATCGTGAAATAAAAAAAACGTATTGGGCTGTTGTTAAAAAACTTCCAATTCCTGCTAACGGTACACTTATTCATTATCTGATAAAAAACCCTGAAACAAATATTACAACTGCTCATGAAAATGAAGTGATAGGCAGTATGAGAGCCGAACTTCATTATAAATTATTAGCAAATATTGCTGGATATTACTTAATTGAAGTTGACCCAATTACAGGCAGACCTCATCAAATTCGAGTTCAATTAGCTTCTTTAGGTTGCCCCATTCGTGGTGATAAAAAATATGGCTATGCAAAACCGAATGGAAATCACTCAATAAATTTGCATGCGAGAAAAATAAAATTCTTGCACCCGATTAAAAAAGAAGAACTGGAAATAATTGCTCCGCTACCCAATGATGATTTTTGGCAGCAATTTGAACGAGAAAGTTAATGAACTTGAAATTCTGTACCACTAACCCCTAAAAGCAAAAGAAGAAAAACAAAAATTTAAAAACTATTAATTCTTCTTGCTTTTTTTAAAATTATCTTTAGTTAAAATCAACACTCTTGATTAAATTTTTTGGATTAATTTTTAAATATTTTCCGAATATTTGTTGCCTTTTTATTTTTTAAAGTAAGAATATAAATACCAGCAGAAAGATCTGATATGTTAATTTCTATTATTTCATTTGCTGCTATAGTTTTATCAATAATTATTTTACCCAACATTGATGTAAGTTGTAGATTAATGATATCATTAAGATCTGTTTTAATATTTAACGTTCCATTTGAAGGGTTTGGATAAACTAGCAGACCATCTAATTCATTAAATGCTAATCCCGATATTATACATGAAGAACTATCTTTTTCTGCTATTTGTATTTGCGCTGGGCCAAGATTTAATACTTTTTCATATAAAAATGAACTAATAAAATTTACAGTTGTGTCCATGAACAACGCTCCATTTGGTGAATCATAATCATAATATGGCACATGCGATGCTTCACAAAATGTAAACATATTGCTCGTTCCATTCATCAATCGAATCTTTTTAGTAATTGTCCAACTGCCATTTACAGGTAGTAATGGTTGTCCAAAAATATTTATGGTATTGGTTGCAAAAGGTACTATATTGTCTTGAGTGCCGTGTAAACTCACAATCGGAAGTAAAGCATCATCTACACTTATCATTGCTGTGTCTGCTAATGCTCCACAAAGATTAACAATTGCTGCAACTGTTGACGTATTTGTTAAATTATTTGTTGATCCCTTTAAACCACCTACTCCGTTTAAGTTGCTTGCTGAATATTCTGAAGTATCAACCAATACTGGTATTTCCGCTTGTGTATTGAGATAAGCAAGATGCAAACCCACAAATGCACCAGCAGATGATCCTCCATAAATAAATTTATTAGTATCTAATTTATATACAGATGCTTGAGATTTCATGAATCTTACTGCGGCTCTACCATCTTGCATGGCACGCCAAACTGCTCTGGTAGCATTAGTAGTGTTAAAATTAAAATTATCGAACCCTAATCGATAACTTTGAGAAACTGTAACATACCCGCGTTTTGCAAATTCTTTACACAAATAAACGACATCCTTGGTTGTTCGGCTTCCACCAATAAACGATCCTCCATGAGTAAAAAAGATAACAGGCCTAGTTATTGAACTATCACCTGATGGCAAATAAATATCTAATTTTAAATCAATTGCGGTAGTTTGATTTGCAGGAATATTGCTTCCATAAGTTAGATTCAAAACTGAATCATAATTGCTAAAGACCTGTGATTGAAAGCGCAATGTTCCAGGTTGTTGAGCTAATGCAAAAAAACAATATAAGATAAATGAGGTGGTAAGTATAATTCTTTTCATAAATTTCTTTTTATAATAGAAGTGGAAGGTAACAATTTATATAATAAACCTAATATTTATTGTTATTGAGAAGCATTGGAAAATTTAGATTAGAAAAAAACAATAAAAATTGATTTTATTAGCTTGAAGACACAAATAAGAATTATTTCTTAGTTGCTAAAAAGAAACAAATTTTTACTAATCATGTTAAAAACAATTTTTAATATAGAAACAATTAATAATTATTCAAGAGTTACCGTAAGACCTTCAAAAGTTAAAATATTATAATGCTCTACTAAATTGTGTCGTTCCCCATCACAAATAGTGCATTTGCCCTTGTTGTGCACGGTGAAAGCAATATTTGTAGCTTCTTCAATATTCTTTTTCAAATATTTTATCATGCAATTAATTACATGGTCAAAGGTATTGTGGTCATCATTCCACAGTATTATCCGATTATTTTCCCCAACTTCTACAATTGTTTCAATCTCGGGATTTTCTAATACTTCGGTACTCATCTTGTTTATTGGATTTATTTTGTTTATTAGATGCAAATTTAACCGAATTATAGAATTTTTAAACAATAAATAAAATAAGATTTTAACTTGATCCTAATTTGGTATAACATGGCACGTTTATTTAAAAAAGTTCCAATACTTATGAGAATCTTGTGAACAAAGAAACTGCCACTTCTATTCAAACCTTTTTTTATGGATAGAAATTTTATTGCAGAGCAAAATAAACTATACGGTATATCTTACAGAATTTTATTTGCTGTAATTTTTATTTGTGTTCTCCCATCCATATTTAATTTTTCGGGAGTTGATTTTGGAATCCAGATGAACCCTTTAGATCTGGATAAAATGGAGAGTTCAAATGCAAACGATCAAAAGAATATGTTGTATGCTATATTTAAAGGTCGGTTTATTCATATTTTTTTAGTAAGCATTAGCATAGCAACCGCTTTTCTCACTGCTTTGCTTACTTTTGTTGATTTTAGATTATCAAGAGACATAAGTACACCGATTGTCGGGATAGCTTTGATATGCGCTTGTGTGTTTGATATATTTCATGTACTTACCATTTCAAGGTTTATTAATTTATCTCCTCAAATTTTAGATATTACCCCTTTTACTTGGTTATTTACACGTACGTTTCATTCAATTATTTTAATTACTGGAGTACTTACTTATTTATTATTACGCTCTAGAAACAAAATAATAGAAAGAAAGGATGAAAGAGTAATAATATTTATCATCGCTGGAATATTTATTTTATTAACTGTATTAACTATAAATGTAATATTATCGACAAAAAGAATACCTGTAATGGTTTATCCATCTAATTTAATTAGTAAACCTTTTGATCTTATTCCATTGGTATTATATTTAGTTTCAGGCTTTTTTCTTTTTCCTCGCTTTTACAATGCAAATCCAACTCGGTTTTCTCAAATGTTGATAATTAGCTTGATTCCGGCAATATTTTCTCAATTGCATATGTCATTTGGTTCTCGTGATTTGTTTGATAATCATTTTTTCATTGCTCATGGGCTAGAAGGTTTTAGTTATTTTATTCCATTTGTAGGAATTTCACTTAACTATGTGGATAAATATAGAAGTGAGAAATTAATTTCAGCTAAATTAAATGATGAAATAGAACAACGACGCGAAGCACAATTAAGAGTTTTACATAGCGAATTGCTATTGAAAGAAGCTCAGGAAATAGGTAAAATGGGTAGTTTTGATTGGAATATGAAATCAGATGAGGTGAACTGGAGCGATGAATTATTTAGAATTCATGAATATCAACCAAACGAAATTCAAATAAATCTTGAAACATTTTTTAATCATGTTGCTGAATTTGATAAAGAAAGAGTAGCCAATATAATTGATAGTACCATCAAAAATGGAGAAGAGTTGAATTATAATTATGCAATAATTACTAAAAATAAAAAAGTAAAATATGCTAGAGCATTAGGTAAGTTGATATTTGATGAGGATGGTACGCCTAATAGATTGATCGGAACTTTGCTAGATATAACTGAATTAAATCAGGCGCAGAAGCAATTAATAAAAAGTGAGGCAAGTTTACTCGAAGCTCAAGGAATAGCAGGTATGGCAACTTGGAGTATGCAATTAAGAGATCAAAGTATAGAATTTTCAGATTTTTTAAAAGAAATTTCTGGTCGGAGTAATTATGAATTTGTTAGATTTCAGGACTATCTAAACATTTTACATCCTGATGATGCAAAAAGTTATCAAATAATTATTGAAGATAGTATAAAAAGAAGATTGCCATTTAAAACAGAATATCGAATTATAACAAATGATAATCAAATTAAATGGATGTTCAGTAGCTCTAAAATTATTCAAGATGCAGTTGGGCAGCCACAAATGATTAGCATAGTCTTAGATATTACGTCTAGGAAAGAATCTGAATTAGCGTTAATTGAAAGTACAATCCGTTTTCGATCTATTTTCGATCAAACATTTCAAATGGTTGGATTAATGGATTTGGATGGTAGAATAATTGAGGTTAATAAAAAGGCTATTGAAATTTCGGGAATAAGTAATTCTGATAAAATGATTGGAACATATTTTGGGGATTTTTCTACTTGGCATCTTGGAAATTCCAAAAATTTAATTAAAGAAAGCATAGAAAATGCCAAGCAAGGACAAATTACTAATTTTGAAACTGCAATTTCTGACTGGAAAAATAATAGGATAGATGTATCAGTAGTGGTAAAGCCTATTTTTGATGCCAATGGTGAAATTGTAAATATATTTGCAGAGGCTAGAGATGTTTCGCAAATAAAAAAGTATGAAATAGAGCTGCAATTGCGAATTAGTGATTTAAATAAATCAAATAAAGAACTTGAACAATTTGCTTATGTAGCCTCACATGATTTGCAAGAACCTTTAAGAAAAATACAATCATTTAGTGAAAGACTATATTCGAAATATTCAAGCAAACTAGATGGGGATGGAAAGGATTATATAGACAGAATGCAAAATGCTGCTTCCAGAATGCAAATACTTATAAACGATTTACTTTCTTTTTCTAAAGTTTCTAATATAGCTATAAATTTTTTACCTGTGGATCTAAATGAAACTTTAGCATTATTAATTAATGACTTTGAAATTCAGATAGAGAAAAAAGATGCAATTATTACTATTAAAGAATTGCCAATTATTTATGGAAATGAAGGTCAAATTAGACAATTATTTCAAAATTTATTAAGTAATTCTTTAAAATTTAGTAGAACTGGAATACGACCTAAAATTGAAATCTGGTATGAAACATTAAAGAAAAACCAAAATTCATCAAGTTCAAATGATAATAATGTCCATAATATTTACTTCAAAGATAATGGAATTGGTTTTGATCAAAAGTATAATGATAAAATCTTCATTATTTTTCAGCGATTACATGGTCGTAGCGAGTTTGAAGGGACAGGAATTGGATTGTCAATTTGCAAAAAAATAGTAGAAAATCATGGAGGAGAAATTTCAGCCAATAGCGAAATTGGGAGCGGAACAACATTTAAATTGACTTTTAATAAATTTATTCCTGATCTTGATGAAGAAAAAATAAATGAAGGACAATTTTCAACAAAGTCCTGAAAAATCAAATGTCTGATTTGTCAAAAATTAGATTATGTTTATATTAATAAATAAATGAATAGAAGAGAAAAGCTGATAGTTAACAATTACACCATACTTATTGCAGACGATGATGCTGATGATAGGTTGATGGCAAGAGATGCTTTTTGTGAAAATTTTTCTAATGCAAATGTACAATTTGTGCATGACGGCGAGGAGTTAATGGACTATTTGAAAGAAAATGTTGGAAACGATTCCAAAATACAAAATAATAAACCTCAGTTGATTCTTCTTGATTTAAACATGCCTAAAAAGGATGGTAGAGAAGCGCTAGCAGAAATTAAGCAGAATAAAAATTTTAAAAGAATTCCAGTAATAATTTTTAGTACAAGCAGAAGTGAGGACGATATTCAGAAAACATATGATTTGGGGGTAAATTGTTACATAGCAAAACCCAATACCTATTCAGAATTATTGGAGTTGACCAAAAAAATTGGTGATTATTGGTTTAAAACTGTAGAACTTCCATTTGTAGCATAATGATAACGGAAAATAACATTCGAGTACTTATTGTAGATGATGATGAGGATGATTTTGTATTGACTAGAGATTATTTCAAAGAAATAAATACCAATACATTTTTGGTAGATTGGGTTTCAACTTATGATGAAGCAATATCTGCAATTACAAAATGTGATCATGATATTTATTTAATAGACTATCGTTTAGGGGAAAAAACAGGTATTGATATTTTGGAGCATGCTGCTAGTATTAGTTGCAAAGCGCCAATAATTTTATTAACTGGAAAAGGTGATCAGCAAATTGATTTAGCAGCTATGCAAGTTGGAGCAGCAGATTATCTGGTAAAAGATAAAATTGATTCACTTCTTCTTGAACGTTCAGTCCGTTATGCTTTGGAAAGAACGAAATCTGTAGAAACAATTAAAAAAAGCGAAGAAAAGTATAAAGCAATTTATCAAAAGTCAAGAGATGTCATTTACATTACTGATCTGGATGATAATTTTTTAGATGTAAATCCACGTGCAAGTGATTTATTGGGATATTCCAAAGAGGAATTATTAAAAATGAAAAAAGGAGATTTGTTTTTATATAATGATGAATGGGAAGAATTTGACGATATTTTGAATGAAGATAAAGAAGTATTAGAATATGAAGCTACATTAAAAAGAAAAGACGGAAAAAAATTATTTTGTTTAATTTCTTGCAGCAAACAATTTAGGATCGAAGAAAATACTGAATTTTATCAAGGCATTATTCACGATATTACTAAACGAAAACAAGCCGAACAGGAATTATTAAATATAGAAAAAATAGCAGTTACAGGAAAAATTGCCAGAACTATAGCCCATGAGGTCCGAAATCCTTTGACCAATATTAATTTAGCATTAGAACATTTAAAAAGTGAATTTAAAGTAGAAGATGAATCTTTTGATTTATATGTAGATATAATAAGTAGAAATAGCCATAGAATAAATCAACTTATAACTGAATTGTTGGTATCGTCTAAACCAAGTGAACTAAATTCATCGACTTCTTCAATAGAGAGTATAATTGATGAAACATTAATAATGGCTAATGATCGTATTCAATTAAAAGGAATTACCATTATTAAATCATTAATCGGATGTCACGATATAGAAGTTGATAAAGAAAAAATTAAAACTGCATTAATAAATGTAATAATCAATGCAATTGAGGCAGTAGATGAACAGAAAGGTGAAGTGAAAATTTCTTCATATGAAAAAGATGATTCATGTGTTGTAGAAATTGAGGATAATGGTATCGGAATAAGTAAAGAGAACCTGAATGATTTATTTGTTCCTTTTTATACCAACAAGCCAAAAGGTATGGGATTGGGACTTACCAGTACACAAAATATTATTATTAACCACAAAGGAAATATATCAGTAGAAAGCGAAGAGGGGAGGGGAACTAAATTTATTATTACTTTACCAATAAAATCTAAAACACTAATCTGATAAAACTTCTAACACACCTACAAACTAAACAAACATTAATAAATGAAAATTCTAATACTTGAAGATGAGAAATTTATCCTTCATTCAATCGCTAAAAATCTCATTGCTGAAGGATATCAGGTCATAACATCTGAAAATTATAAGAATGCTATTGAGATTATTAAAACAAAGGAATTGGATCTAGTAATAACTGATTTAATGTTACCTTTCACAGGAGGTTTAGATGTAGTTGAATTTATAAAAGAAGATCCATCAAAAGCTCACATTCCAGTGATTGTTGTAAGTGGTTTAGATCAGGAAATCTTATCTGTCACCCGTAAATTAGCTGATGCATACCTAAGTAAACCATTTAGTATTGATGAGTTAAAGGCACTTGTTAGGAAGTTTTTGCCACAATCTCAATCCCTCTCCTAAATTACACCTTTGTTTTTTTGAAGTACAAAATACTGTAATTCAATTGGTTCTTTTTTGAGATTAACGTGTAAAAATGGAATTGTTTATTAACTGTTTGTACCAAAAAGGTAGTGCTAAATAGATTGCTAAATTATTTGGTATAATATTTCGTTAGTATTTAGTTTTAAATACTAAAGCTATGATATTAACCAAACAAAATATCAATTTGATACCTTCCAGTGATGATTTCCTAAATCTTGTAAGCTCTAAAAAGCCCCATTTTGCAGAAGTTTTTGGACAATTTATGATTGAGCCAGAGGATGTACTTGCAATAGAAAACGCATTTGCATCTAAAGGTATGTCACCATATTTATATGGAGGTTCCTTTGCTCAACTCATCGAAAACAAATCCAAGGTTTTCGAAGAATCGTATGATGAAAATAATCTAGATATTATAAAAATTAACGACCCTACTATCGTTTGGGGGGTTGGAAAATATTATCAAAAAGAAGGTTAATAAATTAATGTAAACTAAAGTTAGTACATAAATAAATTTTCGAAAACATAAGAAATCAATCTGTTCAGTTTTTGAACAATAAATCCCTGATAAATACAACAATATAAATGAAACAAGGGATAATAAATATACAAAGAGATATCAATCTTTCTTTTCAGGAACTGGTAGAAATTATACCTTTCCCTACGTTTTTAATAGACCCATTCTCTGGCAAATACCTCTGTTGTAACCAATTGTTTTTAGATTTAATTCATGTAAAACAAGAATTAGTTGAAGCAGAAATTAATGGAAAAATATTTTCATTTAGTTTATTTAATGAATTTTCAACTATTTCCGAATCTCAGTATTTCAAAAGAAACATAGTTATTGAAAGAGATGCTAGGGATAAAATTGAAATTGAAATACTTGGAAACTATAAGATTATCGAAGATGTTGAAATTATTGTAATAACTGTAAAAGATAAAAGTATATTTTCGAAGGAATTAGCTTTAGTAAAGCAGCAGAACCGCTTAATGGCGGAGGTTCTGAACTATTTTCCATTTATAAGTTTTACAACAAATAGTTTTTATAACATAACTTCTTGTCATGGTTTAGGGCTAGGAAGATTAAACAAAATTGCTTCACATTTAACTGGAGGGCATATTGATTCACTTTTTGGTAATATTTCCTCTCAAATAGAGAAAGTAAAGAAGTTAGGTTCTTTAAGCTTCGAACTTTATGGATCAAACTATGGAGAGCCTTGGTGTTTTAATGTTTTTATCATAGATATTGAGAATACTGGGATTATGGGATTTGCTATAGATATTACAGAACAAAAAATTGCAGATGCTGCCCAAGAAAAAATTAAAAGGCAACTTCAGCAAATTACCTCCAATATTCCAGGTGCTGTATTTCAATTAGTAAAAAGTAAGGATGGTGTTTACAAAATAGTTTATATTAGTCAAGGTTTCGATCAACTTTTTGGCTTATCTACCGAAAGTATATTAAAAGATATTTCAGGCTTTTACCAACGTTTCAGTTCTGGTGATGTACGAGTTTTAAAGCATTTGGTAATAGATTCTGGAATAAAACTTACAGGCTTTAATTTTGAAGCTGAATTAGTTGGAAAGACAACAGATAAGAAAAAATGGGTTCGTATAACTGCAATGCCTAATGAGAATAATGACCAAAGTATAACGTGGTATGGAACTGCTTCTGACGTTACACACTCTAAAAATACAGAAAATGAACTTATTGAAAAACAACGTTTTATAAAAAAGGTAACGGAAACCACTCCAGATGTTATATATGTATATGATGTGCAATTGCAGAAAAATATTTTCAGTAACAGAGAAATAGGAGAGTTACTTGGTTATACAGAGGAGGAAATTACTATTCTTCAGCCAAGTCTTAAAAATGAATTAATTCATCCAGAAGATATAAATAAATTAAAAAATTACTTTGAGGAAGTAAAAAAATTAAAAGATAATAATGTACTTGAGCTTGAGTATAGGTTTAAAAATAAAGAAGGTATTTATACTTGGTTTCTAACACGAAATACTGTTTTCTTAAGAAACAGAATTGGATTGGTTCGGCAATTTATGGGTACTATTGTTAACATTCATCGGCGCAAAATAGCGGAACAACAAACGCTTGAGAGAAACCTTGAATTACTTAAAATAAATAGTGAATTAGATCAATTTGTTTACAGTACATCTCATGATTTGCGTGCACCGTTAACCTCCATTGAAGGATTAATCGGATTAATTAAAGAAGAACAAGATCAAGAAAGAAAGGCTGAGTTTATTGATCTAATTGAGAAAAGCGTAGGAAAACTTGACATCTTTATTAAAAGAATTATTGATTATTCAAGAAATTCTAGGTTGCCTGCAAAAATTATATTAATAGATTTTCGTGAATTATTTAATGATATTGTTGAATTATTGCAATTTGGATCCAAAGCAACTAATGTAAGATTCGAACTGATTTTGGAAAATAATAATTTGTTTTATTCAGATTATGATCGCTTACATATAATTCTTTCTAATTTAATTTCAAACGCAATACGGTATTATAATCCAGAACAAAAAGACCCATATGTTTTAGTAAAAGCTATATTATTAAACGATCATGCAGTAATAACCGTTGCAGATAATGGTTTAGGAATGGACGTATCCCATCTTGATAAAATATTCGATATGTTTTATCGGATTTCTTCTAAGTCTGAAGGCTCTGGTTTAGGTTTGTATATCGTAAAAGAATCTATTTCGAAAATAAATGGAACAATTACCGTTAATTCTGTTTTAAAGGTAGGTACAAGTTTTACGATAATAATACCAAACTCAAAACAAAGCTAAAATTAAAACCCCAAAAACAATGAAAGCAACTTGGAACGATACAATAATTGCAGAAAGTGATAATACGATTGTTGTAGAAAACAATCATTATTTTCCTGCTGACTCTATAAAAAAAGAATTTTTTAGTCCTTCAACAACTCACACGAGCTGTCCATGGAAAGGAATGGCATCCTATTTCAGTGTTGAGGTAGATGGAAAAATAAATAAAGATGCTGCTTGGTTTTATCCAGAACCAAAACATGCTGCAAAACAAATTCAAAATTTTGTTGCATTTTGGAAAGGGGTGAAAGTAGAAAAGTAAAAATCGCAACTCATTTTAATTTCTAAATAAAAGTTTAAAATTTATATTTATTGATAACTTTTATTTGGCTGTAATTTTGAACAATTTCATAAAATAAAATTTATGAAATTTTCTCAAATTACGTTTATTATTTTATTCTTAGGAATAGTATTTTTCTCTTCTAAAATATCTGCACAAAATTCAAAATATTCCGGATGGTTATTTTTGTCACATACTCAAAAGATTTCTGGTAAATTATCTTATATGACTGATTTTCAATTGAGATCAAGTCCTAAATTTAATTATTTGCAGAATGTTCTTATTCGCTCAGGATTGCTATTTCAATTAACTAAAGAACACTCTTTTGGAATTGGCTACACGTACTTTTCTACTTGGGATAAAAGTGAGGAGCCAAATATATTTGAACCTGAAAACAGAATATTTGAACAATACATTCACAAATTTGAAAACGGAAGATTGTCTTTGTCAAACCGAATAAGAATTGAACAACGGTTTATTCAAACTGAAAAAGAAAATGTATTTGCTCAACGAGCTCGACATCAAATTCAAGCTCGTTTCCGCTTAAGTTCTGATACAGCATTTGAAAAAGGATTTTATGTCAATCTCCAAAATGAAATATTTTTAAATATCCAAAATAAACATAAACTTAATAACAATTTTTTTGATCAAAATCGTCCATATTTAGGAGTTGGATATAGAATTAATAAGAAAATAGAAACAGAAATTGGCTATTACTATAGATTTCAAAAAATGATCGAAACTGACTTAAAAGAAAATATTTTTCAGGTAATGATTATAACTGATTTATAAATTATAAACAAACTTTTAATTCTAATTGTCAATTATTTTGTAATTGCACTTACCTGCCAAATAGTATTACTTGAATCATCGGCAACTAATAATGAACCATCTGATATTACTGTAACACCAACTGGACGACCATGAACACGACTTTTTTCCGAATCCTCAATAAATCCAGTTAAAAAATCTTCTGGCTTGCCACTTGGTTTACCATCTTTAAAAGGTACAAATACTACTTTATAACCTGATAATTCAGATCGATTCCAAGATCCATGTTGCCCTACAAATGCACCATTTTTATATTTAGCTGGAAATGAATTTTCTTTATAAAAAGTAAATCCCAGCGATGCTGTATGCGAACCCAATGCTACATCTGGAACAATTGTTTTTTCTACTAAATCAGGTCTTTTTCCTTTCATTCTTGGATCTTCATTAGCACCAAAATAAGCATATGGCCATCCATAAAACCCTTCTCTTTTTACGCTAGTCATATAATCTGGAACTAAATTGTCTCCTAACTCATCTCGCTCATTTACAGCTGTCCACAATGTAGAACTACCTGGATAATAGTCCATTCCTACAGGGTTTCTTAATCCGGCAGCATAAATTTTCTCTTCCGTTCCATCTGGATTTACTTCTAAAATATTGGCTCTTCTAACTTCTTTATCCATTCCATTTTCTCCGTTATTACTTCCAGAACCCACTGATATTAGAATTTTTTTTCCATCTGGACTTGCTATAATATTTCTAGTCCAATGATTATTATACCCACCAGCTGGTAAATCAACAATTTTTTTACCTGTCTCAGAGATATTATTCTGCCCGGGTTTATATGGGTATCTCATCAACGCATCAGTGTTAGCAACGTAGAAATAATTACCTAAAACAAGCATGCCAAAGGGTTTTTTTTGATTCGATAAAAATATTTCTCGAAAATCATATTTTCCATCTTTATCGGTATCCCTTAAAATTGTTATTTGGTTAGCACTTAGTGGACCTGTGCTTGATTCGCAAACAAATAAATCACCATTTGGACTAGCATAAATCCACCTTGGGTTTTTAAAACCATCTGCAAATTTGCTAACTGTAAATCCAGCAGGTGCTAACGGCATTTTTCCATCTTTCCAACCAGTTACTTGTGTATTATTAACTACCGATTTAGTTTCATAAGGTTTAGGCAAAATAATTTTCTCTGTTTGAGAATCTACAGTAGTATTTGAAATCTTTTTTTCTTGGGCAAATAAATGCGAATAACTTAGGGGAAGAATTATAATTAATGTACAGAATGTAACTAACCTTACCAGATGATTTTTCATTATATTATTATTTAATGGGTTGTTAAATTATCTTTTATAAAAGCAAAAGCCAAAAACTATTCCAATTTACTCTTTAATTATGAGATTTTATTTTCTTAAAATGTTTATTAGCTTGGCAGCATTCTTGCCAAAAATTTATTTTATGTAATTAAAATATAACCAGATATGATACAACTTAGAGGTTTTTCCTTTTTATTCTTTCTAATTTATTCGTTTAGTAGTAATGCACAAAATGTCAAATTAAATAAACTATGGGAAACCGACCCCAGCCTTAAAGTTCCGGAAAGTGTAGTTTATTATGCAGCAGAAAAAATACTTTTTGTTTCAAATATTGATGGCAAACCAAATGAAAAAGATTTAAAGGGATCTATTAGTAAAGTAAGTTTGGATGGTAAACAAATTAATAACTGGGCAATAAATTTAAGTGCACCAAAAGGAATGGGAATTTATATGGACAAAATTTATGTGGCGGATATAGATGAAGTTGTTTCTATTGAATTAAAAAATGGAAAAATTGCTCAGCGATTTCCAGTAGAGGGTGCCGTTTTTCTAAATGACTTAACTATTGATAATGCTGGAATTATTTACGTATCAGATTCTAAAACTGGTAAAATTCATCAAATTGATAAAGGTAAAGTAACCACCTATTTAGAAAATCAAAGTGGGGTGAATGGATTGCTTTGTTCTGAGCAGAATTTATTTTTCTTAGCAAATGGTAATTTGTGGAAAGCAGATTCAAGTAAATCTTTGACTAAAATAGCAGAAGGTATGGATGAAAGTACAGATGGAATTGAAATGACCAAAAACAAAGAATTTATTATTTCATGTTGGAATGGAGTAGTGTATAATGTAAAATCTGATGGAAGTAAAACTGAATTATTAGATACTAGAGAGCAGAAAATAAATGCAGCTGATATTGGATTCGACCATGAAAATGGAATTCTTTACATTCCAACTTTTTTTAGCAATAAGGTTTACGCCTATAAACTTGATTAATTTTATTATTCTTCTTTACGTTAAATCCATTTTATTTTAATCACCTATTCATGAAAGGTTTGTTCATTTTACTATTAATAGTATTTACAAATAGTTTATTTGCACAAGACATTCCACAAATGGATTCAATTAAAAAATTGGATGAAGTTATTATAAAAGCTTTTGCTGCAGATAGAACTGTAAATGAAGTTCCATCTGCGATTGCTGTACTAACTTATAAAGAATTAAATAGATTTAATAATACCTCTTTATTACCTGCATTAAATACTATAGCTGGTGTTCAAATGGAAGAAAGATCTCCGGGCAGTTATAGATTAGCGATACGTGGAAGCAGCTTAAGATCTCCCTTTGGGATTCGAAATGTAAAAGTATATTGGAATTTTTTGCCCTTTACAGATGGTGGCGGTAATACGTATTTAAATAGTTTAGATTTTAGTTCGATAAATTCTTTAGAAATTGTAAAAGGACCAGGGGCAAGTTTATATGGTGCTGGCACAGGTGGTGTTTTAATATTAAATAGTGAATTAAAAAAGGAAGTAAATGTTGATTTGCATTTTATGGCTGGTAGTTATGTACTTAAAAGATATGGTACTTCTGTTAATTTTTTTACAAAAAAAAGTAGTTGGAATATTCTGTTAGTTAATCAAGAATCAGATGGATATCGTGTTAATACTGCAATGTCTAGATTATTGGCTCAATTAAACGGGAATATAAGTATCGGCAAAAAAAGTACTTTATCAACTACTTTACTTTTTTCTGATTTAGCTTATCAAACACCCGGCGGACTTACAAAATCGCAGTATGATTCAGATCCACGACAAGCAAGGCCAGCAACAGCAACATTGCCAAGTGCCGTAGCTAATAAAGCAGCAGTAGAAAATAAAACCATATACGCAGGACTTGTTCACGAAATAAAATGGAATAGCAAATGGTTAACAAAAACGGGTATTTATGGATCAATCAATAATTTTGAAAATCCTACCATTCGTAATTATGAACAACGGGTTGAATATAACACGGGAGGAAGATTAGAAACCCATTATAAATTTGAAAATCAATTGCTAAAAGGGAAAATTGTAGTAGGTGTGGAAATGCAATATTTTAATTCGATAGTAGATGTATTTGACAATAATGCAGGTTTGCCCAGTTCTACGATTCAATTAGTTGATACAATAAGTGCTTTCAATCAACTTTATTTTGCACAAACAGAATTTGATTTACCAAAACAATTTTACCTAACCATTGGCGGAAGCACTAATTTTTTAACGTATAAATTTGATAGATCAGCTCCTGAAATAATTAGCCAAACCAGAAATTTTAATCCAAATTTTTCTCCACGCATTGCATTATTGAAAAAACTAAATACTGATATTTCCATTTATTCTAGCATTAGTTATGGTTTTTCTCCACCATCATTTGCGGAAATTCGTCCATCAACAGGTAATTTTAATAATACGCTAAATCCAGAAAAAGGCATTAGTTATGAACTGGGATTTAGAGGAAACCTTCGTAAGCAATTTGATTATGAAATTACATTGTATCAATTTGATTTAAACGAAACAATTGTAATTCAACGAACCTTGGATGGTGCAGAATTTTTCATAAATGGAGGTAGAACTTCTCAAAAAGGATTAGAAACAACCCTTTCGTGGAGACCATTGCTAGATAATAGTGAATTGTTCAATTCCATCAGATTATGGAGTAGTTACACATTGACAAACTATCGCTTTAAAAATTATTTAACTGATTCAAAAGACTATTCAGGAAATTTATTACCTGGTGTTGCACCTAATGTTTTGGTTGTTGGTTTTGATATAGGGATTAAAAAATTATACACGAATATTACATTTAACTATGTTGATAATATTCCATTAAATGATGCCAATACTGAATCTGCCTCCAACTATTCAATATTGGGAAGCAGGTTTGGATATAAAGAAATTATATCGACTTCATTTCCTATAGAATTTTTTGCCGGTATAGATAATATTTTTGATATTAAATATAGTTTAGGTAATGATTTGAACGCAATTGGAAATAGATACTACAATGTAGCACCTGCACGGAATTTTTATGCCGGAGTAAAAATGTCATTTCGCAAATAAGTTCATTTTTCAATTAGGAATACCCTCTTTTTCCGCTTATTTTCGCCAGAATAAATTAAGAAACATTGATGGCCGATATAAAAACCGATTTTGAAGAACGATCTTACTTCAACCATGCAGCGCATATGGAAAAGCTGAGTGGGACAGAAGAAAGAGCATTAAGTAGACTTAAAAATCAGGATAATATTGACAATTGGAGGCATAAAAGAATGTTGGAGCAAGTTAAAACACTTTTTTCAGCAGGAAATAAATGGCTAACCGTTGGAGATGGAGTAGGCACAGATGCCAATTACTTAATTTCTCAAAACTTAGATGTATTAGCAACCGATATATCCGATTCAGTTTTAAGAATGGCTGCCAAGCAAGGTTTAATTAATGAATTTAAAATTGAAAACGCTGAAAAACTATCATTTTCCGATCAAACGTTCGATTATGTAGTTTGTAAAGAAGCGTATCATCATTTTCCGCGACCGTACATTGCTTTGTACGAAATGTTACGCGTTGCCAAACAAGCAGTAGTATTGATGGAGCCGCAAGATCCAATTCTGAAAATGCCCCTTTTATTAATGCTAAGCAATATTTTCAATAAATTTGATAAACATCTGCTCCGCAAATTTTGGAAAAATCAATACTCTTTTGAAACGGTTGGCAATTTTGTGTACAAAATTTCTGAACGAGAAATAGAAAAAATTGCCATCGGCATGAACTTCCGGTATGTTGCTTTCAAAGGCTTGCACGATTATTATAATGGATCAGCAAAATTCGGAGAAACACCAATTGACCAAGGGTATTTTTCATCCATTAAAAGAAAAATTAAATTCCGAAACTTCATCAGCAAATTAGGCCTTTTTCCTTTTCAAAATTTATGTGTAATTATTTTTAAAAATAATCCAGATCCTACACTAATCGAGAAATTAAAAACCGATGGTTTTGATGTTTATCATTTACCTGAGAATCCTTATATTTAATAAAAAAGTATAATCAGCTATCTAAACCCAAAAATCACTCAACCTACTGCTGAGCATTCTTGATATAATTCGGCGATTCACAATCCTGCCAATACTTCATAATATTCATTAGCATAGCCTTTATTTTATCATAGCTTCTCGGCTTCACAAAAAAACCTTGAATCGACCTTGAATTAGCATCTATTACATGTTGCTGTTCGGCAGTTGTGGTAAAAAATAAATAAGGAATAGACTTCATCCTCAAATCCTCATTATTATGAATTTTCTCCCGCAGCTCCATACCATTCAGTTTAGGCATGTTTATGTCCGAAAGCACCAAAAAAGGCTCAATCACAGTACCAATCAAATATTCCAAAGCCAACTCACTATCCTCAAAAAAGACAACCTCATTTTCATAACCTAGCTCATCAAAAATTTCAGCTAAAATTTCCTGATCATCCTTGTCATCTTCAATGATAACAATAGGGCCTGTTTTGTTCATAATATGTAACGTTAAAAAAGAGTATTTTAACTAACTTTCTTTAACCCTCCCAAGACAACATTATTAACCCGGCCACTTTACCCCAACTACAGAATGTATGCAAAAAACATTCCCGAAAAACATCAGTATAATATTCAGAAACGGTGTCAAACCTTGGACTATAAATTAGGCAAATAAAACGCTAGCTAAATCCAAAAATCACCCAACTTACTGCTGAACATTCTTTATATAATTCGGCGATTCACACTCCATCCAATACTCCACTATTTTTGCTATCATAGTCTTTATCTTATCATAGCTTCTCGGCTTCACAAAAAAACCTTGAATCGACCTCGAGTAAGCATCTATTACATGATTCTGTTCCGCAGTTGTGGTAAAAAACAAATAAGGAATAGACTTCATCCTCAAATCCTCATTATTATGAATTTTCTCCCGCAGCTCCATACCATTCAGTTTAGGCATGTTTATGTCCGAAAGCACCAAAAAAGGCTCAATCTCAGTACCAGTCAAATATTCCAGCGCCAACACACTATCCTCAAAAAAGATAACCTCATTTTTATAAGCTAGCTCATTAAAAATTTCAGTCAAAATGTCCTGATCATCCTTGTCATCTTCAATGATTACAATAGGTCCTGTTTTGTTCATGAAATTTAGTATTAAATAAAATAAGTTCTCCGATTTTCCGAAAGCGTGCAAGGTAACATTATTAACCCAGCTACTTTTCCCCAACTACAGAACGTGATTAAAAAAACATTCCCGAAAAACAATAGTGTGATGTTTGATAATTGTTTCAAAAATTTATCAATACCTACTATTAAAAAAATAAATATTATTACTCTAGGTAAATAATTTTAAAAGTAAAATTTACCTTATTTAATATTCAAAATATAACCTTCAATTTCTTCTTCATAAAATGCAATAGTAGGATCATTGAAGGGTGGTCTATTTGTATTTTGAGGACTTAGCATTTCTCCATTTTCAATTTCATCGCCATATTTTACAGTAGTTTTAAACTTCCCCGTCCCTCGAAAATTCAATATAACTGCTTGAACATTTGGAATAATACAAATCTGTAATCCTGTTTCTTCGCTCTCAAAAAAATCATGTTCATTAAGTCGCATTCTAACATGTTTACCTTTTAATAAACTTTCTGGACAATTTCCATCCCAAATATTTGAAATACTTTTTCCGCTCATAATAATTAACTTAAGTTTTTTCCGAATATAAAAAGAAACTCTTCAATGTTTTCTTCTTTAGTTTTTAAATCAATCGAAACCTGATTCATTAATTGTAAATACTTAAAATATCTTTTCTCAGCATTGTCATAATTAATTTCACTAAGCGTATTAAATTCAGAAAATAAATTAGATGAAAATGTATCTATTAACCTCTGATCTAATATAAGGCAAGGATATTCATTATAGTTAAGTTGTAAAAAGCATAAAATATTACCATAGGTTGATAGTCCCAAGCCTTTTATTTTCTTTATAGCTATAATTTTGTCGGAATTATACTCAACGCAAGTGCTATTAATGGTATAAAGGTTACTAATTCTCTTTTCACTAATAATAATTTGGCTTTTAATTATCCAAATTATGGCATAATAGAAAACTGTAAGTTTTTATCAAATAAAGTGGCATTAGAAAATGCCACTTCAGTAATAATAAAAAAATGTTTATTGGAAAATAATGAATTAGCATTGAGTGCAAGTGTAGGGCTATAGTGGATAGTTGTGAAATTAGTAATAATTTGGTAGGTGTTGCAATAGAGTCGATTTTATTTTTTAAGACTCCACCAATTATTAAAAAAAAAAGAAATTTTTTAAAAAGCAAATAAAAACAAGAAAAACGAACAGAATTAAAAATAAAAATAACAACCC
>JANOCT010000008.1:0-72162 GCA_031412335.1 bacterium | reverse complement strand
ATAGATGTTTTAATTAATAATACACGAAGTTAATTATATATATAAATATTGCAAGTTTTATGAAATTTATTTAATGGCGGATTCAAAAATTTAGAAAATAATCTTTGGCAGCTGTTTTAAATTCCGTAGAATATGTTCTGTCTTTCTCATAGATTGTAAAATAAGTAGTTGCAGGAGTCAACTTGTTTTTACTAAAAGTTATGAGTACCCGAATTATTTCAGAATCGGGATGAGATTTAATATTAATTTGTTTAATAATGTTTAATCCTTGTTTTTCTGTAATTGAAAGATATTCTTCTAAATTATTTACAGGAAAAATCAACGTTAACAATCCATTATTTGACAGAAATTTAGATGAAAATTCTACTAATTCATGGATAAAATTACCGTCTGTTTGTCGGGCTAATGTTCTAGAATTTGAAGCCGTTTTTACTGAATTTTTAAAATAAGGAGGGTTGCAAATAATTTGATTAACCGCTGAAATTCCAAGATCTGAAAGGCTAAAATCAAGTAAAGATTTTGGGATTAGATGAAGATTATTTGCCCAAGGTGATAGAGAAAAATTTTCTTTGGCTTGTTTAGCAGCATTACTTTCAATTTCAATAGCATAAATTTCTGCTTTATACTTCTGAGCTAACATTAATGCAACTAATCCAGTACCGGTACCGACGTCTAAAATCGTTTTTGCGTTGCCAACTTCAGATAATAAACCAAGCAATACTCCATCAGTGCCAACTTTCATTGCACATTGATCTTGCTCAATCCTAAATTGTTTAAACTGAAAATATGTATTTGGCAATATTAAATCGATTTACACTAAATATGGATCAAGTGCTGTATTGTATAATACTGAAGACTCTTCAGCAGTTCCAAAGTCTTCATCATCAATTAATAAAACGCCAAAAGATACGATACCTAGTAAGCTAAAATTACATTTTAGTTTATGCAACATATTTTCCACTTCCGCTTTTTTATTTGGTGAAACTGAAACAACTACCCTACTTTGTGCTTCACCAAACAAAAATGAATCTTTTCTGACATTTACATCTGATTCAATTGTAAAACCTAAACTCCTGTGCATAGCAGATTCAAGCAAAGTGATGTATAAACCACCATCAGAAACATCATGAGCAGATTCAATTAATTTATTTTTAATTAAATCAGTTATACATTTTTGAACCAAGATTTCTTCTTCCATCTCAAAATGTGGAGCTGGAGATCCTTTTACTTTATGAAAAGAATATAGATACTCTGATGAAGAAATATCATTTACTGAATTTCCTATTAGATAAATTAAGTCTCCCTCGTTTTTAAAATCAAGTGTTGTAAAAGTCTCTCTGCTCTCAAGCAAACCTAACATACCAATAGTAGGTGTCGGAAAAACCGGTCCATCATCGGTAGATTGATTATAAAAACTAACATTACCACCTGTGACAGGTGTATTAAATGCTTTGCAAGCTTTACCCATTCCTTTAATAGCACCTACAAATTGCCAGTAAACTTCCGGATTATACGGGTTTCCAAAATTCAAACAATTAGTAACGGCTAATGGCTCGCCACCAGCACAAACAATATTTCTGGCTGCTTCGGCAACGGCAATGGCCGTACCTTTTTCTGGATCTGCGTGTACATATCTTGAATTACAATCAATTGTAAGCGCCAATGCTTTATTATTTTGCTTTATGGATACAATTGCTGCATCTGCAGGTTTATTTGTTGTCAAATTTACTGTGCCAACCATAGAATCATATTGTTGTGTAATCCATTTTTTAGAGGCAATATTTGGGTGATTAGTTAAAAAATCAGCAACTTCCTTCAAATTATCAGGTTGTTTAATTGAATCTATTGAAAATTTCTGATTTTCTTTAAAATAAGCTGGTTCAGAATATTCGCGTTCATAAATAGGAGCGCCTCCACCTAAAACTAAATCATCAGCAGGAACATCGGCAACCAATTCACCATTCATAAAATATTCTAACCGTTTGGTGTCTGTTACCACTCCTATTTCGGCACAATTCAAATCCCATTTGTCAAAAACTTTTTGAATTAAAGCTTCCTGACCTTTTTTTACGACTATCAGCATACGCTCTTGCGATTCGGATAAAAGAATTTCGAACGGAACCATATTGGCTTGTCGCATCGGAACTTTATCTAAATAAATTATCATTCCGTGCTCACCTTTTGCCGACATTTCTGAATTAGAACAAATAATTCCGGCTGCTCCCATGTCTTGCATTCCTATAATTGCTCCGGTTTCAATCAATTCAAGCGTTGCTTCAAGCAATAGTTTCTCCTGAAAAGGATCACCTACTTGTACTGCAGGCAAATCATCAATAGAATTTTCAGAGATATCCTTGGATGCAAATGCAGCTCCATGGATTCCATCTTTCCCAGTTGCAGAACCAACAATGAAAACGGGATTTCCAACCCCATAACTGGTGGCTGAAACGGTTTTTCCATTTTCTACAATACCTGCCGACATGGCATTTACTAATGGATTAATTGCGTAACAATCGTCGAAAAAAACTTCCCCTCCAACTGTTGGAATCCCAAAAGCATTTCCATAATCGCCAATACCTTTCACTACTCCTTTTACCAACCATTGAGTTCTAGCACTTGCCGGATTTCCAAATCTCAAAGAATTTAATTGAGCAATTGGTCTTGCTCCCATCGTGAAAATATCGCGATTTATACCTCCAACACCTGTTGCAGCACCTTGATAAGGTTCCAAAGCAGATGGATGATTATGTGATTCAATCTTAAAAACACATGCTAGACCATCACCAATATCTACCATTCCAGCATTTTCTTCACCAGCTTTTGCAAGCATTCGGCTGCTATCTTTCGGTAATGTTTTTAGCCAGGTTATTGAATTCTTATACGAACAATGCTCCGACCACATTACTGAGAAAATGCTTAGCTCGGTAAAATTGGGCGTACGACCTAAAATAAGAATGATTTTTTCAAATTCTGACTCAAGCAAGCCTAATTTCTTTGCAGTTTCTACACTTACCTTCTCCTTATCTATCATTTGTTTGGTTTTGAACAAAAGTAATAAGGTTTAGCTGATAATAAAGCCTGCTTTTAAATGTTTCAGTTGACAACCGTAACATTACCTTTTAAGTATCTGTAAAAGGTTGATAGATTATATTATTTTTGTGTTTCTATATATCAAATGCGTAAACTTTTACTTCTTGTAGTTGCAATCTTTAGTTTTCTTAATAGTTTTTCTCAGCCTTATGGCAAAGAATGGCTTGTACCTGGACAGCAATATTTTGTCGTTAAAATTGCAAATAATGGTGTCTTCAGACTTCCATCTACTCTTTTAAATTCTGTTGGATTGCCTTTGGCCACTGCAAATCCTATCAATTTGCAATTGTTTTTAAACGGAAAAGAACAAGCCCTTCATATTCAAGGCCTAAATGGACAAGCATTTGATTTTATTGAGTTTTACGGAAAAAAGAACGATGCAAAACTAGATCAATCTTTATATTCAGATTTAGCATTTGGCAGTGGTGATACCTCTTTTCAAGTAAATCCTTTTTACAGTTTATATAATGATACATCATATTATTATTTGACTTATTCTAAATCTGGTGCAATTGGAAAACGTTTTCAAACCTATTCTAATGTAGATTTTACCCAGCCATCTGAAACCAGTTTTCAACATGAAGAGGTGGTTTATTTTGCAGATGAATATTTTAGAGGTGCAAGTATAGACAGCTATAGTTCAGTACTTTCTGAATATACAGAAGGAGAAGGTTATGTAAGTACCGCTTTTGGTAAAAAAGATGCAGCAAACATTACATCAGTTAGAAGTAGTATATCCAGTAAAGATTTTATAAATAATGGTACTATTCCTTTTATGGAATTAATCAGTATTGGTCGAAGTGCATCAACTGGAAATCCAGAAGCCTTAAATCATCATGTAAAAATTGAAGTAAGTAATGATGGTGTAAACTTTATTCAAAAAGAAGAATATACTGCTAAAGGTTATCAAACAACTCGCTCTCGGTTTGACTTACTTGCATCAGAATTAGGAAATAATTTAACGGATTTTAGATTGTCTGTAATTGATGATAAAGGGTATTTAACAGATTTCAACTCTGTTGCTATTGCAAAATTAACATACCCAAGAGGGTTTTCTATCAGTTCCAATTCGTTTTTATTTAAATTTTCAGCATCTCCAGTTTCTGGTTTCAGCCATTTACAATTCAAAGACTTTACTGGCAGTAATCCTTTATTATATGATTTAACTAAAAATTATAGAATTCAAGGAGTATTAAATGGATCAAATATAGATGTAAATCTACCAGAGCAAAGTAGCAATCGTGAATTACTGATTGTTGATGAAAGTCTATTTTCAATTCCTACAATAGCTTCTGTATCAATTCCTTTTATTGATGTTGCAAATGCAGACTTTAAGTTTTTGATTGTCTCATCCAAAAAATTGAAAAACAGTGCTGAAGATTATGAACGATATAGAGAATTGCAGGGTCTAAATACCTTACTAGTATACACTGAAGATCTTTATACAATTTATACTGGTGGGCGGCATCATCCGATGGCAGTAAGAAGATTTTTACAGGATATGATTCAAAATGCACCTTTTAAACCAGAATATCTATTGTTGTTAGGTAAAGGAGAGCAACATATTACAGGTCAATCTAGGGCTATAGTAGATTTTAATTCAGATTTAGTTCCTTCATTGGGTGTACCTCCATCTGATAATTTATATTCTACAGGGTTTAATACGATATCATTAGAGCCAGGTATTGCAACCGGACGAATTGCTGCGAATAATGATACTGAAGTTATTGCCTATCTTGATAAATTGAAAATATATGAAAATACAGGTGATGAAATTTGGAGAAAAAAATTAATACATTTAACAGGAGGGCAAAATCAAGCTGAATATCAATCATTTAAATCTCATAATTTAAAATATCAAAGAACAGTAGAAGGTCAATTTTTTGGAGGAAAAGTTGCTGATTTTGACAAGAAAGTAAATGAGCCAATTACCATTGATTTAAAACAGTCATTAATAAATAAGGCAAACGAAGGAATTTCTTTATTCAGCTATTTCGGTCACGGTGCAGGACAAGGAGTAGCTGTAGATTTTGGAAAACCGTCAGAACTATCTAACACCGGTAAATATGGGGTTTATTTAATGAATGGTTGTTCGGTCGGAAATCCAAATACCCCTTCCAGATCGTTAGGCGAAGATTATATCCTAACGCCTGCAAAAGGTGCAATTGCTTGGTTGGGAACTTCTGATTTAGGATATTCCAATTATCTTGATCCATTTACTGATGCATTTTATAAAAATAGTTTTCAAAAATTATACGGAGAATCGATTGGGAAAATTATCAAACAAAATTTAAAAGAATATACCACTGGTAAAGAAGCTGACAAAAAAAGAGTATTACATGCTAGACAATATTTTTATCAGGGCGACCCTGCAATAAAATTTTATAGCCCTACACTACCTGATTATGCAGTTAATGAATCACAACTTTTTATTTCTCCAGAAAACTTTTCAGCAACAAGTGATTCATTTTATTTAGTTATTCCGGTACAAAATCTGGGTAAGGCTCCATCAGACTCAATTACTGTTGGTGTTAAAAGAACTCTTGAAGGAAGCACCACTCCAATTGACCTTGGTATTAAAAAATTCAAGCCTGTGTTTTTTAATGATACGATCTATTATTTAATTAAATCAAATGACTTGAAAACAAAAGGGTCAAATATTTTTGAAGTTTTTGTTGATGCGACAAATGAATTTAGCGAAAGCAATGAATTAAATAATAAAATATCCAAAAACATAGTTGTACCTGCCAATGGAATTAATTTAATTTATCCACGAAAAAATGCAATAGCTTTTGAAGATACCTTAAAACTTATTATTCAATCTAATAACTTATTTATTGGTGCTTCTGAATATTTAATTGAAATTGATACAGTTAATAATTTTAATAGTGGATTTGTTAAAAAATACGGACCAATTGCTGCAAGAAGTACTTTAATTTACCGACCAGATTTTAAACCGGATGAAAATAAAGTTTATTATTGGAGGTCAAAATTAAACGTTCCTGACTCAGAAGGAGGTAGTTGGGAAAAAAGTCAATTTACATACAAAAAAAGTTCTCCAAACGGTTGGGCTCAATCAAAATTTGATCAATTATCAAATGCAGGGTTTGTGAATATTGAAATTGATTCGTTAAAAAATGAATTTAAGTTTGTTGATAATTTTGAAGGCGTAAGTATTTTAACTGGTGGTGATTCTGCTGCTTCAAGTACATTAGGAATTAGGGGACTTAGAATCAATGGAAGCCGACCAGTATTTTTAACAACAAATACTTGGAATGGAATATTTTTTTTAGCAGTTGATCCTGTTTCTTTTAAACGATTTACATACCCAAGTCAATATAGTCCATTATCGAATAATAGCTCAACCAATGAAAAACTAAGTGGTTGTTTTTATTTTGATTTGCGAAATTCAGCCATCAAAGATTCCATGTTGTTTTACATTAATTCTGTTCCTCAAGGATATTATGTTTATGCTTTTAATGGGTATAATTTAGACGCCCCAGCTTTTCCAGAATCTGTTTATCAAGCATTTGAATCAATTGGAAGTGGTGGTATCAGAACATTGGGAAAACAACAACCATATGCAATATTTGGCAAAAAAGGTTCACCTATTGGTTCAGCTGAAGAATATTTCGCCGATAGCATTGGATCTGGAACTACAGCAATAAAATCGATAATTGACATTGCAGTAAAACAAAAATCTGTAACAGATCGAGGAAGTATTTATTCCGAAAAAATCGGACCAGCTATTTCATGGTCGAAAGCAACAATAGATGTTAAGAAAACAGGCAAAGATTCTGTATGGGTAGGTGTTATAGGAATTCGAGATGACGGTGTAGAAAAAAGATTAGTAGATAGCAGTCAAACCGATCAGATTTCTTTAGCCAATATTGATGCATCAATTTACCCTTATTTAAAACTTTGGATTTATTGCCGAGATATTGAACAACGAACGGTTCCTATCATTAACTCAACAAAATTTGAATTCAAAGGTTACCCCGAAGGATCATTTAATCCTGATTTGGACTATGTTTTTTATAATGAAAATTTGGAAGAAGGTGACTCAATTAAAATAAAAATAGCATATCAAAATTTAGGAAATGAGCCTACAGATTCTGTTTCCTTGTTATTGTCCCTTACCGACAAAAATAATCAAGCATATATTTTACCTGAAAAAAGAATTGGCTCGGTTGCTGTAAATGGAAAAGTATTTTATGAATCTAAAATTTCTACTATAAACTATTCAGGGAAAAATAGAATCAATCTTTCAGCTCAACCCTTAAACAAAAGAGATTTCGCAGGTTATAATAATTTTATTCAAAAAAATATAACAGTAAACTCTGATAAAGTAAATCCATTACTCAATGTATTTTTTGATGGTAAACGATTGTTGAACAATGAAATAGTTTCGCCAACTCCGTTTATTTCTATTACCTCAATAGACGAAAATAAATACAGATTATTAAACGACACGAGCAGTATTGAATTATTTCTAAAAGAGCCAGGATCTGATATTTTTAACAAAATAAACTATACAAATAATTCTTCTCTAAATTTTATTCCTGCTAAAAGTGGTAGTAATAAAAATGAAGCAAGTGTAGAATACAAACCCACGTTTACTAAAGATGGAATTTACTTTTTGAAAGTAATAAACAAAGATGCTTCAAATAACCGATTGCCAAATAATGAATACGAAATTGGTTTTGAAGTAATTAATGAATCAAGTATCAGTAATTTTTATCCTTATCCAAATCCTTTTTCTACTAAAATGAAATTTGTATTTACGCTCACAGGTAGTGAAATTCCAGATGATTTAAAGATTCAAATTATGACTGTTAGCGGAAAAGTAGTGCGAGAAATTAACAGAAATGAACTGGGTTTATTAAGAATAGGCAACAACATATCTGACTTTACTTGGGATGGCACTGACCAGTTTGGTGATAAATTAGCTAACGGAGTCTATTTTTATAAAGTAACTTCTAGAATTGGAAACAATAGCATAAAAGATCGAAAAACATCAGGAGATAAATATTTTAAAAAGGATATCGGAAAAATTTATCTAATGAGATAATCAAATGTCTCTTTAGCCATCCTTTCATTATTAAAAACTTTTTTTGCCCTTTCTCTAGAATACTGACCGATTAAATTTTCTTCGTCCTGAATTATTTTGAATACAGCGTTTCTAAATCCATCATAATCGTCTTGATTGATCAAAAACCCAGATTTTTCATCCTCTATTGCTTCCGAAACACCACCAATATTAATTCCAATAGCAGGTAATGAAGATAATGCAGCTTCTATATAGACCATTCCGAAAGTTTCAGGCAATGAAGAAAGTTGAACAAAAATATCGGAAGCGTTCAAATATTTAATTAATTCGATTCTACTTAATCCATCTGTAAATTTAATTTTTGAGGATAAGTTTAAAGAGCCTACCAATTTAACTAAATTAATTTTTTCTGGCCCATCTCCTGCAATTAGTAAAGTACAACTAGGCTTTAATTTTAAAAGTCTGGAAAAGAAATTAATAAGTGAATCCTGACCCTTATTAAAAATTAATCGAGATGCAGAGATTAAAACCAAATCATCAGCATTTAAGTGCAAATGCTTACGTAAATTTAATTTTTTATTTTTATCTGACGTGGTAAAATCTGATGAGTTAATACCATGATATATTTTGACAATTTTAGTTGACAAAGAAGGAAATTCGGTTACAAACTGATTGCGATGATATTCACTAACCGTAATTATTCCCTTGATATCTCTTAATAACTGAATAAATTTTTGTCTAAATCTTAATTTTCTTTTAAAACCTTGAACATTATGATAAAAACTTTGCAACTCGCCTCCATGAAATATTATCGTGGTTTTTTTTCTAAGATCTGCGTCAAAAAAGTACATCGCAAATTTAACAGCAGTTGTGTCGGCTAATAAAATAGCATCGTAACTTTCTAAGCTCTTTTTATTAAAAAAGAAAAATTGCCAAAAACCGAAATAATAGTGAAATATATTAAATATTCGTTTTATCTTAATTGGTGAATCTTCTATTATTTTTCGATCGTGGTCATAAGGTAAAAACCTTGATCTATATGCCCATGACAATAAAACAACTTCAGTTTCAATTGACTTAAAACCCTTTAATAATTCTTCCACATACGAGCTTATTCCGCCAATTTTAGGGTAGAATTCATACGAAATAATTAAAATACGTTTAGCGCTCATAACGAATTTTACTTACAAATTCTCTGAATTTCTCTGCTGAATTTTTCATGGATATTTGATCGGAATTTGAAGTAAATATAATTGCATGCACTTTATTTACAAAATTAAAATACAGCTTATGAATCTCGTTGTAAACTTCATCAATCGTGAACAAAACTCTCCAAGCCTCAAACTTATTTGAATCTTCTGAAATCTCACAATTAATAGTAGAAGGCAATAATATTGGCTTTCTCATTCCCAAATAAGTGTATTGCTTAGTACTTACAATTTCTGATTGATTATAAAAAGGCAAATAAAGAAAACAGGAAGCTTCGTACATAAATTGATATGCTATTGATTTTTCCACCCATTCAGTACATTTTACAAATTCCTCTAGTTTATACTTTTCGATTATTTTAATCAAATCCATATTGGCAATTGAACCAATAAAAACTAATTCTAAATTCTCTGGCTTAATGCTATTTTTATCAATAAATTTCTTTAGTGAAATAAAAAATAGTTCTGCTTTCAATTGAGATTTATAAAGTTTTCCACTATAAACTATTCTAAATTTATTTGGAAACTTATTTATTCTATTTGTATCTATATCATTGTCAATTCCATTAAAAATTAAAGTAGTTTTAACATGAAATTCAGCTGGCATACTTTTTTTTATATGATTTGCTACAACTGAAATTCCATTTGCTGATTTCAAATAAACACTCTCTTTTGATTTTATTAATCTTTTTTTAATCCTAGAAATAAATGAATCTGGATATAAGTTGGTACTATCAAAATTCCATGGATCACGGTAATCAGCAACCCATTTATAGCCATACTTAATTTTAAGATAATGCCCAATTGAAAACGAATTAAAAACTGGTGCAGAGCAAATTACGAAAGTTTCCAAACCAGCGCCATTCATAATTTCATGTTCATGAAGTTTAAATACTTCAAAAAAATTATTGGCAACTTCCCGTTTAAAAAGAATAAAATATAAATAATAATATAGCTTTTTCAGTATTATAAATGACTGCAAAGATCTAGCTAATTTTAAACTTATTCTACCACTATCCGGCAATTGAATTATTTTAATGTTATTCTCAACTATAGATTTAATGGAGTTATTACTGGTTTCAGAATAGTATTTATTTGCATAATTATCTTCATCTTCCCATTGCCTTGTTACTATAATTACTTCGTCAAAATCTTTGGCCAATGCCTCAGAAAAAGCTTTTATACGAATATTTGAAGTAACTCGAAGAGGTAAATAATGCCAAATAAAAATATAAACTCTACTCATTCTATTTTAAGAATTTTCGTAATGTGTTTCTACCATCAACCAACATGGTTCCTAATTTACCTCTTCCAAATCTATTGTCTTTAGAAGTTTCGAAATACATTTTTAAATTAGGATTAAAGCCTCTTTTAAAAGCTGAAATTTGCTGAAAATTTCCTCCACATAAATCAAATTGCAGAATACCTAAATTACTCATGTAATTAAATACATAATCATGTAAACCCGAGGTAACACCGGTTTTTGCAAATTCAGGCACAGTATATAACATAATTCCGTATCCAATTTTGGCAAACCTATCAATTATTACTATGTATGAAGAGCAAAGGACATTTTCGTTATAGGCGGAAAAAACAATGATATTATTCAGCTTAATCATTTTTTCTATGAAATGTCGAGTATAAATATGATTCATACTTTTCTCCTTTTTGGGTACAAAACCAAATTGCTTATCAAGATTTAATGAAATATCCTTATTTTCAAAATACGAATAGGAATTCATTTGCTCTTTTTTTAATACCCTATAAACCCGTTCATGATATTTAGTATCAGCCAAATCAACCCAATATGTATATCTAGGAGTTACAGAGAAATTATTCCAAATAAATGCGCGTGAATCACGCAACTCTGGCCTAAGCTTAAAATTCAAAACATTAAATTCCTTTGACAATTGGGCAATTGATGCAGTGAAAATATCTGAAATTACATTTTCACTAAACTTTGGATTAAATACAATGGAACTAAAAAAAATATGATTAGGCAACTTAATTCTTTTGCCTGATGTAAAGACCACAAAACCTAAAACGGTTTTACCTTCTTGAATATAAAAATAATAATTAGCCTTTAATTTAAAAGATTCTGAAATGTTTTCAATCCATTCTTGTGTATCAAAAATAGTAAAGTAAATACCTGTTTGGAGGTATTTAATCCAAGCTTCACTATCCACTATTGTCAACATATATTATCTTTTTTGAATAAAGAGCAGTAAGAAATAATTTAGAACTAAAAATACAATTAATTCAAAAATCCAGAAAAATTGATTGACCGAGACTTCTAAAAATTGATGAATGAATACAAAAGGAAGAATACTTACAGCACCTACCGCAAATATACTGAGGATAAAGTTTAAAGGAATTAACCGCAAAGGACTAATCTTTAATAAATTTGCACTGATACTACTAATGACTAAAACATATAGATAATGCGTAATTACAGATGCAATGGGAGCACCCATTATTCCGAAATTTGATATAAAAAATACCGTAATTAAAAAATGAAAGAATAATTCAATTCCTTGAATGTAGGTTAAGTATTTTGTTCTACCAGTCAACAATATTATATCCTGATAACTACAAATTCTACTGAACAAAATAGTTGAAAAAAGGGCAAATAACGGAGCACTATCTTGATATTCTGAGCCAAACGCAAAAAGTATAATTTTATCTGACCAAAATATTAAAGCAATCGTAACTGGTATTATAACAGTAGCAATCATTTTAATATAAGAATTACGCTCTTCTAAAAGTCTGTTAATTTCTCCATTTTCATATGCTTTTATCATCATTGGCATAGCTATCATACTAAAAGAAACATACAAAGTGCTTAAAAATGGAAGTTCAATACTTCCATTTGATAAAACTACAAATGAGCGCAAATCATGAATGTAATAATTCAAAACTAATTTGTCTATTTGAGTCATCCATAAACCAGCAATAATTGCTAAACCTATGGGTAAAGCATAAACAATCTGCTGCTTTACTTGCTGACTATTAATGGAAAAATTGAAAAATGCTGTCTTACCACGAAGAATTATTAAACTATAAAAAAAAGTAAATGCTGAAATAAAAAGTATTGAAATCACAAAATAAACTATGTCAAAACCAGTGGTGTACAAATAATAAGCAATAATTAATTTAAGTATTACCGCAGAAATGCTTACCAAAAAATATCGCTTTACTTTTTGTTTATATAGATAAATAGAAAAATCTGAAGCTTGAATAATTGTAAAAAATAATATTCCTAAACCTAACCAAGCTATTTTACTAAATTCAGGATTAGAAAAATTATCAATGAATGCCGGCATTAAAAAATATGCCAATCCGGTCGTAAAAAAGGCTGAAGAGAATAGCAAAAAACGACCAGTGCTAATAATTTCAAAATCAGAAAATATTTTTTGAGTTTTATTTAGTTGAAAATAAATAGCTTGTGCAAAACCTGCATTCCCAAAGGCAGAGCCTAAAGCCAAAAACATAAATAATTGCCGATAAGTTGCATTAATTTCAATAGATAATTTATGAGAAAAAAAAGCAATAATTAGAAAATTTACAATCGTAACAATAGCATTTCCAGCCAAAAGAAATAAGGAGGCTCGATTTTTATTTAGTTTTGAAAGTATAAATGAAATCACGATTTGTTAATTAATTTTTTTCCATCCCCTTGTATAATCCCTTTTATGAATCAATAAATCTAATGCAGCAATTTTATACAATAAAAAAAGAAACAATCCTCTGAAAAAATAAGAGATCAAGTAAGAAAAGTTAGTAGAATAAAGTTTGTAAAAACAATTTGAAACCAATTTAATGCTATTCTTCTCAATTGTTTTTTCATTTAAACCCAAAGCATTTAATTGATAATTTCCTGCTAAAATTCTTTTTATTTTTCCATAAATTTTATTAGCCGAAACTGCCTTTTGAACAACTATTGCATCGGAAAGAAAAATGCTATGATTTGCATTTTGAAAAATTCTAGAAATAAATAAATCCTCATTTATAATATTAGGCAATAAATTGATAAAATTCTGCTTATTATTTAATTCATCTAAAACTAATTTATTTATCCCATACAAGCATCCGATAAGATTATACGGTTTACCAAAACCAGTTTCTATTTTAAACTTCCTTAAATCTGGTATTTCGTACATTATTTTTTTACTTAAAAAATCTATGTCAGTTAGATCATACTTAACATTTGCAGCAACTATTGTATTTTTATTTAAATCAAACATCAATTTTTCTAAATCCGAAGTGGTAGTTTCACAATCTGCATCCATCATAATTAGAAATTCAGTTTCACAATTAGCAATTATTTGGCAAAGTGCATTTCCTTTTCCTGGTGTTGAATTTAAAAGTTTAATTTGATTATTACACTTTCTTTTAACAATTTCTTCTGTTTCATCAATAGAATTATTTACACAAACTAAAATATTTCTTACATTTTCAACAGTTGATAGCGTTTGCAAAAGTTTCTCAATTATCAAAGCTTCATTTCTGGCCGGAATACCAATTGTGAAGTAATTCATTAAATTTCTTGCTCTAAAATATCAACCAACTTACCTGCAAGTAATAATCTATCAAATTCTTTTTCGGCCAAAATTCTGGCATTTGTTGCCAAATTTTTCATTTTTATTGGATCATTAATTAAATTATTAATTTCTTCAATTGCTTGTTCATGATTTTCAGGATCTGCATACAAACCACAATTATTCTCCTCTACCAAATTTTTTAGCCAACCTTCAGTATTTACAATACAAATTTTACCAGCAGACAACGAATCAAAAAATTTATTTGGTGAATTAGTTTGTAATACAGGTAATTTTAAAAAAGATATATAACTGAAATCCATAATGTTTAACACTTCATTCAACAATATTTTAGGTAAAGATTCCAAGAATACAAAATTTTCTAATTTCAATTCTTTTATCATCTCTAATATCCTTCTAACCTCGCTCCCCTCTCCTACTAAAAAAAACTTTAAATGATTGTATTTTTTATTTTGACTACACTTTGCCAATTGAATAAAATACTCCAAATGGTTTGTTTTATTAATGGTACCAAAATAAATTATCCCATTTTTATTCGTTAAATCAAGAGTTTCAATTAAATGCTCAGGCCTATCTTGCGGTTTGAATAACTCTAAATCCGCCGAATTTGGCAATAAATGTATTTCTTTATTTAACTGATATTTTTGAACTCCTAATGACATGCCAGGCGATAAAACCACTATACTGTTAGAAGCTGTGTAAACTGATTTTTCTAATCTGTAGGCTAATTTCTTTAAAATCGGACTTTTAATAAATTTCATTTGAATTAATACCTCTGGCCACAAATCTCGAACTTCAAATACAAAAGGAATTTTTTTAAATTTTTTCAGCATCATAGCAATTACTCCAACTGTTAGCGGAGTTGAACTAGCATAACAAATGTCGGCGTCTTTAATATTATATGCTGTTTTAAATGCCAGAAACATAAATTTGAGAAAAGAAATTGCTCTTTTGAATGCGCCAAACTGATTGTGATATGAAACTGGCAACCAATAAATATTCAATCCTTCTATAATCTCCTGTTTGAATTTTGTGTCATTATAAGATGTGATCATATGCACATCATGCCCACGAGCATGCATTATTTTTGCAAACTCATACGATCTTGTTCCACCTGATTGCAGCGGAGTTTTAAAATATTGATGGATATAAATGATTTTCAAGAAATTTAACCCTTAATGACAGGTAGTCAAAAATGATAAATTTTACGCATTAGCCATCAATTTTACGATAAATGTTAAAAATATCAAAAAAGACACAAATTGACAAAAATCAAAAATTAACATTTATTATCTCAGAATTCTTATTAAATTAATACAAAATTTAAAAAAAGACTTATTTTTTTGATCATTTAACCAATAAAAAAGAGTGTTTTCAACAAATTGTTGAAAAAAATCAAATTTAAATTAGTCAAAAAAAAAGAATTCATGTAGTTTTGTGCAAAATCAAAAGCAACAATATGGCTATCATCCGATTCAAAGCATTAGAAAATGTACTAAATAGAGTTCCAGTAGAAGTGAAAACTCCATCATCCAAACTTTCCGAATATTTTGGGATGAACGTTTTCAACAAATCTGCTATGCAGGATTTTCTTTCAAAAGAGACATTTGAAAGCCTACAGGAAGCCATAGAAACCGGAACACCAATCGATAGAACAGTAGCTGAGCATGTTGCAGTAGCTATGAAATCATGGTCGATGGCAAAAGGTGCAACCCACTACACGCATTGGTTTCAACCTTTGACGGGCGCAACTGCTGAGAAGCATGATTCATTTTTTGAACCGACTCACGATGGAAAAGCTATAGAAAAATTTAGTGGAGATGCATTAGTTCAACAAGAGCCAGATGCTTCGAGTTTCCCAAGTGGTGGAATTAGAAATACATTTGAAGCCAGAGGATATACCGCTTGGGATCCTTCTTCCCCTGCTTTCATTATGGAAAGTGGAAATGGCAGCACACTTTGTATTCCTACGGTTTTTGTATCATATACTGGAGAAGCTTTGGATTATAAAGCACCATTGTTGAAGGCATTAAACGCTTTGGATAAAGCTGCGGTAGACGTTTGTCAATATTTTGATAAAAGTATTACGAAAGTAAATGCAAGTTTGGGAATAGAACAGGAGTATTTTTTAGTAGACGTTGCCTTATTTAATGCCCGTCCTGATTTAATGTTGACAGGAAGAACTTTATTTGGTCACGAATCTGCAAAAGGACAGCAATTAGAAGATCATTATTTTGGTTCAATTCCAGATCGGGTTTATGCCTACATGCTTGATTTTGAAACTGAATGTATAAAACTAGGAATTCCATTAAAAACCAGACATAATGAAGTAGCACCAAGTCAGTTTGAATGTGCA
Source organism: bacterium (assembly GCA_031412335.1). Taxonomy (GTDB): domain Bacteria; phylum Bacteroidota; class Bacteroidia; order Sphingobacteriales; family Sphingobacteriaceae; genus JBBQYA01. The sequence continues at coordinate 55,899 of JANOCT010000008.1, read as the reverse complement.
CCCATTTATGAAGAAATAAATTTAGCCATTGATCATAATCAATTACTGATGGATGTAATGGAAAAAGTGGCTAAGCGTCATCATTTTAAAGTATTGTTACACGAAAAACCTTACGCTGGAATAAATGGCTCAGGTAAACACAATAATTGGTCTTTAATTACCAATACAGGTAAAAATTTATTATCTCCTGGCAAAACCCCCAAAAATAATTTACAGTTTCTTACCTTTTTTGTCAATACGGTAAAAGCAGTCCACACTCATGCAGATTTATTAAGATCAAGTATTGCTTCGGTAAACAATGATCACCGATTAGGAGCGAATGAAGCGCCTCCAGCTATTATTTCTATTTTTCTAGGATCACAATTAGATGAGGTTTTAAATGAAATAGAACATGCAAAAATTTCTGATATTGAAAAAAGTGAAGTAAGCAATGCCTTAGGATTAGGAATACCAAAAATTCCTCAAATATTGTTAGACAATACCGATCGTAATCGTACATCACCATTTGCATTTACGGGCAACAAATTTGAATTTCGTGCAGTAGGTTCATCAGCAAACTCTGCAGCACCTATGACGGTTTTAAATGCAATTGTCGCACAGCAATTAAAATTATTTAAAACCGAAGTAGATGAATTAATCAATCAAGGCGATAAAAAGGATGTTGCTTTATTAAAAGTTATTAAGAAATATATTGAAGAATCAAAAGACATACGATTTGAAGGAAACGGATATAGTAATGAGTGGGAATTAGAGGCAGAAAAAAGAAGGCTTTCGAACATAAAAACTACTCCAAAAGCGTTGGATGCAGATATTTCATCTAAAACTGTTGAATTATTTACATCACAACAAATTTTTAACGAGCGCGAAATACATGCCCGATATGAAATCAGATTGGAAATGTTTACTAAAAAACTCCAAATTGAATCGCGAGTTATGGCAGATTTGGTGAGTAATGTGATTATACCAACAGCTATTAAATACCAAAATCTATTGATTGAAAATGTGAAAGGTATGAAAGAAATAGGATTAGGAACTGATCTTTTTGCTGGTCAAATTCAACGTATTAGCAAAATAGCTGAACATATAAATATAATTCAAAAAGCAAGCGAAGAAATGGTAGATGCTCGTAAAGCAGCTAACGTAATAGAAGATGGCCGCGAAAAAGCAATTGCCTATGATGAAAAAGTAAAATCACAATTTGAAAACATCCGATATCATGTAGACAAACTTGAATTATTGGTTGATGACGAACTTTGGCCATTACCTAAATTTAGAGAGTTGTTGTTTATTAAATAGTGAAAATAAAAATTAATTGGTAATTTTTCGTAATTTATTTTTAAATATTTAAACAGATAATTATTAATTAATCCATTATTTAAATTTTGTTTGAAGCGTTTAACAATGAAACTTTTTCATCTATTTTTTATGTAATTTTACCTGTTATGCGGTTTGCTTTATTTTGATTTATTTTTTTTAAATAATTGATATTAAGAATTTTAAATACAATTTGGGGCTTCCCGTGAAAAACGGGCCGGGCTATTCGCTATATCTTTTTTTATTTAATTGTTTTTTAAAGGAAAAAAAGGATGCCGCTGCTATACCTAAGCCTTCGCACTCCGATTTTACATTTTCAAATATTATTTTAAACCGCACAACGGGTATGATTTATAACAAAGGAATTGTTTAGTATAAATTTTTTTCATCAAAATATAATCTTTGCAAAAAATTTTCAACCTGACAATTTTAAATATTAACGCTGATTAATTAAAATTGAATTCGAAAAGAGTGAATTTCAAGTAGTGAAAATTGAACATAGATTTTTAAATCTAATTTGTATTTAAATTTAATATTTAAGGAATTTAATTTACATCGATACTTTCTATTTTCTCTTCTTACACTTTTTTCCTCCCCAATTCTTTTTTCTCCTAATTTTATTGAATATTTGTCCCCATCAAAACCATGCAGAGCCGGTTAATCTTAAGCCATACGCATTTCGAAATCACATTGATGCGATTGTGCCACCAGCTTATTGAAAACCACGAAGATTTTAGCGATTCAGTTATTTTAGGTCTGCAACCTCGTGGAATTTTATTGGCAAAAAGAATTCATCAATATTTATCTGTCATTTTACCAGAGGTCAAAATACCCTATGGCGATCTGGATACCACGTTTTTTAGAGATGATTTCAGAAGGAGAGAACCGCTTTTGGCCGCCAGTACCAACGTTGATTTTATTATAGAAAACAAAAAAGTTATTTTAATTGATGATGTACTGTTTACAGGTCGGTCGGTAAGGGCTGGTTTAGATGCATTATTGGTTTTTGGTAGACCAGCTAAAGTTGAACTACTTGTGTTAGTTGATAGAAAATATACTCGAGAGCTGCCAATTGCTCCAGATTATGTTGGCATAAAAATAGATTCCGTTGATTCTGAGCGGGTAAAAGTAAACTGGAAACAGTTAGATGGTGCAGATGAAGTTATGTTGTTGACCGGAGAATAATTAATTGAAATTTGAAATGAATAAACTAAGCGTACGACATCTTTTAGGAATTAAAGAAATCAACGAACAGGATATTCAAATGATTTTTGAAACTGCTGATAATTTTAAAAGTGTATTAAATCGCCCAATTAAAAAAGTTCCTTCACTACGCGACATCACTATTGCCAATTTATTTTTTGAAAACTCTACTCGCACAAAACTTTCTTTTGAACTTGCCCAAAAACGACTTTCCGCAGATGTAATTAATTTTGCTGCATCTTCTTCGTCAGTATCTAAAGGTGAAACATTAATTGATACGGTTAATAATATTTTAGCGATGAAAGTTGACATGGTTGTAATGCGCCATCCATACGCTGGTGCTGCTGTTTTTTTATCCAAACATATTAGTGCTCAAATAATTAATGCTGGAGATGGTGCTCATGAACATCCTACTCAAGCATTGCTTGATGCTTTCTCTATCCGTGAAAAATTAGGTGATGTTGCAGGTAAAAAAGTAGTTATTGTTGGAGATATTATGCATAGCCGTGTGGCACTTTCCAATATTTTATGTTTAAAAAAACTGGGTGCAGAGGTTAAAGTTTGTGGACCAGCAACCCTCCTGCCCCGTTACATTCATTCTCTTGGAGTTTCTGTGGAAACTAATTTGATAAAGGCATTAGAATGGTGCGATGTTGCCAACATGCTTCGCATTCAATTAGAAAGACAAGAAATAAAATATTTTCCTAGCTTAAGAGAATACACGATGCAATATGGCTTAACTGCTGAAATTTTGCATAAATTGGATAAAAAAATAACCATTCTACATCCGGGTCCAATAAACCGAGGAGTTGAGATAAGTTCCGAAGTTGCAGATTCACCTCAAGCGGCAATTCTTGATCAAGTTGAAAATGGGGTTGCCATCCGTATGGCAGTACTTTATTTATTAAGCGGACAAAAAAATTAATTTTTTAGGATTCAATTTCAAACTGAAGGATTTCTCTTACCTTGCGATTGTATAAATACTATGGTTAATTTTTTAAAGTCAATTCGCATACTTTTTCTATTTCTTCTACCCTTTAGCGCGTATGCCCAAAATTCAGAAATTCGAGGTTTTGTTTATGATAAAGAAAACGGCGAACCTATTATATTTAGTGGAGTAAGTTTGAAAGGAACCAGCATTGGTGCAACCACTGATGTAAATGGTTTTTATTCTATATCTAAATTAAAGCCAGGTAGTTATAGATTAGTTTGTAGAACTATTGGCTTTGATACTGTTGAAATTCAGGTAGAACTAAAAGCAAATGAACGGGTTACAAAAAATCTTTATTTAGTTCCCATAAAAATTAATTTAAAAGAAGTTAGTATTTCCGGTGAGCGTTCAGAACAAGTAAATAAAGTACAAATATCTGTTACTAAAATTACTCCTAAGCAAATTTTACAAATCCCTTCAGTTGGTAGCGAACCAGATTTGGCGCAGTATCTTCAAGTTATTCCAGGCGTTATTTTCTCTGGCGACCAAGGTGGTCAGTTATATATTCGGGGTGGCTCGCCGATACAAAATAAAGTGATTTTAGATGGAATGACTATTTACAATCCATTCCATTCTATTGGTTTATTTTCTGTTTTTGAAACTGATATTATCAAAAATGTTGATGTATACACAGGCGGTTTTGGTGCTAGATATGGAGGTAGAATTTCTGCAATTATGGACATTACTACCAGAGATGGAAATAAAAATCGTGTTGCTGGTAAAGTTGGTGCAAGTCCTTTCAGTTCAAAAATATTATTAGAAGGACCATTAAGTAAATACAAAGAAGGTAAACCAAGTACAACTTTTTTGATTACAGGAAAAACCTCTTATTTAGAACAAACCTCTAAAAGTATTTATAGTTATGTTGACACAGCAGGTTTGCCATTTAATTTCACCGATATTTATGCTAAACTTTCCATTTCAGGTAATAATGGTAGTAAAGTTAATTTATTTGGTTTTAATTTTACTGATCGAGTAAATTATTCTGACGCCACCAGAATCAATTGGAAATCAGCCGGTGGCGGTGTTAATTTTGTAATTGTTCCTGAAGCTTCATCTGCTTTAATTAATGCATATTTTTCGTACACGAATTATAAAATTACTTTAGAAGAACAAGATGGAAAACCACGTTTTAGTTCAATAGGCGGTTTTACTGGTGGTATAGATTACACCTATTTTTTAGGTGATGATGATTTAAGATATGGGTTCGAAGTTTTTGGATTTAATACCGATTACAAATTCACGAATCCATTTAATCTTAATGTACAACAGGAGGATTTTACTACTGAAATAGCAGGATTTGTTAGTTACAAATACAAGCAAGGGCGATTAATTGTAGAGCCAAGTTTGCGTGGACATTATTATGCTTCTTTATCTGAATTCTCGCCAGAGCCACGTTTGGGAGCAAAATATTTATTGACTGAAAAACTTCGATTAAAAACTGCTGGAGGATTTTATTCTCAGAATTTATTAAGTGCTAATTCCGACAGGGATGTTGTGAATTTATTTTATGGATTTCTTTCAGGAACTGATAACCTTCAAGATGATTTTAGAGGTGATGAAGTGAATTCAAAACTTCAAAAAGCAGAGCATTTAATCGTTGGCTTTGAATGGGATGTACTTCCAAATTTATTGGTAAATGTTGAAGGATATTATAAAAATTTCAGCCAATTAACCAATACCAATCGTGATAAAATTTACCCAGATAATGGCCCTAACGACACCATACCAGATTATTTACGAAAAGATATTATTGTAGAGCGAGGCTATGCACGTGGTTTAGATTTTTCGGGAACATACAGAAAAGGTAACTTTTATTTAAATCTAGTTTATTCTATTGGACAAGTAATACGAAAAGATGAAATACGAACGTATCGACCATTTTATGATCGAAGACATAATATTAATTTATTAAGTACTTATACGTTTGGTAAAAAAGAAGATTGGGAGGTAAGTATCCGTTATAATTTTGGTTCCGGCTTTCCATTTACGCAAACACAAGGTATTTATGAACAAATTATTTTTGGAAATGCCATAAATACCAATTACGTTTCAGAAAATGGGAACATTGGTATAATTAATGCAGAATTGAATGGTGAAAGGCTTCCAAATTTTATCAGAATGGATGTTTCTGGAAAAAAAGGATTTCAATTAAGTAAATATTCTAAACTAGAAATATCAGCTGGAATTACAAATATTCTAAACAGAGAAAATATTTTCTATTTCGACGCTTTGAGATATACCCGAAAAAACCAATTGCCCTTTTTGCCAAGTGTAGGAGCAAGTTTTACTTTTTAAGATTTGAACCACAAAGGCTCAAAGAAAATAAGGCTCACAAAGAAATTATTAAAAGATTTGAATTTGTTATTCTTAAAATAATACTCATTACGAGATCTAATTCAATAAAGAATAATTTAACATCAAGGTAGTAAGGCTTAGGGATAGTAGCGGCATCCTTTTTTTCCATTAAAAAACAATTAAATCAAAAAAGATAAAGCGAATAGCCCGGCCCGTTTTTCAGGGCAAGCCCCAAACTAAATACAACATATTGATTTTCATGTTTTTAATCTATAAAATGCAGAAAAAATAAAATCAATAAAAAATTAATTAAATTATGAAATGGGTTTAAATAAATAAACAAATAAACGTTAAGCTATTTTCAAAGATTTTAAAAATTTAAATTCGTTATTAAAAATTTACAATTTCAAGATCGTTCTCCCCAGCTGTTAACATATATTTTTGACCCTTGCTGCAATATTTCCCTAAGTTTGCGACGTTAATGCAGCAATCAAACTAATAGATCTTGGAACGGATACTGCTGTATCAGGAAAAATATGAACATAAAAAAAGCTGTACTGCCACTATTACTCCTTATCGGGTCTGTGGTTTATTCGTTTGCCCAGCAAACTTCTGTTTACACCATCAATTTACAATATAGAAATGCCCTGGAATTATTTGATAAAGAAAAATTCGGGGTTGCACAGCTTGAGTTTGAAAAAGTAGATAAAAGTGCTCAAGCTATTCAATTCACACCTGCTGATCGTGATAACATTAATTTATTACGCATTAATTCAACCTTTTATCAAGCTTTATGTGCAATGGAATTATTCAACGATCAGGCTGAATTTCTTATGCTTGATTTCGTTGAAAAATATCCTGAAAATGCATTAGCTAAATCAGCTTTTTTTAGATTAGGTAAATTTTATTATCGTCAAAATAATTTTAGAGATGCTGTAGAATGGTTTGAAAAAGCAGATATGTATGCATTGAGCGATGCAGAACGCCTTGAATACAAATTTAAAATCGGATATAGTTATTTTATGCAAAAAGACTATAAAAAAGCTAAAGGTTTTTTCAGAGATGTTCGTGGTAGTTCTACCAAATATGGATATCCGGCATCTTATTATTATGCCTATACTGCCTATGTAGAAAAGGATTATCCAACTGCATTAGAGACTTTTTCGAGTTTAAAAGATTCTAAAATTTATGGCAACTTGGTTCCCTATTATATTGCTCAGATTTATTATCAAACCGCAAAATATGATGAGTTAATTGCATATTCGTTGCCTGTTTTAAAAACTACTAATCCTAAAAATGAATCTGCAATGTACAGATTGGTAGGTAGTGCATATTTCAAAAAATCAGATTATCGAAAAGCCCGTGAATTTTATAACGGTTTTTTAAAAAACGATAGTATTAAACTATTAAATGCTCAAGATTTATATCAAATCGGTTATGCAAATTATCAAGCTGCAGATTATGGAAATGCAATAAAAAGTTTGGAGCGACTTGCAGACTCAACCGGAATATTTGCTCAAAATGGTTTATATGTTTTGGGTAACGCATTTTTAAAACAAAATAATAAACAAAGCGCAAGAAATGCATTTCAAAAAGTTGCGAAGCAATCGGCAGATGAAAAACTAACCCGTGAAGGTGTATTGAATTACGGTAAATTATCATATGAATTAAATTTTAATGAGGTTGCAGTTGCTACATTTCGTGATTACATTAAAAAATATCCTAATGATGAAAACACGAATGAGGCCAAAGCTTATTTAGGTGAAGCATTAGCCGGTTCGAAAAATTATCAGGAAGCATTAGACTTATTAGAGACAGTAAATCCAAAATCTAAATCAGCGTTGCAGGCATATCAACAAGCTAATTATTTTAGAGGTGTTGAATTATTTAACTTAAAAGATTTTAAAGCTGCAATTTCTTTATTTGACAAAGCTATTAAAAATGGAAACGACAAACTAATTACCTCGTTAGCAACCTATTGGAAAGCAGAAAGTAATTTAGAAAATGGTTTAACACAAACTGCAATTAGCGGATATCAACAATTTTTAGCTACTGCATCTGCATCAGAAACTAATGTGTTTAAAAAGGCAAACTACAACTTGGGTTATGCATATTTCAGTCAAGAAAATTATGGATCGGCAGCTAATTGGTTTGACAAGTATTTAGCAAATCCTGAAACAGATAAACGATTAACCAATGATGCAATTTTGCGATCAGGAGATTGCGCTTTTGCTTTAAAAAATTATGAAAAAGCAGTAAATCAGTATAATAAGATTATAAATCTAAATGCCTCCGGCACTGATTATGCTTTATACCAACGGGCAATCATCAATGGTTTACAAAATCAGAGTAGCACAAAGATTACTGCTTTACAAAATTTACTCAATAAATATCCATCATCAAATTATGCTGATGATGCAAAATTTGAAATTGCCGCAACGTATTTATTTACTAACGAATCATCTAGTGCCAGAACTGCTTTCAATCAGTTTGTTAGCAGCTATCCTAAAAGTAATTTAGTGCCTCGTGCTTATTTAAATCTTGGTTTAATTTCATATAATTTAAATGAAGATGATAAAGCATTAAGCGAGTATAAAAAAGTAGTTTCTAATTATAGTGGCTCGCCAGAATCAAAAGAAGCCATGCAAGCTATTCGTAATATTTATATTGGAAAAGGCGATGCAGATGGATTTTTAAACTACTCAGCTGGCACTCCAAATTCCAGTATTAGTGCACCACAAAAAGATTCAATTAGTTTTCAAGCTGCCAACTCCAAATATCTTAAAAGTAATTTTTCTGGTAGTATCAATTCTTTTAGTACATATTTAAAAAATTATCCATCTGGCTATTTTGCTACAGATGCACATTATTATCGTGGAGAAAGTTATTTGCAATTAAAGGATTATTCAAATGCTTTAAACGACTTTAAAGTGGTTCTCTCAAGCGGAAACACCTTTTATAATGAGAAGTCTTTGGTTTATACAGCGCGCATTTTAGTTCAACAACAAAATTGCCCGGCAGCAAAATCATATTTAAATCAGTTGCAAAATAATTCACAATTAAAAGAAACCTATGGTTTCGCTATAAATAATTTAATGAGTTGCTACGAAGGTGAACGAAATTTTGATAGCACATTATTATTTGCAAAAAAAGTAATAGAATACGATAAAACATCTACCGACGAGCGAAATTTGGCTGGATTATTTGCAGGAAAATCATTACTAGGCAAAAAAGATACTATTGCTGCCATTAATTATTTTAAAACCGTTGCAACAGCTACTACTACTATTGTTGGTGCAGAATCACGATATTTTATTGCTTTAGATTTATTCAATAAAAATAAATTAGATGATGCGAAAAAAATGAGTTTTGTTATTATAAATGATATTCCATCTTACGATTACTGGATTGGTAAATCCTTTTTATTATTAGGTGATATTTATACGAAACAAGGAGATAATTTTCAGGCAAAAAGCACCTTACAAAGTGTTTTAGATAATTATGAAGGGGATGATGAAATAAAACCTGAAGCCAGAAAAAAGTTAGATGAATTAAATAAATTGGATAATTAAATCTATTATGAAAAGGAAATCATTTATTCCAATTGCTATAATTTTATGCAATACAGCCATTGCATACGCACAAAAAAATCTTTCGGAAGATATCGATGTAATCAGACCGTACAAAGCAATATTAGCAGAAGGAATCAGGCTTCGAGCCAATCCAGAAGTATTTGAAATAAAAAATGCAGAGCCTCAAGCATCATATAAATTTTCGGACAAAAAGTTAGACCAAACTATCTCCATCATCGGTTTGCCTCCTGAGAAAATGAAGTCTGAAAGCATTACAAAGCTTTATAAAGGATATTTAAAAGGTGGTTTTGGAAATATAACAACTGCCCTAGGCGAACTTTATGTTGCAAACACTCGCGATACGAAAAACCAATATGGTGTTTCATTAAAACATCTATCATCCAACGGAAAAAATGCTAGAGATTTCAGCACCGATAAATTTAGTGTATTCGGTAAAACGTTGTTAGGAAAACAACAAATAAGTGGAAATGTATTTTATGATAGAAATGCTTCTAAATTTTATGGTTTTGATGAAAATAAATTCAATTCTGATAATTTTAAAAATAATTTAAAACAGCGGTATCAAACCATTGGCGGCGAAGCTGAAATATATAATACCGAAACCAATGAATACACCTTAGGTTATGCTGCAAAAATAAGTGGCTATTCTTTTTCTGATTTATATAAAGCTAAAGAAAACAATGTGTTAGCTGGTTTGCATTTGAACAAAAACATTGATGAATTTAAAGCAGAAATTGATATTAGTTTAGATGCAACGAATTCTAAAGATGTAAGAACAATAAAAAATACAATTTTCAAAATTGCTCCCTCTTTTCATTTTACCCAAGATGTATTCTCGATTAAAGCAGGATTTATACTTGCATCTGAATCTGGCTTTATTAAAAAAACACACTTTTTTCCATCAGCTTATGCATCCGTAAATATTGTTGAAGAAAAAGTTGTTGCTTTTACAGGAATTACAGGAGATGTTGCAAAAAATTCGCTTAGAAATTTCAGTAATGAAAATCAATTTTTAGCTCCTAATCTAAATTTAAGAAATACGATCGAAAATTTGCATTTCTATGGTGGATTGAAAGGAAGTTTAGGTAGTAACTTTTCTTTTAAAGCATGGGCCGGTGTAAAAAGTGTAAAGAACTTGGCTTTCTTTGTTAATGATTCTACAGACGAAAGAAAATTTAAAGTAATTTATGATGATGGCAATATTGGAATAACCAGTCTTACCACTGAATTAAATTATCAGCAATCAGAGAAATTAAGATTATACGGAAGTATTCGACTAGATGCATATTCACTTAAAAAAGTGGCACGAGCATGGCATAAACCTGGATCTCGGGCAGAAATTAGCGCTAGTTATAATTTTGTTGATAAATTTATAATCCGCACATCTTTGTTTTATGTTGGCCAGCGAAACGCAATTATTAACTTTAACACCAATTCATTTATCCAGTTAAAAGGCTATGCAGATTTAAACCTTGGAATTGAATATCGATACTCTAAAACATTATCAGCATTTGTAAATCTCAACAATCTTACCTCATCTAAATACCAATTGTGGAGAAATTATGAAAGCTATGGCTTTAATGCATTAGGTGGAGTTACGTTTTCTTTTTAATTATTAAAATTTTAAGCTATTTCGGCTTTCAGCTTTATCTTTTTTTAATAAAAAATTGAAAAAAGGATATCGCTTCAATCCGGGCTAAAAACAAAATTTCACGTTTTTGCTAATTATTTTCATAAATTGTTGAGATTATTAGATTAAAAATTAAATTTACACCATGATGAATATTCCGCAGTATATCCACGAATTATTATTTGAGCACAACTGCGTTATCGTTCCAGGATTAGGTGGTTTTGTAGCAAGTAGAGCTTCTGCTGTACTTATTGGACCATTAAATACCATTAGGCCACCGCACAAAAGGATAGCTTTTAATAGAAATTTGCATCATAATGATGGTTTGCTTACCAATTATATTGCCCGAAAACATCAAATTTCTTACGATTCAGCATTGTATTTCGTAGAGCGTTTTTCAAATGATGTGTTGAAAGCATTGGAAAATAACCGGCCATTTGATTTTGCCAATATTGGAAAACTAATTCCAAGAATTGAAAGCATCGCTTTTGAGCCGTCCCAAAATCAAAATTATCTGATAGATTCTTTTGGTTTGAGTAATGTAAATGCGTTTTTAATTAAACGCGAAAACAAAATGGATCGACTTAATAGTTTGTTAAATGATAATCAAGATCATCAGATTCAAAAAACTCCAGGTCGCAAACGAAGTTTATTTGCCGTTGCTGCTTCGCTTATATTTTTAATTGGTTTAGGATTCATTCTGTTTCAATATAAAAATGAATTAAATCAATATAATCTTGCATCGATGTGGTCTGTTGATACACTGTTTGAATCTCTAAATGATGATAAGCAAAGTACAGAAAATCAATATCCTACAAATCAAGAGAATGAGAATACTTTATTTAATAATTTAGAAGAATTTGTAGCTGACTCTTTTGTAACTGGAACTGGCCCATTAATTCAGGTTTACGTCGAAGAAGTTACTAATCCTGATTTTAACAGAAAAATAAATAGCTCCTTTAATATACAAAAAGAAATTCTAGCTGATACTTTACAATCTGATTCTGTTAAAACTTCACCTGTACATTTTACCGATTCAGATTTGTATGAGATTGTAGGAGGATCATTTAAAACTGTATTCGAAGCCAGCAGAGTAATTGAAAAAATGCAAGCCAATGGAACTTATGCTTCTATAATGCATGATTCTAACGGTGGGCCAATTCGTATTAGTCTTGGTGCATTTTCTGATAAAAAAGAAGCATTGGCAGCTCTCAAAATTGCAAGACGTGATATTAAAAAAGACGCTTGGCTCCTAGCTCGTTAAACTATTTTCTTTTTTATTCCGTTCACTAATTATTTAATTCACTATTAATACTTTATGACCTTATTACAAATTACTGACACCTTAATTACCACCGTAGCAACTCCTGCAGCAGCCCCAGCCCAACTAAATTTATTAGACTTGATTTTAAAAGGTGGCTGGGTAATGATTCCAATAGGAATTTTGTCAGTTATTGGTGTATACATTTTTTTCGAACGATATTTTACTATTCGCCGAGCATCTAAAGACGAATCGAGATTGATGAGTCAAGTACGAGAACAAATAATAGCAGGAAATCTACCTGCTGCACTTTCCATTTGCAAAAACAGCGACACACCAATTGCTAGAATGCTGCAAAAAGGTTTGCAACGTGTTGGAAAACCAATTAAAGAAATTGAAGGAGCTATTGAAAACGTAGGAAAATTAGAAGTTTCTAAACTGGAAAGAAATTTAAGTATTCTTGGTATTATAGCAGGAGTGGCACCCATGCTAGGTTTTGTGGGAACAATTTCGGGTGTTATAAAAATATTTTACAACATTTCTTTATCTGATAATATCAGCATCGGATTAATTGCAGGCGGTTTATATGAAAAAATGATTACAAGCGCTTCCGGTTTGATAATTGGAATTATTGCTTATGTAGGTCATCATATATTAAATATAATGGTTGAACGAGTAATTCTAAAAATGGAAACCGATGCGATTGATTTTATTGATTTACTGGAAGAACCAACTCGATGAATTTAAGAAAAAGACATAAAATTTCGGCAGAGGTAAATACCTCGTCCATGAATGATATCATGTTTTTTCTGATGTTGTTCTTTCTTATTTGTTCAACAGTTGTAAATCCGAATGTCATAAAACTGCTTTTACCTCGTTCATCAACTGGACAAACAGTTGCTAAAAAGACTATCACCGTTTCAGTAACTAAAAAATTAGATTATTTTATCAATAAAATACCCGTAGCAGAAACAGATATTCCTACAGTTTTGCAAGGTTATATAAAAGGAATTGATGAATTAACAGTTGTGTTGTATGTAGATAGAACGGTTGCCATAGAAAACGTGGTAAACATTATGGATATATCCAATAAAATGAAAATTAAACTGGTATTAGCAACCGAACCAAAATAATGATTGCACATAAAGAAGGAAATCATTCAATAAAAAGCTGGATAACATCAATTGTTTTTCACCTTGCTTTCTTAGCTATATGCTATTTTTCTTTTATTAGTATTCCTTTTCCAATAGAAGAAACGGATGCTGGTGGCATTGTTATTAACTATGGAACAAGTGAAGATGGCATGAACGAGGCATTTAGTAGTGCCGAAGAGCCTTCTACCGCTCCAAATGCAAATAATAAACTACCAGACGAGCCAATAAAGGAAACTCAAACCTCCACTCCTGTTGTTTCTGATAATGATAATAAAGTAATAACGCAGGAAAACGAAGAAGCACCAGAAGTAAAAACTTCTGAAAAGAAAAATCCAAATCCAACTGTGACAAATGAGCCAGTTGTTCCGAAAGAACCCGTTAAAGAAATAAGAAAAGCAGACCAAAATGCTTTGTATAAAGGAAAGAAAAACAATGGGCCAGGTACTGGAGATGGCAATACCGGAAAACCAGGAAACCAAGGTAAACAGGATGGTAGTTTAGATTCAAAGAGCTATGAAGGTGGTAGTGGAAATGGAACAGGTTCTGGAATTGGAGCTGGTGGGGTAGGTTTAGATTTGGCTGGAAGAAAATTTCTTTCAAAACCAGTTATAAATGATGATGGGCAAAGCCAAGGAGTAGTTAAAGTTTCCATTCAAGTTGATAAAGCAGGAACAATAGTATCAGCGAAAGCAGGTGAACGTGGAACAACTATTTCTAATACAAATTTGTGGAAAAAATGCGAAAAAGCAGTTTTAGGAGTTAAACTAAATTCACTTGAGACTGCACCCGATATCCAAACAGGATTAGTAACATTTACGTTCCGTTTGCAATAGAATTCATTTACTTATCATTAGTTCTTTTAATTCATACAATTACTAGAAACTTAGTTTTATTCATACTATTTTGTAATTTTCAGAATCTATGAAGGAAACGTTTTCCATTAAAATGAATTACGAGCAAACATTGGAATATATGTATAGCCAATTACCAATGTTTCAACGCGTTGGCGCAGCTGCATATAAACCTAATCTCAACAATACCATTGAATTATGCTCGCTAAATGATGAGCCTCATACAAAATTTAAAAGTATACATATAGCTGGCACAAATGGCAAAGGAAGTACTTCCCATTTGCTTGCTTCTGTCTTTCAAGAGGCGGGATATAAAACAGGATTATTTACTTCACCTCATTTAAAAGATTTCAGAGAACGGATAAAGATTAATGGAAAAATGATTTCGAAAGATTTTGTTTGTGATTTCATTCAATCAAATATGACTAGCTCTCAACAAATAAAACCTTCCTTTTTTGAGTTAACAGCAGTTTTGGCATTTTCTTGGTTTGCAGATCAGAAAGTGGATTTTGCCATTATTGAAACTGGTTTAGGAGGTAGATTAGATTCTACTAATGTGATAGCTCCCGAACTTTCTATCATTACTAATATTAGTTTCGATCATCAGAATTTATTAGGAAATACGTTGGCAGAAATTGCATTTGAAAAAGCTGGTATCATAAAAAAAGATACACCCGTAATTATTGGTGAAAAAGATAATGAAACCGATTTTGTTTTTCAACAAAAATCAACAATAGAAAATGCTGAAATTCAATTTGCTACAGATATTTTTTCTACAAAAAAAATTGGAATAGAAAATAATTATTTGAGTGTTAATGTTTTAAAAAATAATGAATTAATTTACCCAAACATAAAATCGTCATTAATTGGAAATTATCAACTAAAAAACGTCAATACCTTAGTTGCTTCAATAAATTTAATTAATGAAAAAAATATTGCAGAATTAAATGAAAAATCAGTTTATGAAGGAATTAAAAATGTGGTAAAAAACACAGGTTTAATGGGTAGATGGCAAATTCTTAATGATGAGCCATTAATTGTGTGTGATACCGGTCATAATGAAAAAGGTATTTCAGAAGTGTTGGAAATGATTGGCGAAACAAAATATAAAAATTTACATATCGTATTCGGAATGGTGAATGATAAGGATATTGAAAAAGTTTTATCCATGTTACCCATGAAAGCTCAATATTATTTTTGTAAAGCATCTATACCTAGAGCAATGGATGAATCAATATTGCAGGCAAAAGCTCTTGCGTTTAATTTAATTGGTTCAGCATTTCCAGATGTGCAAACTGCTTTAAAAAATGCGAAAAATAATGCCCAACTTGAAGATATGATCTTCATCGGAGGAAGTACATTTGTTGTTGCAGATGCTATATAAGTATGTTTAATTTTGGTTGCTAATTTGTTTAAAAATAAAAATGCAGACACTAATACCTAAATCAACGACAGAGCAACCGCTATTTAAGTTAACCTTGCTCCTTTTATTTTTAACGCTACTTTTTAGTGGACTAAATTATGCTGGAAGCATGATTGTTCCTTTAAGTTTTGCAGCATTGCTTGCAATGCTTATGCTTCCTATTAGTAGATTTTTGGAAAAGCATAGATTTCCTCGTGCTTTGGCTATAATAGTGTGTTTACTAATCATCATCATCGTTATTGCCGGCTTTATTTTTCTTTTTTCTACACAAATTATGGGCTTTTCGGAGGATTTGCCAATGCTCAAGGAAAAATTAAATGAACGATTTGACTTATTGACTTCTTTTATTCAGAAGCAAACAAATATGTCAGCCAAAGAGCAAAATACTTATTTTAAAGACCAAATTGGAAGTTTGACTGATAATTTAGATGTAGTTGCAAAAGGAGTTTTAGTAACAACAACTGGTACATTGGCAACCATATTTATTCTTATTATTTATATTTTCTTCTTTTTGTTTTACAGAACCAGAATAAGAAAATTTATATTAATGATTGCTGATGTTAAAAATCATGAGCAAACTAATACCATTTTAGTAAAAACCAGCTCAGTAACTCAATCATATCTTTCTGGGGTATTAATAGTTATTGTAATACTCTCAACCTTAAACAGCGTTGGATTTTTAATATTAGGTATTCCTCATGCAATTTTCTTTGGATGTCTAGCTGGATTTTTAAATATTATACCCTATATCGGAGTATTAATTGGCAGTCTTTTTCCTATAGCAATGGCATTATTAACAAAGGACAGCTTGTGGTACGGAGTTGCAACACTTGGTATTTGCTTTTTTACCCAGTTTCTAGAAAATAATTTTCTAACTCCTAGTATTGTAGGTTCTAAAGTAAAGATAAATCCATTTGCTACCATAATTGCCTTATTAGTTGGAGGTCAACTTTGGGGCGTTGCAGGTATGATTTTGTTCATTCCGTTTCTCGGTATCTTAAAAATAGTTTTTGATGAAGTAGATGATCTAAAACCTTATGGATATTTAATTGGAGATAATGGAGATGCAAAATCTACAGCAAAAACAGGAGATAAGATCATTGAAAACGAAGAAAACAAAGCGGAAAAAAAATCGAGTATCATAGGTTTTATCGCAGGTATTTTTAAAAGATAATTGGTAAAAAATTTGAAAGTATTGATTTAACTAACGTTAACATTACTTACAAAAGCTTATTTGAATTTGAATTTCGCTTCATATAATTTCTGTCGGGAAGCAGGCAATCTTAATTTTACGCAATAAAACCAAAAGGATGTCTGCAACTAACTTTGATATAAGTGGATTATCTGATTTACAAGTTCTTGAGTCAAGAAAACTTCATGGAATTAATAAGCTTAACTACAAAAAAACGAATGGTTTTTTGGAAGCTTTAAAAAGCCTTACAAAAGAACCCATGCTTATTTTGCTATTCGTAGCAGCAGCTATATATTTTATTAGTGGTGATATTGGTGATGGAATTTTTATGATATCTGCCATCGTTTTAGTTTCTGCTATTTCCTTATTTCAAGATTCAAGAAGTAGAAATGCACTAGCTAAATTGAAAGACTTTACTCGTCCGGTTTGTAAAGTAATTCGAAAAGGTGAAGTAATGGAAATAAATAGTGAAGATTTAGTTATCGGCGATAGTTTAATGGTTGAAGAAGGAGTGTCCATTTCAGCAGATGGAACAATTATTCATTCAAATGATTTTTCGGTAAACGAAGCAATTTTAACGGGAGAATCTTTATCGGTTTATAAGGACAAATCAAAAGAAGATAATCGAATATACCTAGGTACTACCGTTGCCAGCGGATTAGCTATTGCAGTAATTTCAGAAATAGCCAATGAAACAAAATTAGGAAAAATTGGAAAAAGTTTAGAAAATATAAAAGAAGAAAAAACACCTCTAGAAATCCAAATAAATAATTTTGTTAAAAAAATGGTGCTTGTCGGGCTTGCTGTTTTCCTGATAGTTTGGGGTATTAATTATTTCCAAACATATGTGATTCTTGACAGTCTGTTAAAGTCTTTAACGCTGGCAATGAGCATATTACCCGAAGAAATTCCAGTTGCGTTTACCACTTTTATGGCATTAGGTGCATGGCGGTTAATGAAAATGGGTATCGTAGTAAAGCAAATGAAAACAGTTGAAACATTAGGGAGTGCAACAGTTATTTGTACAGATAAAACGGGTACGATTACAGAGAATAAAATGACACTTGCAAAATTATTTGTTTTAAAATCAAATAAAATAACTGATGTTAAAAATGGATTATCGGATGATGAAAAAGAATTAATTAATCTTTCTTTATGGGCAAGTGAACCAATCCCATTCGATGCAATGGAAATTGCAATTCACGAAATCTATGCTAAAGAAGCAGTAATAGATGAAAGAATAAATTACAAAATGATACATGAGTACCCATTGGAAGGGAAACCTCCAATGATGACACATATATTTGAAAATACTAATGGAGATCGGATTATAGCTACAAAAGGTGCTCCTGAAGCAATAATCGAACTTTCGAATCTTTCTGATGTGGAAAAAAATGAAATTCAAAATGGTATAGATTTATTAACCTCAGATGGATACCGGGTTATTGCGGTAGGTGAAAGTAATTTCAAATCAACTAATTTCCCTGAAAAACAACAAGAATTTAAGTTTTCATTTAAAGGTATTTTAGCTTTTTATGATCCACCAAAAAAGAATATTCAATCGGTTCTAGCAAGTTTCTACAATGCAGGAATTGCTGTTAAAATTATAACTGGAGATAATGCTGCTACTACTTCAACTATTGCTAAACAAATTGGATTTAAAGGCTATGAAAAAAGTATTTCGGGCGATGAATTAATGCAATTAAACGATCCTGATTTAAAGAAAATTGTTTTAGAAACAAATTTATTTACCCGCATGTTTCCAGAGGCAAAATTAAAAATAATAAATGCATTAAAAGCAAACAATGAAATTGTAGCTATGACAGGCGATGGCGTAAATGATGGACCTGCGTTGAAAGCTGCGCATATTGGAATAGCCATGGGCAAAAAAGGTACTGAGATTGCAAAACAAGCTGCATCGTTAATATTATTAGAAGATGACCTTTCAGAAATGGTGAACGCTGTTGCCATGGGTAGAAAAATTTATTCAAATCTTAAAAAGGCAATTCAATATATAATCTCGATTCATATTCCAATTATTTTAACTGTTTTTATACCACTCGCTCTGGGGTGGCTTTACCCAAATATATTTTCTCCGGTACATGTTATTTTTTTAGAATTAATTATGGGCCCAACTTGTTCAATTATTTATGAAAATGAGCCGATGGAAAAAAATACGATGCAACAAAAACCTCGTCCTTACACCGCAAATTTCTTTAATTTAAATGAATTATCAACAAGTGTATTTCAAGGACTTGCGATTACAATTGGTACATTAAGTATCTATCAATTTGCTTTATATGTAGGGTATTCTGAAACTTTAACCAGAACCATGGTTTTCTGCACGCTAATTACAGCAAATATTATACTGACTTTAGTTAACCGCTCATTTTACTATTCCATCTTTACAACCATTAATTACAAAAATAATTTAGTATTGTTAATTATTAGCATAACTATTGGTATTACATTCATGATAATTTACATTAATCCATTATCAACTTTTTTTGAATTTGATAAATTGAATTTACTTCAATTATTAATTTCAATAAGTATAGGTTTTATTTCAGTTATCTGGTACGAATTAATCAAGTGGAGGAAAAGGTTGATTAAATAATTCACAATATATTTTTTTTTATTAAAGATTAACTTTAAAGATTACCTATTTATTCAGAAATTAAGCAAAAAAAGTGTAATTTAATAAATTTAGAATAAAACCATATAATAGGTTTTCTCTTTATAATTTCTGAAAAAAAACTTAAAATAAATTTCGTAGAAATAAATTGGGCTATCCCCAAACTGGGCATGGGATAAAAAATTTAGGGATATCCCACTTATTTTAATATAATAAAGGCATCATCATCTTATTTAGCTATATTTTATGACGGCATGATTATACATTAAATCTATAGTATAATTAAAGAAGATTCTATTTAAAAGAAAATCTAACTTCTAACTCTAAAATTCTTAATATTTTAAGTAAAATATATTATAAAGTTTTTAACTACTAAATTTTTATAGAATAATGGCATTTCAAACAACTAATCCAGCTAATAATAAGGTAATAAAATCTTTTGATGAGATGACTCCGGTGATGGAGGAAAAAGCTGTATCAAATGCAGCAAATGCATTTAATGATTGGAAGAAAACAGATTTTAATGAAAGATCTCAACTTTTATATAAAGTAGCAGGTCTGCTTCGAGCAAAAAAGAAAGAGCTTGCAGAAATAATTACCTTAGAGATGGGTAAACTTTTTATTCATGCCGAAGGAGAAATTAAATTAAGTGCAGAAATTTTTGACTATTACGCCAAAAATGCAGAAGGTTTTTTAGCAGATAAAATATTAAATCCAACACACGGAAGCGCGCTAATACGTTGCAATCCTATCGGAGTTTTATTAGGTGTACAGCCTTGGAATTTTCCATTTTATCAAGTTGCACGTTTTGCAGCTCCTAACATTATGATTGGTAATACAGTGATGTTAAAACATGCATCCAATGTTCCACAATGTGGTATCGCTATTGAAGATATATTTAAAGAAGCTGGAGCACCAGTTGGAATTTATACAAACCTTCTGCTTTCTCACGACAGGATTAACAAATTAGTCGCCGATAAGAGAATTGTTGGTGTATCACTCACGGGCAGTGAATCGGCTGGTGCTAGTGTAGCCGAAGAAGCTGGAAAACATAAAAAAAAGTCAGTATTAGAATTAGGTGGCAGCGATGCATTTATTATTCTTGACGATGCAGATATTGATAAAGCGGTGGAATGGGCAGTTGTAGGCAGAATTAACAACAATGGCCAATGCTGTGTTGCTTCAAAACGATTTATAGCAGTTGAAAGTGTTGCTGATGAATTCCTCAAAAAGTTTAAAAATAAATTCGCTGAATTAGTTGTTGGCGACCCAATGGAAGATGCCACCGAATTAGGTCCACTTTCCTCTGAATCTGCCGCAGTAAATATTTTGGAACAAGTAAATAAAGCTGTAAAAGGTGGAGCAAAAATTTTATTGGGTGGTAAAAGGGTTGACAGAAAAGGTGCTTACATGCAGGCAACTATCTTAACCAACATAGAAAAAAATAACCCTGTTTTTTATGAAGAATTCTTTGGTCCTGTTGCACTTTTCTTTAAAGTAAAAAATGAAGAAGAAGCTATTTTATTAGCAAACGACTCACCTTTTGGATTAGGAGGTTCTGTGTTTACCCAAGACATTGAAAGAGGAAAAAGAGTAGCTAATCTAATCGATACAGGAATGGTTTTTATTAATCATCCTACTTGGACACAAGCAGATCTGCCATTTGGAGGAACAAAAGGGTCTGGTTATGGTCGAGAAATGGCTGAGCCCGGATTGGATGAATTTGTAAATAAAAAACTAATAAGAATAAGTGAATTGAGCGACCCTTTTTAAAAAAAACAAAATGAAAATAACGCTAATTGTCATAAGTATATTAATTGTATTATTTATTGTCTTTCAAACCTATTTATCCATGGCATCAGGAAATTCAGAAACCCAGGCATACAAAATTGTTCGCAGCGAAAAGGATTTTGAAATACGATTCTATCCCTCTACAACCATGGCAACAATTACTTCGTCCGCTAAATCTTATAAAGAATTAGGTAGTTCTGGTTTTAACAAATTGGCAGGATTTATTTTCGGAGGCAGTAAAAAACAACAAAAAATTGCCATGACCTCACCTGTGCACATGGATATAAATGATTCTGTTTCAACAATGAGCTTTGTAATGCCTGCTGAATATGATAAGGATAACCTACCTGTGCCAAACAATGCAGATGTAAAAATAAGAACCACTTCTGATGAATATGTAGCAGCGATAAGATTTGGAGGTTTTGCTTCTGATAAAGACATTAAAGAAAATATGGAGAAACTTGAAAACGCCTTAAAAAATAATTCAATTTCTTATTCAGGACAATTTCGATTTTTAGGTTACAATCCTCCCTATCAATTATTTGGGAGAAGAAACGAAATTATTGTTACTGTTATTAATTTTTAAAAAGGAAATTTTTAAACATTAAATAATGTAAAAATCTCTAATCACATATTGAATATTATAAAACTCACCAAATTAAAATTATGAACAATAAAGCAATTATTTTAAATAACCGTCCTTATGGAAAACCGACTTTGAGTGATTTTAAAATCATTACCGAAGAAACCCCAATTGCAAAAGATGGTGAAGTTTTATTAAAAACATTATATGTTTCAGTTGATCCATATTTGCGAGGAAGAATGAATGATTCAAAATCATATATTCCATCATTTGAATTAAAAAAACCCTTACAATCTGGAATAATAGCAGAAGTTGTGACAAGTAATCATGCTACATTTAAAACCGGTGATTTTCTTACGGGCAATTTAGAATGGAAAGAATATCAAATTTCTAACGGATTAGGTTTACAAAAAGTGGACGAAAATGAAGCTAAATTATCTGCTTACTTGGGAGTTTTAGGAATGACAGGACTAACAGCTTATTTAGGTTTAACTGAAATAGGATTACCAAAAAAAGGTGAAACACTTTTTGTATCGGGTGCAGGAGGAGCTGTTGGGACAATAGTTGGACAGATTGGTAAAATAATGGGATGTAAAGTAGTTGGGATTGCAGGTTCTGATGAAAAAGTAACTATGCTTACATCCAAGTTTAAATTTGATCATGCTATCAATTACAAGACTACTAAAAACATAAAAGAAGCAGTTATAAATGCTAGCCCAAAAGGTGTTGATATATATTTTGACAATGTTGGCGGTGAGATTTCAGATGCAGTTTTATCAAACATAAATAAATATGCAAGATTGCCTGTTTGTGGATTCATTTCACTTTACAATCATACGGAAGTTGATTTTGGTCCTCGATTACAACCCATTATTTTAACAAAGAGCGCGACCATGCGAGGTTTTATTGTTGGAGATTTTAAAGAAAAATTTCCTGAAGCAATAAAGCAATTAACTGCCTGGCTTAAAGAAGACAAAATAACTTTTATTGAAACAATAATTGATGGATTTGATAATATTCCTCAAGCATTTATTGATTTGTTTGAAGGCAAAAATGAAGGTAAAATGATTGTAAAAATTTAATAAAAACTATAAAAAAAAGAAAAATGAAAATATTATTTGTGTTAACTTCTCACAGTGCTCTAGGAGATACTGGTGAAAAAACAGGTTTCTGGGTAGAAGAATTTGCAACTCCTTATTATGTTTTATCAGACGCTGGAGCTGAAATTACCATTGCCTCTCCAAAAGGTGGACAACCACCAGTTGATCCTAAAAGTGAAGAAGAAAATGCTCAGACACCTTCTTCGGAAAGATTTTATGAAGATGCTGAACTCATTGACAAAGTTGCACATACCATTAAACTGGATTCTGTGAAACAAGAAGATTTTGACGCAGTTTTTTATCCTGGAGGGCACGGCCCAATGTGGGATTTAGCTATTGATAAAATCTCTATTAAATTAATTGAAGAGTTTTACAATCATCAAAAACCCATTGCTTTTGTTTGTCATGCACCTGCAGCTTTAATTAATACGAAAGCAAAAAATGGTGAATCACTTGTAAAAGGTAAACACCTTACTGGATTTACAAACACAGAAGAAGAAGGTGTAAAGCTTAGTAAAATTGTGCCGTTTTTATTGGAAGATGAACTTAAAAAACTTGGCGCACATTATAGTAATGGTAAAGATTGGGGTTCATACTCAAAACAAGATGGATTATTAATAACAGGGCAAAATCCTGCCTCTTCTGAAGCTGTAGCTGATTTATTATTAAAAACTTTAAAAGGAGAAAAACAAAAGAAATGGATTGATTAAAATAAATTTTAAATAAAATGCTAAAGTTCTTCTAAATATATTCTTATTGTGGATTTAGCAATTTTAAAGAAAACAAAAAACAAAATGAATTCAATTTAATCTTTCAAAAAAATAAAATCATGAAAAAATTAATAATATTAATTATTGCTACATCAGCATTTATGTATAGTTGTGTACAAACTACCAATAAGAAAGTAAAAGACTCAAAAGAAAATTTAACAGAAGTAAAAACCGACTTGATTATTGCTCAGGAAAATGAAATCGAAGCCGAA
Organism: bacterium; assembly: GCA_031412335.1. Classification (GTDB taxonomy): domain Bacteria; phylum Bacteroidota; class Bacteroidia; order Sphingobacteriales; family Sphingobacteriaceae; genus JBBQYA01. The sequence continues at coordinate 31,898 of JANOCT010000008.1, read as the reverse complement.
AAAGCTAAAGAAAAAGCTGAATGGAATAATTTTCAGAATGAAGCTGATAGTTCAATATTACAAATGGAAAGTGATTTGAAGAGATTGGATTTGAAAATTAAAAAAGCAAGTAAAAGTGATGAAAAAAAATTAAGAGCAGATTTTAACAAAGCAAAAAGTAATATGGTATCACTTGAAGAAACACTTAAAAAGAGAAATGTTGAATTCGAAAATGATTTAAAGAGTTTTGATGCTAAAATGTCCGAAAAAAACCAATCCTTTAAAAGAGAATTTAAACACGATATGAGTGAATTTGGAAAATCAATTAAAGACTTGTTTAGAGATAATGTGAATTAGTATTCGTTCTAAAAAGATATTCAAATTTAAAATGGAAGATACATATTATTACGAAGTAAATTTACTTTGGAACACTGCAATTCAAAAAACTTTACGTTCTTCTAATATTGGAAATAAAGTTAAAGTAGATGAACCAACAAAATTTCCGAAAAAGATTAAAGAAAAATGGACTGCTGAACATTTATTCGTTGCTGCGATTAACTCTTGTTTAATGTCAACTTTTCTATTGGTTGCAGAAAATTTAAAGTTTCAATTTATCAGTTTTGAAAGCAATGCAGTTGGAATAATAGAAAAGGAAAATGGCAAATTTACTTTAAAAGAAATTGTTTTAAAACCAACACTAATTATTCCTTCTATTCGAACAGAAGCCAAAGCAAAAAAGGTACTTGAAATGAGTGAAAAGGCTTTTGCAATTGTAAACTCAACAAAAACTAAAATCTCTTTAGATCCAATCATATCAATTGAATAAAATTTATAAAAAAAATAAAAACATGAAAACAGAAATAGGAATAACCGAAACCAACCGCCAAGCTGTTGCAAATGAATTAGCAAAAGTATTATCTGATGAAACCGTACTTTATATTAAAACCAAAAATGCTCACTGGAATATTGAAGGTGCTGACTTTTACGATAAGCATAAATTTTTTGAAAGTCAATTTGGTCAATTAGATGAATTTATTGACTCTGTGGCAGAACGTATTCGTTCTCTTGGGCATTTTGCGCCGGCGACTTTAAAATCGTATTTGGGTTTAACACACCTAACTGAACAAAATAGAGAACAAAACGATAGTCAAGGCTTTATAAAAGAGCTCTTAGAAGATCATGAAAGTATCATAATTCATTTACGTGAAAACATAAAGCCTTTTGCAGATAAACACAATGATGCTGGGTCTAGTGATTTTGTAACAGGACTTATGGAAAGCCATGAAAAAATGGCTTGGTTTTTACGTTCACATCTAAAATAAGAAAAATGAAAGCACTTATAATTGTTTGTATGAGCCTACTTATTTTTACAACGAATTTGCTTGCTCAAACTAAAACATTTAGTGAAAGATACTGGAAACCTACTCCACGTAATTATGAAGTTAAACATGCCGTTGAAGTAGAAAGCCTTGTTCCTATGTTTTTTACGGGCGGTTATCATTTTGCCGTTGGCTATCGCTATCAGAAATTCAGGTTAAGGGCGAGCATAATAAACGGCGGAACTTATGATGCTGAAAAGGCAGGCATAGAAAATTCATCTCCGCAGTTTAAAAGATTCTACACCACATCACCGGGGGTTTTCTTTGGATACAACATTTGGAAAAATTTAGAACTTTATTCATACTTAGAATTTCACACGTTCGAAATAACTCAAACAAGTACAGGCAATAAACAGAATGTGAAAAGTACAGATACCGGTTTAGGTATCAGCTATCAGTTTTTTGTAGGTCGTGTTTTTTACATACAACCAGGAATGCATCTTTATTTACGTGGAGATAAAAGTGCAAATTTCGATGGTAAAATCTACAACATACCAAATGCTGACTTTTCTCCTGTGGTGCGTGTAGGAGCAAGAATTTGGAAAAAGTACAAATGAAACGTAGGGAATTTATTGGTCTAGCTGGTGCAACAATCATTATAGCCGGGGTAACTTATTATTTAGGTAGTGATAAAAGTAACTTTGTCAGAGCAAATAACATTCCAAGTGAAACACCAAAAATTCCGCTACAACCAGATGAAAAGCAAATATTATTTTTAGCCTCCCTTGCCCCAAGCGGTCACAACACACAGCCCTGGTTTGTAAAGTATATTGAACCCTTTCATTGGATAATTGGCAATGACAAAAACCGTTGGCTTCCCGGAGTTGACCCAACACAAAGGGAAACCATTTTATCTATCGGAACATTTTTACAAAACCTGGAGTATGCTGCAAATAACCTTGGGTACGATTGTCATTTTACTATTGTAGCAACCACCAACCAGGATGAAAACATAGTTGATGTAAAGCTTTTTAGAGCCAATGGTATTTTTAAATATGATGTTGAAAAAATAAAACTTCGCCGTACTGTACGTTCAAACTATTTAAATGATGTAATTAAAAAAGAAGACAATGCTTATTTAATTAATGAGGAAAAGGATTTCATCCACTACATTCCCAACACGGCAAAAGAACATCTATGGTTGAATGAACAAACCATTGAAGCCAATAGAATACAGGCTTACAGGGATGATGCACAAAGTGAATTGGCCAACTGGATAAGGTTTTCCAATAAAGATGCAGCAGCACATTTAGACGGACTAACACTGGCTGGTATGGAAATAGAAGGAATACCAGGCTGGTACCTGCGGAATTTTTATAGCAAAAAAGATGTGATGAAAAAAAGCTTTAGAGATCAAAGTATTGATAAAGTGGTAAAGGAAGTTTCACATACATCGGCAGGATGGTTATTAATTACAAGCAAAAATAATTCGGTAACTACATTACTGGAAACCGGTAAACGTTTACAAAGGCTATGGTTAAAAATAAGGGAAAGGAATATTGCCATTCATCCAATGACGCAGATAATTGAAGAAGCAGCAACCAATCAGATCCTGAATCAATCAATTGGCATTAACGAACCAGTTCAATTTATTTTACGAACTGGGTACTTAAAAAAATATCCAGAGCCGGCATCGTTGCGGCGTTCGGTTGAGAATTTTATACGAACGTAAATTCACATCACGTAAAATTATTTTTTTAATTAGGTAGAAAAAAATGAAATACATCACAAAAACCATTTGGACCTTGTCCTTAGTAAGTTTGTTTACAGATACAGCTAGTGAAATGCTGTATCCGATTATGCCCATTTACTTAAAAGCCATTGGATTTTCGGTTGTATTAATTGGTGTGTTAGAAGGTGTTGCTGAAGCAACGGCTGGATTGAGTAAGGGGTATTTTGGTAAACTTTCTGATAATACTGGCAGGCGGGTTCCTTTTGTTCAAATTGGTTATGCTTTAAGTGCTATATCAAAACCAATGATGGCAATTTTCATTTATCCACTTTGGATTTTCTTTGCCCGTACCATAGATCGTTTTGGAAAAGGAATAAGAACTGGAGCAAGAGATGCCATTCTTTCTGATGAAGCTACAGCCGAAACAAAAGGTAAAATATTTGGATTCCATCGCTCAATGGATACGCTGGGGGCGGTATTAGGACCTTCATTGGCTTTACTTTATTTATATTTTTATCCTGAAGATTATAAAACTCTATTTTATATAGCTTTTATTCCCGGGGTATTGGCAGTTATTTCTACTTTTTTTTTAAAAGAAAAAAAGGAAAGAATTATTTTAAAAAAAACTTCAACATCAATTAATTCTGTATTTAAGTATTGGAAAGAAAGCCCTCCAGCATATCGTAAAGTTGTTGCTGGTTTATTAGCTTTTACACTCTTTAATAGTTCAGATGTATTCCTCATACTAAAAGCAAAACAAACAGGTTTGGACGATACACAAGTAATTGGCCTCTACATTTTTTATAATCTCATTTATGCTTTATCTTCTTTCCCAATTGGAATACTGGCAGATAAAGTAGGCTTACGAAAAATATTTATTTTCGGGCTAATACTTTTTGCGATTGTTTATTTGGGCATGGGTGTTACAAATAATTTGTATGTCTTATTTGGCTTATTTTTCCTTTACGGAATATATGCAGCCGCTACAGAGGGAATTTCAAAAGCATGGATTAGCAATATTATAGATAAAAAAGATACTGCAACCGCCATCGGAACTTACGCAGGTTTTCAAAGTATTTGCACAATGTTAGCAAGTTCTTTTGCAGGATTACTCTGGTATAAATTTGGGGCAAGCACAACTTTTATAATCCCTGCAATTGCTACGTTTTTGGTGGTACTGTATTTTATATTTTTTACAACATTAAATAAGGTTATAGCTGTTGCAGAATGAAATTAATTGAAAATAATTATGTATGAATACTTAAAATATTGTATGTCATCGTTTTTTTATATCAGTAAACAGTGAAATAATTCTTCATATTTAGGTAACGCATTACCCTAAAAATATGCTCGGTTTTAAATAATTAGAAAAAGATTTTAAATAAAATTATGCTTAAATATATCTTCATAATTATCACCCTCTTTCACGGCCTTATTCATTTTATGGGTTTTGCAAAAGCTTACAGCTATGGCAACATAACTCAACTAACAAAATATATTTCCAAGCCTGCAGGTTCGATTTGGCTTATTACTGCCATACTGTTTTTTGTGGCTGTTATGCTATTCTTATTGAAAAAAGAAAGCTGGCCATACATCGCTGTTGTAGCTGCCGTTATTTCACAAATACTTATTATAACTGTTTGGAAAGATGCAAAGTTTGGAACCATTGCAAACGTAATGGTGCTGCTTGTTGCCATTGCAGCTTTTAGTAGTCAATATTTTGAGTCAACCTTTATTAAAGATATAAAATCAAACCTGGTTAAAACTAGTATTAATAAAATTGATTTAATAACTGAAAATGATATTCAATCATTACCGTTACCTGTTCAAAAATATTTGCGCTATTGCAATGTTTTAAACAAACCGAAAGTAAAAAATATGAAAGTAGTATTTGATGGCGAAATGAGAGACAAAGGAAAAGACTGGTTCAAATTTACTTCTGTACAATATAATTTCTTTGATGAACCAACAAGGTTGTTTTTTATGAAAGGGGAAATGTATGGAACTACAGTCCCTGGTTATCATTGTTACCAAAATGCTGCGGCTAGTATGCAAATAAAATTATTTGGTTTTTTTAATGTAGTAAATATAAAAGGTGCAATAATGACCAAAGCAGAAACGGTAACAGTGTTTAACGATATGTGCTTAATGGCGCCTGCCACTTTAGTTGATAAAAGAATCGAATGGACGGTTATTGATAGTTTATCTGCGAAAGCCACTTTTACAAACGGTATAAATAAAATAAGTGCCATCCTTTATTTTAATGAGCTGGGGCAACTCATCAATTTTATTTCTGATGACCGCTCGGCTATTGATATGAAACAATACCGTTTCTCCACGCCTGTGAAAGATTACGCTGAAATAAACGGAATCAATATTTGGAAATATGGCGAAGCCGTTTGGCATTACCCCGATGGAGAATTTGTATATGGAAAATTTAAGTTGAAAAGTATTGAATACAATGTAACAGCATTTAAAAAATAAATTATGAAAAAGAAAAAACTTAGCCCATCTCAAAAAAGAGTTGCCGAAGTAATGCACGAATTTAAGGAAGGTGATTTGCATGCCGGCAAAACGGATACCATTGTTACCAATCCAAAAAAAGCCATTGCCATTGCATTGAGTGAAGCGGATGGGTCGAAAATTAAAAATAAAAAATAACTTATCAATACACTTCACAATTATAAGCTTTCCTAAAATGGACTTAAAATTAAAAGCATATTATCAGCTCTGAAACAAAATAATTAACAGAAAAATTAAAATTAGCAAAAAATATGAAAAATGAAACGGACGTAGTTAATAATTATTTAGCTAATCATTACATACACCGCAGCAATTGGCTTAGGGCAGCGGTGCTTGGTGCAAATGACGGAATTCTTTCAACAGCAAGTCTTGCAATAGGGGTTGCAGCTGCAAGTAATGTAAGAGAACTAATTATATTGGCAACAGTAGCTGGGTTGGTAGGTGGCGCATTATCTATGGCAGCTGGTGAATACGTTTCTGTAAGTTCTCAAACAGATGTAGAAAAATCAGACCTAGAACGTGAAAAGCAAGAATTGAAGGATATGCCCGTAATAGAATTACAACGATTAGCAGAAATTTATGAAAAAAGAGGTTTACAAAAATCAACTGCTTTAATAGTAGCAAAAGAATTATCAAGCCACGATGTATTAGGAGCACACATTAGAGACGAATTAGGAATAAATGAAATTAGCCAAGCTAAACCCATAAAAGCTGCATTTGCTTCTGGTGCAGCATTTACTGTAGGAGGAATATTACCACTTTTGGTAACTTTATTTTTGCCTTTAGAAACTTTGGAATATTCTCTTTATGGTTTTGCTCTTTTCTTCTTAATAATTTTAGGTACAGTAGCGGCAAAAACTGGTGGTTCAAGTATTAAAAAAGCTATAATTAGAATTGTATTTTGGGGAACTGTGGCAATGGGACTCACTGCTTTAGTAGGATATATATTTAATGTGAGTATTGCATAATAACTATATATAACAGCAATTAACAAAACCAAAACAAGCCAGTGCTATAGTTTTGAGTCAAGCCGAAGGATTTTAAAAAAACTAAATAATGAAAAACATTCTAATAATCAACGGGCATCCAGACAAAGAAAGTTTTTGTTTTGCCTTAGGAGAAAGCTATAAAAAAGGGGCAGATGCAGCAGGAGCAGAATGCAAATTGGTTCATTTAATTGATTTGCAATTCAATCCCATTTTGACCTCTGGATATCGAAAAATAAGTGAATTAGAGCCTGATTTAATTAAAATGCAAGAAGCTATTTTAGAGGCAAATCATTTGGTGTTTGTTTATCCGAATTGGTGGTCTACTTTTCCAGCATTATTAAAAGGTTTTTTCGATAGGGTTTTTCTTCCTGGTTTTGCTTTTAAATATCGGGAAAACTCCCCGTTTTGGGATAAATTATTAAAAGGAAAGACAGCAAGACTTATCGTGACAATGGATACTCCAAAATGGTATTATTGGTTGATTAATAAAAATGCTGGACATAATGCAATTAAAGTTGGAGTATTAGAATTTTGCGGAGTGAAACCAGTTAAAATTACTTCATTCGAGCCAATAAAATCATCTGATGATAAAAAGAGAAGGCAATGGTTACAAGAAGTAGAAACTCTTGGAAAAAGGCAAAAATAAACTGGGTAGCTATTTGATAAGTATTAGATATAAATCCTAAATCAAATTATTTAATTTCTAATCTTAAAATAATTTGAAGTTCTATTTCACTTTTTTGAATTAATATTTTAAAAATAAAACCATGAACGATGCACACTTACATTTAGTTTTAAACCATTTACCAATTATTATTCCTGTGATTGGGTTATTAATATTGATAGGAGGAATAATATTCAAATCTGAGATCATAAAACGTACTGCTTATTTAATTTTTATTTTAGGTGCAATTATTACCATACCAGCTTTCGTAACTGGAGAAGGTGCAGAAGAAGTTATTGAAAAATTATCAGGAGTTGATGAAAATTTAATTAAAACCCATGAAGAGATTGCCGAAACATTTGCAATTTTTTGCTACGTTTTGGGAGGGTCTTCTTTGATAGGTTTGTGGTCCAATTATTATAAAAAAACGTTTTCCAATACTATTACTTACCTAATAATTCTAGTTTCCATTATCACTTTGTATTTTGCTAAACAAACCGGATCATCTGGTGGGGAAATTAGACATAGTGAAATTAGAGAAAGCACAATTAAGCAACCAAGTAACGATGAGGATTAGCTAGAAACTAAAAATTATAGATTGCAAAACTTCTAAAATGAATCCTCCTTTCACTCTTGCACAATTTTTAGATGTTTTTAAAAACTACAATCAGTCAGTTTTTCCATTGCAATGGCTATTTTATTTTTTAGGCTTTATAATCATTTATTTTTTGATAAAACCCAATTCAAAATCTGATAAAAATATCAGTATCATTCTTTCATTTTTTTGGTTGTGGATGGGAATTGTTTACCATATCATTTTATTTACATCAATAAATAAAGCCGCCTATTTATTTGGCGGGTTATTTATTATTCAGGGTTTTTTGTTTTTAATTTTTGGTATTTTTCAAAATAAATTATCGTTTCAATTTAAAAATGATAAATACGGAATTACAGGATTAATCTTGGTTTTATTCGCTTTGGTTATTTATCCGTTTCTGGGATATTTATTTGGTCATGTTTATCCTTATTCACCAGCATTTGGTTTGCCTTGCCCCACTACTATTTTCACTTTTGGAATACTATTATTAAATCAGAAGAAATGCCCATTTACAATACTTATTATCCCATTGATTTGGTCTATAATAGGTTTTATGGCAGCTTTTCAATTTGGCATTTTAGAAGATACAGCTTTGATAGTGACAAGTTTAATTACCGTTTTTTTATTGATTTATCGGAATAGAAAATTGCACCATTTATTAATTGTAAAAAATGAAAAGTATAGTTAGAAGAGTGCAATCATTAAAACAAATAGAACTTTTTCTATTTTATACCTTTTCTATTACGTGGTCAAGTTGGTTAATCATTATTATTAGCAATATTTATTTTAATACCCTTTTGTATGGTACGCCTTTATTTTGGATACCTTATACCATTGGTAGTTTAGGAGCTGCCTTTAGTGCCTATTTGATTTACCTAAAGTTTAAGGACGATTTTTTTGGCAAATCATTTATACAATGCATTTTTGGAAAGAAACCCACGTCAAAAGTTTGGTTGATATTCGGCTTGTTTTTAGTGTGGCGAGTGTTTATGATTTGGATTTCTTTCGGTATTAATAAACATATTTCCATTTTATCCTTTCTCATTAATATACCATTTGTAATCGTTTTAGGCGGCCTAGAAGAATTAGGTTGGCGGGGTATTTTGCAACCCAAATTAGAAAAATCAATCACCTATTTGCCCTCAGTTTTAGTTGTTGGAATTATATGGAGTTCATGGCATTTGCCATTATGGTTTATGAAAGGATCAGTACAAAGTGGATTTCCATTTTGGTTGTATTTTTTATCGGGTTTGGTATTAACTGCTAGTTTCACTACACTTTATAAATATACCAACAACTTATTCCTATGTATTCTAAGCCACGCATGGTTTAATAGCTGTATTGGTTTAGCACTGTATGTGGGCAATAATGGTGTTTTGCAACTAAACTTAAATTGGAAAGTAATCGTTGTTTTCGCTTTTGAGTTTATCTTATCGGTTATTTTCGGCATTGCACATAATCCTAAAAATAATACTGTTGAAGTAAAAAATTATACTGCGTGAAACAACGCACCAATGTGTAAACCAAATTAACATAAATACGGAAATACATTAATAATATTAACTTAAAATTAAAAATGACTTTAGAGGAAATAATAAATTTCAGGCGCTCGGTAAGGCATTTTAAAACGCTTTCAATAGATGAAGAAAAAGTTAAGCATTGCATAGAATTAGCCACTTTAGCTCCCAATAGTTCAAACATGCAACTATGGGAGTTTTACCATGTAATAAATCCTGAAATTCTAAAAAAACTATCTGTGGCTTGTTTAAATCAACAATCGGCAACTACTGCCCAGCAAATGGTAATTTTTGTAACGAGGCAGGATTTTTATAAAAAGCGAGCAAAAAAGATGATGGAGTTAGAAATTCAAAATGTGCTGTCAAATAGCCCAAAGGAAAAACAAGAGAAAAGAATCAAAAACTGGAAAATGTATTTTGGAAGAATAATACCTTTTTTATACTTCCGTTTTTTAGGAGTTTTCGGAATAGTCAGAATAATATTTGTGAACATTATAGGACTTTTCCGACCAATTGTTTATCAAGTATCTGAAAATGATATGAGGGTTGTAGTGCATAAAACATGTGCTTTAGCGGCTCAAACATTTATGCTGGCAATGGCTAATGAAAATTATGATACCTGCCCAATGGAGGGTTTTGATAGTAGAAAAGTGAAAGACATCTTAAAATTGCCTTTTGGTGCAGAAATTAATATGGTTGTATCTTGTGGCATAAGAGATGAGAATGGAGTTTGGGGAGATAGAATGAGATTGCCTTTTGAGGAAGTGTATAAAAAAATTAAAAACAAAGCGATTTGACGACACAAAAAAACAAAGTATTAAAATGATACATTCACGACAACTTGCTCAAATAATAGGTCCCACACTTAGTGTAATGACACTATCGGAGATGATGAATTTATCTATTTGGGAAAGTAACATTCCAAGTGTAACAATTCTTAATGGAGTATTGCTTTTTGTTGGAGGAATTTCTATCATTAGAGTACATAATTTTTGGGTTCGTAGTTGGATAATCTTAATAACACTGCTTGGATGGTTAACAGTCATACTTGGTTTGCTAAGAATGTTTTTTCCAACTGCAAAACAAGCAGGTAAAAATTTTCCAACCTATTTATTATTGACTGTTTTGTTGGTAATTGGACTTTACCTGACTTTGAAAGGGTATTATCCAAATAAAAATACTATCAAATCATAGAAAGAAAAATAACATGTTTTTGACACAATTAACAAAATTAACTTTCATAAAAATTATTCACACCATCATTTGGCTTTTTTTCAATGTGGTATTATTCTATATGGCTTACGCTGTAATCGTAAATAAAATTGATAAATATGTTTGGATTGGTATTGCGCTTATTATTTGTGAAGGAATTGTATTAACTATTTTCAAAAAAATGTGTCCACTTACCATATTGGCTCGAAAATATTCAGATTCCAACAAAGACAACTTTGATATTTATTTACCAAATTGGTTAGCAAAGTATAACAAACTAATTTATACAAGCTTTTTCATCATTATACTTTGTGGCGTTGTTTATAGAATCCTTACTCAATAATTATGAAATCAATAACAGCAAGAAATTTTCATTTAATACTATTAGGTTTCCTTGGCTTAAGTGCAATTGGTGGTGGTGGCGCATTAATCATTTCTCCTTCGGGTAAATTGATTGGAGGTATGCCTTTATCAATTTTAAATAATTCACCTTTTACTGATTTCTTAATCCCAGGTATTATTTTATTTGTTGTTTTAGGGCTTTTTCCATCCGTATTAATATTCTTTTTAATCAAAAAAACAGCCTCCCCATTTGCAGAGTATTTTAATTTTTTTAAAGATATGCAATGGGCTTGGTCGTTTAGTATTTATGTGGCTTTTGCTTTAATTATTTGGATTCACGTAGAAACCATTTATGTGCAGGGCGTGGGTTGGCTACAAACTTTTTATATGCTGTATGCTATTCCTATGATTATTTTTGCATTGTTACCTTCTGTTAGAAATTATTATAAAAAGCCAATATACCTTTAATAAAAAATATAATTATGCATTCAAAAGTAGCATTTCTAATTATTAGCCTTTTTATAATTGGTTGTAAAAGCAAACAGGATAAAATAAATCCAATAGAAGAAATAATAACAGAATCTGTTTATGCTTCGGGCATTATAAAATCTAATAATCAATACAAAGTATTTTCAACAGTAAATGGTGTTATTGCAGAAATATTTGTGAAAGAAGGCGATCTGGTAAATGAAGGTGATTTAATTATGAAATTGGTTAATACTAGTTCTCAAATAAATACAGAAAATGCTGCATTATCTGCTGATTTTGCCGCTAAGATTAATAATGCCGAAAAACTAGAAGAATTACAAATCGCTTCAGAACTTGCAAAATCAAAAATGGAAGAAGATGCACTTTTACAACAACGCCAACAAAATTTATGGAATCAAAATATTGGAAGTAAAAATGAATTAGAGCAAAAGCAGCTTGCTTATAAAAGTTCAGCAACAGCCTACCAATCAGCTAAATTGCGTTATACTCAATTACAAAAGCAAATAAGCTTTCAGGCAAAACAATCTCAAAATAATTTACAAATAGCATCAACATTAAAAAATGATTACACCATTAAAAGCGGTGCTGATGGTAAAATTTATGATTTATTAATGAAAAAAGGCGAAATGGTAAATACCCTAAATCCGGTTGCATTAATTGGTGACGCCAATAATTTTATGATGGAATTACAAGTAGATGAATTTGACATTAACAGAATTAAACTTAGTCAAAAAATTATATTGAGTATGGATAGCTATAAGGGGCAAGTTTTTGAAGCTAGGGTTACCAAAATAAATCCAATAATGAACGAAAAATCAAAATCATTTACAATAGAAGCAGTATTTATAAAACAACCAAATATACTATATCCAAATTTAACTTGTGAAGCAAATATAATAATTCAACAAAAAGAAAAAGCGATAACTATTCCTCGCAATTATTTACTCCAAGGTGATAGTGTTTGGATTGAATCAAAGAAAAAAAGAAATGTAATTGTTGGGTTAAAAGATTATGAGAAAGTGGAAATTCTAAGTGGCATAACAGTTAATGATTTTATTTATAAACCTGTATTATGAATGCTAAACTCATCATCAGCATAGCTAAATCATTATTATTAGCAAGGTGGAAACAAACACTAATAGCCGCTGTGGGTGTAACTTTCAGTATTACCATGTTTATCTCTCTGCTTAGCTTTATGGCCGGTTTAAATGATTTATTGGATGGATTGTTGCTAAACAGAACCGCTCATGTTAGGCTTTATAATGAAATAAAACCCAATAAAAACCAGCCAATAAATAAACTACTAAACAGCGAAAACAATCATAATTTTATTAGTTCAATAAAGTCGGGAAATGCAAGACAAGAAATTTATAATAGTGCAGCAATTATACAAACACTTCAAAAAGACAGCCGAGTATTAGGCGTAGCTCCTAAATTAATAACCCCAATATTTTTTAATAATGTAGCTGTTGATATTGCAGGAGTTGTAAATGGTATTGACATACTAAACGAAGGAAAATTGTTTCATTTTGATGATTATATTATTGAAGGTGAGACTTCTGACATTGATAAAATAACCAACAGTATTATTTTGGGAATTGGATTGGCAAACAAGCTTACCGTAAATATTGGCGATAGAGTGCAGGTATCAACTATTAGTGGCGAAATATTTCAGCTTAAGGTAACAGGATTATATCAAACTGGTATTCAAAATATTGACAATACTCAAAGTTATGCCTCTATTGCAACCGTTCAAAAACTAATGGGCAAACCAAATACTTTTATTACTGATATTCAAATTAAGCTCAAAGATGTTACACTGGCACCTCCTGTAGCAAGAGAATATGCAACACTTTTTGAAATAGATGCTGTAGATATTCAAACGGCTAATTCACAATTTGAAACTGGGAGTTTTGTAAGAACACTTATTTCATATTCAGTAGGTGTAGTATTATTAATAGTAGCTGGATTTGGAATTTATAATATTCTAAATATGATGATATATGAAAAAATGGATACTATAGCTATTTTAAAAGCAACAGGTTTTTCAGGTAAAGATGTTCAAAATATTTTTTTATCAATAGCCATTAGTATTGGTTTTTTTGGTGGTTTAGCTGGTTTAATATTAGGGCTGGGTTTGTCGGGTATTATTGACTTAATACCATTTTCAACAGCATCTTTACCAACTATAAAAACCTATCCAATCAATTATAATCCTGTTTTCTATATAATTGCTGCAATATTTTCATTAATCACTACATTTCTTGCAGGTTGGTTTCCATCTCGTAAAGCAAGTAAAATAGATCCTGTAATTATCATTAGAGGAAAATAAAATGAGCGAGATAATTTTAGAAGCCCGAAACATTAATAAAGAATTTAATGACCCTGTAAAAGTAAAAGTACTTACAGATATTAATTTTTCTGTTGCCAAAGGCGAGTTTGTAGCACTTACTGGGAAATCTGGATGTGGTAAATCTACGCTCTTATATATTTTATCAACCATGGATACAGATTATGAAGGTGAATTATTGATAGATGGTATTTCAATGGTGAAGAAAAGAGAAGCAGAACTGGCAAAAGTGCGAAATGAGAAAATTGGCTTTGTATTTCAGTTTCATTATTTGTTAGATGAATTTACTGTATTAAAAAATGTAATGCTGCCTGGATTAAAGTTGGGAGAGTTTTTAGAAAAAGAAGTAGAAGAACGAGCCATGCAAAAATTAAAAATATTAGATATTGATAAACTTGCATTAAAAAAAGCCAATCAATTATCAGGCGGAGAAAAACAACGAGTAGCTATTGCAAGAGCCTTAATAAATGACCCAGATATTATTATGGGTGATGAACCCACAGGTAATTTAGATAAAAAGAACAGTGATATTGTTTTCGATTTATTTAAAAAATTGGCAGAAGAATACAACCAAACATTATTAATTGTAACCCACGACCAAAGTTTTGCAGACAGAACCCATAGAATAATTACCATGGAAGATGGAAAAATAATTAAACTGTAGAATAAATGAAAAATCCATAAGCATAGAATATTCATTTACTTTTGTTTTCATTGTTTGAAAAAAGTGCTTTCCGTTAGGTTATAATTTGAAAATATATTTCAAATAACTTTTCGAATTAAATGATTAAATTTAAACTAAATGAAAGATAAATATTCAATACCTAAAGACACTCGTATTGGTCATATTCATTTAAAAGTGTCTGATCTTGAACGATCTCTAGAATTTTATTGTGGTTTATTAGGTTTTGAACTTACAACCAAATATGGAGAACAAGCAGCATTTATATCTGCTGGAGGATACCACCACCACATAGGATTAAATACCTGGCAAAGTAAAAATGCAGCACCAGCTCCTGAATATGGAGTAGGTTTATATCATACTGCCATTTTATATCCGAGTAGAAAAGAACTTGCAATAATATATGATCGATTATTAAAAAATAATTATCCTTTAACAGGTGCTGCCGATCATGGTGTATCTGAAGCGATTTATTTAAATGACCCAGATGGTAACGGTGTAGAATTATATTGGGATAAACTGAAAGAAAACTGGCCTCATAAAATTGACGGGTCGTTGGATATGTTTACGAAAACACTAAATTTAATAGATTTATTAAATGAGATAAGTGTAAATAAAAAAATATTAACTAGCAATTAATTGAAAACATTAACTAAACAAATTGCCGGAAAATTGCTTAGAACCCGAAAGGAGGATTCGAATAAAGGGGACCATGGTCATGCATTGTTAATTTGTGGTAGTCAAGGCCTAATGGGCTCAGCCGTAATTTCGACAAGGGCTTGTTTGCGAACTGGTTGTGGATTACTCACAGTAAATATTCCAAAGGATGAGAGATTTATTATTCAATCTACCATACCAGAAGCTATGGTACAATTTCGAGAAAATACGATAATAGATATATCTAACTTTTCTGCAATTGGAATTGGACCAGGAATTGGGAAAAGTGAAGAATCACAAAAATTAGTATCAACAATTCTTCATAAATACAAAAACCCGATATTGCTTGATGCTGATGCTTTAAATATCATTTCCGATAACAAAAAACTTTTAAAAATATTCCATACGAAACTATTCTTACTCCGCACCCGAAAGAGTTTGACCGTCTTTTTGGTAATCACAATTCGCATGAAGAAAGAATTAATACTGCCGTTGCCAAAGCAATAGAATTAAATTGTATTATTATTTTAAAAGATTTCAGAACCATTATTACCTATTCTGGAAAGTTGTATGTAAATAAAATTGGCAATTCTGGTTTGGCAAAAGGAGGTTCTGGCGATGCTTTAACTGGAGTAATTACCTCTTTTTTGGCTCAAGGATATCCGGCATCTGATGCTGCAAAATTAGGAGTTTTCCTACATGCACAAGCGGCAGATTTAACGTTAAAAAAGCAAAGCATTGAAAGTATGCTCATTACAGACGTAATTGAAAATTTGGGAATCGCATTTAAAGAAATTTATTAGAGTTTTATTGATTAGATTTATCCTTAAACAGATAATTCATTTATTATTTTCATCTATTAAAATTATAAAAACCTAATAATTAAATAAATAAAAATTGCATTCGAATATGACAAATTCAATCGAAAAAATAAGTATGGAACCATTGGTTTCTATCCTAGCAGAATTAGAAAAATCTGGCTACAAAACTCAATTCAAAGCAGTTGACGGAGGATTATTGTCACTATCAAGCAATAAAACATATCAAACTACCGATGTTGAGGTAAATCATTTTTATCGATTTGAAGGAGAATCTAACCCTGATGATAGTGCAATATTATATGCAATAGAAACCAATAATGGAGAAAAAGGAACATTAATAGATGGATACGGAATTGCAAGTGATACGTTGGTTACTAAATTCATGCACGATGTTTTAAAAATTCATAAATAAGTACCTAATAAAATAAGTAAATGATTTTCTAAAGAGTAATAAAAATGGAACCTAAATTTAATAAATCAACCACACAACGGCCAGAAGGTGATCGTCCACTAGATGCATCTCTTATCTCTGCTGATTTAACATCTTTAATTAATCAAATTAAAAATGAGACAGCTTGGAAAAATAGTGATAGAAATGCAATTACTATATTTAAAACCAGTGGATTAAGAATTGTATTAGTTGCCATGCACAAAAATGCAGAAATGACAAAACACACCGCTGATGGAATAATAAGTGTGCAGCTTATAGAAGGATGTTTAAATTTCTCAACAGAATTTGAATCTTTAGAAATAATAAAAGGTCAACTTATAGCACTACATGAAAATATCCCACATAGTATTTATGCTATTGAAGAATCTGTATTTTTATTAACGTTAAACATATATACGCCTAACAATTTCAACTAAAAAAATTGTGAAAATAGGAATGAAGGAATCGGCCTAACTTCAAATATCTCAATATTTTTGAACCTGAGAATCTTTTTTCCCATTGATTAAACCTAAAAAAGTAACAATCCATTAATTATCATTAGGAGAAAAAACAATGCCCCTATTATTAATTTAACTTTATGATAACTGTTTAAAACTTTTAAATGTTTCGCCATCAGGGAAAATCCCGAACTTTAACTCATAATTTAAAAATAGCTTCATTACTTTCCTTTGTTGCAGGATTAGTGAATGTAGCCGGTTTTTTAGCTGTTCAAAAATTAACTACCAATGTAACTGGGCACTTTGCTTTCTTTGTTGATGAGATATTTAAATTAAATTTCTGGGCAGGGTTTATTTACTTCATTTATATATTTTTCTTTTTTCTCGGATCTTTTTCTTCGAGTTTGTTTGTTGAAATAATATTGAGAAAAAATGATCGCTTTGTTTTTATTTTACCGATACTATTAGAAACTATAATATTGATATTCGTAGCAATATATGGACAAAATCTTATTTTAAAAAATGCAAATTTACTTGCATGCAGCTTACTTTATGCCATGGGCTTGCAAAATTCCTTAGTTACAAGAATATCTAACGCGACTGTTAGAACAACTCACCTAACTGGTCTTTTTACTGATTTAGGTATTGAACTTTCGCAACTTTTTTTTTACAAAACAAAAGAAACAAAAAACATACTTTACTCATCTATAAAGCTTAGATTAACTATTATTAGCTTCTTTTTTTCAGGTGGAATTATGGGAGGGATTTTTTATTCAAGTTTAGAACTTCATGTTTTATTTATTCCGGCTTTGCTACTAATTTTAGGTTTAATATACGACAATATTAAATTTCGCCTTATTATTATGAAAAGAAAATATAGTAAGTAACATGCTTCAAAATTTAGTATTATCCTATCTTTTATACAAATAAAGATTCCAAGCATTTTCATAGATAAATAAAACATTATTCTATCTTTCAGAAACAATAACAATTGCTCAGGGTTAAAGGTATTAACATTTTACTATTTTCTTTAAATTACAAATATCTGCTAATTGAAATATGAATACTATCGAAAAATTTTACAAAAAACTTTATCCGATATTTTTATCAGAAAATTCTAAGAAAAATTCTGAAAAAATTATTTTAGGAATTGCAATTATAAGTTTTGCTATACATTCTATTTTAATTTTACTTATTCATTACAAAATAGTGATATTAAGTGATTATGATAAGCTGTTGAGTAATCCAATTGCTGCCATATATACACCATTTTCATTTATTCTACTTTATGAAGTTTATTTGTTAGTTTACTATTTGCCAAAATCAACTTCAAGTTATATTGGCAAACAATATGAAATTATTACATTAATCCTAATCAGGAGAATTTTTAAAGATTTATCAAAACTTGAATTTACAGCTAATTGGTTTACAGAGAAAAATGATCTGCAGTTTACATATGATCTATTAGCTACGATTATACTCTTTGGGCTAATTTTTCTTTTTTATAAACTGAACAGGAAAGAGGCTATCCTTTTAGATAACTCAGAAAAATCAATTCAAATGGAATCATTTATAAAAACAAAAAAAATAATAGCATTTTGCTTAATTCCAATATTAATGATTCTTGCTTCTACGAGTTTAATAAATTGGATTTATGACAATTTTTTCTCAATAAGTGAACTAGTTGAGTCAATTAAAAATGTAAACAACATTTTCTTTGACGAATTTTTTACTGTACTTATACTTATTGATGTTTTACTTTTGTTAGTATCTTTTTTACATACCGACAAGTTTAATCAAGTAATTCGAAACTCTGGATTTATAATTTCAACAATATTAATAAAAATGTCGTTTGCTACAGAAGGTCTATTAAATACGGTATTAATAGTAGTAGCTGTCTTATTTGGTGTATTGATTTTAGCGATTAATAATCTATATGAAAAATCAAACATTTTCAAATAAAAGAATTTTAATGAAAAATACACAACCAATGTATTTTGAAAGAAACGAAATATCCTTATAAACCATTGTTAAATAGTAATTTTAAAAGCCAATCCAAAATAGAAAGAGATTTAGAAAATAAATTCTTATTCCACAGTAATTTCCATTTCTGAAACTGCTGACCCAAAGAAATAACCAGTTGCAGCAGTTCCCTTTGGATCTTTATTAAAAATGTTTGTTCTTACATTAGCTGGTGGGTCAGCAAATAATCCACCACCAGATGTTTGATTAAAAACTTCATCGTAAAAGTAATAAGCATCTTCTGTAATAGATAAAATTTGCAATTTTGCATTATCGCCTTTTTTATAAGGCTTGAAGGCAATTTCTTGTTCTTCAATGTAATTACCATCAACAAATATATCGCTAGTATAAAACAAATCACTTGTTTGATTGAAAAGTGTATCATTTTTATACGCTCTGAATCTAAAATAATCTCCCTTTCCTGAAGGTTCTTGAACATTTGTATAAACATAAAAACCATCATCAAAACCTAATTCATTTTCAACGAATTTAGAATAGAGTGAATCAATAGATGTAATTCTATTTATTACAGTTTTTGCAAAGTATTCTTGTCCTGCAGATTTTATGGTCAATGTATATTCTCTACCTATAACCCCCTGAATAGAAGTAGTGATATAAGTACCAGCTTTTTTCTCAATTAGAGTATCCACATTTCCATCTGAATCTGAAATAATAACAACAGCTCCACTTACAGTAGGATTTGCAACATTATTAAAATAAGGTGCTGTTAGGCTTAGTTTGACTTCATACGGACCAGGCAAAGTAGTTAATTCAGCATCTACACTCAATTTTTCTATGCCTTTGTCAAGTTTTACGTCAATTACATCTTCACAAGAAATAAGTAAAAAAGAAAAAGATGCAGCGATTATAATTTTAAAAAATATATTTTTCATTTCGAATTAAAATTTAATGTTGTAAGTAACTGATGGAATAATAGAACCGAAAACAGCTAGACGAGTAGCTTGTGTTTTAGCAGAGGTAGGAATGTAATTGCCATTTGAATCTTGACCATAATTAAGGTTTTTAGTATCATTATTCTGACCAAAATATATGGAAAAAGCATTTCTTCTGTTATATGCATTATAAACCGAAAACACCCAATTGCTAGTATATTTACGATTTGGCTTTCCTTTAGGAGTAAGTGTTGCTGCAAAATCTAATCGGTGATAAGCTGGCACTCTATAATTGTTTCTTGAATTATCAGATATATCTGGAATAACTATCCCTTGTACAGTATAACGCGAATTTGGAAATGTTGCAGCAACTCCAGTCAAATAGGCAAAGGAAGTTGAAAAGGACCATTTCTTATTCATATCATAAATACCAACAATTGATATATTATGCGTTCTATCATATTTTGCGTTGTACCAATCATTATTATTCAATCCATCAATTTGTCGTTCAGATTTTGCAAGTGTATAACTTACCCAACCATTTATTTTACCTGTTTTCTTTTTAACATAAAACTCTGCTCCATATGCTCTTCCCTTTCCGTAAAGAAGCTCACTTTCTAGTTCTTCATTTAACAAAGTTTCTGCTCCGTTAATATAATCAATTTGATTGGTTGTTGTTTTATAATAAACCTCAATAGATGTTTCAAACATATTGTCTTTCAAATTTTTAAAATACCCAATAGCTACCTGATCGGCTGTTTCTGGCTTAATATTAGTAGTACTTGGTTGCCAAATATCTAATGGAGATGCCGCAGTTGTACTTGAAATTAAATGGATATATTGTACCATTCTCTGATAGCTCATTTTCACAGAACTACTTTCGTTTAACGAATATCTTGCTCCAAATCTTGGTTCAGGATTCCAATATTTTACGATAGATTCATTGCTAAAAACTTTTGTTTTAATTAAGTTTTTTCTTTCTCCATTCACACCTTCGTATTCTTTGGTGGTATATGGTCCTCTAAAATCGAACATAGAAAGTCGCAATCCATATTGAAGTGACCATCTGGATCCTAATTCCCGATCATTATCTATATACAAGCCATATTCTATGCCTCGCTGTTCAGGCAGTTCATATTTATTAAAAAAAGAATTATCACCTCCTGGAGTTATTTTACCTGGACTAAATGAATAGTTAATAACAGAACCTCCAAAATTTAATGTGTTTCTAGGATTGATAAAGTATTGTAAATCTGCTTTTAAATTTTGATTTTGTATGTTAGATATCCATGAAAAAGCGTCCGTTCCACTTGGAACTCCTAATTCATATTCATAATTTGAATAAACTCCAGTGAATTTAGCAAACAACTTCTGATTGAAAACATGATTCCAACGAATGGTACCTGTAGCGTTTCCCCAATTTAATTTAAAATCATCATTAAACTTAAAAACATCTTTTCCGAAATAGCCGGAAACGTATACCGTATTTTTTGCATTGATATTATAATTCCATTTGGCACTTAAATCATAAAAATAAAGTTGATTATCTTTAAAATCAGGAAGTAGTTTAAGGAATAGGTCTGCGTAAGATCTTCTTGCAGCTATGATAAACGAACTTTTATCTTTAATAATAGGGGCTTCCAATGCTAATCTACTACTAACTGTACCAATCCCTGCTGTTCCAGCAAATTGTTTAGAATTTCCTTCTTTTAATTTTACATCCAAAAGAGATGATAATCTACCTCCATATTGTGCAGGAATTCCACCTTTCATTAAAGTTACATCTTTTACTGCATCTGGATTAAAGACAGAAAAAAAACCAAATAAATGTGAACTATTATAAATAATTGATTCATCCTGCAAGATTAGATTCTGATCAACTCCTCCTCCCCTAACATTAAAACCAGATGCTCCTTCACCGACGGTACTTACTCCTGGCAACATTTGAATACTCCTAATAACATCAACTTCGCCAAGTAGTGCTGGCATACTTTTAATGGTTTGTATATCTAATTTTTCTAAACTCATTCTATTAGAAGTTACATTTGCATCAATTACATCTTCTGTAATAACTACTTCATTCAATTGAGTTTCAGAGTCATTTAATTCAATGCTTTGTACTCTGTTTTGTGTTAGATCCAGATCAATTACTTTAGTAGTATATCCCAATGTGCTGAACACTAATTTATAAAACCCTTTTGGAAGTGTGAGCGAATAAAAACCTGCACTGTTAGTCGCAGTACCACGCTCAGGCATCTCTCTAGTATATACTGTTGCTCCTAAAATTGTTTCTCCGTCGGATTCGTTTTTAACATAACCACTAACGGTGAATTTGTCCTGAGCAATTAAACTCTCGTTGCATAATGCAATAAAAAATAAAATAAATGAGAGTATTGCAATTTTAATTTTCATAAATATTTTTATTTGATTTAATTATATGACATTCTAGAAAGCAAATACCCCTATCGTGTTTTAATAAAATTTTTTCTTATTTTCTATTTAAACTAAACGTAAAAAATAGCCAGTCCACATAAATTTTAATATTAGCTATCTTTTACTTACCATAGCCTAATGAATCAAAAAATCTAAAACTTGCAGTAAATCCTATCCAGGTTTTCAATGTATGACCTGTGAAATTGTATTGTTTTAAATTATAAGGAATAAAACCTTTTAATTGATCCATTTCTGGCTTATTATTCTTCTCTAATAAACCGTTTAAAACAGGCCCAAATGCGAAAGAAGTATTTTTACTCAATTTTTTCTCTATGGTTATTTGAAATTTAGGAAGCTGATAATTCTCTGGTGATGACTTCCCATTTAATAAAACAGCATGAGTTCCCTGAAAATCAATTATCCAATTATTCTTTAGAAATATGCTATTCCCGATTCCGTATCCATATAACCAAATAGGCTTATTGGTTTGTTGAGTCCAAATACCTACTTGAGCAATGTTGTAAAATCTTCGAACTCCTGTTTTAATAGTACCAATTATAAAACCTTGTTCATTTGATCCTATTTCTAAACGTCTATATCCACCTTTTCTTACAAATGAAAACAACCCAACAGAAATTGCATTCGAGGAATCAGCATAATTAAATAACCCAAGTTGAAAACCTCGCTTTACTTTAATAGCAAAATTAAAAACAGATGAGATTTGAACTCCGTTAAGTTCTTTCAAATTGACATTTAAAAGAGTAGAAACTTGCAAACCCTTTTGTATACCATAAGAGAAATTACCCAATCCAGCTAGTTGAGTACTGGATTGTTTACCAAAAGCAAAATTTCCAAGACCTGCTAATTGGGTGCCTTTGACTGAACTAAAATTAACATTGGTGAGGCCAGCAGCTTGCACTCCCTTTGCATTTCTATAATTTGTGTTAATAGCGCCAGCGCCTTGAAATCCATTTAAACTACCATAATTTGCATTTATAAAACCAGCAAATTGAGCCCCTTTAAAACTACCTTTATTGATGTTAGAGAATCCAGCATTCTGGAAACCTTTTACGTTTCCAATCACAAAATTCCCAAAGCCAGCATTTTGAAATCCAGTAACATTACCACCAACAAAATTTGCGAAACCTCCACTCTGAAACCCTTTAACGTCCCATCGGTTTATATTGGCAAAACCTGCAAACTCAGCCTTTCTGACACCACCCGAAATACCTGCAAAAATATTAAATGATAAATCATTAATAACATTTGAACTTACCAACTGATTAGTTCCAATAAATGGAAGTAATGATATTTGAATGGGCCTATATAATGTATCCTGAATATTTTTAAAATTTATTCGTTGCTTTTGATTTATAAGAGAAGGAATAAATTTATATTCTGAGATAATTTCTAAACTATCAGTAGCAGATGGTATGTAAGTTGGTAACTTATCCAAATTTAAAGGAATCAATGAAATATTAACTTTTCTGTTTTCAGCAATATTTACATAATTCCGTTCTCTTAAATATTGATTCTTATTTACATACAAAATAACCTCTCCAGGTTTTAGTGGCAATTTTAGCTCATAATAACCATTTATATTAGTAATTGCAGAGGCAAGACTTAAGTTTTCATAAATACTTACTTCTGGAATTTTATCACCTGTAACACTATTGGTAACATAGCCAGTAATATAAATTTTGTTTGTCTCGCTGTCTTCCTTCTTTTTCAATAAAATAATATGAGTACTATTTGATTTATATCTAATTTTATCTTTAAACATAATATCTAATACATCTCGAACTGTTCGTTTTCTTAGTTCAATATTTACTATCTGATTTACATTAATCTGGTCAGGACTATACGAAAACAATGCATTTGTTTGTTTGGTTATTTGAGTCAAAACAAAGCTTGCCGGCTGATTAATTGCAGTTATAGAAATTACATTTTCAAGTAAATCTATTTGTGAATATGAATAATGAGAAAATAAAAACAGAATAAGAAAGCAAAAATTTCGAATAATAATCATTTTGAGAGGTGTGAGAAATTTTAATTAAAATAGGTTTTGAGAAATAAATTTTAGCTTTTATTTATTTACAACCATTACCTTCTATGCTAAAGTCTCCATCCTTTTCTTCTACTTTTAGGTTTAACGTTTCTTTTAAAATAGCCATTATTTCTTTTAATGAGTTATTCTTAAATGTTGCTGTTATTGTACAATTTTGCAAAACTGTGTCGCTGAGGTTAATTTTCTTTCCGAAATTTTGTTCGAGATCATCTATTACTTTTCCCAATCGAGCGTTTTTAAAAATATATATATTAGATTGATAAGCTAAATAGTTAATATCATCATTAATCAATTTCTTTAATTTACCTTTCCTTTTTTCTACTTCTGCTTTCTCTCCTGGCAATAATAATATTGTATCCAAAGCATTCCTCACTTCTACTTTACCACTTTCAACTATTATATCGGAAAATTCCGAATCAGCATAAGCATTAACATTAAATTTTGTACCTAACACTTTCACTTCCAAACCATTTGCTTCAATTAAAAATGGATGTTGTTTATCAGCTACAACATCAAAAAATGCTTCACCGCTAATCTTCACTTTTCTACCTTGACTCATATTTGCTTTATATATAATAGAAGTATTTTTATTTAAAAACACAGAGCTACCATCTGGCAATATCACTTTTTTACTTTCGGCTAAGGTATTTTGAGTTATTTCCCTTTGGCTTTTATATATTGTAAAAATACTATATGAAATTCCAATGAATACTAAAATACTTGCAGCTATTTTCCATACTAAAAATGGTCTTTTAGTAGAAGAATTAATTGATCTAAGAAGTGGTTGATTTAAATTTATCCGACTTTGATTCTTTTTCCAAGCAGTTTTTGTATCAAAAAACTCATTGTTTTTTAATGAATTAACATTCTCCCAAATTTGCTTAATACCCTCGAAATATTTCGTGTTTGCAGGTTCAGCTTTTAGCCAAATTTCAATCTCGTTATTCTCTTCAATAGAAGTTTCACCAGCAAGATATTTTGCCAACAAATCATCATTATTAATAAAATCGTAATTATTTTTCAATATTGAAATTATTTTTTTGGTGAAAATTAAAAGGTAAATCCATAAAACAACCAAAAAATCAAAGGCAGATAATCAGCTAATTGATTCCTCAAAATTCGAAGTGCTTTTCCCATGTGGTTTTCTACGGTTTTTATCGAAATCTGCAAATGCTCTGCTATTTCTGCATACTTTAATTCTTCAAATCTACTCAGAGTAAAAACCTTCTTACATTGTTCTGGCAATTTTTCAATCGCTTTAAATAATTCAGATTCCAATTCGCTAAAAGCCAATTTTTCGGAAGCGTAAGCAGGGTTATTATCTAATTGCATGGCATTAAATTGTTTATAAGTATGTTTAACATCCTCATGTTTAAGACTATTTATACTTGCATGATAAACTGCACGATATAAATACGCTTTCACAGAAGTAGAAATTTTTAACGTTTCTCTTTTCTCCCACCATTTACAAAATACCGTTTGAACCATTTCTTCCGCCTCATCGCGATCCTCCAAGATATTATATGCATACCGGCAAAGCGGAGCATACCATAAGTTGAAATTCTGCTCGTATAGCGTTTCACTGAACTTTATCACAGCTGGTTGAAAAAATGTGTTTTGAGGTAGCAAAAGATTTTTTTCCTGCAAATCTATCATTTAAGCAACAAACGTTCACCCGATATACTTACAAGACAGGTAAAGTATTTGTTACCCCTATTGCAATTGAAAATATTTTTTAAAAATAAAAAATATCTAAAAAAGATTAATCATATAGAATAATTAGGAGGTTCTGAATTTTAAAAATGATAGAAGATATTCTTAAACCTTATTTTAACAATTATGGATTTACAATACCATTTTTAATCGCAAACATCACCAAACCTACACGAGTTTTTATTTGCAGTTTTTCAAATAATGTGTCGCGATAACCATCAATTGTTCGTGGGCTGAGACACATTTTTTCAGCTATTTCTTTATAAGTCAATTCGGTACAGACTAATCTTAAAAATTCTGATTCACGGTCACTCAAAAAACTTTTCTTGCTTCCCTGATTTTCAATTTCGTCCATTCTATTGATGGAGTGAATTAATCGACCAGTAACTAATTCTGAATAGTAAAAACCTTTTGAATAAATAGAATCTAATGCTGATTTTAATTCTAAAGGATCTGTATCTTTTAAAATATATCCTTTTGCACCGCATTTAAACATCTTAATAATAGAAGCCTCATTATCATACATAGAAAGAGCAAGTACATTTATCAATGGGAAATGTTCTTTCAACCATTGCGTAGTAGCAAAACCATCCATTTCGGGCATATTTATATCCATTAATACTAAAGCAGGTTCGCCAAACTTATCAACTTGCTCAATAAAATGATTTCCATTATTTGCTTCAAAGATTACTTCATATTGGCCAAAACTATCAATAACTCCTGCAAGCCCACGACGCAAAAGTACATGATCATCAACCAAGGCAACTTTTATTTTATCTTTTAACATATTTCCTCTTTTGTAATGGGTACCCGAATGATAACTTCTGTACCAGAATCTTTTTTGGTTTTAATTTCCAACGTTGCCCCCAGCAACTTTGCCCTATTATTCATATTTCTTATTCCTAAGCCAAAAGCTGCAGGAGAATTTTTATTTTTTTCATCCAATTTAATTACATCGGAATTATACTTTTTGCTTTTAGCAATGTTTAAAGACAAGTCATTCACTTTCAATTTTTCTGCATTTAAACTTTCATCATCAAATGCCATAAATTCCTTGTCGACAAATCCTATTCCATCATCTATAACCGAAAGCAAAAGCCATTCTTTTTCATACTTAAATTTTACGGAAATCAAAGAAGCATTTGCATGTTTTATACAGTTGTGCAAACTTTCTTGAACAATTCTGAATAATATTAATTCTTTTTTCTGTTCCAATTTACACACATGACCATTTACAAACAAACTGGTTTTTAATAGTCCAGTTTTGTTAATCATTTCTAAATCATACTCCACAGAACGCAATAATCCCATTTCTTCTACAAAATCTGCATTTAATGTTCTGCTTAAATCTCTTAAATCCTGTATAGCCTTACCTACCAAAAGTTGTGATTCTTTTACTTTTTCATCTTCTAAACTTGCCGAAGTTGCTAAATACAATTTTGCTAAACTTAAAACCTGGCCAATGTTGTCATGTATTTCCTGAGAAATCGTTTTTAATGTTTGTTCTTGAATCTCTAATTGGGTTTGGAGGAGGGTTTGAGAGAATTGGGATTGAAGGAGTTGTTTTTCTATTTTATAATTTAAAGCTTTTTTTTGAAACTGAATCAAAAATATTAAAATGAAAAATATAACTAATGAAGCAAATATTACTGCTCCTATTACGATAGCTACTTTTGAATCCACTTTTTACTAATTATTGATTTTAGAAAAAGAATACATCCAATAGATAAAAAAACATTGTGAATTTTCCATAAAATTCCTACACTATTATATGCTTGCTTTGAAAGATAACTATAACTTAAAAAAATAAAGAAGCTAGATCCGAAATAAAATAAAATGCCAGTTGCAATCCAAAACTCCTTTAAATTGAGTAAGTCTTCGACTTCAATATTTTTAAAAATATTCTGAAGACTTCTAAGGCTAAAAAATATTATCCATAATACCCCAAATGCGTATGAAAAACTATTAAATGTAAATGCTTTCTGTAAAAAATGAAAACTATATATAAAAAATCCTAAATAAACACATAAAGACAATACTACAAATATCTTATTTAACTTATTTTTAAAAAAAAAGAAAAAATAAACAGAAAAAATAATTTGAGTAAATAGCGAATTCAGGTGATATGTCCAGAGATTATTTGTTTCAAGTTCTTGCAATATATTTGCAATTGAATTCAAAGTAAATTGCAAAATGTAAAAAAGCAGAAGAGTTAAACTATAAAAATGAATTTTGACTCTTCTGTTTTTAAGAAAAATAATCGCTAATAAAGAACATATTAAAGGAACAATAATATCTAGGTAAATTATTATTCTATTTAACATTTACTCATTACTAAAGCAATTACCATCATCAAAACTATGAAACCACGTCAAACTGATAACATGGAGGTGGATATGGACAGCCTCCTCTTGCACGATCATAATTTTCAATTAAGATTACTGAACCATCACTTCTTTTCACTCTACTAAACGCAAAAAAGGTTTCTCTTCCATCTTCTGCAACGCCATGGCTGAATACAACTCCTAAAAAAGTTTCACCTTCATTAATTACGGTTGGAAACTGGTCTGGATTTAACTTTTCAATAGATAAATAAATTTGTTTGTGCATAACTTTTTGTTAAGTAAATGTTTAAATATTCTTCAAAAATAACCTAAACTATTTGCAAATAAAAAGGTGAATATACTAATTTAAATAGGTGAAAACACCTATTTTTTAGGGTATTTTCAACATAGGCATTAAAAAATTTATTTTGAATTTTTGGAAAAAAATTAATCTTAATTGAAACAAAATGTCTAAAGAAATAAAACAATCCATTAATATATCACCCAACTTAACTACAAATACTTTGAATAATGATTTCAAAGATAGATTAGTTAAACTTATTCCATCTGAAATAATTACGGCTTACATTACAATCTTAGGGTTAATAAGCGGAGTTGCAGTTGAACAAGAAAAAATTAGCACAATATTATGGATTGTAATTTTATTGTTGACAATTCTCACATCAATATATTTAATTCTTGTTTCAAAAGTAAAAAATATAAGTCAGATTGTATTTAGTACAATAGCTTTTGTTATATGGGTATTAGTAATTGCAAGCCCAATAAAAGAGATTGTCGGTTTACCTGCATCATTCTTAGGTTCTATACTTTTAATTATTTACACATTAATGATTCCTTTAATTTATCAACGGAAATAATTTAAAACCCGACCAGCCGAAAACGGGATCAAAGAGTAGGCACATTAAAATCTATTATGTCAAAAAAATATGCTTTGTGCATTGGGATAAACAATTATCCCGGCACCAACAGTGATCTTTCTGGTTGCATCAACGATGTGGACGATTGGGCCGCTACGTTTACCAATTTTAGTTTTACGGTTCAAACCTTAAAAGATTCCAAGGCTACGAAATCAGGAATCTTAAAAGCCATGGAAAAAATTATTAGCGAGGCAGTCAAAGGAGATTCGATCGTATTTCAATTTTCGGGGCATGGCACTTATATACCAGATGAAGATAATGACGAAAGTGATGGAACAGATGAATGTTTATGTCCGCACGATATTGGTACAAAAGGGCCAATTACAGATGATGAATTATTTGAACTATTTTCTTCCAGAAACCATGGAGTTAAATTAGTGATGTTTTCTGATTCTTGCCATTCAGGAACTGTATCCAGATTTGCGCCAATTTCTACTCCTCCAACCATGCCAGGAGCTAATCCGCCACAAAGAAAAGTTAGGTTTTTACCACCAGCAAATTTTTTAAGTGCGGATGATGCCCATAAGTTAGGAACTTCAAAAAATTTCAGAGTTGTATCTTCTCCAGGTAGGAAAGGTTCATTATTACTTTCTGGCTGCCAAGATGCAGAATATAGTTATGATGCCGTTTTTAATGGCCGACCAAACGGTGCATTTACCTTTGTTGCACTTTCTGTTTTAAAAACACTAAAACCTGATAGCACCTACTTGGATTGGTACAAAGCAATCAGAAAAGCACTACCATCTCAGCAATATCCACAATCGCCTAATTTGTATGGAACCAGAACGATGAAAAGGTGGAAGGTTTTGGGTTGAGATTTTTTATTATCTACTTATTATTAAAATTATAAAACCTATGAAAAAATTATTAATTAGCTTTTTAACATTAATCTTTTACACCAGTAATGTATTTTGCCAATTATTAGATATTAGATTTGAAAAGGAAAAAGATACCATACTGAGACAAGAAACGATTTTAGTTTATCCAATATCAATAATATCTGAATTAGGTAGTATTTCAAAAGACGAACTTAAAAAATTTACTTTAAAAATTTCTGTCGATGAAGAAAAATCTGATTTTCCAAAATCAGGATATTCAATACACTTTGATACAGTTAGTCTTGAAAATTTGTCGAAAAAATATACTCTTTTTATAACAATTAAGAGTGACTCTTTGCAAGATAGAAACCGAAATTTATATTTGAATTTAGAATTGTCAAAAATTGATAAACCTAAACTACTATCATTAAACAAAAAAAATTCAACATTTAATCTAACTATAGGATGTACAAAATCATTGAATAAATATAATTACCTAGCATATATCGGTACAAATTTCGATCTTGTAGATGGAATAAAAGCTAAAGATTTATTTTTCGCTACGAATAATTTCGTTCCTCCTCAGTTAAAAAAATCCGGTTTTGGTTTTAACGTTACGCTTTATGGTAATAGAACTTTATCTCTTAACGATAATTTGGGAGTAGTTCGATACACATCTACAATAAAACCAATCGGGGGAGATACTATTAGAATATTTAAATCTGAAGGAACAAAAACAATTAATACAGTTTCTGATAATCTTGGAGCTTCATTCAGTCCGATAATTAGAATCGGAAAAATAAGTGATCCGAGTAGAAACACCCAACTTTATTTAGCACCACAATTTGAATTTATATTTAGAAGGAAAAAGATTACTACTTCATTTACAAATATAAATTTAATTGACTCTTCAGAAATTGCAAATAGACCAATATCTAATACTTTAATAATTACTCCTGAAAATGAAACAATTCCTTTAAATATTTATGACGTGTATATGGGTATTTTTGGATTAATGTTAAAGCATGAAAATGATAATATTAGCATCCGCCTACAAACATCATCAGGTGTAACATACACTTATACGGCAAAAAGGAACAACCAGAGTAATTCATTAGATTCAGAATATGATCGAAAGTGGAATTTTTCTTGTTTCGTCAGAGCTTGGATTACAGAACCTAGCTCAGGTTTAACTTTTGGGGCAGAAGTAACAAATAACCTATTCAAGAAAAATAGCTCATTACCTTATTATAATGTTACGCTTTCTAAGGCAATAAAATTAAGTGCATTAAGCGCTTTTTTTGCTCCTTTAACAACTAGAACGTCATCACCTAATTAAGTTAAAATTTAAATTTTTATAAGCCAAAGTCTCAAAACTTTGGCTTTCCTTTTTTCCTAAATCTTAACATACTTTTTAATTCCATCTTTCAATCAATATAAATTTAAAACATCTTCCAAATCAATCCTTCAAAATAAAAAAAACATTCAACCTTATTTAAGAATTTTAAACTTTTAATCTACAAATAAAGGAGTACTTATAAATAGGTATATTCAATGTTTAAATAACGTATAAGAATTCAAAAAGTGCTTTTAGATATATTTTTAAAGCGTTTTCAAAAAAATTAATTCTTTTTTTTAATTACAATTTAGGTATTTATATTTGAACTAATAAATTTGATTATTATGAAAATAAAACTACTTACATTTTGTATTATTACTTTTTTTGCATTTACTTCATGTGTATTTGCACAAAATCCTGTTCCAAATCCTAGTTTTGAAAACTGGACTGATGGATTACCAAACAATTGGTTTGCTGCTAATATTCCAGGAATTGGTGAGCCAATAACACAAACAACCCCTCCCCGATCTGGTTCTTTAGCTGCCCGAGGAGAAGTATTAAACTTCAACGGTCAACCATTAGTTCCAG
>JANOCT010000007.1:0-5299 GCA_031412335.1 bacterium | reverse complement strand
TGGCAAATTGGTAATTGCTGGTAGTTTCTCACAAATAAATGGCACACCAGCAAGCAACATCGCTATGATTGATTTCAACACGGTAGGCTTTCAACTAAATCAACAGAATAAAAGTTTAAAAGTATTTCCCAATCCTGCAAGTGATGTAATTAATATAGAATTAAACAAAGCAGAACAAAAAGGAAAAGTAAAGATGTATAACCAACTTGGGCAACAAGTATATGAGCAAGCAAAAGGAAATTTACAAAGTATAGCGGTTTCTGATTTTGCCAAAGGCATTTATGTGGTAGAAGTTGAAACAGATAAGGGCGTGTTGAGGCAAAAAGTGGTTGTAGAGTAAATAGTTTAACTAATTCCATTCGCTTTGTTAGAGAACAATTAATTCTTTGACAAAGCGATTTTCTTTTTATTACCATCCAATAAAACAGGATAAGGAAATATTAGTAATTTCGCCCCCGACTAAATAAATTCATACTGTTTTGAAAGGAATTATTCTTGCTGGAGGCTCCGGAACCAGGTTGCATCCACTAACTTTAGCAAATAGCAAACAAATGCTGCCAGTGTACGATAAGCCCATGATTTATTATCCATTATCAATTTTAATGATGGCCGATATTCGTGAAATTCTAATAATTTCTACTCCCCATGATTTACCTAATTTCCAGAAATTATTGGGCGATGGTTCTCAATTAGGTTGCCGATTTGAATATGTAGTACAAGAAATTCCGAATGGTTTGGCTCAAGCATTTGTGTTGGGCGAAAAATTTATTGGCGAAGATAAAGTGGCTTTAATTCTAGGTGATAATATTTTTTACGGATCAGGTTTAGCTGAATTGCTTCAAAGTAATAATAATCCTGATGGTGGTGTAATTTATGCTTACCATGTATCAGATCCGGAGCGATATGGAGTTGTAGAGTTTGATGAAAACAATAAAGCTATTTCTATAGAAGAAAAGCCAGAAAAGCCAAAATCAAGTTATGCAGTTCCAGGGCTTTATTTTTATGATAATTCGGTAGTGGAAGTGGCCAAAAATATTCAACCATCAGCACGGGGTGAATATGAAATTACCGATGTGAACAAAGAATACTTGCGATTAGGAAAATTAAAAGTTAGTATTTTGAATCGAGGTACAGCCTGGTTGGATACTGGAACTTTTGCTTCGTTAATGCAAGCAGGGCAATTTGTGCAAGTAATAGAAGAACGTCAAGATTTGAAAATAGGATGTATAGAAGAGGTAGCCTACAGAATGAAATTTATAGATTCAGATCAGCTTCGGAAAATTGGAGAGCCTTTAGTAAAAAGTGGATACGGACAATATTTGATGAAATTGATCAATAAATAATGCAAATTTTGCTAAAATAATTTGAGCAAAAATTTGAATCAGTATAATAGATAACACCACAAATCATAAAAAATAAACAAATAGCATAGTAAGAAATGAAATATATAGCAGAAGAATTAAAGAAATTTTCGCATCAGATAAAATTTGCCGTTGAGAATTATACAAATCATGGAGTAAAACAAAAGGATTTTGACAATGCATTAATCGGTGGTTTAGGCGGATCTGGTATTGCCGGGCGCATGATTAAAAATTATTTTAATGATAAACTTGATTTCCCGATCGAAGTAGTATCTGATTATAGTTTACCAAAATACATTGGAAGCCGATCGTTGGTAATTTTAAGTTCCTACTCTGGAAATACGGAAGAAACCATCGCTATGTACCATGATGCAAAACAGCGAGGTTGCAAAATTGTGGTTTTAACAACTGGTGGACAATTATTGAAATTGGCGCAAGCAGATGGAATACTTTATTATTTAGCCGAGGCTGCATCTCAACCTCGTATGGCTTTGGGGTATCCGTTCACCTATCTTTTCCTTTTATTTTTTGAATTTTTAGGTCAGGAGAAAAAAGCAGACTTTTTGCAAATATCATCCAGAGTTGCGCACAACGACGATTATATAACCCGTTCTGCAGATTTATTTAAAACATTTGCACATACGGTTAAAAATAAATTTGTAATCATATGCGATCCTGTTTTTGAAGGAATTGCCATTCGATTCGCTCAGCAAATACAAGAAAATGCCAAGCATGAAGCATTTGTTAGTGTAATTCCAGAATCAAATCATAATGTTATTGAAACGTATTATAATGATACTCATAGCAATTTTGTGTTTTTTAACAGTGGCTTCAACAAACGTACTGGCCTTCGTTTTGCATTTTTAAAAGATTTATTAAAAAAACACAATGGAGTAATTGAAGAAATTCATATTACTGATCAATCTATCGCAACTATTTTCGATACTATTTTCTTGTTAGATTGGCTTTCACTGCAAATAGCTGATAGTCTGCATGCGGTTTCTAATACAGTTCCAAATATTATGGCATTAAAAGGCTTTTTAAGCAATAAATAATACTATAACAAACATGAAAGTTGCTTTAATTACTGGAATTACCGGTCAAGATGGTGCCTATTTAGCCGAGTTGCTATTAAAAAAAGGTTATGAAGTTCACGGAATTAAACGAAGAAGTTCTTTATTCAACACCGATAGAATTGATCATTTATATCAAGATCAGCATGAGAAAAACGTGCATTTTAAATTGCATTACGGTGATTTGACCGATTCGACAAATCTTATTCGCATAATTCAAGAAGTGCAGCCAGACGAAATTTACAACCTGGCGGCACAAAGCCATGTGAAGGTAAGTTTTGAAACACCAGAATACACTGCTAACGCAGATGGAATAGGGACTTTGCGAATTTTGGAAGCAGTTCGTATTTTAAATTTGACTAAAAAAACCAGAATTTATCAAGCTTCTACTTCAGAATTATATGGCTTGGTTCAGCATGTTCCGCAAAGCGAAAGCACACCATTTTATCCACGTTCACCTTATGCGGTAGCTAAAATTTATGGTTATTGGATTACAGTTAATTACCGTGAAGCCTATGGCATGTTTGCAGCCAATGGTATTTTATTTAATCATGAAAGCCCTATTCGTGGAGAAACTTTTGTAACCCGAAAAATAACGCGTGCAGCTGCAAAAATAGCTTTGGGATTGCAAGATTGCCTTTACTTGGGAAATTTGAACGCCCAACGAGATTGGGGACATGCTAAAGATTATGTAGAAGCAATGTGGTTAATTTTGCAACAGGATGTAGCAGAAGATTATGTGATCGCAACAGGAATTACAACTACGGTTCGCGAATTTGTAAAATTATCCTTTGAAGAATTAGGAATCATCATTGAATTTAGCGGAAAAGACGAAAACGAAAAAGGGGTAATAATTGATGTGGAAGATGAAAAACTAATTAGTTTTGGAATCGATCCAGATACCTTGCACAGAGGTAAGACTATAATTAAGGTTGATCCTAAATATTTCAGGCCAACAGAAGTAGATTTACTACTCGGCGATCCTACAAAAGCAAATACAAAGCTGGGCTGGATACCAAAATATAGTTTACCAGATTTGGTAAAAGATATGGTTTTGGCAGATTTGCATTTGATGAAAAAAGATCAATATTTGAAAGATGGAGGTTTTACTACCTTAAATTATTTTGAATAAATCGATTAGATTTTTAGATAATAATTAAAATTCAATTAAGTTTTAGCTGCTGCCAAAACCTCATTTTTTTTATTTGGAATTACGATATTAAACTTAGTTCCTACACCAGATTGGCTATAAACCTTTATGGTGCCTGCAATTTTATTAACAGCTTCTTTCACAATATATAAACCAATGCCGGAGCCTGCGTTTTCATGAGATGCTACATAAAACATATCAAAAATATTGTTGATATGATCTATTTCGATACCTATTCCATTGTCTTCAATTTCAATTTTAGCTATTCCTTCATTCACTTCAATAGAAACTGAAACCAATTGCCCATTAGCGTTTTTTTGATATTTAATGGCATTGCTGATTAGATTATTCAAAATAATCCTAAGTCTACCTTCATCCGTCCAGAATTTTTCTGTTTGATCAACTTTAGTTTTGAAAAATATATTAGTTGTTTGTTGGAAATATTCAAAGTCATTAATAGTTTCTCGCAGCAAACGCTCAAAATGGATTTCATTATAATATTCATCTATTCGAGTATTGCGATAGTAATTCATGATATTTTGAACAAAAACATCCATTCGGTGAACGCTTTTTTCTATCATCGAAAGATATTCATCTGTTGCTGGCACATTGCTTTCTAATTTAGCCACTTGTACAATTCCCAAAATTGACATGAGCGGAGCTCTTAAGTCATGCGAAGTACTGTAAACGAACTTATCCAATTCATTATATGCTTTGGCAAGTTCGGCGTTTTTCTGTTTTAATTGATTTCTGGTAATGTATATTTCATAGGCATTATCAATATCAATTTTCAAATTATGCAGTTCCCAAGGTTTAGAAATATAGCGATAAACCTGACCTTTATTGATAGATTGAATAACTGGTTCAATATCATCATAGCCGGTTATCAACATTCTGATGGGATCTGGATGAGTATCAATAATAGCTGAAAGAAATTCAACTCCTGTCATGTCAGGCATCCGTTGATCAGTAATTATTATCTGAATGGGTTCTTTGTCTAGAACTTCAATTGCTTCTTTTGCAGAGCCAGCAAGATGGACAATATAATCTTGCCTGAATGCAGCTCGAAAACCATTTAGGTTGTTTTCCTCATCATCAACGTAAAGGATTGTTGGTTTGGCTTCAGCCATTCGTTTTATTTAATTAGTTGAATTTCTTGATTGAGAAACAGGTATGCAAATTATAAATTTAGTACCAACTCCTAATTCAGATTCAACATCAATTGTACCATGATGTTTTTCAACAATACTGAAAACGATAGAAAGGCCTAATCCAGTACCTTCTCCCACATTTTTGGTTGTAAAAAATGGTTCGAAAATTCTTTTTTTAGTTTCAGCGCTCATTCCAGCACCATTATCTTCAATCGTAATGATAACATCATTATTTTTTTTGAGCGTGGAGATAGTAATTTTAGGTGGTTTTGAAGGCGGATTTGAGTTTACAACTTGTATAGCATTACTCAAAATATTCATAAAGAGCTGATTTAATTTCCCAGCATAGCATTCAATAACAGGAATATGATCATAGTTTTTAATTACCTCTGTTTTACCTTTCATCGTACTATTAAGCAATGTTAAGGTTGAATCAATTCCTTGATGTATATCTGCCTTTTTAATATCTACTTCATCTACTCTTGAAAAAACTCGAAGACCTTTTATAATTTCGGAAGTCCGGGTTGCGCCTTCTCCAACTCCTTTTAACAGCGAATTTATTTC
>JANOCT010000006.1:0-54581 GCA_031412335.1 bacterium | reverse complement strand
TCGGGTACAGCAAATATTAATAAATCTGATTACCAATTCCATTAAGTATGGTAAAATAGGAGGGAAAACTGTTGTTGGGTTTTATGATATGGACGAAAATATTCTGATTGAAGTAACTGATAATGGACTTGGAATAGAAGAAGAACATTTAGCCCGACTTTTTGAACGTTTCTACAGAGTTGATAAAAGCAGGTCACGCGAAGTAGGTGGAACCGGCTTAGGCTTATCCATCGTAAAGCATTTGATTGAAGCTCATAAGCAAACCATTAATGTAAGAAGCAGCCTTGGTGTAGGTTCTACTTTTGGTTTTACTCTTACCAAAGCATAAATTTTTTCGGGTAATTGTTTTTTTAATTTCCGTTTTTAAGTCCATCCTTTTTTAATTTTCTATTTTCGCATGATTCTGATTTTTTTATCTGAATCTTAATTTGAATTCATGAAATTAATTTCTTTATCAGATATCATACTTTTCGAAAATGAAAATCTGGTTGTAGTAAACAAACCAGCAATGTTGCCGACCCTCGAGGAGAGAACCCAAACTGGTAAAAGTCTTCAGCAATTGGCAAAAGCTTGGAATGCCGAAGCTCAAATTTGCCACCGTTTGGATAAAGAAACATCTGGTTGCATCATTATTGCTAAAAATCCAGAAACTTATCGTTTTGTAAGTATGCAGTTTGAGCATCGTGAAGTTGATAAAACTTATCACGCAATTGTTGATGGCTTATTTGATTTTAAAGAACTTCAAATTAATTTACCCATTTTAAATCAAGGACAGGGCAAAGTGAAAATTGATCGGCAGGAAGGTAAAAAAGCGGAAACTATTTTTAATTCCATCCAATTTTTCAAGCATTACACCTTGGTTTCATGCAAACCAATTACTGGTAGAATGCATCAAATCAGAATTCATTTAGCATCGCAACATGCAGCCATTGTTGGCGATGAAATGTATAAAGGCAAAGCAGTTTTTTTATCAGAATTAAAAAGAAAATTCAAATTAGGAAAAGATCAGGAGGAGCAACCTATTATGAAACGATTTGCTTTACATGCTTATCAAATCACATTTAATGTTGCAGAGTACTCACCGGTAACTATTACAGCTCCTTATCCAAAAGATTTTGCGACCTTGTTAAAGTTACTTGATAAGTTTGATTGAAATTTAAAAATCGTAATTTCTAGGAGCAATATTTAACCGAAGTCCACCGGTTATAATCATCGATTCGGTATCTCTTGCATTTATTTCACTATCTAATTTTCGATAAACTCCACTAAGATCGAAGTATAAATTATGCCTTAACTGATAAGAAACAGTACCGGATACATTAGTTAATTGTGTTGCCACACCTTGTAACGTTTCATTGCCATAATCTTTAATGCGGGTTGTATATTTTAGCAAAATGTTGCTTCCATAATTTAGACCGCCGCTATCAGCACCAAACGATGCACTGATTATGGTAAACTTTAGGGTTAATTTTTGAATAGGTTGATATCGCACAATTGCTATGTATTCTTTAAAATTTGCTCCTAAAGGGTGGGCTAGTGGTTGAGAATAATGAGAATAGGATTGTTGAGTATTGAAGTGTGTGTAGGTATAAGGTCTTGCTGCATTGTACTCTATTTGCAAATCAAGATTATTAATATTAGCAACATCAATGTATTTTAATCCTAACTGATAGCCAAATTTATTTGCCCACCAGCCATCTCCAGCAGTAACTTCAGCAAATTTAAATTCGTCCACAAACAATTGCCCGTATGCTGAAAATCGTTTAAGAAAATTATATTTAAAATCAGCACCCAAAGATGCATTATGTGGACTTCCCAAATAAAATTCAACGTTTCTGTAAAAAATAATAGGGTTTAAATAATTCAAATCAAAACCATTATCATTGGAGAAAATAATGTTTTCAAATAAACCTACATTTAGGTTTTTGTTCAGATTTACACTCAAATGATGCACTGCTGCGAATTTTTTAGGAAACGTTTTATTATTTAGTACACCATTTACATCCGTTAATTCAAAAAATAAATTGGTGTAATTTAGTTTCCAAACCTTGGTATTTAGTTTTAAAAACAGGTTAGAATTTCCAGCGTCGGACTGTATCATAGAACGAAAACCATTTCCAATAAAATTTCGATCGTTACCAAATTGAATATTCACATGGCGGATCGCTTGAAAAGAAATATAGCCTCGTGCTTCCGAAAAATCTATTGCAGTACCGTCACCATAAGGTTTTACTAATCCACCACCAGGCAGTATTTTGAAATTATTGGTCAACTTATCTTGAACATAATTAGGTACTCTGGCCTGATTTTCTGTGAGATATGTGTAAAACGCTAACTTTTTACTTATCAATCCTTCAATTTCTACTCCACGAGTATTGGTGTAAACTAAATTATCTGAATTGGAATCTTTACCAATTACATCATACAAAACCGGATTCAATCTCAATCTGAAATCTGGAACATCAACTGCAAAAAAGTCTGTTTTGCTTTTATATATTTTTTTTAGAAGCGGATTTTTACTCATCTCGAAGCTACTTTCATTATATAGCCAATTATCTCGGTTAATGAATGCGATTAAATTCAAGTCGGTTTTGCTTAAAACTGTAGAATCTGTCGAAAATTGATTGACAACAGATCGCATTGCTTTTCGATTATATGGTTTAACAGACGTAAAAACTGAATCATTTATTCTTCCTGATTTAATTTCGAGCCGGTCAAAAATATGATACGCCTCTGTTTGCAAAGGTTGATAAGCAGATTGTGAGAATGCGGCTGTTGAAAATAAAAAGCAAAAGCAAGTCGAAATAAGGTTTTTCATTAGCCAAATATAAATTTTATTTAAAAAGGAATGAGGGTTTCCTTAATTGGTAAATATTTAAAGGATGCTGAAACTTGTAAAATGAGTTTTTAAACTTTATAGAAAAATCAAATCATTTTGTATTTTTACTATTAAATCAGACATCCAATAATATGTTATATCCTTTAAATCGAAGCCGTCATTTAATAAACGCTCTTGGAACAATCATAATCAGTATCTATTTTATTCTAACTAAGAACTACTATTTTGCAGTGCCTATGTTAGTTATGACAGGATTGAGTTTCATTATTTTTTTTAAGTTGAAAAATGATTTGAACAGATTTCAGGAAATTTTTAAGCAAAATCTTACTTATTATCGTGTTTGTGTGTTTTCATTTTTTGTCATATTAATTTTGATCATGCTATCGACCAGCAAAACCATTATAATTAATAAAGAATACTTTTACCTATTTGTTGGAGCATTTTATGCGTCTATTTTATATTTTTACTATCTCGTATTTTTTAAAAAAATCAATAGCAATTTAGCATAGATTTCAACTTAAAAAAGATCATGATTATTTCTATTATCAGGAACTTTTGGTTTTAAGCTTTTTAAACTTATTCCTCTTTTGTTCCATTCCGCTGAGCTAAAAAATATCTTAACGTTTTGCTAATACCCTTATACCAACGCACTATATAATAAGGATATACAATCCAGTCAGACTTTAATTGATAGCGATATTTAATATACGCAGTAGTTGGAAATACATCATTCAATAAATAGCGGAACTTATTGACCGTCCCATTTTGTTTTTTTAAATACGCTAAATTGCTGATTTCATCAGTTTTGGAAGCATTTTCTAGTTTTTGATAATCTCCATTCAGGAAATATAGAAAGCGTTCTTCCGCTTCGGTAGAAGTTATTTCAATTTCTTTAGGTAAAATATCTTCCAAAAAATCAACCTGCCAATATTTTTTCAATAAATATAGAACTGAACAAACCTCATTCGTGCAATTATATTCTTTAGAGGTACTTAAAAATTTATCCCAATCAATCTTATTTTCCTGTTTTCTAAAAATTTCACGCAAATCGCAAAAGGAACTAATTTTCAACCTTCCGAAAAATAAATGTTTATGAATGTGAATACATAAATGCTGTATCAAATCATTTAATTGCAAAGTATATACTTTA
Source organism: bacterium (assembly GCA_031412335.1). Classification (GTDB taxonomy): domain Bacteria; phylum Bacteroidota; class Bacteroidia; order Sphingobacteriales; family Sphingobacteriaceae; genus JBBQYA01. The sequence continues at coordinate 50,592 of JANOCT010000006.1, read as the reverse complement.
TTAATTCCAAAATCAGTTGAAGTTGTATTTTTTATATACCTGTTTGTATCTATCTCATACGATTGTCCTCCTGAATGAATTCTATTATGTACCTCTATGAAATGATTGTTTTTCGTTAATGTAAATGGATGTGCAGTTAAAATCTTACTACTTATGTAAGAGCTTGTTTGTGGGGTATTTTCAAGTTTCCAACCTAGATCCATTAATATTTTGACCATTTTGTCTAGATCATGGGATTCGACTAAAATGTCAATATCGCTAATGTGTCTTAATCCATAATCCTGATAAACCTTTTCAGCCAAATAAATTCCTTTTAATGGAATCAATCGAATTCCACTAAGATTTGATGAGTAAGCTATTTCATTGAATAAATAAAATAATCGAATGTTTTCAGCTAATAATTTTTGATAAACTTTCACAGCATTTGCTTGTACAAATGGAGGAATTATGTTTTTAATTTCTGCATTTGTAAAATGAAGAGTAAATAATTGAATTAGATAATTGTTGGTAGCCTGTTCAATAAAATAATCCCAATCTGTAACTTCTTTACTTAAATTAATTATTTCATTAATAGAATTCTGATCTAAAACACAATTCGATAACCTGATCATTAATTGATTTTCAGGAATCATTCCCTCGTATTTCATTTAATTTTGATTGAAATTAAATATTTATAATCCGTTATTGGCGGAAATAAGAACCCATTTCCAATCTTGTTTTTTCTTTCTTTTCCAAATAGTTACATAAGTTCCGATCGATAAGATGCTGTCGTTTGTTGAAGACAAATATTGAAAATTGCCATATGAGTAGCCAATATCACCAGAAATGCTAACTTCAGCAGACAAAGGTCGCCAGGTATAGATCCCAAGATTTGAATCTATGTTTGAAAGTCTGTCTTTCAAAGCAATTATGCCTTTTACTGGCAATGAATTCGGAATTAACCAAACTGCATTGCTATCAGCATAATTTAAATAGGCATTGGCCAATCCGGCTTGCTTACTTTCTTCAGAAAATTTCTTGTCTAACTCAAATAAAGCGTTTTGCTCTTTGGTAGTATTAACCCTTTGCACACAAGCAATAAGTAGAAGACTAAATAAACTTATTACGATAATTGATATTCTCATTTTCTTAGTTTTTAATAAAAGAAGCTGGATAAAGCAGATTAATTGATTCAACAGATATTTTTATAAGTTAATTAATTTAGTTTTAATTGCAATTCACTTCTTTTAATATCAATCCACTACTGAAGTTTAATTTCGATCGATTTTCAAAAACCATCATATTGTTTTTTTCTTCCACACTTCCCATACCTTCCACCAAGCCTTCGTTTGTTTTAAAAAAAACAATTTCTCGTTTGCTTTCTTGACCTTCACTTATAAAATTGTAAGTACCAATTAATGTATCACCCGACATTTGACCTTCAAAAATACCTACATTTTTATCCTTTTGATATAAATTATACGTCAACTCCCCAATCATTGTATTATCAATACCATCGATTGACAAGGTTATGGTATCATTATTTTTAATATAAGAATAGCATATAGTCTCATTTTTTTTGGTAAGAAGAGAAGTACTATCCAATCCTACATTATCATTATTTTTCTCATTTTTTTGCTTACAGCTTAGTACTGTAATCATTAGAAAAGCTGCAAATAACAGAGTTGATTTTTTCATATTTATGTGCTTTCTATATCAACGAATGTCAGTAAAAAAGATTAACCCTGCAAAATTTTTAGAATTGATACTCCTTTCACTAAATTTTGATAGATAAAAACAATCAAAAATAATGTGTGTTAAAACTTCTAATATTATAATATTTATAAAAAAAATTAAAATCATGAAAAAAATTACGTTGTCAATACTTTTTACGTCTTTTATTTTTGTTGGTGCAATTGCTCAAACTTTTACATTAACTAGTAACTCAATTGGAGGGCAAAGCACTAAAAAACAAGAGTTTAACGGTTTTGGATGTAACGGCGAAAACATATCACCACAACTTAGCTGGAAAAATGCACCCGCTGGAACTAAAAGTTATGCAATTACAGTTTACGATCCAGATGCACCTACCGGAAGTGGTTTTTGGCATTGGGTGGTATTTGATTTACCTACAAATGTTAGCGAATTAGTAGAAGGAGCTGGCAAAGTTGGTTCACCATTAGCACCAAAAATGGCAGTACAAAGTAAAACAGATTTTGGTGGAAACGGATACGGAGGTCCATGTCCACCGCAAGGCCACGGTATTCACCAATATGTATTCACGGTTCATGCATTAAAAGTAGAAAAACTTGGACTTGATGAAAATGCAAATCCAGCATTTGTAGGGTTTAATTTATGGATGAATACCATTGAAAAAGCTTCAATTGTAATGTATTATCAACGATAATTTTTAATTTTAACACAAAAAACATGAACAGAAGAGCAACAGCAAATTGGAAAGGTGATGGCGCTACAGGCCAGGGAACACTAAATTCGTCCAATAAATTTTTTAACAATACTCCTTATAGCACTAAATCTCGATTTCAGAATGAAGATGGTATGCTTGGAACTAATCCTGAAGAACTAATTGCTGCTGCACATGCCGGTTGTTTTAACATGGCTTTGAGTTTTGCATTAGGCGGTAATTCATTTCCTCCAACAGAATTGAATACTGAAGCAACTGTAACAATTGAGCAAACAGGAGTTGATTTTAAAATCACAGCCATTAAACTGGAACTAAGTGGGAAAGTGGAGAATATTACTAAAGAAAAATTTTTAGAAATAGCAGAGGGAGCAAAGAAAACTTGTCCAATTTCTCAAGCATTAAGTTCTGTACCTATAACACTTGAAATTAAAGAGTTTAGCAACTAAAAAGCTAATTGTATAAATAAAAAAAATGCCCTTAATTTAATTAAGGGCATTTTTTTTATAAGTTAAATTTTAAAAATATCACAAAAACATTAGATTTTTAAAAACGATGTTTTAGACTAAAAAACATTCCGGAAGTTTGAAGTTTAATAGATCCTGAACCAATACCTGTACCTGGGATTTTTATAAATGGTTCTAATTGTATTGATAAATTTTTATAAACTGTTTTTTCAAATCCAAGAGAAAAGTTGTAAACAGATAGGTAATGATTTTTTCTTTTTATAGCATCAAAATGATGTTTTGCTTCACCATATTGAGTTTTATAAACAAAATCATATGATTCTGAGCGCATAAAGTAACTTGACACTCCGGCACCTACAAATAGTTTACCGGTTGGACTTGGCAATAAATAATATTTGAACGTAACAGGTAAATCAATTACTAAACATTTAGCATAAACATCTTTTGCAGGGTATAGGTATGGACTTGTCCAACCTTCAAATTGATAAGGATTATCTGCCACATGATATTTTTTCATGGCTCTGTTTACTCCTAATGAAACACTCGCATTTTTAATAAAATAATATTCTGCAGCAATTCCATAATTTACTCCTGCATATTTACTTACAAATTTAGAATTGTAGGTAAAGTCTGGAGAAACCATAGCAAGAACAGCGAATTTGTTTTTGCTAATTTTTGGAAGTTTGATTTGTGAGTTATCAACCTCAGTATTTTTTACAGATAATATTTCTGAATCAGAGAATGGATAAATAAGTGGTATTGGGTCTAATAAATTGACATTTTCATTGCCAATAGGTTTGAAATAAATAGCGCTTGTAGAAACAATATTGTCCTTTTCTAATTCTTTTATTTTAGCAGTCTCATCACTTTTCGCAGATTCTTTTATACTCGCAATTGAAGCTTCATTGATAGTAGAAAACTGTTGGCTAGAATTAATTTTATTGTCAAATTTCCTCGAGTTGTTTTTCACTGATTTTTTAACAATAGCGATATCTTCACCAAGATAAAAAGTATCTTTTTCTTTATTGTCTAATGTTTTTTCTTCTTCTCCATTAATTTTTTTTCTAGCAGATTGTGAATCATCTACGATTAAATTATTGCTATTTGCTGCAACTTTATTATTTACATCATTATCAGATTTGTCTGAAATATTTTGATTAGCGTTATCAGAAAAATCATCTTTCAAATCTGATGGCTGTTGATCAATCTTACCTGATTCCGTTTGGTTTTTATTTTGAGAAGTAGTTTGATCTGTACCTAAACCTGCTTTCTTTCCATCAGTTTCTGATAAGTTAGTTGATTTATCAGAGGATTTAACTACTAAATTTTTGTTGCTAGTTTCTTTAGTAAAGTTATACTGACTAAAATTCACCACTAAAATACCGCCTAGAAATACCGCAGCAATTAAAGCAGGAATTTTAAAACGTTGCCAAATGTAGAATGCAGGTTTCTTGCGATCCAGCTTTTGTTCCATATTGGCCCAAGCTGCCTCATTAAAAGGGAAATCTATTTTATCTGCTGCATCTTTAAAAATGCCGTTATATTTCTCTTCAGGCATATTTTGCAAACTCATCTTTGTGATATTTTTTAATTAAATCCTTCATCTTTCCTTTCGCTTTAAATAAATTTGATTTTGAAGTTCCAGTTGAGATTCCCAACATTTCTCCAATTTCATGATGTTGGTAGCCATCTATTACATATAAGTTAAACACGGTACGGTAAGCAGGAGGTAAACGTTGCACCAATGCAATAATCTCTTTATACGACAATATATTTACTGCTACTTCGTGAACCATGGGGTCTCCAGCCTCTTCTATAGGAACATTGTTATCGTATTTAGCATTTTTCCGAATTAAATCTAATGCCGTATTTACTACAATTGTTTTAAACCAAGGTTTAAATGCTTTTTCCTGATCATATTTACCCAAATTCATGAATATTTTCAAAAATGCATCATTCAAAATATCCATTGCATCCTCTTCATTGCCTGCATATCTGAAAGCGATACTCATTCCATAACTGTAAAATTGCTTATAGAGAATTTTCTGAGCAGTACGCTTTTCAGCAATACAATCAGCAATCAATTCAGAGAAAGAAATTTTAGACGTGTTACTCACAAATGCTCAATAGGTTCACTAAAAAATACGAGAGTTTTGCACTCATAATTTTATGTAAATGTATTTAATTATCTTCTTGTTCTAAAATTATGGTAAAATTCAAATCTTTTGATCACTTATTAATTCATGTTCCATGGCATATCGAACCAAACTAGCAGTGTTGTTTAGGTTTAGTTTTGCTAAAATATTTTTTCGATGTGTTTTTACTGTAGCCGGGCTTAAGAAAAGCAGATCAGCAATTTCGGTATTAGTTAGCCCTCTGGTTACATGTTCGACAATTTCTTTTTCGCGATGAGTGAGCAAATCATGACTAACTATTCTTTTTGACTTTTGAACGTCAGGCTGTCCAAGTGTATAAATACCTTTCATGATAATTTCAGAAATATCTGCACTCATGTAGAGTTCATCTTTATCGATCATTTCGAAAGCTTTTAGTAATTCCTGAGCTCCAGTATTTTTTAATATAAATGCATTTGCACCGGCTTTCAACATTTGATTTACAGAAACAAAATCATCAACCATAGTCAAAGCGATAACTTTACAATCAGGGCATATTTTTTTAATTTCTTCTGTAGTTGCAATTCCATTAAGACCAGGCATATTTATATCAATGATTATGTATTCCGGTTTTAAAATTTTAACTAATTCTAAAGCTCTGGGTCCATTTAATGCCTCACCAATTATTTCAATATTTTTATGTTGTTTCAATACTAGTTTCAAACCATCAAGAAACATTTGATGATCATCAACTATTAGAATTCTTTTCTTTTCCATAGTATTTACTTTTGAAAGGTAATTCAATCATAACATTATTTCCATAGCCAGGTTTGGTATCTAAACTTAGACTTCCATTTAACATTTGTATTCGGGTTGCGATATTTTTCAATCCGTATCCTGTTTTTATTTTTTCATAATCAAATCCTTTTCCGTCATCTTCATAGATAAATACAACTATGTTATCGCGATAAAGTAATTGAATGGATATTTTTTTTGCCTGTGCATATTTAATTGTATTGTTTACCAATTCCTGCATAATACGGTATAAATTAATTGTAATCTCAGGTGTTATATTCTCAGGAAAATGAGAAGAATTTAAATTAAATTTAAGACTATTAAATCTACTCATTTTAAACATATAATTATCTATTGCAGCGGGCAAACCATGTTCGTCCAATACACTTGGATTTAATTGAAATAAATGTTCCCGCATGTTGCGAATAGATGAATCCAAAATCTGTAATGCGTTTGCATGCATCTGTTTCAGATCTTCATCTTGTTTTTCAATTAGTGTTGACATTCCATCAATGTATAAGCGAAGTGTAGAAAGACTCGTTCCTAAATCGTCATGTAAATCTTTGGCTAAGCGTTGTCTTTCTTGTTCTTGAGTACTAACAATTATAAAAAGCTGTTGCTTTTGATGTTTATGAAGTAAAAATAATCGGTATCGGATGATGAGAAAAATCGTTAGAACAATAGCTAAGCTTACCTGCCAACCCCATTGCTTTATAATTTCCATCACTTTTTTAGAATAATTGTAAGATTCTTGTTCTCAGTAGTTCAAAATTTACCGGTTTGGCAATAAAATCTGATGCGCCTAACCTTTTAGCATCTTCCCTGTTTTTTATATCATCGTAAGCTGTTATCATCATAACCTTAAGATGCGGAAATTCTTTTTTTACAAATTGCAATAAATCAAGACCACTTAATCCTGGCATTTTAATATCAGATAAAACTAAAACGATATCGAATTTATTTAATGTATTTAAATATTGAATGGCGCTTTGTGCAGAAGTTGCAAATCTGAACAGAAATTTACCTTCTTGAATATCCTTCTTAAACTTTTTTCTAAATAAAAGTTGTATATCTTCCTCGTCATCAACTACAAGTATCTTTAAAATATCTTCTTTCATAGGTAGTGAAATACTCAAAATTTATTGTTAAATATCATTTAATAATCTGAGAAACTGGTAATTTAATTACAAATTGGGTATAATCACCTATTTCCGATTCGAGGCTCATTTCTCCATTATGTCTGCCCACAATTAAGTCAAAGGAAATTGATAAGCCTAACCCAGTACCTTTTCCAGCGCTTTTTGTTGTGAAAAATGGATCAAATACTTTTTCTTTTAAATGATCAGGAATTCCGAAGCCATTGTCTCGAATAGTTAAGAAAACATAATCATTTGATAAGGAAGTGGAAACAATTATTTCTGGTTTAAATTCATTTCCTTTTTCTCTTTCTTCAATTAATCGCTGATTAACAGCATCAAAGGCATTATTTAATAAGTTAATAATTACACGGCTTATTGATTGCTCAATTAATTCTATAGAAGGTAAATTGGGGTCAAAGTTTTCAGTTATTTTACATTCAAACCCATTTTCGATAGTTTGAAAACTACTATAACTAAATGTAACAGCTTGTTTTAAAATTTCATTGAGATTCGCTTTTCCAAATTTTTCTTCTTGCTCATCTCTTGAATGTAAAAGCATGCTTCGGACAATTTTTTCAGCTCTTTTTCCATGAAAAGTAATACGATCTACATTTTCTTTTAATTCATCCACTACTTCCATAATACCTAAATTGGGTTTTGTATCAGCCAATTCATTCAATAAATCAGTACTTAATTCCGAAAAATTATTGACAAAATTTAAAGGATTTTGAATTTCGTGAGCAATACCAGCGGTAAGCAAACCAAGGGAAGCCAATTTTTCTCTTGCAACTAATTGCTTTTGAGTATCTCTAAGTTTAATCATAGAAAAATTAAGTTCAGCAGTTCTATGTGCAACCTGAATTTCTAAATCTTGTTTTTGTTGCTCGATTAATTTATTTCTTTCTAATTGTTGTTCACGTTCCAATCTTCGTTTTTCCGCTTTTTCGGCTTCCAGTTCTTTTCTTATAATGTTTATTCGATAAGCTAAAGCAAGAGATAAAAAAACGGCCTCAACTGTTGAAGCAAAAATTACAATCGGGTAACTAAAACCCATAATGGTAATGCTTGGCGGAATTCCTTGAAGGTCAAGAATAATATGCGTAAACATGGCAAGAATTAAGGGTAACCAAGCCAATGAAAAGTAAATTGCAATTCGTTGTTTCAAGCGGATGGAATGTATAGCCGCTGTAATTACCAAACAACCTCCAGCTATAGCTGCCATTTGGTTTAATTTTAAAACCCAAGAACTAAAAGGATATACAATCACCATTACGGCTATTGATAACATACACAATTCTACTGCAAGAAAATAAGGTCTGTATTTTGGAAGGTTAGTTTTTATTCGTAAAAAACTTTCAGAAAATTTAGTTGAAAAGAAAAATGAAAGGGCAAGCAAGGAGTACATAGACCTTATATGCCACCAAGGTGAATTGGGCCATAAAAATTCATAGCCTTTGCCCATCCAGGTAAGCAAAAAAAGTAAAGTCATTAAAAGATAACCTGTATAATAAATATAACTCCTGTCCTTTAATAAGATAAAAATAAAAAAGTTGTAGAAAGCTAAAATGAACAAACAGCCTGAAAGTATACCAATTACCCAGTTTTCACTGATGTTGCGTTGCATTAATGGTGGAAAGGAGGAAATAGAAAATGCAGCATACATTAAGGTTCTGCTTTCGCAGCGAACATAAAAAACGATGGTGTCTTTTGTACAAAAAGGAAATTTTATCGAATTTGGAAATTCATTTGAATTATTTCTAAATGGGTAAGTCGCTCCAATTTTTTGTTCAATTATTTTACCGGCAGTATCTGGATAAAAAACAGAATATTTTTCTGTTCGGGTTGCAAAATCTGTAAAGTACCAAACAGAAGAATCTTTTGGAGGCACAATAGCACACTTGAACCAAATTGCAGAATTTATAAATTCATTGAAATAGTTGTTTGGGATATTTTTAAAAATCTGATCACCTTGAGCTATAATATCTTGAATGCTAAGTAATTTACTTTTATCTTCAAATGCGAAAATGGTATCGGTAAAATAATAAAATGAAGTTTTTTGGTTTAAATCAGTAATCGGCAATTCACTTTTGCCAAAAGAATTGATTGATACACTTTGTAGTAGAAACAAGAAAATTACTATTAGCAGATAGTTTTTCATTTGGCTAATATAATTTCATTTGACTTAGAATAAACATTAATCCAGAATAAAAGTTAAGATTAGTATTAAAATATATTTCATCAAACTGAACGATAGATTTGATAATTAAGAAATATGTTGATTAATTAATAAGTACAAATAAATGAATACTAAACTAAAAGTTGAAATCTGGAGCGATATGGTTTGCCCGTTTTGCTATATCGGTAAAAAAAATTTTAATGATGCGCTTCAAAATTTTGAACATAAAAATGAAGTGGAAATTGTTTGGAGAAGTTTTTATTTAAATAAAGAATTAGATACCAAACCCGGTGAAACGGTTAAAGAAAGTTTGGCTTCATCAAAGGGATGGTCGGAGGCAGAGGTTGAACAAGCTACAAATTATACCACTAAAATGGCAGCTGATTCAGGTTTGAAATTTGATTTTTCGAAAGCGATTGCCGCAAACTCTGCAAAAGCACATGAATTAGCACATTTTGCTGCTAGCAGAAATCTAGCAGATAAAGTTTATGAATCTGTTTTTTCGGCATATTTTACAGAAGGCAAGAACATTAATGATAAAAACACATTATTGAATATTGCTAATGATATAGGCCTGGATAAAAAAGAAACCGAAGAAGTATTAAGCAAGGATGTTTTCGCACCCGCAGTCGATTTTGATTATTATCAAGCGCAAAATTTAGGAATTACTGGCGTTCCATTTTTTCTATTTAATGAAAAATATGCTGTTTCGGGTGCTCAGCCTACATCTGTTTTTCATTCTATTTTGAATGATACCTGGAGTAAAATGCAAAATGAAGTTTAAGAAATAGCTTATTCACTTTATTAAAAGAATTATCCTTAGCAAATGAAAAGCTTTAGTTTTTTTTCTTTTAACAATAACCCAGCGCATAATAAATAAGAACAAAAATTACGATGGTTCCGATGCAGCCACCACCAAGTTTGCTAGCTCCATAGCCTGCAATTAATGTTTTGAAAAATCCGTTCATATTTTATTTTTTTAATAAACCTTGCAATTAAAATACCGTAGATTTTTGATTTTACAAAATCTAATCTCAGTTTTGCTTATTTGCTTGCTGGATTGTAATAATAAACAACTTGATAGGGCTGAAATTTTAATACAGAAGATAACTGACCAATTTTTAGATTCTGTAATTGTGGAGTGGGTTCACAAACTGTGAATTTTTTACCCTCGTATTCAATCCCTCTAGGATTTTCTTTGTCGAAATTTACCGCCATGGTTATATGCGTTGGATATAGCATGGCAATCATCGGAAGATTATAAATTTCTTTTATCAAATAGAAAAACAAACCAGCTCGATCATCGCAATCGCTATGGTTGTACAACAATGTTTGTTCTGGCGAAAGTCTACGTTCTTTTCCGAAATTTTCAACATCATCTACATATAAAAAGGCATATCTGGTAAATCTCATTAAATAGTCGACACCTTTTTTCTGACTCATTCCCGAAATATATTTTTTCAATAAGGGAATAAGAGATGAATAGGTTTGCCTACTTAGTGGAATGTTAAAATAACTTTCGAACGGTACTTCAGGATAATTTTTGAATAATTGTTTTAACTCTGGATTTAGTAAAATATTGAAATGATATTCACGCTCTCTGAAATTGAATGCTAGTTTTTCTTCCTGATAGTTTTCTGGTTCAAAATCTGGAATTTCATTGATGTGATACGAAAATTTCTGTGTAGCACCCTCAACCGGCATTTCAACCGGAAAAATTGGAGATTGCTCATACAACAGTTTTCCATAATCGTGATAATTTAAACAAACATATTGCTTGCCTGAATTACGATATAAAGGAATATCGAAAATTTCATCGTCACTTCTGATGTATAGAATTATTTGTTCTTTGCCAACTGCTAAACGTGCATCATAACCTAAATGAGTGAGTAAATACCATTTCATAATGGTATAGGATAAGTAATTTTTTTCTTTTGGGTAAAAATTACCTGCTGCTTTCCTGATTAATTGGTAATAAAACCAATCGTCCAATTTATTTTCTGTTCTAAAAATTTTAAGTGCAGCAATTAAATCCTGATAATTTGATTGGCTAATTTCTGCTGCAAATTTCAGGATTGTTTTTTGGCTTAATGTATCTGTAAAGTCAATTGGATTGTTTTGAGTAACACAAGCATTAAACGTTTTATTAGCAAATGGAATGCATATCGTTTTCTCCTGTCCATAAAAAATGGATGGGGAAAATATAAACAGCCATATGATTAACTTTTTCAATTTATGTGCTAATGATTTAACAATAACTTAACTATTAATTTACATTAAAGTTACAATTTATTTACATTAAATTAACATTGGAAATAAATCTTAAAAATTTTGATTCATAAAACTCAGAAATCTTTGGTTTTTTATATAAAGCGAAAGCATCAAACAATTTGAGCTTGAAAATGAGCGCATTTCTATTTTTGAAATTGTGCGCTATTTTCATTCAATTTCTTAACAAAAGCTTAATACACAATCTTGATTTTTGGGTTAAGATTTGCTTTTGAAAATAATCCAAATCATTTAAAAAAACCATATTATGAATTTACTTTACTTCTCTCGATTTCGCAATATCAAGTTTGGTTCAAAAACTACAAACGTCGTTTTAGCAACCATTTTAATTTTTTGTTACTCTCTTTTTAATCCTTTATCTGCACAATATCCTGCAGGGTTTAGTCAAGTATTAGTTGCCAACGGTATCAGTAATCCTACGGTAATGGCTTTTTCGCCCGATGGGAGGATTTTCGTAGCACAACAAAATGGAGTTTTGCGAATTATTAAGAACAATGTTTTATTAGGAACTCCCTTTGTAAGTTTAAGTGTAAACTCATCGGGTGAGCGTGGTTTAATAGGGATTACGTTTGATCCTAATTTTGCAAGTAATCAATATGTGTATTTATATTACACTGTAGCAAGCGGTAGTAATAATAGAATTAGCAGGTTTACAGCCAATGGCGATGTTGCTTTGGCTGGGAGTGAAGTTGTGATATTAAATCTTGATCCATTAAGCGGGGCTACGAATCATAATGGTGGCACGATGGAATTCGGGCCAGATGGGAAATTATATGTAGGAATCGGGGAGAATGCGAATACCAGTTTTTCTCAAAACTTAGATACATATCATGGTAAAGTAATTCGAATAAATGCTGACGGAACGATTCCAGCTGGAAACCCATACCCAACTGGAACTTTGCAAAGAAGAAGTCTTTGGAGTACGGGATTGCGAAATCCTTACACCTTAAATTTCCAGCCGGGAACAGGTAAACTATTTGTTAACGATGTAGGGCAAAGTACTTGGGAAGAAATAAATGATGCAAGCAATCCAGGTTTGAATTTTGGCTGGCCTGCAACAGAAGGAGCAACCAGTAATCCACTTTATACTAGCCCGGTTTATGTTTACCAACATGGTGGAGGTTTGAATAGGGGTTGTGCTATTACAGGTGGAACATTTTTTAATCCTAGTTCAACTAATTATCCATCACAATATATTGGTCGATATTTTTATATTGATTTTTGTAATAATTGGATTGATCAATTAGCCTTTAGCGGAAGTACAGCTACTAGATCTAATTTTGCTGCAAGTATTGCAGGTTCACCAGTTGGAATTGTAACGGGTACAGATGGAAATATTTATTTTCTTTCTCGAAGTAATAATGCTGTTTATAAAATTATTTTTACTACTTCAAACTCTCCAACTATTACTGCTCAACCGCAAAGTATTAGTGTTTCGCAAGGCAGTACGGCTACATTTTCTGTTACCTCAACTGGAACTGCACCGCTTGCTTATCAATGGAGAAAAAATAATGTTGACATAACTGGAGCTAATGCGGCTAGTTTTTCTATATCCAATACATCACCAGCTGATAATGGAAATTACAGCGTTTTTGTAAGTAATGGAAGTGGAAATGCAACAAGCAATAATGCAGTATTAACGGTTACCACGGCCAACACTGCTCCTGATGCTTCTATATTTTTACCTGGAACAGGCAATACCTATACAGGTAATGATGTTTTAATTTATGAAGGATCTGGTTTTGATGTGGAAGATGGTAATCTGCCTCCTTCGGCGTATACTTGGAATGTTAAATTTTTTCACGATCAACATAATCATCCTGGACCAAGCATTACCTCTGGGGTAAGCAGTGGTACTTTTACTATTCCGAATAGTGGTGAAACGGCGACCAATGTTTTTTACCGCATTTATTTAACCGTAACAGATTCCCAAGGGGCAACTAATACCGATTCGGTGGATGTTGCACCGAGATTATCCAACTTAAATTTTGCAACCAACCCAACTGGACTTAGAATTTTATTAGATGGTCAACCGCTTTTGACACCTGCAAGCATCGCAAGTGTAGAAGGAATTATCAGAACTATAGGAGTGGAGCCACAGCAGACAGTTAGCAATGGTTTGACGTATAATTTTCAATCATGGAGTAATGCTGGTGCACAAAGCCAAACCTTTGCAACCCCAGTGGCAGATTTAAATTTGACGGCAAATTTTACTCCTGTTTATAGAAACGCTGATAACCCAACGAGTACGGCCATTGGTTTAGATTATCAATATTACACCGGATCATATAATGTCTTACCTAATTTTACTACAATTACGCCTGCCTTGTCGGGTACTATTGCTCAACCGCTTTTAACACCTGCAACACAAGCCGATAATTTTGCTTTTGAATATAAAGGTTTTGTGCTAGTGCCAACGGATGATGTGTACACTTTTTATACTTCTTCTGATGATGGTAGCAAACTATTTATCGGAAATACGATGGTAGTTGATAATGATGGTTTACATGGTTTGCTTGAGCGAAATGGAAGAATTGCTTTGCGTGCTGGCAAACATGCTATTACCATTCAATTTTTTGAAAAAACAGGAGATGCCAATTTACTTGCTTCCTATTCAAGCTCGGGGATTGCTAAACAAGTAATTCCTGCGGGTTCATACTTTAGAGCGGTTACCGTAGTTCCACCAAGTTCTGTTACGCTTAATGCAAATGCAGATGCGCATGTGCGATCGGGAAGTTATAAATCCATTAATTATGGAAATGCTACCATTGCCGAAACCAGAACTGCAGATACTTTAGGAAGTTTGCATCGGGAATATTTCGTTAAATTTCCGCTTACGGGAGTTAGTTCTACTATTTCTACCGCCGTGTTGAGATTGTATGGAGGTATGAAGTTGACCAATATTTCCACTTCGTTTACTGCAAGAGTAGCTAATAATAATTGGACAGAATCTACCATTCGTTTTACGAACAGACCTGCCAATGCTGGTGTTGCAGTAACGAATACAACCATTACTGGAAAAACCTTGCAATACTATAATTGGAATGTTTTAGCGCTGGTGCAAGCAGCTTTAAATGCTGGTGCTACGGAAATTACGTTTGTGATAAGATCTGCATCCAAAATTTCGGATTTTGCTGTTTTTAATACCAAAGAAAATGCGAATAATAAACCTTTGTTGGTGATAGAAACGGGTACGAATTTAAGTGTTGCTGTTTCATCTAAATTTATAAAGAATAATAAGGCGGATGAAAAAAACATTACCTTGTTCCCGAACCCGAGTAGCGATGGATTTTTTATCAAAGGATTGAATGTAGAAACGAATGCTACGGTAGAAATATATGATTTGAGCGGTAGGAGAATGAGCGCTGAGCAATTGAGCAGCAACTCGGATTATGTGGCGATACCGGAATTAATTTCGGGTAGTTATTTGGTACGGATTATACAAAACGGAAAGTACGTTACCCATAAATTGTTGGTGATAAAAGAATAAAAATTTTACAAAAAAACCTAAAAGCCTTTCAGCGAAAGTTGAAGGGTTTTTTTTGTGGGTAGGAGAGGTTTAAAAAATTTAAAAGGTGGGGAGTGGGGGACTTGAACCCCCTGCTCTCTGTCCCAAATTCAGGTTAATCAACCGTCGGTCTCAATGTCTTATAGTTTGGAGTTTGGAACCATTCTCCCCACGAGAGCTACCCCAACTGCTACACTTTTGATTTTGTCTACCATAGTTGTAAAGTTTACAATTAACATCATTATTAACAATGAAGAGAATGAAACCACTCCAACTAAGGACATTGCAAATTCAACAGTCAATGTCACCTTTAAATCTAGGTTCTTTTATCCCACTTATGGGACAATATTTTTAACCACTAATACACCAATTTCTTAAAACCTGCCGTTATCGTTTCAAAATTCGTTTTGTCATTTCTTTTGTATTTTTTATTTAATGTTGAAATCTGCGTCTTGATAGCTAAATGATATTTGGTGGTTCTCCGTTACTGAAGTAGCCACGCCTAAATTATAAGATTTAATTTGAACTATCTCCGATGTTTCAATTTTGTCAAATGCAAATGCAGGAAATAAATCCAATGAAAGTGTCCGTTTTCCATTATGAACTTTTTTAAGTTCGTCTGAAAACGGAAGAAATATTTGAATGATTTGGTTAGCAAAACATAAAATGAGAATATGTTCTGGAAATTCAGATTTTCCTTTGACTAATTTTTTTGCTCTGTATAAGTCAGCATGTGGAGTTTCAAAATACTTTCTCTTTAATGTTGTGATAAATGCGTAATGAATAAACTCTAAATGTTCTTGTCTCTTAGTCAACCAAGCGAAAGATTGCTTATTAGCATTGTCAAACTCTGGCGGCAAAAGTGAAAGTCCTATTTTCAAAAGTGATTTATAAATCTTTAATGGAATAAAGGGTGGCTTCCTGAACACAATGTCAAATGTTTTAGTTTCAGTGTTGATTGTATAGTCGTCAAATGTTTGAATGTGTAACTCTTTTTGGTTTCCTTCTCGGTGTTTCAAAGTTGTTCGTGTTTCTTCATTCCTATCAATTGTTCGTGATTGAAATGCTGGAATTTTCTTTTTGCCCTTTATTCCTAAAAGTGTTATATAAGGTCGGATGAAAATTGAGAAACTACTTTCATAGTCGCCAAATACTTTGTTGCAGATGTCACATTCATCAAAAGTTAGAATATTATTTTCACCAATAAGTTCAGGAAGTAAATGAGTCTTTTCGTTAAAAGTTGTTTCATTTTCTTGCTTGTCGCAATATCTACAAACTTTACTTTTCACTTTTATAGGCACATAATTTATAGAGCTACTTAGTAGCTCATATTTTTTCCAAAAGTCAAGTGGGTCTGGTTTCACTTTTTGTGTAGATAAATGTTACTTTTTTCAGATTTATTTTTTCATACACTCAACTCTTACCTTACCAGCAAACTCAAGAAACTCTGTTGGTGTTTGCCCCATTTTCATTTTTACTTCAATTATTGAAAACTCTTCTAATGTGTATTTAACTTGAACTTTCTCAAAGATACATGAACATAATCCTTGGGTAGCTCCAGCATTAACACAGCTATTCATGAAGTTTTGTTTAACCTCTTCTGTATAAACATTTTTTTTGTCCTTAGAACAAGATGAAAGAAGAATTATTCCAAGAGTAATTATTTGAATTGTTTTTCTCATTTTTATTATTTACTGTATTATGTTTTTTCGTTTTCCTCTTTTGTTGAGTTTAACCTCAATTGGTATTAATTGTTGAATTCTTTCTTAAAGCTTTTTCGTCTAAATACTATTTCTTTAACTCCTTAACATCCTCAACTTTTGTAATACTATTAATATTTTTTATTGTACTTTTTTCAGAATTTAAGAGATTGCCGAAATCAAAAATATCATTCTTTATCTTATTTAAACTAATCAAAAAAAGAAAGGCTAAATATTGACTTTTTATTATTCAATAGGAACTACAACACGGCTTTCGGGTTCAAAAGACCATTGTACCTGCCATGTTTTACCATCTATTTGGTCAAGTAAAATAAAATTGTAAATATTTTGTGTGGGATACAGAGCAAATCTGTCATTAATCTCCAACTCTTTATTAACTAGAGGGAATAAGTTTAAATAAGTATCTGTGCGCTCTTCACTTTTCATACTATAATGAATTTGCCTTATTTGTCCGTTTCGCGTGTTTAGTTTTAAAAACGTCCACATATTTTGTGTAGGATAAAGTCGGAATGGCACTGAAATTAAAGTCTGTTTTACTAAATTATCAACTTCAGTTTTGGCAGTTTGCGCCAATGAGAAAAATGGTGATAGGGTAAGAATAATATAGATAGAAAGATTTTTCATTTGTCTTGATGTTTTTTTTATTAAAAAAGTCGAGCGAACTCGACTTTATAAATTATTTGCCTTTAGGTTTTGGAGAGGGTGCTGAAGGTTTTGGTGGATTATTTCCTCTGCCTGGTCCTGATGGGTTGGGTGTTTTACTTGGTCCATTTGGTGGTGATGTTGTTACTTTTGCCATGATTATATTTGATTTTAAGGTAAAAAAATAATTTAAAGTTATTGTTGATTCATATTACTTTTCACTTATAAATATCAACAACTTTTATCGTATTATCCAAATTTCAATAATTTTGCTTGCCATTGTGTTTCATCAGAAATAGCCCCTATACATTTACTTCAACTATTGACAAATCTTCTAACCATTTGAAGTTGCTCTGGTCTGTTATATAAAGTATAGACACTGAGAAGTGGAAAGCCTACAATCTTAATAAGTTGACCATCCATAATACCTGAACACAATGTAATTTGCCAATTTCCGTGACCTGACGGTGTTTCTTCAATTTCAGCTTTTGTCAAAAGCATTTTAATTTCAGCAAGTGGCAACTTGCCAAATGTGAAAATTACTTTAGGCTTAACAACATCAACTATTTTTAATAATATTTCTCGGTAAATTGGTAAGGCTTCCAAACTGAGTTGTTTCTGACTTTTAGTCCGCTCGAAAAAAAGATTAAAAGCACAAACTTCTTTAAGTTCTTCTCCTAAAAATGAGAAAAGTGATTTTAAATTTTCTTGCAATCTATGCTTGTTATTGCCATTCCAATTTTCGTAAAATGCGTTATAATCATGTTCTAGGCAATCATTTAAAGAAGCTTCGATGGTTGTTTCATCATCAGGATCGCCTCCTGGATTTAAACCAATGATCATGAATTTTCCTTGCTTTAATGTTGTGGCAGAACTATAAAAAGCCGCACCTGATTTGTATATTTCATTACCAAGTAAATGTTTTATTTCTTTAATTAGGTTCATTTAAGATATTTTTAATTTGCGAACAACGTTTTACTTACTTGCTATTAGTTTGATGTTCGCAGAACAAGATGTAAATTTAAGCGAACTGTGATTTGAGACTAAGGCGAATCAGAGTTTCTATAAAAAATTCATTAAGTCGTTCTTAATTTGGCGTTTCTCATTTTTGCTTATTGAAATTACACCATTTAAATGAGAAATAATTTGATTTATGCAAACTTGAAAAACTTGTAATTCTGTCGCTCCAGAAGGCGATTTCATCATCATTGAAACTTCATGGAATTTTAACTCAATACACAAAGATTTTATTTTTGGGTCATGAAAAGAAGTAAATAAATCGTGAGCAAACTTATTACGAATTTTTCTAATCAAATCTAAATCTCTTTTAATAAGCTTATCAATTAATCCTAAACAATAAGCAAGGCTAATTTTGTTGCTAAAATTTCCTAGTGAGTTATTAAAAACAAATAGTTTTTCAACTTCATCATCTTCTGGAAAAAAGGATTTTAGAACATACTCTAAAGCCATTTCGCAAAATGTGCCTCCAATAATTGCAATTGAACGCTCGTCTACACTTTCTTTATTAAATAATTTATTAAATTCAAATAATGCATCATTAAATTTAAAATATCGATCTGTTGCTTTATCGAATTTTGGATTCTCCTTATTATTTTCCATAAATGAAATTTTCTTCTAGAGATTGTAAATGTGTTTTAAGATTACTAATGAGCGTTCTTTTCAATATAGAAGCTGAGATTTTTTATAACTACAATATTATCTGATGAACACAAAACCACTCTTTTTGCGAGTGTGTATATAAAAGCTGATTTTTTGTCCATTGTGTTATTATTCAAAACCATAATAGGCTTTTATTATTTCAACAAGAAGTCCGCCTGCAGCCCCTGTCTCAATTTGCCACGTCCCGTCAAGTGTCTTACTTACCATTTTTTGTATCCAAATATTTGCTTTTTCACCAAACTTTTTGGTTTCTCTGTTTGGCTCTTCATCTTGAACAATTTGAATTATTTCGTCTATATTTTCAACTGGAACATTATTCTTCTCTAGCTCTCTTTTCATATCAGCCACGTTACCTTGAGTTATTTTAATGTTAGAGGTTACTAAATTTCCTTCACCAGTTGTAATTGTATTACCAAAGCCGCTAGTATTTATTATTGTCTGATAATAAATCTTTTCAATTTTTTCATTTACATTTTCTTTCACATTTAATTTGTTTTTCATTAAATCGTCTAAATTTGGGACATCTTTTTCTAATTGAAGCATAAAGTCTAAAAGTTTGGCTCTAACTTCTGAAAGAACTTGCGTTATTTGACTAACTTGAACAACAACCTTCATTGTCATTATTGCAAAATTTTGTCCGGCCTTATTTGCCAATTTTGTCATATATGCACACATATCTGGCCCTAAGTCTTTATAAATAATTTCATTCTTTTTTTCTCTTTCCAGATTTTCTAAAGTCTGAATACTATCATTGCATTTGTATTGTATTAAACTGTCAATTAAATTTTTTTCAAAAACCATTAGGGGCAATTGCACATTTTCGTATACATCGTAACCTTGTTGCATTGTGCAAATGATGTTCGATTTTGCAAGTCTGTATTTAGGAAGTACTTCCTCTTTGTACCCACTAAGTTCATCATTAGTCCATTTCATTAACTTTTCATTGCCAATTCTTGTTGCTAATATTTTTGTCTTTAATAAAGGATTTGTCAGAGAGTTTTCAGAGTTAGAAAGATCGTCTATTAATTGCTCGATTATTGTCATTGGTATTGTATTTAATATGGATTATAAATCCTAAACTTAATAAAGTCTCATAGTACTTTTTGAATTATTCAAGATATTACCGAAACCAAAAATATAATTCTTTACCTGATATTATCAAATAAAATAAGCAAAAGCAGAATGCCGGCCTTTGTCTGTAAAATATAGATAGAAATGATCAATTTAATGAATTAAGTAAGTAAAAAACACCATCGATTTCTCGTTGATAATTTTCAATTGGAGGAATTGGGAATAAAATTTTAGGCAGGTCTACTTGATTTTTAACAAAATTATAAGCTTCGCTTAACCCTAGTGTTGCATCTTTAAAACATTCATATATGTTTTCTCTGTTTTTAATTTCATTTATTGGTATTTCATAAATCGATTGCATACTTAAAATCTCATGTTCTTTATTTAAATAAGTTTCAATAAGGAGAAGTTTTTTAGTTATTTTCAACTGTAATTTTCCGCTAATAATAATTGGAGGTTCGGTTTGTGTAAAATCTTTTTGTTCACCCAGTCCTTTTAAAGGTGGAATATCTAAAGGCGAAAGATTTACTTTAACTCTATATTTTCTAGCATTCATTTTAATAAAATTTTGTTTTAAATATATTATACTCTATCTTAAAGAAGGTATTGTTAAAACTCACTTGTGTCATAAGAATTAAGAATTTTTATCCTTTCATTAAGTAGAACAAGTTCACTAATCTTGTTAGCTCTTTCTTCTCCCAAGATGTTTGTGTTTTTTAGTTTAATTGCTGTCCCACCCATACAAACCATAAGCATACCTTTATCTCCACCTACCTCAGAATAGTCAATGTCGGTTGCAATTACTGCATTACCATTTAGGTCAAGTGCTTGCTTACGCAATTGTGCAAAGCAAATGTCTTCGCCACCTTTTAGTTTTTTGTTGAACCTTCCTGATTGAACACCAAACAAGTCGCTAAAGGATGAAGTAAATTCTGAAATAACACCTGTTCCTGTAGTAGATTGACCAGTTACCATTGAAAGAATGTCGTAGTCCCAATGAAGTGGTGAATGAGTTGAAACAACTGGAACTGCATCTATGATTTTTTGCAAGTTGAGACTTACTTCGTTTCGCTCATTTAATAATTGTGATTTGTATTTTGAATACAAATCCGTACCGCACTTATTGCAATAATCTGTCGATTTTTTGTCATGATACTCATTAATTACTTTCGCCTTATTACTGCTAATAATCGAAACACTTGATAAGAGACCGATTTTTAATTTTGTCCCACAGTTTGGGCAGTCTGTTAATTCTATAGCCATAGTTTTTTTTTCTTTTAGTAATCAAAGTTTTACGCGACCGCATAATTGTTTTAGTTGTATAATAAGCTTTCATAAATCTTATAAATTAAATATCCAACCGCAACAACTCTCACGATGATACTAAAAGCCGAATGATTTACTTGTCCCTTTTCAAGTGTCAAAGGAAGTCGTTGTTGATTTGTCCATTCAGGGTTGAGTTGCATTCCGAATTGAAAGTTTTTATCGTCCGATGTCTGAACCTTTAACACTTGTCCGTCTCCAAACAAAGAATTGATTTTGATTAATTGAGTTGTTGAAATTGTGTCAAATGGAATTGTCCATTTACCACAAACAATTTTCTTGTTTGTCAACATAACAACTTCTCTCTGTGAAGTAACCCAATCCACCCCAAGTTGAATGTCTTGATTTTTAGTTGTTACAATGCTCTTGCTTGCGTCTGCTGCTAACACTTTTTCATTCGGGTTGTCGAGTTCAAACTTTCGTCTTTTTCGTCCAGTACCGTAAATAATGTCAACAAGTCCTTTTGATATTTGATTTATCATATTTTTTGCGTATCGTTCTAAAATTACCGCTGACTGTTTGCAGATTTGCGATGGCCGGGCTTTTCAGCAAAAATGCCCGTTCGGAGATCTGAACTTTCGGCTAATACAAAACTTTCTGCTGAGAGTGAAACCCCGCTTATTGAAAATGTGCTGTTAGCAGTAATATTTTAGTTCACGGAGATTAATTTTGTTCCTGAAATTATTTTACCATCAGTAAGGGGTATTTCAATTTTAAAATTATTAAGTGGTGATTCAAACTTTGGGAATGGATATTTTGTCGAATTATATTGTAAAATATCATTACCTTCTCCTTGTCCAATCAAGTCAAAATAGTTGTAAAGATTGGTATTTGAAAACAATGTGTCATTTCCAATTATTAGTCTACCCGAGCAAGTTATTTTCGTGTCTTTTTTTATGGGTTCATGAATTCTTGTTGTAGATTTACATTCAATATATCCGTCAGCACTATATGTATAAACAATCCAAAAATTTAATTCGTTAACTAAATAGTCAGTTTCATGCCATCCATTTATTTCTTCGTTATTATTTGAGTTTATTGTCACACCGCGTAGTTTAACACTATTGTACCATTCTTTACACTCTTTATTGCAACTACAAATTGTCACTAAAATTAGTACGGTAAATAGTCGAATAATCTTTGCCATGTTATACTGTTGTTTTAATATTACCACTAAATCATAAATACCTGCAAGTTTTTTAGTACCTCTCGTATTGTTTGTGGTACTTTTTGGATTATTCAATCGATTACCGAAATCAAAAATATCATTCTTTATTTAATATAAACTAATAAAATAAGCTAAAGCTGAATTAGTAATACCTATTTCAATGTTAATAATCCAGATGAAATAAACAAAGGCGAATGGACCGTTGAATTTGTGTAAAGTATTTTATGGTTAGGTATTTCAGATGTAGATTTTAGTTTTTATGAAGCAGCTAGTGGAAGTTCTAGCTGCTTTTTTTTTGAATCTATTTTGCACAAAACTTTCTTTAGAACAGGAAACCTTGCCTTTTGGGAAGGTGCTGTTTACGCTAATTTTATTCATGTTTTAACTTAAGTTTCCCGAAACAGGAAAGGACTTCGTTGAAATACCGTCACAGTTAGTAAACAAAAAAGATACTAAAATGCTTACTATGAAATATTATTTGAGCTTTATTAAAGGCTATTATTAGAGACAGTTTTTACGACTTAATAAGATAAATTAATAGCGCCATGATAAAGCATGCTGCACCAACTATGATTAAGATTTTCCACAAATTTTTTGTTGCATGCGGTTCCTTATCTTTTGCTATTTTTAGATAATATCCTCCTCCAATCATTGCCAATGCACTAAGTAGCTCTTTTATTAATCTTTCCAGTTCAGGGCTCATATCCGATATGATTTATTGTTCATTTTGTAGTCTTTATAATTGGTGCCAACGGTTTGCAGCTACAAGAAGTTGGCGATTTCTGAGACGAAAACTGTCTGCCTGCACTGAATCCCGATTCTCGGGACACAACTTGTCCCGCTTTTTCGGGAAAGCTTCATTTAACCACTGAACCGCCAATTTCTTGTAGGTGCTGTTACCTGTACTGCTTCTCATTCCGCTATTAGTTTACCTTTCGCAATTATTTTGTTGTCTGTCTGAAGCATAAAATAGTAAAGTCCACTTGATAAACCTTCACGGTCAATAATAACTTGGCCGCTAGTTATGTTACCGATTGTTCTTACAATTT
Organism: bacterium; assembly: GCA_031412335.1. Taxonomy (GTDB): domain Bacteria; phylum Bacteroidota; class Bacteroidia; order Sphingobacteriales; family Sphingobacteriaceae; genus JBBQYA01. Next base: position 27,049 of record JANOCT010000006.1, on the reverse strand, counting down.
GTCCGTTTGTGTTGTATAAATTAAATGTTGTCTTCTGTTTTACACTAGGAAAATCCAAAATTGCTTTTTCAGAAAAAGGGTTTGGATAAAGATTGTAATGAACATCATTGTTTAATTCCTTGACGCTTGTAATTGTTTGAATATTGCTCTGAACCAAAATGTTCTGGTATAACGCGTCTTTGCAGCCTGACGAACCAATTGTTTTAAGTCCTACTAACCAAAAATTGTTATATTCATAAGGATAATATTTGCTTATTGTGTCATTGTTTGTTACAATAGGATTACCAAATCCCATCACTTCCCATTCGTAGTAAGTTGCGGTTTTGTTCATTGCGGTAAATAAAATTCGTTGTCCACTAGTGTCCTGAGATACAACAGTAAATTCAAAGTTTGCAGAACAGTCTCCATAGTTTTTTGAACTAGTGTAAAGAAAAGGACTTGTTTTATATGCCTCTCTGTGTATTAAATAGCCACTATTTGTGTCATAAGTATAATATTGAACCCTGCTTAAAAATCTTGCGTGATAAAAACCGCCACCTAACCAAATCAAATTGTTTGGTGGAAAGTTTTGTGCTGGGCCACCGTCATAGTCACTCCTATAACCGTTACAATTATTTGAGTTGTCAATTATTTTTAAGAAGTAGTCTTTGTTATAAAATAAAATGCTGTCTGTTATACTCGGTTGGCAACTATCAGTTGAATATTTTGTAACATTTACCCAATACTCGTAATATGAGGCACAGTTACTTATCGTGTCCTTTGCAAAAAGTGTAACCAAATAATTACCTGTCTCGGGAAATTTGTGAATTGGATTTTGAAAGTTTGAACCTGTCCCGTCACCGAAATGCCAGAAATAATGAGCGTTTTGAACATTTGATTGATTTATAAAAGTTACATTGTCAAAATTTGTTGCATAAGAAAATAAACTTGTGCATTGTCCGAAAACTGTCGCAACTTTTATAGTCACAATTGCTGTCAATAAGATTATTTTTTCATTGTCTGTTCGTTTTAGTTTGAAAGGTCGTCATAGCATTACAGATAACTCTCAAACATAGGCAAGTTTTGTTTCACTTCTCGAATTATTAGTAGTATTTTTTTCATTATTCAAGAGATTAACGAAATCAAAAATATCATTCTTTATCTAATTTAAAATTAATAAAATAAGCAAAAGCGGAATTATTAATACGTATTTCAATGTTTATAATCCAGATGAAATAAACAAAAGAGAATGTACTGTTGAATTTGTTTATACTATTTTGTATTTTAGATTCTGTTTGAAAACCATTTTTAAATTAAAATTGAAGCAGCTAGTGGATGTTCTAGCTGCTTTTTTTTGGGTAAGGTGGCTTGTTATGAAGTGGATTATTAGTGCTATTGTTTATGAGAAGAACTGAACTTCCACCTTGCACAAATGTGTATGAGATGCACAGAACCCCCGCTATCGCAAAACCCTTGTTATGCGAATCCCTAAAAGATAGTACGAAGATGTGTTGCTCAATTACACACCAAATTATTTTTTAACGATAAGTTTTTTTGTTCCGATAAAACCTGCTGCTTGAATTTGAACAATGTAAATTCCCTCAGCAAATTCTTTGGTATTCACCTTTATCTCATTGGTTTCATCTGCAGTTGTTGAGTAAATTACTTTTCCGGCAATGTCGGTGATGGTTACTTCAACTTTTTTGTTGTTGCTACCCAAAGTGATGGTGAAATGGTTGTCGGCAGGATTGGGAAAAAGATTTATTGATGAAGCAAAAGAATTTTCAAGTATTCCTGTGGCAATTGTTTCTCCAGCATTGATGGGTTGGTTGGGAATGCTGTTGTATGCATAATCTTTAATTGTACAAGATGTTGGGTTTGATATATTTATTTGCATTCTCGCCCATCCGTAATAGGTATTTGGTCCAACAATTAATTTTAGCCCTAGGTATCGATCAATTAAGTTTGGCCAAACTCCTGAAGTACTATTGCAATTAGGACCAGATGATACTAAACGTAAATATCCTGAATTGGAAAACGTAACTCCTGAAGAAATGCTATCATTGAAATTCATTGCAAGTGGATTATTCACATTTGTATCCTTAACTACAGTATTTGAGTTTAAAGCAGTAACCAAAATATAACTTCTAGTACCAAAAGAACCAAAACGGCTACATCTAAAAGAGCTACGAGAAACTGTAATTTTATAATCACTGATACTATCATTATTCAAATCAATGTTATAATCTAAAGAACCGAGATTATTTATTAGGGACAATACTTTATCAGGATTTACATCTGCGTAAACAATTTGTGCATTTGCACTTGCAGAAAATAGCATTGCTGTAACGATAAAAGCGTAAAGCTTTTTTAGTAGTTGTTTTTTCATTTTGATTGAATTTTTAAATTGGATTATTTCATTTTGGTTTTTTAAGCGGTTCGTTCAAAGACACACTGTTTGAAGTTTAGATGCCGCCAACGGGTTTCGCAAATCTCCTAAATAACCACAAGTTTTGTAGCACTTCTCGTATTGTTTGCCGTGCTTTTCGCATTGTTTTAGAGATAGATAGAAACAAAACTATCATTTTTTATTAAACTAAAAATTATAAAAAAAGCAAAAGCGGAATTAAGGATTCTAATTAGGTTTTGGTCTTAAATTAGGAATTTAAATACTATGGTAAGGCTTGGGAACATTGGATTTTGAATGCAGAGTTCAGATGGGTTTTGGAACACAAAACTGTCTGCTACCAAGTAATTTGAATGGAAGCATGAAATTTTCATATGCATTATGTCAATAGTATCTGTTTCTGCCATAACTTGAATGGTTAAAAAAGAAAAAATACTGTTTTGATAATAAGCCTCATTTTATAGATTTTGATTTCTTTTTTTAATAAACACAACACCTATTACAATAAGCCAAACTAGCCACAATGTACTTCCAATAAATCCAGCCATATCCCACACTGGAATATCCTTTATTACCGTTGCAAATAATTCAGCTTGTGCCAGTAGGTAAATAACAGCACTTATAATACCCAGTCCGTTCACCCATTTTGGTATCAGTTTTAATTTGGCAAATGAAATGGTGATCATCACTGTCCATGCAATGGTAAAAAGTTGGCCTATATGTTCACCCAGTATCACACCGCCAAATTGGTGTAAGGTTTTAAAGGAAACGATAGCAGCAGCTTTCGTTGCTCCGTCTGTTGCATTCACAAAGGTATCAGCAAGCACAGGTACAACAAATGTCCATCGTAATAAGCCAATCATCTGAACAATTAAACCAATTACACCAATGGTTGTAGCGATGCGTACCAATGATGCTTTGTTTTCAAATTTTTGTCCGATCAAAATGTAGGCAGGAAGTAAAGGAATGCCTGAGATAGCAAATGCAAACCACGTCCAAATAAGAGAATTTCCGCCTTGGTAAAATTTAGAAAGGATGATTCCAGTGTCTTGTCTTAAAATATCAGGATACTCAAAAATGATGGTTAATATAGTGTAAGGAATTAGCAATGAAATTGCACCTGTAATTAGTAAGATTCCAATTGTTTTTTCCGTTTTCATGATTAGTTAAAATTTGAATGAATAACTAATGCTTGGTGTTGGGTTTATTTTCAAATCTTTTCCATCGGCTGCAAGTGCAATTACGCCAATTCTTAAGTTCAAACCCTTCAAAGCATACCAACGAAAACCTGCTTCCATTGCCAAAGCATTTTCATTTTTATAATCAAGATTTATTCCTCTTAAATAAGATCCCCCTGCATAAAAGGAAGAAGGAATTTCTTTTTTGCCAACAGGAAGAAACCAATAGGTTAAACCAGATTTCAAAAATTTAGTGGTTACACCACTTTCAAACGCGGTAATGTAATACCCTGCATGAACAGATACTTGATTTCGCTGGTATTCCAATCCGATGGAAGGGTTTCTAAAAGCATTAACACTTAAGGTGTTTTTAGGAAACTTGTCCTGTGCGAAGGCTAAACTTGATATAACAAGCATTGAAGCCAAAAGAAGATTTTTTTTCATATCGTAATTTGTTTTAGTTTACGATACAAAGGTCATTCAATGTAAAATCTATCTACTAGACAAATGTCTAAAAAAGAAAGTTAGCGTATTTTACTTCGTATCCTGCTCAGGTGGCGTGGTGTAACGGCGAGCATAGATGCTAAATGTTGAAGTGGTATTTGCTGTAAAAAATGTGGTTCGTTTTTTAGCATTTTTTCGTACCGCTGTTCTGCTGTTAATACAATAAGGTCATAGCGACTGGCATCAATTCCACAAAGAGTGGCTTCCAATAACCCAATATAAAAGTCTTTGAAAGCAGGTATTTCATTCAACAACATTTTCAGATTTGTTTTACTAATCATACTTATGCTGCCATCAACCAGTGCTCTAACATTCTCTAATGAAGGTGTTTCGCTAATAAAGCTTAAAACCGAAGCAAAGAAAGTATTTTCGATAGATACATAGTTGGTTCTTTCTTCCCCGTCTTGAATAACATAGTATTGAAACATACCAGTTTCTACAAATCCCATATATCTGCTAGTCTTACCCTCTTCTACAACAAAATCATTTTTTTTGAAAACCTTTAACTCAAAAGCATTTAATATTTTCTCAAGGTCATCACCTGCAAAACCAATCGTTTCAAAATATTTTTTAACTTTTAACATACCTTATATCTTAGATTATATGATTCTTTTTTATGCTAGCGGGTAACGTTTCGGGAATTTTGGATGGGCGGGCTTTTCAGCACAAAATGTTTATAGGAGAATTGAACTTTGATCAACAGCAAATGAGTTTGTAGAACACTTAACAGCTACTTCCCGCAAGCGGGACAGGTATTGCTAAACCTAAGTTAGCGGTCAGGCTTTTAATATTCTCTTAACAACGACCACTGCGATATTTCAGGTGGTCCTGCTAAAAAGTTTCTGGAGGATACTATGAAATTTTGTAAATGTGGGGTTTTCATATGGTCGCCAGTGTAATATGTTTCGCTTGCCCATTCTTCATACAACAAAATGTTAGTGCTTTCTTTCGGGTCAACATGAAATTTAATTATTAGAAAATTTGGTTCCTTTTTGACTTGTTTGATTAGATTGTCCAAAGCAGCAATTGCATCGTTACTTTTTTCAGGCTGTGTTTTGTACTTTACAAGCACGATAAGCTTTTTTGAGGCAGTAATTTTACTTTGTGCAACAGAACTTACTCTTAAACCCAAAGTGATAATTAGCACCATTATCCAAACGTGATTTCTATTCTTCATAAATTAGTCATTTAAAGTTAAGATTCTAAATTAGAGGTTTTAATGCGCTTGAAGTTAACTCCTAAATATATGCAAGTTATGTACTACTTCTCGTTTTGTTTGTCGTGCTTTTTGCATTGTTTTAGAGATAGATATAAACAAAACTATCATTTTTTATTAAACTAAAAATTATAAAATAAGCAAAAGCAGAATTAAGAATATTAATTAGATGTTGGTTTTAAAATTGGAATATAAATACTACGGTAAGGCTTGGGAATTTGGAAATTTTAAAGAGCTAAAAGATTTCTTAAAAAATTGGGTAGTTTGGAAACTTATGCCAAAAAGTAAATGTAAACAACGAAGAACAGAATTTCTTTAAAGTAACATAGCATTTTTTCAATTGGACAAAGGGTGAAGCTGGTATCAGTATATTGGACTTAGTTTAGTAATTTTCGTTGTTATCATTATCTTAGTCAAATCTCCATGCATCTTTAAATAAAATTTTTTTTGTAATAAATGTTGACTTTTTAAGTCCCTTTTCATTAACAGTGCTAATAGATTCCCAATAAATTTTTTGGTCGGTTGAATTATAAATGAAGTTATAAATTTTTCTATCTAATCCACTCATACTATAATCATCATTCTTTTTACCTCCAGAATAAGAGGTAACAATTAGACTAGAATCTTTAATTAGTAAATTTGGTCGACTATCATCATAATTGCCTATAAAATGTTCATTAACAGCTACAATTTCGTAGGTTCCGTTGTTTTTACCTAAAGTAACTCCAATTTTATTTTTATAAGAGGTTTTTTCTTCTCCATAAGTACTTTTAATATATAATAGTTCTTTCTTTACTTGAAATATTGCATCTTCAATACTATCGCCGTTTATATCTCCAAATTTATACTGTACAAGATTGAAGTTAGGAAACTCGAGCTCTATTAATTGTTTTAGTTCTGAATATTTAGATGGAATCTCAACTAGAGAGTCTCCATTATAGCTCATAATATTTGTATAATCATATTCAAAAACATCTGTATAATTTTTTTCGCAATCATCCATTGGAATAATGTCTATCATTTCTGATGAGTAAGAATTCTTGATTAGTTTCCCTGGAATTCCACCTTTCTCCGAAGGGAAAGTATAGAATTCTCCATCAGATAATCCACCATCACCAATACCTCCACTAGAACAGAAGTATTTAATATTTTTGCCATCCCAAAGGTAAAATTTGTCTCCTCCCCACTCTCCACAACTATTTGCCATATGTTCTATTGCTACAAAATCATACCCTTTGCCAAATCCTAATTCTCCAAAGGAAAGAATGGTTGAGCCATCATCCTCCCAACCAACTAAATTACAACTTGCAATTATTTCAAGTTTATAAAAAACAAATAAAGCATTATTACACAATAGATAAGTTGTGTTGGGGTCATCATTATCATAAATATGCTTTTTGGGAGTTGAAATAGATTTTCCCCAAACGTAACCTACTTTTCCGTTCAATTTAATCTTGTACCAATAATTATTTTGATCATTAATAATCTCTTCTTTCTTATTCTGTTCTACAATTTCTACTAAAGAATATTTGGATAATCTACCAATAATTTTAGCATCTAAATTGGGAGCATCTCTAAAATTAACATTATCCCCGTTTATTATAGAAGATGTTATCGAATCAAGCACCTTTTTTTGTGATGCTTGATGAAGGGAATTAATATTTTCTTTTTCGCACTTTCCAGCATTAACAACATTTAAACCATCAAAAGAATAGATTAAATCTGAATCGCTTAATTTAAAATAAATATTTCCCTTTACTTCAAAAAGAGGAAGTATTTGTTGAAAATATGAATATTGTATATATGGATCATCCTGATAACTACCTGTTTTAATAATGCTGTCTCCCTCGAATACTTTATATACCAATCCTTTAGAGTCATTTTTAACTAATAGTCGATTTCCATTAATATGAGTAAATGTATTGTTAGCAAGATTGTTTTCCCAAATGTATCCATAATTGCCATTATAAAGAACTGGAACCCAATAGGAAATAATTCCATTAATAGTGTCTTTTATATGTTGTTTATTGCATTCAAATAATTCTTTTCCTTGTTTCAAGGTTACAACAATTTCAGATTTTAATGAAGTACTTTCTCTAACATTTGCTTTGTCTGCAAACACAAAAACTCGATCGTTTGCTTCATAAAATTGTCCATAAATAAAATGGCTATATGACAATAGTAATATAATAATAAGGTGGACTTTCATTATTCAGAAATGTTTAGTGTCTTGCAATTGGCATAACGTTTTCAGTATTGGCAAAGTGGCGATTTTCACTAAAAAATGTTGATTCGGAGAACCAATGTTTGATTAACAGCAAAAGTGTCTTCCAAGCAATGAACCGCAACTTTTACCAAACCCTTGTTATCCACAGACTTTCTATTCGGCATATTTATTAATTAATCTAACCATTAAATTGTTTAAAAATTCAATTTGGTATTGCCCAACAGTTGGCACTAAATGACTATTTCCAATTCCGCTATCGTTTGAAATAAATACATAAGTCCCATTTGTGCTTATGGCAAGAAATCGCATTAAAAACTCTGTTTCTTTATTAATTCCGCTAGCTGTTATTGGTATTATTTTAATTCCTTTTTCAGATGCTTTTAAAATAGATGTTTGAATATTCGAAATCGCTGTATTGTTGTAATGAGGAGGAGCGTCTAATACTAAAAATAACAGTCTTGTTTTTGCATTCGATGACCATTGAAGTTCATTTATAGCTTTGTCCAGAGCGGAGTGCACAGCTTCAGGAAAGTCACCACCACCGCCTGCACTTTGATTTTTGATGAAGTTTGTGGTTATGCTATTGTCGTCTGTAAAATTTGAAATTTTAGTAACATAATCATCTCCAGCATCACGATAAAAAACAGATGCTGATGAAACTGAAGAATTGGGATTTGCAATTTTTACTCTTGAAATTACATCAATTAATTCTGTTTTTAAATATTCCAATTCGTCACCCATTGAGCCTGTCGCATCTACAACAAAAGAAATTTCAATCTTATTGTCAACAGTATTAGGAGACATTACAACTTTGTTTATTCCGTCTTTAAATGGCTTTACGTTAGTAATTATATCTGATCCGTTGTTAATGTCAATTTCTAATTTTGAGAAGTCTATAGTTGATTCGTTCTGAAATAAGTCAGCCCATAATTCGGCTTTCCCCTTATTATCTGTTCTCGCAGTGAAAATTGTGGTTCCGTCCTTTTTTAATTTTACTAAAACATCTATAATAGGAGTTGATTCTGAGCCTACGACATGAACCGATATTCTATTATTGTTGAAAAATGTCCAATGTGTCGGCATAGATTTGAATTCATCCTTACCTATTACAGTATTCCAGAAAGTCCAATTTTCAAGATCATTCCATTCACCAGCGGTAATAACACCAGGTTGGTTTTGATTTCCAGGATTTCCTTGTCCATTTATAGAAGGAGAACTTGATGGAGAGAGGTCACCGCTCTCGTCTTCACTACAACTCGTCAGAAAAATAAGTAAGATAAAAGTCAGATTTAAAATTTTATTTGTCATATGTTGGTGTTTTAAGCTTTTTCATAAATCCTAAATATAAGCAAGTTTTGTAATACTTCTCATTTTATTTGTAGTACTTTTTTCATTGTTTAAAAGATTGACGAATTCAGAAATATCATTCTTAATCCTTATTTAAAACTAATAAAAAAAGCAAATGCGGAATCTAAAATATTAATTAGATGTTGGTTTTAAAATTGGAATATAAATACTACGGTAAGGCTTGGGAATTTGGAAATTTTAAAGAGCTAGGAAGTTTAGTAATACATTGAATTAACCAATAGAAATACGTCGATCAGGAAACCTAACAGCCATTATTTCTATTAGCCCAAAAATTATATACTCTGTTTTATAATTTACTAAATTTTTGTTTTAGCGTTTTGGTGTTTGTTTTTAGCTGTATAAAATAAATGCCTGGCGAAAGGTTAGAAGTTGATAACTCGCACTTATTCATTGGTTCGCTAAGGATAGTTTGATAAACTTCTTGTCCGAAAACATTGATAATTTTTACCTCTTTAATATTTTCGGAATATTGTACAGTTAGATAATTGTTAGCCGGATTTGGATAGATGGAGAATTTGTTTTGAGCTTTTGTTTCGGCTAAGCCAACGGCTGTGCTACTTAACTTTGCTAAGAAAATATCTGCACCGCCTGCATTAGATAAGGCAATTGTTCCAAAATTAATTGTAGGACTATAAAAGTATCCAGATACATACAAGTTGCCTGGGGGAGTAATTGTAACACTAAATCCATAATCCCTATTTGTTCCGCCTACTTTAAAAGCCCAAATGGCATTTCCATTACTATCATATTTTACTAAATACATATCGTCTATATCCATGTTTGGAGTGGAATTGTTTAGCGTGGTTGAGCCAAAAGTGATACTCGGACTTTCAAAATAGCCAATGACGTAGCTGTTTCCAAAAGCATCGACCGTTATAGAGTTGGCATAATCATTTTCGATGCCACCGGCACTTTTAGCCCACTGAGCATTGCCTTCCAAATCATATTTTACTATTAATATGTCTGTAGCTCCATTATTGCTTAATGAGGTTGTGCCAATCGTTAGGTTAGTACTTTCAAACCCAGCGCCAACATAGATGTAGTTTCCTGTATTATCGGTAGTGACAGTAATGGCACGATCTGAACTTGTTCCACCTTCTCTTTTAGCCCAAAGCACATTTCCACTTCCGGAATACTTAACGATAAAGATATCTTGATTTCCGGCTGAGGATAATGTGAATGAGTCAAATGATAGGGTGGTGGAGTTAGAATTACCGACTACATAACAGTTTCCTGATTTATCTGTAGTAATGCCAGAGATGACTTCTGAACTAAAGGTAGTTCCAATCGCACTTTTGGCCCAGATGGCATTTCCATTGATGTCGAATTTAGCGATAAATACATCTGGTGATCCGGAATTTGTTATGGTTGTTGTATTGAATGTAATGCTCGAACTAAAAAAGTAACCTGCTGCGTAAAAAGTACCTAACGTATCTGTTTTAACGGATGTTACAAAATCATTATTAGTTCCTCCAATACTTTTCGCCCAAATTACGTTTCCGTTTACATCATATTTTACGAAAAACATATCGTAACTGGTGTTTGTGTTGGTAAGTGTAGTACTTCCAAAAGTTATGCTGGCGCTGTTGTAAGAACCGACTACATAAATGTTTCCAGATTTATCAACTGAAATGGAAAACGCACGGTCCGAACCTGATTCGCCTGCACTTTTTGCCCAAACTACAGTTCCGCCGCTGTCGTATTTGACAATAAACATATCCTCGTTGAGATTGCCGGCATTTGTTAATACAAAATTACCAAATGTCACTGTTGAACTTCTGAAATTTCCAGTCATGTAGATATTTCCTGACGCATCAGATGCAATTCTATTACCATCTTCAGCTTCATTCCCACCTGCACTTTGCACCCATTGCCAGTTAGGTGTTTGTGAATAGGCGTTCATTGTTATTATTGAAATCAGGAGGAGGAGTAGTTTTTTCATGGGTAAAATGTTAACGTTGAGTGACTTTTGAAATGGGTTTGTAAATATTGGGATAAGGCTTCAAAATTGCAAATTCTGAAAAGCAGATTTTTTGCAATAACGTTTATGCTGAGAACTCAACTTTTTGAAACTATTTCTGCAATAGAAGAGACGGAGAAATGACTGTTCCGATTTTTTATTAGGAAAACCCACGTATTGCGAAAGCGCTATTACCAGCTAGCATACTATTTGTCAGTAATTCCACTGTCATTAATTGTTTGGTTATTGAACAATTTTTTTAGATCATGTTTTAGAAACAAATGTGATGTCAAGGTCGGTAAATTAAGTTTATTGTTATCTCTAAGTATTGTGAATAATACTTGATTGTCTTTTAGGATAAACACCATTGACTTTATATTACCTGAATCTAAAGATTCATTTAAAATTAAGCAGTCGTTTGATTTGCGGTAAATTTCTAAATGTTGTTTATCGGCAAAAGTCAATAATATTTGTTTGTTTTTCTGTCTGTCGTATGGAGTTGTTAAGGTGAAAAGGAGCTTTTCTGTTGCCTTTCGATAAACAACATAAAGTCCGATTAATATGCATAACGGTAAAATTGTCAATGAAATGAATTTGTCATTTGGATTATTAAAGTCCGCTTCAAATAGTATCAGTGCAGGTACTATAATAAGTCCGCTAAAAAAAATATAAACAAATAAACGGTCAAATTTGTCAAGCCACTCTTCTTGAAAAATTAGTTTGTGTTGTGAAACACTTTCGTCAATGTCGATTTTAGATATAAGTCTCATTAAGTTTTCTATTAACTCCTAAATATCCGCAAGTTTTGTATTACTTCTCGTATTGTTAGTCTTACTTTTTGTATTGTTTAAGACATTGTCGAAATCAAAAATATCATTCTTTATCTAATTTAAATTATTAAAATAATCAAAAGTGGAATTAGGAATTTTAAATTTTATGTTGGTTTTATACCATGTATTGAAAATTTGCTGTTAGCTGCAGCCATTTTATAAATAATCAAGTCATTTAGTCTTTTACTAGAGTTTTTTCCAAAAAACGATTTTGTCTTCCCCGTCTTTCCAAAAATCTCTAATAACTGCTTCTTGGGTGTAATCAATTTTTTTATAGAAGTTTCTAGCTGCAATTTGTGCATCATCACTTGATGTTTCAACTATTAAAATTCTACCACCTTTTTCTTTGATTGTTAGCTCAATATATTTCATCATTTCACTCGCAATTCCTTTTCCTTGCGATTCTTTCAATACGCCAATTGCTAATAAATTATAAGTACCTTCTGTTAGTTTTTCTGGAACACAATATCCAATTGCTGTTGCGGTATTGTTTTCTATATAGGTAAACCAAATATCTTCTGAGTCCGAGTTATTGAAATAATCAGAAATCATTTCATCTAAATATTCAGATGGAAATAACTCACTAGAATCAACTACCTTTTTTATTTGGTTAATGTCTGCTAGCGAAACTGAGCGTATATTTTCGTTCATTTTTATTTTTACTTATTTCTTCTTCGATTTCGGTGCAAGATTTTTTTCATACATCTCAATCCATTCCTCAGCGCTTATTTTTTTCATTAATTCTGCGATGAGATTATAGGGAATTTCATCCAATTTCTTAAAGCGGATACAACTTTTTCCCATGTCCAGTTTTTGATTACTGTTTTTAGGATATTCGGCTACGAACCATTCTAATAATTTTGGATCGGAATAAATACCCATGTGATAAAAATTTATCGAATCTTTTTGTGAAGCAATTGCCGCAAATGGTAAAGGCTCGCTTGGCTTACAATGGTATCCATTAGGATAAAGCTTATGAGGAATAACATAACCCAATCCACCATAACTAATGGCTGCTTCAAAACCTTCGGGCAGGTTTTTCACAATTACATCATGTAGTTTGTTAAAAGGTTCCGCTCTTTCCTCAGGAACGCTAATCAGAATATCTTTTACTGTTTTTCCAGTTGCTTCCATATAATTTTGTTTTTCTGTTTGTTGTTCTAAGTATTTATTCTGCCATTTTAATATTCTGGCTAACGCCAAATTATACAAAAGCTTTTTATTCGTTTTAAAAAGTTTCTCTTACTTTTTACATTGGTTAAGAAATTGATGAAATCAAAAATATCATTCTTTATTAAATTTATACTCTTACAATAAGCAAAAGCGAGATTTATGCTTTTAATTAAGTGTTGGTTTTAAATTCTTAATATAAATACTACGGCAAGGTTTTGGAATTGCAAATTTTTAAGAACTAAAAACACTAAATTTATTAGTTACTATTTCTAAGCTTTGCTTTAGTCTTTTTAATTTCACTAGCTACATCAATGGTGTCTAAATAGAATATTACAGTATCTGAAAGAACTGAAAATTTCTTACTATACTTTTCAATCCAAGTTCCTGTAATAAAGGTATTTTTATTATTACTGTCTGGGTAAATTGGTTCATCATAATCTAAAGATTCAGATTTGGATTGTATATCATACGATTTGGAATCGCCTGATTTTTTAAATTTTATTTTAAATGGTTTATATTCATCTATTGTGATTTTTATATCGGGTTCATAACAAAAACCATTTTGGTCCCAAATATGGAAGTATCCATCTTTATTTGTTTTTGTTGTTATATTCTTGCCTATCATTTCTACAATTGCTCCCTCAATTGGCAGTTTGCTTTCAGTTGAAATTACTTTCCCCTTAATGGAAACATAACAGTCACAGGATGAAAGAAGTAAAATCGTTAGAAAGCAATAAAGTAAACTTCCTTTCGCCATACCATTTTTATTAAAAATTATTATTGGGTTTGAATTTCTAAATTAAGTTTATTTATTTTATGAGAACAAAAAACCAAAAGATTCCTACTTATAGAGTAAACTTTCAGTTCAACCACTTAATAAATAACCAAATTAATAATCCTATTAAAAAGGTAATAACAATTATTTGATTTATTATTAAATCGTACCTTTTCTTTGATAGCTTATGTTCGGGATATTGGATGTCCCATTTGCTTTTATTGGCAAAGTCGGCTAACATACTCGGTGTAACAGGGATTCTGTTTACTCTGCAATAGGGTGGTTTAAAGAAAAGTCCTCCAAAATTTTGACCTTCTTCATCAGAGTGAAAATACCATAAGTAATTGGTCATGTCAACTGAATATTTGGTGGCATATTTTTCAATCATTTCATTAAAATCATCACCACCCATTCTAATTTCTGAATAAATATCAGAGTTACTTTCTACTTTTTTGCTTCCAGAAAGCATTTTTATGAATTCAATTAAATCTTCAGTAGAGTATAATGCCAATTTATCTATAAAATTTTAACTAAGATAAGATACGTTTGTCATTTTCTCGCTTTCTATCCACAATCGTTCAGCAACTTTTTTATTATTGGCATAAGTATCTGCGTCTACTTTGGTAGGGTAACCTCTCATTTGCTGAAAACCATCAGGTCCAATAAATTCACCACCATTTGCATCTTTACTTAAAGCAGCATATAAAACAGGAAGTGCTCCCATTTTTGCACTTTGTAAAAATAGACTTCCTAATGGTCTGATTAAACTTGGTAAATACTGATCGAGGTTGGTTTTGGAAAGCCCTGGATGTGCCGCTAAGGAAAGCGTGTCGAAACCAGCAGCCGAAAGTCTGCGTTGCAGTTCAAAAGCAAACATCAGACAGGCTCGTTTACTTTGCCCATACGCTTTTCGTTTACTATACCCATTTTTGAAGTGGAAATCTTCAAATAGAATTTCAGACCATTTGAATGATAAGCTACTCAGACTAATAATTCTAGCTGATGATGTAGAAGTTAGCAATGGTATTAACAAGCCGGTAAGGGCAAAATGACCAATATAATTTGTTGCTAACTGGTTTTCGAATCCATCTTCAGTAACTTTATATGGAGGCATCATAATGCCAGCATTATTAATAAGTAGGTCTAGTTTGTCGAAGTGATTTTTAAAATGCTCAGAAAACTTTTTTACACTTTGCAAACTGCTTGTATCCAACAACATGGGTTTGATTTTCGCATTGGGTTGCAATTTACGAATTTGAGCTCGAGCTTCTTCAGCTTTTTGCATGTTTCGGCAAGCCATTATCACCTCAAAATCCTTTTTAACCAAAGCAAGAGTTACTTCATATCCAATTCCACTATTGGCTCCTGTTACAATTGCAATTTTACCAGACTTTGATGGAATTTGGTCGATACTCCATTTATTCATAGGTTTTATTCTATCGATTGAGGTTTATATAATTAAGTAAATTTTCAATTTGACTTAAAATACTTTATACAACTTTATTTCTTGTGTTTTTGATGTTGAGCTAAATTCTATGGATGTAGACTCGAACTTAGGCTCACCAAAAGGCTTGTAATTATTTCCGAAACCTACCAACTCTTTAGGAATACCTAGAAAATTCATATCTGCTTCTCCATTGTCGTTTAAGTCTTGATAAACTGTAATTCCATATTTGCCATAAGGTACTTGGAATGTAGCTGTTTGAATATCTTGATTAGAAGATAATGCAATTTTTTTATAAGGTGTTTTCAACCAAGTTGTTTTGCTATTGTAAATTTCTACAACAACTTTTCCGCTGTTTTTCTGGATATTGGTGATTTTAATATCTAATGAAGCCTGTCCAAAAGATTTGAATGAAGTAATAAAAATAACAATAAACATGAGTTCGAAAATGGTACTTAGTTTTTTAAAATGAATCATTGTTTCTATTTGTTAGAAATGGGTTTAATTAGTTTTGATCCTAAAAGAAAAACATCATTACTCTCCCTTAAGAAAAAGTTCGGAATTATTATGTTTTCTTAATTTATAGAAGCAAATGTATGACCATTAATTGCGATTTCTCTATGAGAATTCTTGCACATTAACGGACAAATCTTGCATAAGCGAATTTCTATATTGAGTAGGAGTGAGCTTTGTAAGAAGCTTGAACTGCCTCCCAAAGTAAGAAGCATCACAGAAGTTAAGTTCGAAAGCAATTTGAGAAATATCTTTTGAGAAGTCCTGCAAGAGAATTTTACTATTGTAAATTACAACTTCATTGATATGTTGTTTAGGAGCTTTATTGGTGACATAGTTTACGCACCTGTTTAAATAGTTTTCAGATATTGCCAGTGAATCAGCATAAAACTTTACATCCCTTTTTTTCATGAAATTATCATACAGCAACTCTTTGAACAACATTGAAATTTCTGATTGGCGGTCTGATTTTGATGATGCTGCTGGCCATGTCTGCGCCAATTTGAGCACAATTGCTTTAATCAATGAAGTTTCAATTTCTTTAGAAAGAACGATTCCGTCTTTTTGTTGTGTAATCAATTCACAACATTGGCAAAGCCATTCCATTTCTACTTTCGAAATGGAATGTTTGGGATTGAATGTAAAACGGTTTAATGTAGTTTTATCTACAAAAATCTCAGAAAGAAGGAGACTGTCTATGTAAATATAATATCCTTCTGTTAAAGGATTAATTGACTTTATTGCATTAATATGACCTTCTCGAATAAAAAGCACATCGTTTGAAGATAATTGGAGAATGTCATTGTCAACTTGTTGCTCGCCACCGCCATTTAAAAAAAGAAGTAAAAAATTATAGTCAGTTCGAAATAAGGGTGTTGGAGGTTTTATAAAAGAAAAAGCAATACTTAAAGGATATATTTGAATAGGAGTTTGCTTGAACGAAAAAGGTTGGGCAATATTTCCCATAAATTGGTCAACAAAGCCTTCGAAGTTTACAATGTCAAAATTTTTAGTACCCATAAAAATCTATTTATATCTCAAAAAAACATTCGATTTTCAGAATATAAACTTTTCTAATTAATTGGTAAATAAATATCAAATTGAGCAAATTCATTTTCTTTTCCATTTGCAACAATGAAACCGTTATGGATATCTACTATTTTCTTTACGATTGCTAAACCGATACCAGTTCCTTCAAATTCTTTATTACCATGTAGTCGTTGAAAAACTTCGAAAATTCGTTCGCTATATTGCTGATTGAAACCAATTCCATTGTCCTTAATAGTGATATTGCAATATTTATCATCGTTTAATAAAATTTGGGACGGAAGTGTTTTATTATTTTCTACAAGTTTTGGATCTATAATTTTACTATGAATAGAAATATGCGGAATAGTATCTTGCTTAGAAAACTTGATTGCATTGCTTATTAGGTTGTACATCAATTGATGAAATTGATAAGGAATTACATTTATTTTGCAATGAATATTAGTTTCAATTACTACTTGTTTTTCAGCATGAGATTCTTTGAGCTCTGTTCTAACTTGTTCTACAACTTCTTTCAAATCTGTTAGTTCAAATTTTCTTTCTCCAGAGCTTGTTCGCGAAAATGTTAGTAAGTCTTGAATTAATCGCTGCATACGATCAGCAGCGTTTTGCATTCTTTTAAAATGATCTTTACCAGTATCTGTTAAATTTTGATTTTCATTTGCAAGTATTCGGGTTGAAAATGTTTGAATTTTTCGTAAAGGTTCTTGTAAATCATGACTGGATATATATGTAAAAGATTCTAATTCTTTGTTCATCTTTTCCAATTCCTTGTTTTTTAAAACTAGCTCTATGGTCCTATCTTCAACTAACTTCTCTAATTCTACGGTAAAACTTTTTTGGTATTGAATGTCAGTACATGCACCGATATAACCTTGGAAAACTCCATCAGGAGTAAAACGTGGTGCGCCGCTGTCAGACAGCCACCTATATTCTCCATCATTTCTCCTAAGGCGATATTCTATATGAAATTCTTCACGTTTTTCAAAAGAGCTAATGTATGAGTTTACACAATTTTCAACATCATCTGCATGGACTCCATCAATCCAACCATTTCCGATTTCTTGTTCTATAGTTCGACCAGTAAACTTCAACCATGTTTTGTTGAAGAAATTACAAAGTTTATCTGTTCCCGACATCCAAATTAACACAGGAGCACTATTTGCCACAATTTTAAATCGCTCTTCACTTTCTAAAATTCTTTTTGTGGCTAATACTTCTTGGGTTGTCTCCATGCAAAGCACAAATATTCCTTCTATAATTCCGTTTTTATTATAAATAGGGCTGTGGCTAAATGTCCAATAAACATCCTCTGTTTTTCCATTTCGATAAATTGGTATCAATTGGTTTTCTTCCCAAGTTGCAACACCAGTTGAAAGGACTTGCTCAGGAAATTTTTTAACAATATGCCAAATATCAGCCCAAGCTTCTTTGGCGGGTTTTCCTAAAATTGCAGGATGCATACCTTCGTTTCCGAAACTTGGCCTGTAAGCATCATTGTAAAAACTAATAAGGTCAGGCCCCTAGAATAAAAACATTGGAAACCTAGAATTCATCATAATGCTTAACGAATTGTGCAAATTATCAGCCCATGATTTAATAGGACCTAAAGAAGTATTTTCCCAATCTTTTTCTCGAATTAGATTTCCCATTTCTGAATCTGGAAGGAATTTTAGGGTCATATGTAAGAATGATCGTGTAAGTTTTACGATTTCAAATATACATTCAAAAAGGGAGTTAGTTATAAATGAGCATTGTTGTTATACAATCATAATAAGCTGGATTGGGTTTCTTGTGAATCAGAGATAGACAAACTCTGAGACGAAGGATGGGGAGGTATACTGAACGCAGATTTGAAAATAAGTCGAACGAGGAGTTTGTTTCAATATCGGATTATAAATCCTATGAAAAGGCTTTAGAATAACAAATTGCAAATAGCGGCTTACTTAAGCAAATCCGTTAGAATGGTGAGAAAAATCTACTCAATTATTTTCACCATCACTTAGTTAAAATTTATTAATGAAGAATAATTTTCTTACTGTACATTTTTGATTTGTTGTAAAGTTTAACAAAATACATTCCTTTTGGATATGATAATAAATCTACATCGAAGAATGTTTGCTGAGAAGCATTTGAAATGGTATAAATATTTTCTCCAAGGGTATTATATATTTCAATTTTATTAATAGCGTTGCTGTAGGCATTTATTTTAAAATTTCCATTAGTTGGATTAGGATAAATAGATAAATCAGATTCATCAGCATAATTCTGTACAATTGAGGTAGTTAAATTCCAAGTCCATAATTCTCGTCCTTTATTATTGTTTGCTATAAAAAATAATTTGCCATTAACATTTTTTAAATTATCAGGAGATGAGCTATTTGCACCAATACTAATATCAATTACCCTATAAGTACCTGCTTCTGTTCCATCACTTCTCCATAGTTCTTGACCAGCAATTGGATCTAATGCATAAAAATACACTATCCCATTTACATTGGTAAACTCATTGGGTTCTGACCATGATGATCTTGGATTAATATCTTTTACTAAAACTGTTCCGGAGGTTGTGCCATCGCTTTTCCATAATTCAACTCCATTAGTTGCATCTAGCGCCCTAAAATATACAACGCCATCTACATTTGTTAGAATTGAAGAATTAGAGCTATTCAAACCGGGATTAATATCCTTTACCATTGTCGTTCCAACTTCGGTGCCATCGCTTTTCCATAATTCTTCACCACTAACTCCATCAGTTGCAACAAAAAATAACGTGCCATTTGAATTAATTAGACCCCAAGGAACTGAACTGTTGGCACCGGGATTAATGTCCTTAACCATTAATGTGCCTCCAGGGGTACCGTCACTCTTCCATAATTCCCTTTCACTTATTCCATCTTCGGCCACAAAATATAGTATGCCGTTAATATTGGTTAAAAAAGGATAAGAACCAATTCCATTGGAATTAAAAACAGGATTAATATCTTTAATCATTACTGTTCCTACCGATGTACCATCGCTTTTCCATAATTCATTTCCGTTTATTGCATTGTTAGCAGAAAAAAATAAGGTACCATTTATATTGACTAAATTGTTTGGAAATGAACTGGCTGAACTCGGATTTATCTCCAATACCTTTAAAGTGCCTGCAGATGTGCCATCGCTTTTCCATAATTCAAAACCTTCAGTTTCAGTGTATGCAGTAAAAAATAAATTATTGTTGACATTGGTCAAATATGAAGGGTTAGAGCCAACTAAACCTGTATTAATATCTTTCACCATTACTGTTCCGGAATCTGTACCATCGCTTTTCCATAACTCCTGACCATGGATTCCATCGTCCGCTTGAAAAAATACTACGCCATTTATATTTGCTAAGAAAATGGGTTGGGAATTATTTGCTCCCGCATTGATATCTTTTACCATTAGCGTTCCAGAAGTGGTACCATCACTTTTCCATAATTCCAGCCCATCGCTACCATTAAATGAGCTAAAGAATAAAGTACCATTTACGTCTGTTAAATTTGAGCTTAAGGAAGACTGAAACCCAGGATTAATATCCTTAACCATAAATGGGAGTTGAGCGTATGTGTTCCCAGCTATCAAGGTTAAAATTAATATTGTTAATAGAATGATTTTCTTTTTCATTATGGCGAAATTTATTTTAATAGTCTATTGGATTAATAGTTCCTTACAATTTTTTTATTTGGTTGTTTTACTCAATTATTTTTGTCGATAAAATAATTGTTTATCAGTACTCAAATCTTTCCATTTTGCTTTTCCGGATTTATTATTTGCCATAGCTTCTATAAACGGAAGTTGCGTAGTACTTCTGATCTTGTTTATCCTACTTTTTGTATTGTTTAATAAATCAATGAAATCAAAAATATCATTCTTAATCTAATTCTAAAAATAAATAAACAAAATTAGTATGTGCACTTTTAATAGGTGTTATTTTTAAATTCGAATGGAAAAGCCTTGAAATTGTTAAGGCAAAAAACTAATTTTTAGTTTACTTTTTCATATTTCAAACCTGGTCCATCACATCCTTCCCAACTACTAAAAAATATATTATCGGATTGGAAATACATTTCTTCTTTTAAAGAATTAGAATAACAATTCCCTATTAGTTCATTATCACTTTGATGAACCAATTCAATTAAATTTCTATCAAGAGAATCAATAAATTTATACGTTCCAAAAACTTCAGTTACCACTCCATTTCTTTCTCTAGATTTTATAAATGTTCCATCTGAATTTAAAATGTAATACTCTTGCCATTCCATATCAGAACCTGTAGTTATTGAATTTGGAATGTTACCACGCATTTCTGTAAGTCTCCATTTTTCTTGATTGCAGGTTTGCGAATCTTGTTGTTCTTTAGAACAAGAAAATAATACCATCAATGATGCGAGTAGGAAATATATTTTTTTCATAACAATTTCTTTTAAAAGATTTATAATTCTGCATGAGCTTATTTCAAATTATTTACTCTGTTTTATAGAATTGCAATGTACAAGCTATTCATCCCAAATGTTATGGTGAAGATACATACTTTTTGTAATTATCTCATACCGAGTCTAAAAGAAAATAAAGTAGTTGAACTAGTTTTGGGTGCTAAGCTTAATAATGAAAAATGGGCTAGATTTTAAATTATGGGTTGGTTTTTAGTTTGGATTATAAATTCTAAGTTGAGGCTTTGGAATTGTAAATTCATAAGAACATGGTTTCTTTTGAATTAGATTTTATTGGTTAAATTATCAATCTAAGATTTACTAACGAATCGGCGTAGTCTGGAGACTACGCCGAACTGAACCCAAACCTGCCAAGCTACTTCTAATATTTATTAAATGCTCTACATTTGAATTACCTGCTCCTGCACCGCTTCTGGCAAGGTGCTATCAGCAGAAGTAGTTGCTCTATTTGTTATCTGTCTGTAAACACCGTCCCAAAGGTCAATACGCTTTTGAAGAGATTCAATAGTTGCTTGTTCCGCTTCTTTCCAAAATTGGTCGTCTATACCGCAAAGGTTTGAGGTCATTTGCAAGGCGAGATGACTATGATGGTCTCCGTCAACCTCTATGTGTCTTTCAAGATAATATTTAAAAATTGAAATGCTGTCAGGGAAGTTTTTATGAATGTCATTTACGATTGAAAAAAACATTCCTGGGATTAGGTCTTCACGTCCAAATGTGAAAATTGCTGATTGTAAATAATCTTTATTGCTTCCAATAATTTTGAATGTAAAGTCAACAAAGTCGCGAGCTTCATTTGGTGTATTCGAAGCTGTAAATGCTGTTTGGAAGTCACTCGTATTTTTTAATATTGTTATAAATTTTTCAATTTGAGAGGTGTCAGCCCCGCATTGTTGCATAGCGTCTAGATATAGCTCAAAATGACTTTTCCTGTTGCCGAAACTGTCAACGTCTGATTCTTCACCAACAACTATTTCATTAATAAGATACCTGGTGTCTGCCGAGCCTTTAGGAAACCAAGGAGTGGAAGTACAAGTCAGATTATTTTGCAGAGCCTTTAGTAAAGACATAAAGTCCCAAACTGCAAAAACATGATATTTCATAAAAACTTTCAGGTCTTCAATGTCTTTGATTGCTGAATAAACTTTATGATTAATAATTTGCTGTCTTAAATGTTCAGTCGTCTTTTTAATTCTTTCTAAATGGTCGTTCATATTTTATTGTGTCTTTTGTTTTTACAATAAATACTAACGTTTTGCTGCTACAGAAGTTTGCGATTTCGGAGACGAAAAGTGTTTGCAGTACTGAATCCCGATTCTCGGGACACGACTTGTCCCGCTTTTGCGGGAAAGCTTTATTTTAATGCTGAACCGCCACTTTTGGGTAGGTGCTTTTATGCAGTCGTGCTTTTTTTCAATATCATTCGTCTTACTGTTGTCTTTACTGAAAAATATTTTCCCCATAAAGCATGTGTCCGATAAGTATGGTCGTCAATAATTATATAACCTTCTTTTGTCATCCCTATGATTGTCGCCCCACAATAGCCACTAAGTGATTTTGTTGTCAAGAATTTTCCGTTCAGTATTTTATATCGTTTATTTTTGTTTGGAATTTCCTTGTTGTCAATTAAGGATGTTTTAAATCGTTTATCCGTAAAAGTAATGTAGCCATTATTGTCTTTTCGTTCGTTCAAAGTTTTGGAACTTCTATAATATATTTTGGAGTCAGGTAATATGCTATCAGTTACTTCAAATTGTCCAAAATTTATTACGTCCCACTTTCCGATTAGTTTCTCTGTCGAAAAATTATGAAGTGCTGTGTCTAACTGAACTTGACCTAAAGATGTGTTAAAGCAAAAGCGTCCTCTTGTCGTGTCAGTTTGTTGAAAAACGCAGGTCTGGCAACGATTGGCAATTTTAGAATAGCTTCCGTTTAATGCTTGATTGTCTTTTTCCCAATAAGTACTGTCAAGTCGTGGATATAACATATAGTCCATTAACTTAATATCCTGTCCGAAAACAATGGTCTTAAAGAAAATAAATATTGTTAGTCCATATATTTTTTTCATGTCTGTTGTCTTTTTAGCATGCCGCATATCTTAAATATATGTGCAATAAATCCCCTGCTTCGAATCTATTTTATATGTCTTACGAGGGTTTATAGTTTTTTGACTAATGTAATAATTTGTGTTGGATAACAATAAAGTAGCTTTAAAAGGTTGATTGTAAAGTAGAGATTTACTAACGCTGCAAAGTAATCTGAAGAAATATGCCGATCAGGGAATTAAGACTATCTATTATTTGCTGGCTTTAAATCTGGATTATAAATTCTATGATAATACATCGTAATTGCGAATTCCGAAGAGCGGAAATAAATAATTTAGAAGTCAAACAAATCACCTAATAATCCTATCTTTTTTTAATAGTGAAAGAATTTTTTTGACTATAGTAATTAAAACTAATACAAATGTTCCGCCTAATAAGCCAAAAACAAATTCTTTTATAAAGCTTGGCCAGTCGGATAAAATGTGGTGCAAATATTCAATATTGTGAGCAAATATACCGCCCGACACAAGTAATAATGCTATGGTCCCGACCACCGAAAATGTTTTGATAAGAATGGGTAGGGCTTTTACTAAGAATAAGCCTAGTGCATTTAAAAACCCTTTTTTATTCGATTTTTCAATCAACTTAAATCCAAAATCGTCCATACGAACAACCATCATTACAATTCCATAAACACCTACCGTAGCTATGATGGAAACAACTGTTATGGTTAAAATTTGAATAGTTAAATTTTTATTCAAAACCGTGCTTAAAGCAATAATTACTATTTCAACGGAGAGTATAAAATCGGTGGTTATAGCTGATTTTATTTTTGTTTTTTCCAATTCAGCATCTTGTTTAATTACTCCAACTTCAGCTTGCTTTGCAGAATGATTTTTATGAAAGAAGTATTCAGCAATTTTTTCTACACCTTCAAATGCGAGATAAAAACCTCCTAGTATAAGTATTACTATTATGGCAGTTGGTAAAAATGTATTTAATAATAAAGTTATAGGAACAATAATTAACTTGTTTATAAATGAACCTTTTGTAATAGCCCATAAAACAGGAATTTCTCTGGATGATACAAAGCCCGTTGATTTTTCGGCATTAACAGCCAAATCATCACCAAGTATTCCAGCTGTTTTTCTAGTAGCAAGCTTGGCGTTGATTGCAACGTCATCCATCAAGGCACCTATATCGTCTAAAATTGCGAAAAAACCTGAAGCCATGTTAGTATTAAATTTATTTTGATGATAAAGAAAACTATTTTGGTTAAATATTCAGGTATAGTTTAAATTAAATATTTTGTCAATGTTATATCGGCACCACCATTCACACATAACGTTTTGCTGCTTAGCGAAAGGTGGAAATCGAAGCACAAATGTTCTTTAGGAGAATTAACACTCTTAAACCACAAAACTGTCTGCGGAGCACGAAACCCCGCCTATTGCAAATGTGCTGTTAGCGGGTCGTTTGTTTTCACTTATCATTTATTTTACTAAAGTAGCCGTCACTGATGTCTGAATTTACATTTAGATGAATTTGTCCATTTTTCAGAATAATTTTAGAATACCAAACACCATATCCATTGTCGGGATTGAATGTAAAATTATCAAAGGCAACTTCCTTACTTGTTGAATTTAATTTCCATGTTCCTGAATTAGTGTAATTATTGAAATAGTGTCTGAATGTCTTGTTTGGAAGTAATTCAAGAGTGTCATTTGCCATAGCATATCTACCAATTAGTTTTTCATTGTCGATGGTGTGTGAACATGAGCTTAATAGTAATATTACTATTATCGTCTTTATAATTGTCATTGGTGTCGGTCTTTATAAATTTCTGCTAACTTAAATATATGTGCAATAAATCCCCCTCTTTAAATCTATTTTGTATGGCTTATGAGGGTTTATAGTTTTTTGACTAATGTAATAAATTGTGTTGGATAACATAAAATAGCTTTAAAAGGTAGTTTGTAAATTAGAGATTTACTTATGCTCCAAGTTGACATCGCATTTCTCCAATTTGACATTGCGTTTCTCCTAAATGAGAAAATGATTTTCCTAAATGGGAATACGATTTTCATAAAACGGAAGTCGTTTCTCCTAAATGGAGGGTCGATTCTCCTAAATGGGAAGTAGATTTTCCTAAATGGGAATACGATTTTCCTAAAACGGAAGTCGTTTTTCCTAAATGAGAAGTTGATTTTCCTAAATAGGAAGTCGATTCTCCTAAATGGGAAGTCGTTTTTCCTAAAAGGGAAGTCGATTTTCCTAAATGGGAAGACGATTCTCCTAAATCGGGGTGGGTTTCTCTAAGGTTTGAAGAGTTGAAATAGAAATGGCATCTAGTTGTCTGGATGCCACTTTTAATTTATGAGAATAAGTTTTACTTCTTTTTTTTGGTGAATTTTAGTTTGCTTACTTGTTTGTATTGTGGGCTAGTTGCGCCATAAAGTGATTTGATGTAGCTTTTAACATCTTTGGCTATGTCGACTATTCCTTTATCAGGGGCATAAACTAATGCATCGCGACTGATGCGTGCATTGCTTACGGGGGTGTTAGCATTGATGGCGTTGGTATTCGCGGTTTTCAAGGATGCAAGTAATGTGAGAAGTGCGGTAATTTTTAGCTCGGGTTCGTTTGGATTATAGTTAGGCTGGGCAGCGAGTAGTTGTATAAATTCGTCCATGGATTCGATTCGTTGATCGAAACCCATTTGTGAGGATGAAATGGTTTGGGTGCTTTCGTCTTCAGGGGTTGATGGGTCGTCGGGTGTGGTGGGTGATGTGGAAGAGGAACGTTTGCCTTGGAGTTTTTTGGCGATTGACTTTACATCTTTTTGTGTTTGAGAGCTAATGTCGGAGGCTAGGGCTGAGTTGACTATTCGTGTTACTAGTTTACTTAATGGTGAAAATAAATCGATTCGTGCGTTGATGGCATTTGTTTGAGCTGGTAATAAATTGTTGATGACTTCGAAGGATTCGGAGGCTTCGCTAAAGAGGGTGTTGAGTGCTGGAAGTTTGATTGCTACTTTGCTTGGATTGTAGAATGCACCATAGCCGGTGCAATAAGAAATTAGAATTTCAAGGTTGGCAACATTGTTTTTGATACCAATTTCGGATGATGAAGGCATGATTTTTAAGGTTTTAGCGTGTGAAAAAAATAATTTATACTCTAAAATAAGGATGAAAAATTTTTAAGTGAAATAAAGTTATTAACCTGTTAACAATTTGAAAGATTGTTTTTTATTTTATGGGGGTGGAATTGGGTGGTTGGATAGGAATTTGCTTAGGCAAGAAGGGGGTTTAGTCGTTGTAGAATATCCAATTCACTTCTTTGAATTCAAGTTCATTGATCTTTTTCATTATTGAATTTTTATGTGCCGATCCTATTAAAAATATTGCCTTATTAAATTGATTTTCTTTAGTGTAATTGTAAATGTTGTTTAGCATTTCTATTTCACGTTTATTGTGCTCTTCGTGAAATAATTTATAAATTGATAATAATAGATTTTTGTACGGATCAAATTCAATTAGATCTTTTTCTATAAGAAGTTTTTTTTCAAATACTTCTGCACATTTTGTACTATTTAGATAACCGAAACCATCTAGCTCCGTCATGAAGTTTTGCTCATCTTCTAAATTTTTATAAACCTTATATTTAAGGAAAGTATTAAACATGTACTTAATCTGATCGTTAGATAGGTTTTTGTCTATATCAATATCTACAGGAATATGTTTAATGAAATTTTTTTTGTAAATATTTTTTAAATGACTATCCGTTAACATACTTCTTCTTACCATACCAAGTATCATCCATAGAAATACTAATTAATCGTTCAAATAAGTTTTCCCCTAAATATCTTCGATTTACTTTGTAACAAAACTCATCTAAATAACCCTGTA
>JANOCT010000005.1:0-8830 GCA_031412335.1 bacterium | reverse complement strand
CGCAGATTGCTGTCCGCTGTATTTCGTGTATTCGCCCACACTACTCCAGCCGATTACCGTGGCTATTTTTTGTTTGTTCGCGCTGCTACCATCGGTACTTAGCCATAGCTCACAATTATCGTCTCCGGCTATCCAAAAAGTATAATTTCCGCTTAGTGGTGCACATACATAACCGCGTATTCGGCTTGCATAGTTGTCCCCTATGTTGTTTATGATGGATATTTCGGTCAATAAACTACTGCTTGTTGGAATTAGTGCATCTAAATTTTGTCCCGATAAACTACTTCCACTCAAATTATTCCATTGCTCGCGCAGTACAGTCCCACTGCCCAAGCAGCTAACGCCTGTTACGATAGTTACTTGTTTGCTTGCCGATATCGTTTGTGTTCCTTTATTATCAGTCGCAATTACATGGTAGCTCTGCAAACCTGCCGTTTGAGGACTCGTTGTATACGTAAATGGGCTACTCAAATCTTCTGCCAAAAGCGTGCTTCCATTCATAAACGCTACTTTGCTTATCGTTCCATCTACATCTGTAGCTTCGGCTGTAAGCGTAAGTGGTGAATTGATTAATAAGCTTCCGCTAAAAGCTGATGTAGTTAATATGGCTGTTGGAGCCAGGTTTCCAGCTGTTACCGTCACTGTGGTTTCATCCCAGCTTTGGCCACCCAAATTATCTGTTACTGTGCAGCGAAATACATAAACGCCTACTACTAAATTGCTAATCGACAGTTGATTACTTGTTGTTCCGCTTATTGTTGCTGAGGGGCCGCTTTGTTTGCTCCAAAGCCAGCTTGATATACCGCCATCTACATCACTAGCTATTCCTGTTAATTGAAGACTGTTTTGCGGAAGTACTACGCTTTGGTCTGTGCCCGAATTAATTACGGGTAATGAATTTACTGTTCCTCCTTGGTATTCATAAGCCCCAATATCATAACTGCTACCTACTGGACGAGGTAAGCCTGCATAGTCAGTTGTAGTTGTATTTATAACAGTTCCAGCATTCACTAAAATTGAATTTGATTGCAATTTAAAATCATTAGCAACTGCATCATTAAATCCTAACGCTGATGTATTTACGACTTTTTTATTAGTATTTTCAACAATTGGTACATCTGCTGAATACTTAATTACATATTTGGATGCTGGATTTACTATTACATTATTTCTAACCGTATTGGTTACCAGCTGAGTTCTAAGTTGAATAGCATCAACGTTGCACCCTGTTTTCCCAATTATTGTGTTGTTATCAATGTACATTCCTTTTCCTCCAGGTGTTGCAGGATAACTAGTATGTTGCTCATCAGCATAAATTCCCATACCACCTTTATGTACAATTATGTTATTGACAACGTCTAAATCATCAGATCCGATGATTGAAATACCATTCCCTCCAGCATCACTTGTAGCAATATAATTATTTCTTATTATACCATAATTACCGGCACCAATTGATAATCCACTATTTTGATAATTTCCGAATGGATTTACTCCATAATTTAGTACTACATTGTTTTGTAGTATTAAGCCTGATGTACATTGCGAAACTTGTAACCCATCTGCGCCAGATCGTTCAATCAAATTGTTTTGAATAGTTATATTTTTGCATCGGTGAGAATTTACAACAGTACCACATGGGCTCAACGTTTTAGTAGGAAAAGTATATCCAATATACATTCCTTCACCATTACCTGTATCATGTATATAGTTGTTTTCAAATACACAATTCTGCATTAAGAAATTTTCGGCAGTAACTGTATTTGTGCAATAGGGATCTGATTTAGCCATAATTCCAGCAAAACCAGGTCCGTTAATTTCAAGCCCACGTACAACAAAATCAGTTGATCTTGCTTCTAATGAAATTCCTTGACCTTTTCCTAATTTATCAATGTAAATATTATATTCAAATGGTCCTTGTTTACCATCAATTATAAAATGACTGGAATTCTGAATTCGCATTCCATATCCATAATCAGTACTAATGATAACTTTACCTCCTGAAGATTTAATTATAATTGGCTGACTTACAGTTCCTCTTATATTTTTTATTCCTAAATAACTTCTTGTTCCACTATTAATAAAAATAATAGAACCAGGAGGGACAGCAGCAGCATCAAACTGCTGGGTAGTTAGGCCAATTGTATATTGATTTGGGGGAGAAGAAAAAGCTTTGAATTGTAAAGCAAAAACTAAAACTAAAAGAGAGAGGGCAATTTTTCTGTGAGCATCGTTCAGAGTCTTTATCATCGTTTATAGAAAAATTATAAGACTTTCTACGGAAACGATTTAAGTAATGTTTCTTTTAATTAATGTTAATTAATTTAAAAGGTTGTCATCCATCAACTTTTTAATAAATAATTTGCTTCCACTTTTATTTAAATGATAATAGTCTGCAAATGCTGATGGTTCTGAAATCGCATTTGAATAATCGTGAATTTTAAGCCCAGTTGCCTTCTCAATGCCTGATTTCCAAGTCTCTAAATTTTTAAATTTATTCGCATATTCTGGGTAATAAGGATTAATAATTAAAACTAATTCAATGGAATTCTTTGTACAATAATTACTAATTAACGTTAAATTTTCAAGAAATAAATCGTTGTAGGAAAGTGTAACAGGTTTTAATGAATTAATTTTTGCAATGGCCCGTTGACTTATTTTTTTATCTAGAATCCATTTATCGTCGGTCTTATTCATATAAAACATAGATCGTTCAAACACTTCACCATTGTAACGATATAGATGGCTAACATCGCAATAATTAGCTGTTTTCGAAGAAATTGAAGTAATTAACGAATCAATACCAGGAGAATGATTCATAAACATTTTCATATTGTTGGTTAATTCTTTGTCAGCTCCGTACATGGTTACCTCAAGAATTATTTTTCGTGGATTATTATACTTTTTAAAATAATCGAATAATAAAACTTTACCTAAATTTAATGGCAAACCATTATAACTGAAATTAAACGATGTAAATTTTACAGCTGAATCTATATATGGTTTATAAAAAACAAGCCCTCTTGAGTTCCCTATAAATAAAACTTCGCTTTTTGCTTCGTTATTATATAATCTGGAGTATCTGAAATTACTTTTCAATAAAAGATAATTAAGTATCGAGCCTCCTACCCTATCACCAATAAATAAAACAATAAGAAGTATAAATAGCCAATAATATTTTTTCATATTAAAACTGAAAATAAATAAATTGTGAATCAGCGAATGCACCTAACAATGCGATGGATAATATTATGATTGCGCAAGAAGCAATTCGAAAAACTGGAGATTTAATCATAATGTCAGCAAAATTAACTTTGGTACTTATTATTTCACCAATTAAAAGTAGAAGAATTAAAAATACCCCTTTACCAATCCAGGTAATGTTTACCAAACTTGATATGCTGAAATTATCGAACAGCAAAATATTATTAATGATAGTCCAAGCGTCAGTAAATGTTGTAGCTCTGAAAAATATCCAGGCGGTACCGGTAAGTATATAAACAGTCAAAATTAAAATTCCATCAGCCACAAATTTTGGTAGATGCAAAGCTTTGGTAACTTTTGAGAAAATTGGACCAGTTACTCTCTCGATTATTTGATAAGCCCCATGTAGAAAACCCCAGAAAATAAATGTCCAATTTGCTCCATGCCATAACCCACCGATAAGCATGGTTAGCATTAAGTTCCGATAGGTGTTGTATTTGCCACCTCTATTGCCACCTAACGGAATGTACAAATAATCTCTTAACCAACTAGAAAGTGAAATATGCCACCTTGACCAAAATTCACGAAAGCTTTTAGAAAAATAAGGAAGATTGAAATTTCTAGGGAAATCAAATCCTAAAATACGTGCTAAACCAATGGCAATATCAGAATATCCGCTAAAGTCGCAGTATATTTGAAATGAATAAAAAATTACTCCAATAATTAGATTTAATGATGTGAAATTTGCTGGAGAAGAAAATATCTGTTCTACAACAGGAGCTAATGAATCAGCGATCATTACCTTTTTAAAAAAGCCAACTACTATTTGGCCAAATCCAAGAATAACCCGCTCGGAGTTTAAATTATGATCATTTTTAAATTGAGGTAAAAAATCTCTGGCTCGTACAATTGGCCCAGCAACTAATTGCGGAAAAAATGAAATAAAGGTAGCAAATCGTAAAAAATTCTTTTCTGCATGAATATCTCTACGGTAAATATCAATGGTATAACTCATGGACTGAAAAGTGTAAAAAGAAATACCTACCGGAAGAATCACTTTCAATGTGAGTGGAGAAACCTCGAAACCTACTGCGCTGAATAATTGATAAAAAGAATCGGCAAAAAAGTTAAAATATTTGAAAAAACTTAAAAGCGTAATATTTAAAATCATGCTAAAAACGATGTACCAATGCCGTTTTCGTTCATCTTTTTGATTTTCAAGTGCGTTTCCTAAAAAAAAATCAACGCAGGTAGAAAACATGATTAATCCAAGAAATCGCCAATCCCACCAGCCATAAAAAAGATAGCTGGATAAGAATGTGAAAACCAACCTTGAATTTCCTCGCAACAAGAAATAAATAGGAAAGAAAGCTAAAATAAAATATAAGAATGTAACGCTATTAAAAACCATAGATTTAGTTAGGCAAAAATCTTTTACTTAATAAGTTTTGTTGTTTCTTGAGATAAAAAATTTCCAATAGCCTTATGAGCAGCATGATTCCAATGGCCATTTCTGCGAGACACAGCCCAATAATTTGGATCAGATCCAGCTTTGGTCATAGAATCTAATGGAATATTTATGTTAATAGTCTTAATTCCAGTATTCTGAATATACGTTGTGACGGAATCTGGAAACGCACCTTTTAATACTAATACCACTTTGGGATCCTTGGCCAAACTATCAATTATAGCTTTAGAAACTTGTGTAAATCCAAAAGATTGAGTGGTTTCTGCTTCGTATTTTTTAGCAAAATCTTCGTCGCCAGTAAAGAATTTATCAAAAATTATTTTCCAAGCTCTGCTTTTGAGATTCATACATTTATAGAATAAGAACACAAGGGACGCTTGATTCATAAAACTAAAATTCTGATAAGATTTGAATTTATCTGAACTTTTAAATTCAGAAACCATAGTTAGTGAATCGTTTTGCAATTCATAATTAGGAATAAAGAAACGCTCTTTGGCAACAAAATCACGATAATTAATAAAAATCATTGTTAAATCTTGATCAAATTTCGAAACGAAATTATTCCGGTAAGCAAATAATCCAGATAGTGCCAAACCATCTTTTCCAAAATTCATTACTTCAACTTTTTTTCCTGATCTATTCTCTAAATCTTTTTCTAAAATATATCGAAAATGTGCTTTATCAAATAATTCTACTCCAGCAACATACGAATCTCCTAAAAGAGTAATCCGTAAGCCATCTGTAGAAGTTCTTTTGGGTGCATATTCTGGACCTATGTAACCATATTTATTGATTGACCCAATATAGAATCCTTCATTTACTAGCGTTACGTTTTTATTTGGAATAAACTTTTCGCCTATTATCGGATCAACTTCTACAATGGTGGTTAGTATTTCGGCTTTTCGCAAATAAACTTCTATTCCAGCAAGCGTTAGAAATGCAGCAATCAAAAAGTAGAAAATGCTTTTTATAAAATTCATGTCCTGCTTTTAAAATTGAAAATAAATAAATGGTAATGGCTCGGCCTGAAAAATATAGAGCATAACTACGGCAAACAAAACGGATAAAATTCCTGCAACGGCAGCTTTCGGTTTTAGTTTTAACAAAAATGTATGGCTGTTGGTATAATATTCACAAACATCATAAATCAAAATAAGAATCATAAATGCAGCGGTAATTCCTGATAATCTCAGAAAGTAATCTCCTGATTCCCAATTAATCATTTTAGTTAAAAAATATGTGGCTTCATTAAAAGACTTAACTCTGAAAAATAACCAAGCAAAGAGTACCATTAAGTAAGTCCCAAAGATTTTAAAGCCATAAATAATAGTGCTTGGTATATTTTTATAGATAAAATGGTCTGATATTTTTTCTTTTTCAGTTATTCCTTTATGGATGGCCAAATAAATTCCATGTAAGCCGCCCCAAACTAAAAAGGTCCAGTTTGCTCCATGCCACAAACCACCTAAAAGCATGGTTATAAACAGATTGATATAAGTTCGAACATTTCCTTTTCTATTGCCACCTAGCGAAATATATAAGTAATCGCGAAGCCAAGTTGATAAACTAATATGCCACCTACGCCAGAATTCAGTAATATTTGCTGATAAATAAGGTTGATTAAAGTTTTTAATTAATTCAACTCCTAAAAGTTTGGAGGTTCCTCTTGCTATGCTACTATAACCACTAAAATCTGCATAAATTTGAATTGAAAACAAAACTAAGCCCATTAATAATTCACCAGAAGAGTATAGAGTTTGATCTCCGAAAATCTGATCAACAATTCTACCTGTGGTGTCTCCTATCATTACTTTTTTAAACAAGCCTGTAATAATTAACACAATACCTTGCTCAATTTGCAAACGAGTAGGTTTCTTTAGATTGATAATTTGAGGAAGTAAATCCGTTGCACGTTGAATAGGGCCCGCAACTAATTGCGGGAAAAAACAAACGAACAAAGAGTAATCAATAAAAGACCTTGTTGGAGTAAGTTTTTTACGATAAATATCTATTGCATAAGACATTGATTGAAATGTATAAAATGAAATTCCAATTGGCAACACAACATTTAAATGCAAGAAATCTACGTTTTGACCTAAACCACTGGCGAGAACTTTAAAACTATCAATGAAAAAGTTAAAGTATTTAAATACACCAAGAAAAGCCAGATTTATAACAATGCTTACCGTAAAAAAGAATTTTCTTTTCTTCTCATCAGTAGTATTATAAATAATTAGACCAACAAAATAATCGAGAACCGTTGAAAACGCAAGTAGAAGACAAAAACGCCAGTCCCAATATCCATAAAAAATATAACTGGCTACAATAAGATGTATTTTTTTTAAATTCTTCGGTAGTAGATAATATAACGGTAATACAACGATTAGAAAAATAAAAAAAATAAAAGAGTTGAAAAGCATTCTTCCTTTTTGAGATTAAGAGATTTAATTTTTTAAAAGCAATTAATACGAGGAAGCGGTCTTTTTGTTACGGTTAGCGTTATTGCTTAACCACTTTTATTGTTTGAGTCGCGAAATCCTTCGCTGCAATTTTAACAAGATAGACACCATAATTCAAATTTAATTTTGAAGTATTTATAATAATTTTTTGAATCATGTCAGTTGTCAGGTAAGTTTCGGCTATTAATTTTTTACCAAGTAAATCAAAAATTTCAACTAATATGGAAGTTTCAGGAGCTGATTCAATTTCAATTGTAAAATCATCTTTATGTGGATTTGGATAAATAACAGCATTTAATTTGGCTGCTTCGATTTTTTCAAAAGCTGGTTTAGCGTTGGTAATTTGTCTGCCATTTGTAGATGTGCCACCAACAGAAACTATTTCAATTCCACTTATTAAAGGATTTGAAATAACCTGAGCAAAATCTATATCTATTGTTCCATCATATATTGTTGTTCTTATTACTTTTTCTACTGAATTTAATCCCGCATTCGTAAATATATTATAATCATCTAATTCTATATTACCTTCTACCATAATATCAAAGACCCTGGTTCTAGGAATTGCTAAATTATTATTCTCAGCAAAATAAAGTTTTACTTCGTAATCTCCATTTGTAACTGGAAAAGAATAATTAATTGAACCAGCTGCAGGACTATCAAATCTATAATCAGAAAATACCGTATTGGGTACATTTGGAATCGTAGATGTTACTGGATTTTGTAGCCTGTTAATTTCATTTATTCCAGAAGTGAAAAAATATTCTGAGGTTAAGTCTGCATCATCCGCCGCCCAGTCAATTGGCAGATCGGCTAATATTGGATCACCACAGTTAACCCGGTACACCACCGTTTTGATTCCCGGCAATACCGTTACTACTGCGTTATCGGTACTGGTAACCCCAAAATCATCTTTTACGATTAAACGAAAAGTGTAACTTCCAGTTACTAAGTTACTTAAACGTAAATTAGGTGTATAAACCTGTTGCATGGTAGCTGCAGGGCCATTTATTTGTGTCCATAAGTATTCTACTATGCTGCCATCCTGATCACTTCCGAATCCGTTCAACGTTATGCTGTTTTGAGGTAAAGTCAATGTTTGGTTGATGCCTGCGTTTGAAATCGGTGCTATGTTTGCCGCTTTTACCGTTATTTTCTGATCTACAAAATGTTGTGCACCACTGTTATCCGTTACCGTTAATCGATAAATATGTGCTCCCACTCCTAAATTCTTAACCGAAAGTGTAGATCCATTGCTGTTTCCTTTCATCGTTCCATTGCCTTGTTGCTTAGTCCAGCTGTAGTTCAATATGCTGCCATCTACATCATAACTCGATGAATAAAGCACCGCACTGTCCTCTGGTAGGGTTAACGTTATCTCCGTTCCGGTTTGCGCCACTGGTACTTGGTTTACATAAGCCGAAATTCGGTTGCTGCTAATCGGGCGTTCAAGTGTGCCTTCTGGCAAACGCCATCCTACCGATACATGGTCTTCACCCGTTGCTTCTTTTTGTAGTACTTCGATGTAATAGTTTTGTCCTGCCGTCAGATTGATTAACGCAGATTGCTGTCCGCTGTATTTCGTGTATTCGCCCACACTACTCCAGCCGATTACCGTGGCTATTTTTTGTTTGTTCGCGCTGCTACCATCGGTACTTAGCCATAGCTCACAATTATCGTCTCCGGCTATCCAAAAAGT
>JANOCT010000004.1:0-69180 GCA_031412335.1 bacterium | reverse complement strand
TGGCAAATTGGTAATTGCTGGTAGTTTCTCACAAATAAATGGCACACCAGCAAGCAACATCGCTATGATTGATTTCAACACGGTAGGCTTTCAACTAAATCAACAGAATAAAAGTTTAAAAGTATTTCCCAATCCTGCAAGCGATGTAATTAATATAGAATTAAACAAAGCAGAACAAAAAGGAAAAGTAAAGATGTATAACCAACTTGGGCAACAAGTATATGAGCAAGCAAAAGGAAATTTGCAAAGCATAGCGGTTGCTGATTTTGCTAAAGGCATTTATGTGGTAGAAGTTGAAACTGATAAGGGCGTGCTGAGGCAAAAAGTGGTTGTAGAGTAAATTAGGTTTTTTAATGTTTATCATTTTAAAAAATATTTCATAAAAAAAGCGCCTCTTCCAAGGCGCTTTTTTTTTATTAACTAAATTAATTGATCAAGGAAATATTCCAAGATTCAAATAAGAAACTGCAACTTTATCTATTGAGCTAACAAAAGCAGCGGTTCGCAAGGTGTCAATTTTCGGGTTATTTACTTTTATCTCCCGAATTTCGTGGTACGATCTCATCATGGTATCTTCTAATCCAGAAATTACTAATTCCAATTCAGAAGCTCCTTTTATCAATGATTTTCTTTCAACTTCAGATAATTTAATCCCAGTTGATTTTTCAATCATATTCACCATATTTTGAGTAGAGGTTTCTTCGTATCGCTTATCCATGCGGCCAAAAGCAACATGCGATAGGTTTTTAAGCCATTCAAAATACGAAACCGTAACTCCACCAGCATTCAAATATAAATCTGGTAAAATGATCCCTCCATTTTTGGTAAAAATTGCTTCAGCTTCTGGTGTAGTAGGACCATTTGCGCCTTCGCCAATTATTTTTGCCTTTATTCTTGAAATATTATCAATAGTAATTTGCTTTTCAAGAGCAGCAGGAACTAAAATATCACATTCTTGCTCTAATCCTTCCGATGAATTTTTAAAATCAATGCAATTTTTATATCCTAAAATAGAGCCGGTTTCTTTTCTATGTTGAACTACAGAGTCTACTTCTAAACCAGCTTCGTTATAAATGGCTCCTTCGTATTCGCAAAGTCCAACGATAATTGCTCCAGCTTCTTGAAGAAATTTAGCGGTGTAATAGCCAACATTTCCTAAACCTTGAACGATTACTTTTTTTCCTTCAATTCCAACCGAAAGACCTAACTTTTTCATGTCCTCGGCAACACTTACTGCTTCCCGAATTCCGATGAAAATACCACGTCCTGTAGCTTCTCTTCTGCCTTGAATACCATGTTGCGCAAGTGGTTTCCCGGTTACGCAAGCAATTGCATCAATTTGCCCTGGATTAAAGGCCTGATACGTATCAGCAATCCAACTCATTTCTCGTTCGCCAGTTCCATAATCTGGTGCTGGTACATCTACACCCGGCCCAATAAAATTTTTCTTGATTAATTCGGAAGTATATCTTCTGGTGATATTCTCCAATTGCTCGATGGTGTAATTTTTAGGATTAATTTTCACACCACCTTTCGCTCCTCCAAAAGGAACGTTAACTATAGCACATTTGTACGTCATAAGTGCAGCAAGTGCCATTACTTCGTCTTCATTTACCATTTCACTGTATCTTATTCCCCCTTTTGTCGGCGATTTGTGATGAGAGTGTTCAACTCGCCACGCATCAATTACTTCAAATGAGTTTCCAACCCTAATCGGGAATCGAAAACGATAGATACTGTTACAGGCTTTAATCTGATCTAACAAACCTTTTGGGTGGTTTGTAAATTGTGCCGCATTGTCGAAAAATTGGCATACGTCTGCAAAAAAGTGCGTTTCTTCAGATATATTATCCATTTCTTTTGCCATAAAACTTTTTGTTTGGTTAAAACTATTAAGGTTAGATTTAAAGCAGGCAAGTTTCGATTAAATATCAATACTTTCAAAAATTAATTTTTAAAAATTGTTTGCTTTAATAAAAATAAAAAATGAACAGCTTTTGATTAACTATTTATCCTTTTCCAATTTGGATATTCTCCGGTCAATGGTAAATAAGTAAAAAAATAAACCACTCATTATTAGCGCTATTACTCCTACTACAACGTATATTTTTCCAGAGCTTCTCATCGCAGTTGCCATATCTATTTGTTCTGTTGCAGTTTGGGCCAGAACTATACCCGTGCAAAATAATCCAATAAGTAAGGTAAAAAGGTATTTCATTTTTTAGTTTAATTCGTTTTTTTGATGTTCAATTAATCGGATTCGGTAGCGTAAAGTCATAATCCAGGTTGAAACTAAAATCCATCCAATAAAAGTTGGATAAAGAACCAGTCTCATCATTCCATCTAAATCATACCCTCCAAAACCAGGATTTCCACCATTGCCCGGATGCAAAGAATCTGTTTGCCGAGGTAAAACAAACAATAAAACAATCATTATTGGGAAAGCAAAAAGGTTGTAAACAGCTGAAATTTTACCTCTTTTTTGAGGATTGTCCAATGAATTTCTTAAAACAACATAAGCCAGATACATCAAAGTCGCAATAGCAGATCCATTTAATTTTGGATCATTTGGCCAAAAATCACCCCAGGTATTTTTAGCCCAAAGCATACCAGTTACCAATCCTAAAGCGCAAAAAAGAATTCCGGTATTTACACTTTCTACCGCAATCAAATCATTTTTATAATTTGAATTGGATAAATATTTAATACTGTAAACAACTGAAACGGTGTACATAGCAATCATGGCAAACCACATTGGTACATGAAAATATAAGTTTCTGATACTTTCGTGCAAGATTGCCAAAACCGGCACTTGAATAAGCAAACCACCAATAACTGAATAGATAATTAACACTATGGCAAGATATTTCCACCAATTTTTTCGCATGTATTTGTTCACAATTAATCGCGCCAAAGATAAGGAAATAAGAGGTATGAACCAGTGAGTACGATAAGATTTATAGCACCTAGCACTAATAATTCGTCATAACTAACACTGCGATCAAGCCCATCCATTGCATTTTTAGATAGTTTTATAATCACCATTAAAACGGGAATAATAACAGGAAAACCAAGGATAGCCATCAGCGTTGCACTTCCGTTTGCTTTGGAAGCAATACCAGAAATTAGCGTAAAAACTGTTGCAAAACTAATTGCGCCTGTTAAAACACAAATTAGATAAAGTATAATATCTTGAACTGGATTAGTAAATACTAGGTTGTAAAACGCGAATGCAATACTTGCTAGTAAAAGCATTAAACCGCTATTGTATATTATTTTAGATAAAATAATTGCTTCTGCAGATACTAGCGAATAATAATAAAATTGCCGTTGAGCATTTTCTTGCATGAAACTTTTTGCAATAGCATTTACGGCTGCAAACAGCATAATAATCCAGAATAAAACATTCCAACTAATCGGGTCTATTTTTTTAAAGGATAAAAAACAAACGAAAATTGTAGAAATTACATAGAGCAAAATACCGTTGAAAGCATATTTGCTACGCCATTCTAACATTATTTCTTTTTTAAGTAAAAATTTTACTGAGCTATATAAATTCATTCTTTAGTTTTACAAATGTACAATTAAGTACTATTTCTAATTCTCAAATAGCAAAATGAAGAAAATATTGGTAGCCAATCGCGGTGAAATTGCATTACGCATCATGAAATCTGCTCGTGAAATGGGGATAGCAACTGTTGCTGTTTATTCAGAAGCTGATCGGAATGCTCGTCATGTTAGGTTTGCAGATGAGGCAGTTGCCATTGGGCCTGCTCAGTCATCCTTATCTTATCTTTCTTTCGATAAAATAATAAATGCGTGCAAGATTACGGGTGCTGATGCTATTCATCCTGGTTATGGTTTTCTTTCAGAGAATGCTGACTTTGCTGCAAGAGTAGCACAGGAAGGAATAATTTTTATAGGCCCTTCTCCAGAATCTATGCGAATAATGGGAAGTAAATTAGGGGCGAAAGCTGCGGTGTCCTCTTTTAATATTCCCATGGTGCCAGGTATTGACAAAGCAATAGCTGATAAAGTTGAAGCAAAAAAAACAGCTATAGAAATTGGTTTCCCTATTCTGATAAAAGCATCAGCAGGTGGAGGTGGAAAAGGAATGAGAATGGTTCAACATGAAAACGAATTTGATGAACAATTAGAATTAGCCATTAGTGAAGCAATTTCAGCTTTTGGAGACGGCTCCGTATTCATTGAACGATATGTTAGTTCGCCCAGACATATTGAAATACAGGTTTTAGGAGATAATCATGGAAATATTGTTCATTTATTTGAACGAGAATGCTCCATACAACGTCGCCATCAAAAATTAGTGGAAGAAGCTCCATCTTGTATTTTAACTCCAGAAATACGCGAAAAAATGGGTGCTTGTGCAGTTTTGGTTGCTAAAGCATGTAATTATTCAGGTGCAGGAACTGTAGAATTTTTATTAGACGAAAAATTAGATTTCTATTTTCTGGAAATGAATACCCGATTACAAGTTGAACATCCGGTTACTGAAAATATTACTGGTCTTGATTTAGTAAAAGAGCAAATAAAAGTAGCAAGAGGAGAAAAATTATCTTTTACTCAGGCAGATTTAACTATTTCTGGTCACTCAATTGAACTAAGAGTGTGTGCAGAAGATCCAGAAAATAATTTTCTTCCATCTATTGGAGAGTTAGAAGTTTACCAAACACCTTCTGGCCCAGGTATTCGGGTTGACGATTCTTTTGAAGAAGGAATGGAAATTCCAATGTATTATGATCCAATGATTGCTAAATTAATCGTACATGGAAAAGACAGAACCGAAGCGATTTCGAAAATGAAAAATGCTATTGAACAATATCAAATAAAAGGAATTAAAACAACTTTGCCTTTTGGACATTTTGTTATGCAACATCCAAACTTCATTTCAGGAAATTTCGACACTCATTTTATCCCTAACTTTTATAAACCAAATCAAGAGAAATTAATTACTTCTGAAGAGGAAGAACTTGCAGCAGTACTTGCTGTTTATTATTTAAATAATTTAAAAAACAGCCAATCTTCAATATCGGTAAAAAGCGAAAACTTAATTTCGGAATGGGAAAAAGCAAGAAAGCAATATTGATACTTAATTCCGTAATTTTAGCGTTAAAAATATTATTGTTCAATTTTATATGAATAAAAAATTTTACCAAACTCTCTTACTCGTTTTATTTCTATTCGCTTCATCAATTGCTTTTGCTACACATAATCGTGCTGGGCAAATAACTTACCGCCAATTAGGAACCTTGAAATACGAGTTTACTTTGACCATGTTTACTGAAGTAGGTCAGGGGCAAGCAGATAGACCTGAAGCTCAACTTTTTTTTGGAGATGGAACTAATGCTACTGTTAAAAGAAAAGAAAAATTTCAATTTCCAGGTACCGATATTGCTAGAAATACCTACGTTT
The DNA here is from genome assembly GCA_031412335.1 of bacterium. Lineage (GTDB taxonomy): Bacteria > Bacteroidota > Bacteroidia > Sphingobacteriales > Sphingobacteriaceae > JBBQYA01. Next base: position 63,747 of record JANOCT010000004.1, on the reverse strand, counting down.
TTGAACATGTTTTTCCGGCTTTTGGTAATTACATTATTAGCTACCGCGATGAGAATCGGAATGCACAGGTTATAAACTTTACAAATTCATTACAAACTCCATTTTACATTGAAACATTTCTAGTCATAAACCCTCAAATAGGGTTTAATACATCAAGTCCGGTTTTATTAGCAGATCCAATAGATTTTGGCGCAGTTGGAGAATTGTTCTTACACAATCCAAATGGCTTTGATGTAGATGGTGATAGTTTAAGTTATAGTCTGGTTGCTTGTAAACAAGAAGTTGGGGTTGAGGTAGATGGTTATCGTTTTTTAAATAATTCAGATTTTAGCTCAGTTTCTTTTACTATTAATAATAAAACAGGCGAAATAATCTGGAATACACCTAAATTAATTGGCTTGTTCAATATAGCAATTCGGGTAGAGGAATATAGAAATGGAACATTGATTGGGTATTTAATCAGAGATATGCAATTGGTAATTAGAAGTACTGTTAATGTACCACCTGTTATTGATGAAATAAATGATACCTGTATTGTCGCTGGATCAACTTTGTTTTTAAAAGTAACAGCAAATGATCAGAATACTTCAAGTCCGAGAAACGATCGAATTTTATTGACTGCAGGCGGTGGACCTTTTGAGGTGAATCCAAGTGCAACTTTTATAAGCAAAACAAGCGATGGATCGGTTAGTTCAAATTTTTCGTGGACAACTAATTGCGATTTGGCAAGAAAACAACCCTATCAAGTTGTGTTTAGAGCAGAGGACAACGGAGATCCAAAATTAGTTGATTTGGAAACGTATTTGATAACCATTGTTGCACCAGCTCCTGAAAATTTACAAACTGCTTCTGTTGGAAATACTATAAATTTAACATGGAGCAAAAGTGTTTGTAGTAAAGCTGCTGGATATAAAATTTATAGAAGAAAAGGGTTTATTAATTTCACACCTACCGGTTGTTTAACCGGAGTACCAGATTTTTTGGGTTATGAACAAATTGCAACAGTTCCAAATATAAATACCCTAAATTTTACAGATAATAATGCTGCAAACGGAGGTTTGGCAATTGGAGTAAATTATTGCTACCGAATTATTGCCTATTTTAATGATGGAACTGAAAGTTATGCTAGTGAAGAATCCTGTTCGCAACTTGAAAAAACATTAGCAGTATTAACTAATGTTACTATTGTGACTACAGATATTTCAATTGGAACAGATACAGTTAGATGGAGTAAACCAATTGTATTTGATACGCTACAAATTAGTCCGCCGTACGAATATCGGCTTTTAAGAGCTGAATCTACTAGTCCAACTGTATTTACAGAAGTATTTTCTCAAATAAGTCCAACTTTCGGTGGATTAAATGATACAATATTTTTGGATGCAGGACTAAATACGTTAGATAAACAATACACTTACAATGTAGATATGTATGGGGTAGGGCCAAACGGAAGATATTTACTAGGATCGTCTCAACGTGCAAAATCTATATTTCTTAAAATTACCCCACTTGACAATAAACTAAAATTAGATTGGGATGTAGACGTGCCTTGGCAAAACATAGAATATGCAATATTTAAGAAAAATACTTCTGGTCAATTTGATTCGATAGGAGTTTCTAGATCAACAACATATACTGATAAGAATTTGTTAAATGGGAAAGAATATTGCTATTTAATAAAATCGAGAGGTTCTTTTTTTATTCCGGGATTTATAGAGCCAGTTATTAACTTATCTCAACAATCATGTGCAAGGCCAGAGGATAATGAAAAACCTTGTCCACCAATTTTAAGTGTACAGTCTGGTTGTGATAGTTCAAATATAGGTTCTAGTAATAGGCTTACCTGGACATTGCCTGATCTAAGTTGTAATGAAGATATTATAGCATACAATATTTATAAGCAATCATTTCAAGATAAAGATTTCGAATTGCTGGTAAGAATTGAGCCAGGATCACAACTAACTTTTACAGATGCAAATTTATTGGAATCTATTGCTGCTTGTTATTACATTATTGCAATTGATTCGAATGATAAAAACAAAAGCGATAATAGCAATGTAGTTTGCGTAGATAATTGTCCAAAATTTGTTTTACCCAATGTATTTACTCCAAATAACGATGGAATCAATGATTTTTTTGTTCCTTTTCCTGATAGTGCTGGATATAATCAAACCATTAATATTAATATTTTCAACCGTTGGGGTCAGCAAGTTTATGAAACCAATAAAGTAAACATAGAGTGGGATGGAACAGATGATAGTGGAAAAAAAGTTTCAGAAGGGGTTTATTTTTATGTTTGTGATATTACAGAATTAAGATTCGCAGGTACCCGAAAAAGAGTGTTAAAAGGAATTATTCACGTTTTATATTAAAAATTTGTTTACAGGAATTATAGAAACCATTGGGTTAATTACCGATATCAGAATTGAAAATGACAATAAGCACTTTGATATAAAATCTGATATTTCGCAAGAGTTGAAAATTGATCAAAGTGTGGCTCACGAAGGAGTTTGTCTAACTGTAGTTGCCATACATGAAAATGAGCATACTGTAACTGCAATTAACGAAACCTTAGAGAAATCAAATTTGAACTTATTGAAAATAGGTTCAATGGTAAATCTGGAGCGTTGTATGCAAATGAATGGCAGATTAGATGGACACATTGTACAGGGTCATGTAGATTGCACCGCATTTTGCACAGATGTTATTGATAAGAATGGAAGTTGGGAAATGAATTTTGAATATGAATTTAATGAAGCACGTGTAACTGTCGAAAAAGGTTCAATTAGTATTAATGGAGTCAGTCTAACTGTTTTTAATTCTACCAAAAACACATTTTCAGTTGCAATTATTCCTTATACCTACGAAAACACAAGCATGAGCCAAATTAAACCTGGAGATCTGGTAAATCTTGAATTTGATATTATTGGAAAATATGTGGCAAAGTTATTGAGTTTTAAAATTTAATTTAGGGTATCAGCAACTTTACAAAAGATTTAACCGTAAATAATTTAAATTTGTGTCTATGAAAAAAATATGCTTAGTTCTATTTCTCTTTTTATTCTGTTCCTCAGTATTAATTGCTCAAAATACCGTTGTAATTCAAGTTTCTAATTTTGTATTTACTCCAAAGTTTGTAACTGTTAATACTGGAGATATTGTTCGTTTCCAATGGGTTAGTGGTGGGCATCCATCTCAATCAGATGATGATGTAACTATGCCAGTTTTCCCAATGAATTCAGCATCTCAGCAAAAAGACTTTGTATTTACAACTCCTCAAGTTATTCCATATTTTTGTCAGCCACATGGAGATAAAGGTGGAATAGGAATGTCAGGTGTTATAACGGTTGTTCAAAAACCAGTAGGTTTGCAAACAGTAAAATTTCTACCAAACTTAAAAGTTTATCCAAACCCAGCAAGTGGAAGGTTTAACGCATCAGTATCTTTTAAAAATAATGCAATACTATCTGTTAAATTAATTGATTTATTAGGAAAAGAAGCAGCAGATTTGGGTACAATGGAATTAAGTGCAGGTCAACATATATTAAATTTTGACATTGATCCAAGTTTAAGAAGAGGACTTTACTTTGTAAAGTTTAAAGAAGGAAATAATGTTGCTTTATCTAGAATATCGATAGAATAATTTATCATCATAAATAATATTAAAAAACCTTGAAATATTCTTTCAGGGTTTTTTTATGGAGTTTGCAAAGCAACTGGCAAAACTTTTCCGTTATAAAATTTGTGACCTGTGGCAGCAAAATTTGCAATATAAGCGCCCATTTCATAAGCTAATACTGGCGATTTATAACCTGGGAAAGCTTTTTCAAGCATTTCTGTTTGAGCAGAACCAAGTGCAAGGCAATTCACACTTATATTTTTGTCGGCAAGTTCGGTCGCCAAGCATTCTGTCAAATTATGTAATGCTGCTTTAGCAGCAGAATAGGCAGATAGGCCGCTAAATTTAGAACTTCCCAAAAAACCACCCATACTTCCAATGTTTACAATATGCGCTTGTGATTTAGCAAAATAAGGAAGCAAATTTCGGATCATTTTTACTGCTCCCATTACATTACTATCAAACATTTCGGCCCAATCCTCATCGTTTAATTCCAAAAATGGTTTATTAATTAATTGTCCTGCATTATTTATTAATACATCAATATGGTTGAAATGAGTTTTAATAAAAGGAATTAATGTTTCCTGATAATTATCATGTACAATATCAAATTTCAATATATGTACTTTACAATCGGGAGTGATGGATCTTGCTATGTTCAATAGATTTTGCAACTTATCATCTGATCTGGCCAAAGCAATTATCCGATTACTACTTCTAAGGCTTAATTCAAGTACGGTTTCAAATCCAACTCCACTACTTGCACCAGTAATTAAATAATTCATATAATTATTTTAGAATAAATGAGATTTAAGCAAAAGATTTAAGTTGATTTTTTATAACTCTGAAACCATCTTGAACTAATTTTTCAAGGTGTGGGTCAGCAATTGCTATTTTTTCTAAAGAGTTTTTTATTTCGCTTGAGATTGCTGGTAGTTTATCCTCAGTTATTAAGTATTCATATAATTCCATACTTGCCAACCAATCTTCTGGATAATTTGATTGCAAAGTTTCCCATATTTTTTTTATTTCCAAATCTGAACCTCCTACTTTTCTTAGCCTTGCTATTTGGTCATAAAGTTGATGTAACTGAATTATTTCAGCTGAATATTCAACAAAATTCGGAGTTGTTTTTTTACTAATAAATGCTTCTTGATTATAAGCATCTTTATCAGCTGCCCCACAAAAAACGGAGGTGACATTTGCGCCAACGGTTAAGATAAAATCTTCAGGTTCATTATAAAAATCATGGCCTGTAATTGAATCATAAACCCGGCAATTCGAAAAAATTATGGCAATAGTTTTATAATTTTTCTTTATTAATTGTTGCAATACTCCTTTTAATACTATTCCACTTTCAAAATAAAATTCACTTAAACCTGTTTCTGAATTTTTAAATCCCTCAATTTCTTGATCACTCAAATCTTCCAAAAGTTTTGCTGAATTTTTTATTTTACCTACTGGAGTAATAAAGCCTTTATCCAAAACACTTTTATCCCAGCCTCTCAATTGTTTATGATTAAAAGCTAGTGCAACTGAACTATTAAATGTGACTAAAGAGGGCTCATCATTTGTATCTAACTCTATTTTATCAACAACTCCACTAATTTGAATTCCAGAACTTAAAACCACTGTACAAATATTTTTACAATCAATTGCTTTTTCAAGACCAGATTTACCACCCGTTCTAAATGCCATTTTATTGGCAAACTCTTCCAAAACAGTAATCAGATTTTCAAAATCAGGTGTTACAAATAGTTGAGGTTGTGTTTGTGTGATATCAAATGGAACATTAACAGCATCAATCGTATAGGGGATTTTTGCAACAGAATCAAGCATACAAGATGCACTTTCACCGATGGAAGAAAGTAAGCCAGCTCCATAAATTTTAGGCCCAGTTGCTGTATTAATCAATCCATATTCGACTGTCCACCAATGTAAACGACTTAATAGTGCCATTTCAGAAGGTTCTCCAAGCGATAGTTGTTTTTCTAAAACATCGTTTTCGGCTTTGGATAGCATTTCTGGATTTGCATCTGGCAATTCTTTTAAAATAGATAAATGCCTTATAGATTCATACAGTTCAAAATCATTGTAAGAAAACATGGCTTTTGAACCTATTTCGCCTATATATTGTAGATATTGTGCATAATCTTTATCAGCAATAATAGGCGCATGACCAGAAGCCTCATGAATAATATCAGGAGCGGGAGTATATTCAATATGCTTAATTTGGCGAATGTCGGCAGCAATTACCAAAACCTTGTATGCTTGATATTCCATAAAAGCAGCTGGAGGTATAAATCCATCAACGGTAACTGCTCCCCAACCTATTTTGCCCAGATTTTCATTCATGGTTTTAAGGTCTGGTATCCGTTCAATACTAAGTCCGGCTCTTTTTAATCCTTCAATATAGGGATAGAAAGCTACATCTTTTAGATAATCATAGTTTTGCCGCATCACATATCTCCAAACTGCTTGGTCTATTGGGGTATATTTTTCGTAGTGCTGCTCAACTATAAATTGCTTTAAATGTTCTGGAAGCCGAGCCACCTGTGGGTTATTATGGTCGTTCATTTATTAATTTTCTTATCAGGAATGATAATGTAAAGATAAAATCTTTTAGCAATGATAAAAAAAAGGGTTGTTTTTAATGGGTGAATTTATTTTTATCAAATAGAATATAATGATTGATAAATTTTATTAAAAAAATTCAACAAAATTTGATGGTACATTAGGCTGTTTAAAAAATAATAATCTATCATAAAATGATATTTTCGTAAAAAATTTACTGTAAGAAATATGAAAAAATACTTAGTACTACTAATTGTAATGGTAGCCATACAATTAAATGCTTGCAAACAAAAAAATACTAAAAATCCAGAAGTAACAGTAAGCGATGTAGCTGATGAAACTGCTTTTGAAGTAGAAAATGAAAGATTTGGAGATGTACAAATGCTTAGGTACCAAGTTCCTGGTTTTAATGAATTGTCCTTGAAGCAAAAGGAACTTTGTTATTATTTATATGAAGCAGGTTTAGCAGGCAGAGATATTATTTATGATCAGAAGTACAGTTATAATTTATTGATCAGAAAAACCAATGAAGGTATTTATGAATCGTATAAAGGAGACAGAAATTCTGCAGAATTTAAACAGTTTGAGATTTGGGTAAAACAAGTTTGGTTCTCCAATGGTATTCATCATCATTATTCAAATGTGAAAATGATTCCAGAAATAAGCCCAGCGTATTATAATTCATTAATAAAAGAATCTGATTCTACTTTATTACCCTTGAGTTCAGGTCAAACTAAAGCGAAGTTATATTCAATCTTACAACCATTAATTTTTAGTCCTGCTATTGCAATGAAAACGGTAAATCTAGCATCGGATATTGATAACGTTAAGGGTTCTGCTAACAATTTTTATGAGGGTGTAACTCAAAAAGAAGTTGAAAACTATTATGCTTCAAAAAGAGATTCAAGTAATAAAACTCCTGTTTCTTTTGGTTTAAATTCTAAATTGGTAAAAGAAAATGGAGTAATCGTAGAAAAAACTTGGAAAGCCGGTGGAATGTATGGTTCAGCTATTCAGAAAATAATTTACTGGTTGGATAAAGCTTCTAATGTTGCTGAAAATGATTTACAAAAAGATGCATTATTAAAGCTGATCAGTTATTATAGAACTGGTGATTTACGAATCTGGGATGAATATTCAATAGCTTGGGTTAAAGATGTAGATTCGAGAATTGATGTGGTAAATGGTTTTATTGAAGTTTATCAAGATGCGATTGCTATGCGTGGTAGTTTTGAATCTGTCGTATCGATAAAAGATATGGAAGCCACAAAAAGGATTGCCGCCATTGCCAAAGAAGCACAATGGTTTGAAGATAATTCACCGTTAATGCCACAACATAAAAAGAAAAATGTAAAAGGTATCAGTGCTAAAGTAATTACCGTGGTAGGCGAATCGGGTGATGCAGCCCCTTCAACTCCCATTGGTATTAATTTACCAAACTCAAATTGGGTGCGTGAACAACATGGTTCTAAATCGGTATCACTTGGTAATATTGTAAAATCATATAACATAGTGGGTGCAAAAAGTCCAACGGCTGCCGAATTTGCATTTAGTGATGAGATTGTACAAAGAGGAAAAAAATATGGTGCCTTGGCAGGAGATTTACATACCGATATGCACGAGGTTATCGGCCACGCATCAGGTCAAATAAACCCAGGTATTTCAACTCCTGATGTTACCTTGAAAACGTATGGAAGTACCTTGGAAGAAGCAAGAGCAGATTTAGTTGCTCTTTATTATATTATTGATAAAAAGCTGGTAGAAATAGGAGTGACCGATAATACCGATGTTGGTAAAGCTGAATATGATTCTTATATTAATAATGGAATGATGACTCAACTGAACCGAATTAAACCTGGCGACGATCTGGAAGAATCGCACATGCGAAACAGGCAGTTAAATGCTTCATGGGTTTATGAAAAAGGACTTGCTGAAAAAGTGGTAGAGAAAGTAACTAAGAATGGAAAAACCTATTTTAAAATAAATGATTATGATAAATTACGAAAACTGTTTGGTGATTTATTGCGCGAAATTCAACGCATAAAATCGGAAGGGGATTACGCATCAGCAAAGGCATTGGTTGAAAATTATGGGGTGAAAGTGGATAAAGTATTACATGCAGAAGTGTTGGAGCGGTTCTCTAAATTGAACGTAGCTCCTTACAAAGGATTTATTCAACCTAAATTAATTCCGATAATGGAAAATGGTAAAATTAAAGATGTAAAGATTGAATATCCAACTAGTTTTGCTGAGCAAATGATGGAGTTTGGAAAATTACATTCTTGCTTGCCGGTGAAGAATTGAGTTAAGAATGATGAGTTATGAATTATTAAGGATATTAGCGTTTTTTTTGTTTGAATGCTAAGACTATTGAAAGTTCATAATTTATTTTTCTTAACTAATCTGGATATTACGCCTATCTAGGGCGTTTTAATTTGCTTTATTTTTTTAGATTTATTTGGAGACCCATTTACTATAACTAAATCCCAATTATTGGGAAACTTTTTTGCTTTCCATGACATTCGGATACTTTCAGGTGTAGCAATAGATGTGTCTTCAATGTAAATCACAGCAATAAAAGACTCATATCTATAATCATCTACATAGTTAATAGCATCAATTCTTATTTGATCAATATAATTATCAATATTGTCATTTTTGCTTTTGATGTATTTATATTCAATTGCAACTTTTAATTCAGGAATTAAAATATCTGGAATATAAATTTTAAATTCTTGAATAAATGAGGCTTTGTTAAGCTTCCTACAGAGTGGATAAAAAAGCCCGAGAACCCATTTAACTTGCTTATAAATATCTGCTTCATTATTAATAGTGGAATTGCAATTTTTTAAAATGAAATCCGTGTTTTCTAAAATAGAAATTAATTTTATATAATCATCCTCTTTGGATTGTTTAGAATCAAAAGCTTTAAAGACTTCTAAAAACCGTCTGAACTTAGTTAAAATAGCCAATTCAGGATCAAATTCTGGATCTGTTAATGTTTCCTGTAAAATGAAATCTGTATCATCTATTTTATCTTTGAAAGTTGCCTTAAAGGTGTCGAGAAAGATTGTCATTTGCCTTGCTTCTAAATAGGCTAATATTAAATGATATAAGTCTGTGATTCGACTTTCAAGCCAACTTTTTGTCCAACCAGGATATTCTTCTTCTTCATCACCGTATTTAAATCTTTTGAAATATTGAAAATAATTATGCTCAATTGAGTTTATAGTTCTTTTTATTTCCTTCTCTAAAAATTTTATCTCATCTTGTTGTAACATATATGCTTAAAGTATAAGTTCTGTTAAATATTCACTATCGGTTTGCAGTTTTGCTAAGAATTGAGGAAAATAGAGTATAAAACTTATTAAAGATATTTCTTACTTACTCCTGTCCCGAAACTTACATCTTGTTTCATACGGTCTAACATAAAAGCTTCTAAGCCGAAATATGGAAATTTTTGCATTTTTTCTTCCGAAGTATATTCTACTGTGTAGTTGTTAAATGAATCTGAATCTATTTCTTCTTTGATTAATAGCTTTCCTTCTTTTTCACGGTACATTGGATAAATGTATTGTCGTATTTTTTCAATTACTAAATTTCCAGCACGTGTAAGTTCTAGCCCCAAATCGCAAACCAGTGCAACATGAAATTCGTAATCTTTTATTAATTCAATATAATCATTCCGGTTTTCGTGCCAAATAAGTCTATAAAATTTTTCAGTGTGAAGAAATTTACTTTCTAATTCTTCATCTTGTTTAATTGTCAAGGAACCATGCTCTGCGTGATAAATAAAAACATTTAAAAAGTCTCTCAAAATTAATTTTAGGTTAAATATTGCATTTTCTAGTTCAGGATATCTCTGAGACCAAAATCTTGTTACTATAAAACTGCATAATTCTCCCAACTGTTCGTACCTGATATAACTGATTGAATGAGTACCACCAAATATCATAGAAGTCCAAACATTCCAGTTTTGGAAATCCAATTTATTTACAATTTCATCAATATTTGAGGCGTATGTAAGTTCTTCTTTATTTCTTTCAGTGTCGAATTCCAAGCTACCTTTAACCCATGATTCGTGTTTCTTTTTAAGATCAACAAGTTTTTTTACTGTATAAAAGTTAAATTGATCATCTATTATTTTATGGTGTGTTCTACAGAGAAGTATTAAATTTTCATATTTATCTCTGTCTTCATCTGAAAGAGGAGAGACACCTCTTGATCCATTATTTTTTTTAGCTACAATATGAGCTTCATCTCCAATAATAGCTTCGTCGTCTGTCTCGGTTTCGTCTGCAATTAAGTCGTGTCTGCAATCTTCAAATGCACACTTGTTACCTGAGCGACCCCATAATAATTTGTGTGTTTTAATGCTAATGCCCATTTGTCTGAATTTGTGAAAATTTAATTATTAATTACAAATAATAATCTTGCCTCCCCCAAATATACTCCTCTTTCCTTCTCTTCAAAATCCTTATAGTATAATTATCTACCAATTCACTTTCACGCAACTCCCCGCAAGACGTTGCTTCAAATGAGTTCATCGGAGCCAACTCCCTTCAAGATGTTGCATCAAATGAGTTCATCGGAGGCAACTCCCTGCAAGATGTTTCATCAAATGAGTTCATCGGAGGCAACTCCCTGCAAGATGTTGCATCAAATGAGTTCATCGGAGGCAACTCTCTGCAAGATGTTGCATCAAGTGAGTTCATCGGAGGCAACCGCCTGCAAGATGTTGTGTTTGGGAGTCTGGTTGGGGCTTTTTTGAGATTTGGATTAAGGTAATTGGATATTACTTACTAAAAGTTAAATCATTAAACCTCCAAATCATCCAAATTTATTCACTTCTGGTAGAAGTATTTAATTGCAAATTTTGGATTTATATTTCCAATCATTTATTTTTAATACCAGTTAACAGCGGTTGTTAACGTATCTAACCCTATAATAAACTTTAAATATTATGGCAGTACAAAAACCTTGGGCTTTTACTCAAAACCCGTTCAAAAATGCAACTTCCGACAGCTATAAATTAGCCGATCGGATTAGTACCTACCACAATGCCGCCTTGGTAAAAATGGCGGGAGATCCTTTTTTCGATGCTTTGATAACAACCTACACGCCTTTGCACAACGATTTGGTGAAAGCCTACAACAATTGGAAAGCGCAAGGCGGTACACAACAAGGCGAAACCCTACAGCTTAATCAATTATTAGACTTGTTGAGTACTAAAATTAAAAAGTGGGATATTACCATTCAAGGCTTGTATGATAATACTTCACCCGATTACAAAAAATTATTACCGAATAAGCGAAATCCTTTTCAAGTGGGTTCGCAAACCCAACGCATAGCGGCCGTTGCTTCTTTGGGTATCAATTTAGATGGTATTGTGCCATTGGCTACCCTGCGGACAGAAGTGTTGGATTTCGAAGCGTCGTTGAACACTACCTTGCAAGCACAAAAAGGCAATTTATCTGCCACCAAAACAGAAAGCGAAGCGGTGGAAGCAGCCCGGCTGGCTGTCTGTATTGCGATGTATGGCAACATGGGAGCATTGATGCAGAAATATGCCGCCATGCCCGAAAGCATTGATCAGTATTTCGATTTGGCTGCTATCCGCTCGGGTGCTCAACTGGTTTTTACAGGCGATACCAAACCGCTACAAAATGAAAATATTTTTAAACATACTTTTCAAGCGAATGATAAATTGGAATTAAAAAACGATGGGGTAACGGATTTAACGTTTTACCTCGCTGCGCAAAAAAATGATTCGCCTGGTGCAAACGTTATTACCTTGCAAGCCGGTAACGCACAAACCATTAATATCAATACGCTTGGCAGCTTAAGCAACTTGTTTTTTAATGTGTTTAATGCAGATGCAATAAATAAAGGGGAGTGGACGGTGGAGTTTGTTTGATGAATGATGAGTTATGAATTATGAGTTATGAATGAGAAAAAAGAAAATGTATTGCTTACAAAATCTTTTGCTTTTGCGATAAGGATTGTGAGACTTTATAAATACTTGGTTGAGCAAAAGAAAGAATACACACTTGCAAAACAATTATTAAGAAGCGGAACAGCTATCGGGGCTTTGGTACGTGAAGCTCAAAATGCGGAAAGCAATAAAGATTTTATTCATAAATTAGGTATTGCACAAAAAGAATGCGATGAAACAAGCTATTGGCTAGAACTACTTTTTGAAACTGATTACCTAACAAATGAAGAATTTGATAGTATTCACAAAAATGTCTACGAATTATTAAAAATAATTAAAAGTAGCATACTTACTATGAAACAGAAATCATAGTTGAATAAAAATTATGAGTTATGAATGTTGAATTATGAGTGATTATGAGCTGAATTGTAAATAATACAACTGCACATTAGAAAGGTATTCATCACTCATAATTCATAATTCATCATTGACTAAAACTATTGTTTTACAAAAGTTTTATTAATTAATCCTTTTTCTGTGTTTATTTGAAGAGAATAAATACCATTAAGCAATTGGTTAACATCAATTTCAGAAACATTAAGTATTCCTGATGCAATTATTCTTCCAGTTAAATCAACTATTTTATAAGTTGAGTTGCTGTTTTTTAATTCATTTGATAATTGAATAGTTATTCTGTCTGAAACTGGGTTTGGATAAATGGAGATTAAATCATTAGAAAGAGTTGAAATTCCTACAGCATTACCAAAATTCACATCATCCCAATAATAGGTTTGAACACCTGCAACTGATCCCGGAACATCAAAATTAAAAAATATGGAAGCTACATTGTAGGGAAATGATGCATCAAATTGAGCAGTACCGCTTGCTTGATTGTTTAAATCAAATGTAATGGTTTCCCATGCATTGGCTACTGTTGTTAATGTTTGTGTTTCTACTGATTGTGTAGGCTGACCTGAAACTTCAACTTTAAATCTGACTGGAATACCTGCCGCAGGTGCATAAACTCTTGCAAACATTTTTCTGTTAGAAGCTGTAAATGGTATTGGAATTGCAAAACCTAAACCTCCGGTTCCAATGGTAGTTCCTGCATACGTTTCGGCGGTTCCACCTCTTATCGTTTTAGCAACAGTATTTGATGCATTTGCTGGGTCAACAACTGATTCTGTAAATGTTCCTCCAAAATCAGTAAAACCATAGGTAGTTCCTGCATCATCAAATGTAACGGGTAATGTTAACTGCGCTGGACCAGCAACTTGTGCTAAGCTAATATCATCTTGGTAGAAGGTGAAATCAGGTCCACTATTGCCGAAAATACCTAAATCATAAATAAAAGTAATTGCATTGTAGGTGTTGTTAGGTAAATTAGGGAAATTCCATGTTAACTCTTCCCATTGGTTTGCAACGGTAGGGAAAACAATATTGTCAGCAGTTTGTGCTCCAGGTCCTTCAAATTTAACCAATATTCCTACATTAACCCGAGGACAATGAACTTTCATTTTCAACGCATTTAAATTTGTAAAGTCAATAAATCCGGCTAATTCAATTTTGCTACCGCCATATACTTGGTCAGAATCTTTTACCATTTGCAAAACACTTACTGATGTGTTTATTCCGCTCGGGTTTGGATTGGGTAAAATTGTAGTTCTGCCACCAGCAAAATCTATTTGCGAATAAATAATTCCAGGGGTTTCAAAAGTAATTGGAAGGGTAATTTGTGCTATTGTGCTCTTTGCGAACAAAAGCGTAATTAGTAGTAAAAATAATTTTGTAAAATTTTTCATGTCTTTTTTCTTTTAGTGATTATTGATATTTAGTTAATTTTTAAATTGTTTGATTATTAAAATTATAAACTAGGTTAAGAGTGAGATTTTAATTTTTTATAAAGGGAAAAACTTAAATGATTTAATAATGACCTCGTTATCTTTTCCGTTACTTGGAGCCTGACCATTCAACAACCAAAAGTTTATTCTCACATTAGTAGAATCGCTTGGCGCAGGAATTACAATTTTAGCAGAAACTTCACTTCCTTCAATTTTCTCTCTCGGTATATTTGTGTTATCAAAAGTCCATTGGCCTATTTTATTCGGACCAGGGTATTCTTCTCCAGCATAGCTTTCCCAATAAACACTGTCTGCAGTCCAACGCATCATGTGGGTAGTAGCTTTACTAACTAAATTAGTTGCTACCAATGGTTTGAACGTTCGCTCACTGTAAGGGATCGGGTTACTAAATATTACAGGTTGAACGGCATACGAAATTAATAATGAATCATTCGGCTTATTCCATCTTGAAAATTCTATATCAACTTCACTATTTCCTTGTTGTTGGAAGCTATAATTATCCCAAGTAAAGAAACCAAAAACTTCTTTTTCAGTAAAATTTCTAATATCACTTAAACATGTAAAAACATAAGTTCCATACCCAAATTCTTTTGTGCTTATAATTTCACTACAAAACCAGTTATTATTTTTCTTCGTTATTTTTAAATGCAAATAGCCTTTTTCATCAACAAAAGCATTTTCAGTTGTACCTAAAAACCGATTTGGTCCAGGCCCTACTGGCGTAGTCGCGTTTTTGTATTTCCACTGAAAGCCTGAAAATTCAAAATCACCTTTTTCTTCTATTCCTACTTTTTCTGGTGGGGGAGATTGCTTACAAGCATTTAACATTAATAATGCTCCAATGCTGATTAAAACTAATTTTCTAATTAACATAAAATGTCTTTTTTTGGTTGTTAATAATTATTTCAAATTCGCCTTTTTCAGTTACCCGATCTAATTTTTTATTAATAAAAGATAAATCATTACCGTGTATAATAAACTCAACTTCTTTAACTTCGTTTGGTTTTAATTCTATTTTACTAAAACGAACTAATTTTTTCACAGACGGTGTAATAGTAGCATACAAATCTGCATAATAGACCTGAATGGTTTCTTTTCCAATTACTGATCCAATATTTTTAATCGTTACGTATATTTTTAATGAATCGTTTTCTGTAATAGTTGACGATGAAATTTTAAAATTACTATACTCAAATTGAGTATAACTTAACCCGAAACCGAAATCAAATTGTGGACGATAAGCATTCATAGAAAAGTCAACATCCATATCTTCAGATCTTTTATGATCATAATGGATGATATCATTTACATCTGCAGGATAGGTAAAAGGTAATTTGCCACTTGGATTAATTTTTCCAAAAAGGCAGTCGGAAATTGCAATACCACCTTCATCTCCAGGCAAATAGGAATAAAGAATTGCATCAGCTTTGTCAACAAATTCATTTAGTATTCTTGGTCTATTAAATGCGCAAATTAAAATTATGGGTTTTTTTAATTCCGATAGTTTGGTAATTAAAATTCTTTGCGAAGCTGACAAGGATAAATTTTTAATGTTTCCAACTATTTCTGTGCTGGGTGTTTCGCCTATGCATATGATTATTTTATCTGCTTTTCTGGCTTTCTCAATGCACAATTCTAGATCATATAAACTATCCAATGATGCACCTAAGGAATAATCTATTTGCTTATTGGAAGTGTTATTTTTTACCGCTTCTAAAATTGTTGCTTTACCAACGGTATTATATTTAGTATCAATGCCTTGCCAAGTATGTGTCCAGGCGCCATTTAAAAGATTTAAACTTGATGCAGCAGGACCGCAAATCAAAATATTTTCTTTATTGTTTCCTAAAGGTAAAATACTATTCCTATTTTTAAGTAGTGTAATACTTTCAGCAGCAACTTGATAGCTAATGTTTGAATATTCTTTAGACCCGAACTTAGCATAGGTTTCTTTATTTATTTTTAATTCATTAAATAAGCCTAAATCTTTTTTAAGTTGTAAAATACGGCTTACAGATTCATCAATTCTTGACATTGGAATGGTACCTTCTTTAATTAATTCTACCAATAATTTGGTAAAATCAAAATCATTTGGCGTCATGCTCATATCAATACCAGCCATTATTGACATTTTTACTGCTTCCTTTTTATCTGCTGCTACTCTATGAGCTGATACCAATTTATAAATATCTTCCCAATCTGTTAGAATTACACCTTTGAACCCTAATTCTTTTCGTAAAAGTGTGGTTAGAATATCATAATCAATATGAACAGGTGTTCCATTAATTTCACCTGAATTTATCATAATTGTTTTTGATCCCAGCTTGATCGCCTCTTGAAAAGTAGGGAGAAAATATTCCCTTAATTCTCGTTCAGATATCCATGCTGGTGATCGATCTTTTCCACTCAAGGGCATACTGTAACCCAAAAAATGTTTCATGCAGGATGCAACCTTGTAGGGACTTTTACTATCTGTGCCTTCTAAACCTCTAATGGCAACTTTCGACATACTTTTGGCTAAGTAAACATCTTCTCCAAAAGTTTCGAAAAATCTGGACCAAAGTGGTTGCCTTCCTAAATCTAAAACTGGTGAGAAATTCCAAGGAATTCCAGAAGCACGAGTTTCATAAGCTGTTATATCATAAACTTTTTCAACTAATTCAGGATTCCAAGTAGCTGCCTGGCCAATTGGTTGAGGAAATAATGTTGCTCCAATAGTATAATTTGCACCATGTATGGCATCCAAACCATATATTATTGGAATTTTCAATCGATTTAACTTTGTATTTTCTGCTTTGATAGAAGTTAAAATCTTGCTCCAGTTTTCACGAGATATGGTGCCGCTTCCACATCCAACATTTAATATTGAACCAATTTTGTAAACAGAAATTGCATTTTGTAATTTTTCTAAATTAATTGATTGTGGGTTTTTCAGGTTGCATATTTCACCTTCAGCAATTACTCCTAAGTCAATCTGAGTCATTTGCCCAGCCTTTTCTTCTACCGACATAGATTTAATTAATAAATCAATATCGACATCTGTTTTTATTTTTTGTGAAAAACTGTTTAAAGAATAAATTAAAAAAAGTAAAAAATAAAGTAACCTCATATTAACCATTTTGAAGTCGAACAAATTTGATATCATCCAAGTATATTTCTCCTTCACCTTCCAATTGAATCATAAATTGTTTAACTTTTTCCACATCAAAATCCTGACCTTCAAAATTAAATTTAGAAAGAGGGATGGTTACTGATGTCCAAGTATTTTTATTGAACTCGCCTGATGCTAAAGCCAAGGTAAATCCATAATAACATTGCACACCCGAATAATCTTCTAAAGCAAATGCAACAGGAAAATTTTTAAAATTCGAATTCACTGCTTTTACTTGCATTTGAATAGCTGCTACATCTGTAATATCAGTTATATCTTTAGCGGCCCAATTATTCCATCCGAAACCAATTCCAACCCATTTACATCCACCAGCAATTTTATCCCATTTAACCATTAATGCGCCTTTGCCTTCATATACAGTCTGATTTTCGGATTTTAAATTAACACATTTAATCTCGGGAGAGGACCAAACGCTTTTATCAAAATCATCTCGAAATATGTTAATAGCATTGAAACCATTTATATCATTAGAATTAACCACAGGGTTGATCTCGTATAATTCTTTTGTTTGAAAATTAACAACTGATTTGCAACTAACTGTAGCAATTACAATAAAAAAAATTAATGTTATTTTATTTAATGGATTTTTCATGGCTCAATTGGTTTATTTGAACTAAAAGATAATAAGTCAATTTTTGTACTGGCAAATCCATTGTTTGGATCTGCTAAATATAACATTGAAATTAATCCAAGTTTATCTGGATTACGCAATCCATTACCTTTTGGAGTAGCTGGCTGACCATTCTCTAATGATGTTAAGTCAGAATATTTAACTGAGATTAATCTCCAACCTTCCCAATCTACTCGTATTTCATAAGCGTACAAATCTTCATTAACACCATTAAAAACTCCGTTCCCGTTTTCATCTTCTTTAAATTGAAATAAAACAATTGATCTGTTAGCAGCTGTACTATCAGGAACGCCATAAATTAAACAATTAAAATAGACTGATTCTGGGTTTACAGCTAATGGAAATGTAACAGCTGTACCGTAGGCTTTTGCTGGAAAATCTATTAGGCCAATTAAAAAGTCAAAATTAACTGCACCTGCCATATTCAAATATTTTTTTCCTTCAGGTGCCAAATTATCAGTTTTTACTTTGAAATCTATTTGAGTACCCGACTGTACAAATGTTGTCCACTTTGAGTTTAAACCTGCTTCGAAATCGGCAATAATAAAAGCATCTATTTTTTTCGGACTTAACGTTTTTAAACTAATTCTTGCCGTATCTGCAAGATCTTTAAAAGTTAACGTTGCTGTGCAATTTTCTGCCGAAAAAGTAGGGAAATTTGTTGTAGAACCATTCCATCTTCCATTGCTTGCAGATATTGATTTGCTACTTCCAGTAATTATTTTCGTTGCTTTTGTAGTTTCGCCAACAATAGTAAGTGTCCAACTTATTGGCTTATTAAACTGTGCTGAAAAATCTACAGTTTCACCGTTTGCAAAATCAACTGTTGTTTTATTTGCACTAAAATCTGACAAAAATTTGAAATCACCGGCAATCTCAATAATACTTGGTCCATCAAACGTATCGGCATCTTCTCTGCACGATATAAAACAAAGGAATATGATAAAAAGTAATGATATTTTAGTTTTCATATTATAAAAGCATATTAAAAATTAAACCAAATTGATTAATACCAAAATCTTTAATATTTCCAGTTTTATCTTTAAAACTGCTGTTTTGGTAAATTGACGCTAGGTAAACATTTGAACTGAAATTATATCGAATTCCACCTGAAATAATTTGTTGATTCAATTTATACGTACTTGAATTGTAAAAAATTATTTCGCTGTATGAATTTCTTTCTGCTGTATATTCGTTTCCATTATTGGTTTGATAAACAATACCACCCATTAATTCAAATTTAGGAGCAAATTCCCATCTAATTCCACCCGACATTTGCATCGACTTTAGATCAATATTCTCAACTGATTCTGGGCTTTTTCTTTTTGTGAATTGCATATTTGAA
Source organism: bacterium (assembly GCA_031412335.1). Classification (GTDB taxonomy): domain Bacteria; phylum Bacteroidota; class Bacteroidia; order Sphingobacteriales; family Sphingobacteriaceae; genus JBBQYA01. The sequence continues at coordinate 44,609 of JANOCT010000004.1, read as the reverse complement.
CCTACATGTGCGAAAAGAAGTTTTTTCGTATTAATTAATTTATTGATCGGTACGCCAGCATAAAGTTTGTAGAATTCAAACTTCTTAAGAAATAAAGTTCCTAGACCACGAATTTCACTCAAATTGTAATATTCTCCAGTAAGTTCTATATCTCTATAACTTTTATAAGTCAATTTACCGTACATACCAGTTCGGTTATTAGTGGCAATTCCAAAAGGCAAAACATTATTATAAATTGGACTTTCTGTTGCTAATCTGCTACTTAAAGTTCTATTATATATATTTTCGTTACTAATTATATCAAATAAACCGATGGGTCTTATTAATTGGTCATTCGTATATCTATTAAAATAAACTGGAGTGGCATTATAGTTTACATCTTTACTTTGAGCACCAATACTTCTAAAATCTGGCCCTACATCCAGAAAACCAAGGGTAGCTTTTACATTCCATTTTTTTATGTCTAATTCAGCATAAGCATTTATGAAATAATCATCATAACGAGGAGCAAGCGTATCAAAAGAGAATTGATAAATGCTTTTTCCAACTTCACCATTCAACGAAATTAAATAATCATCGAAATTGTTTTTAAGCTTAAAATCAATCGTGTTTACTGAATTATTAAATACATTACTGTCTGGAACGGTTCCTTTCAAATCAAATACATTATTGGTATTATAACCAAGTTGAAAGTATTTATTTGCGATCAATTGCGCACTTAATCCACCCATCAATCTATCTGATACATTCGAGAAATTAGTAGCATTTAATCGATTTATAAAAGCGTTTACATTTACTTCTTGAATAAATTTATTAAAGGTAAATCCAAAATCAACGTTTGCGCCCTGCATTCGCCATGTATTATTCGAAAGGTAAAATTTCTCATAATCAACTATATTTTTTTGTAAGGCGAATACCGATGGTAGTGAGTCTATTTGATCAGAATGATGATTGTAAAGCGTAAATGGCGTTTGTTTTAAATTCAAATCACCAACTTGGTATCGAATTGAATTTGCGATAACTCCTTTAATCCATAATTGCCTTACATCTATTTGCACACCTGCTCCCCAAAATCCTCCAAATTCATTTCGAATCCGGAACATTCCCATTATTTCAGTGCTTTTATTTGGTTTAATATTAAAACCTAAATCAATTAAGGCATAGCCGCCATTGTTTTTCTTTACCGTAGTCGAATCATTGGCATCTCCATCCACTTTTAACGTGTTATTATTAATAACGGATCTGGCACCTCCTACAAAACTTACTTTTCTATCTTTTTGTGCAAAAGAATGAGTGAAAATTGTGGTAAAAAAAAGTATTAGTATAATGTTTTTATACATAGTTTATTTTCAAATTTTAATTATATTTTTCCGTTAGTATATTTAATTTAAAAGAAGCATTTTAATTCAACTGTGGTTTCATAACCTTTATATCTGTCATTAGTAAAACTGGTATCTTTATATTGCATCCATCTCTGTCGAACATAAAAACCAACGCCTTTACTTAAGGCAATATCAAAACCTGTTGCATAACTTGTACCCCGCTGATTTTTTGGTCTTCTCGTTTCTACGTCTGTTTCTGTACTGTAATTGGCAATTATTCTTTCGAACCCGAAATAATTGCACCAAACAAAACGAGAACTTAACCGCAAATACGTTTCAAATTGATGATCATAGGTACGTAGGAGAGCGCGTTCGGAAAAGTTAACAGTACTCGAAGCAAAATTTTGTACAGAATTGATAGAACCGAAATAAAATATAAACAAATCCTTTTTGAAAATACTTGTTTTGTATTTTGAACTTAATTCTACTGTGTTAAAATATTTTTTCTTAGGTTTTCCAGTTTCAGAATCCACTTCTGTTATATTTACTGTTTCGAAAACAGATCGGTATATTTTACTTAAATTATTATATGGCCCTACATTACTCGGAAATGCAAATCGCCAGAAACGCGATAATGCCAGATTATTAAAAGGATGCGAATAGGTTAATTTAGAAGAAAGATTTTCTAATTCCATAGAATTAGCATATCCAATAGAGTTTTTAAATTTCCCGAAATTTATTTGAGAATTAATTTCAATACCCTGTCTATTATTGGATAATTGTCCCATTGGCAATATTGCACTCGAAACGGGAATCAGTACAGGTTGGGTTTGCGAATTGACTTGTAAGGTATTTTCTTGAATAGATGAATTAATAAAAATTGAACTATTATTAAATACATCTGGACTTACTCGGTACAAATGCAATTCTGTTAAATACTTATTATCGATTGGATAACTAAATTTCAATGATAGGGCTTCACCCCAATCTTTATTACTAACATTAGTAAACCTTCTTCCTAATCCAACTTCTCCATATATTTTTAGTTTATCAACATAATGAGTAAATTCTAGTGTAGAAATATTGAATCCAGCCGTTTTTAAATTAATCGAATCGATAAAACTTTGGTTATTAAATGAATTTAGAGCAATCGAACTTCTTGTTTTAAGAAAAGTTTTCATAATTCTACCGCCAAAAGATGAATTTGGAATAGGACTTAAACCACCATCAAACTGAGTTTTACCATACATCCCATTAAACGAAAAACCATTTGGTAATTGATTTCCTTCAACTATTAATCCTTGAAATGCTTGATTTCCCCAACGCTGATCTTGATTGATTTCGCCAATGGAATAAAAATTAGCGTATCGGGTTTCAATATTTATTGTACTTGGATCCCAAGGATTTCGGTCGAAAAGTGAATATCTATTATTTCCTTTAGCAGTTTGAAAAGTAAAAGGGGAGAGGGAATACCAATTAATTCCACCTGCTTTAACTACAAAATTGCCTAAGGAGTTGGAGAAATTCCCATATAAATTAACACCTAGGTTAAGTCCTTTAACATTTTCTTCTTGTCCAGCTCCTGTTAAAGGCGTCCACATGAAAAGATCTGTACCAAATTGAGTATTATTGCTAGCACGCCCATTTATATTCAACATCAGTTGGGGTAATTGGCTATCATCTCCAACAAATAAATTAGTCTTGTTATTTTCGAGGTGTGGATAGGCTTCCTTTAATTTTCTAAAATCGGTTTCCAATCGGTAAAAGCCACTTATTTCTAATCCTTCTAAAACCTCCATGGGTTTTTTTAAATAATTCCCTGGCGTTTGATTTAATTCTTTAAACGAATTCGCTATAGAATCTTTTAAATAAGTAGCATCATTTTTTCTGAATTGTGCTTGAGAAGCACTGGAAATAAATAAAATGATAAATGAAACGAAAGGTAGAAATTTGTTCATTTAGTTTTATTTTATTGTTTAAATGAATTCATATCAGTGTATTTCATTTTCATAAATTTTGCTTGTTTTTCTTCGGGAGCTCTTTTATTTACTTTAAAAGGAATATTTGCATAAGCTACTTTATCATTATAAGTTGCCGAAACAAACAATCTGTATTTTCCTGGAAAACCAGGTGCTCTAAAAGAAATTTGGTTAGCTGAATTTCCTTTTTTTATTAATCCTGATATTTCATCAGCAGCTTTTTCTGCATCTCCTCCACTTTTCTTATCAGTACTTTCTTCCATTATTCTCCACACATATTTTATACCTTTTATCGATGAATCATTTCCGATTACTGCATTTACAGATGAGGTATATTTATCATCAGCTTTTATCGTAATATTTTCTTTCGCAAGCATATTGTCAATGCTGAAAGTTAAAATTGATGGAGATGGATTTTCAATTGTTTTTCCAGAAAAAACTTCTTCAATTGCGTCAACTGGTTCAGTTGGTAAGTTATTTTTCGAGAATAAACCATACCAAGTTTCGGTATATTCTTGTTTTGCTCCCCACAAAAAAGCATATGATCCAATGCAATAATTTTTGTTTGGCTCAATATATTTTTTATATCTAGTAAGATATGAATCCTTCTTTTCTGTACTTGTTTGTTCTATTGAAACTCCCCAACTTGTTTGTGGTGATTCCCAATGGCCATTTGGTCCCCATTCTGTTATCATGTAAGGGCCAGTCCAACCAAATCGGGCTATATTTTTTGGTACACTAGCAATATCACCATAGGTATTTACACAATAAATATCAATGTCTGGGCATCGGGCTTTTATTAATTGTACTTCTAGGGAATCAAGTCCGGCTGTTACGGTGCTGGTTGGATGATTGGGATCTACTTCGTGAATATATTTTGCAATGTCTTGCACTGCATTCCAAACATTTGTGTTTGAATAATCTAAATCCAACTCATTTCCAATTCCATAGAATAATATGGCTGGATTATCTTTGAATTGATCAACAACTGATTTAAGAAAATTGAATTGTTTTTTAACTTGATCTGCATTGTCATAATCAAATCCACTTCGTTCTGGTTGCATCCACAAGCCAAACATTACAGATAAATTTCTTTTTTCCGCCTCTGCTAATACAGCTTGTGCATCATCACTGCCCCAAGTTCTAAATGAATTCGCACCTACAGCAACCATTCTATCGAAATTGGTTTGGCCACCTACACCTTTTACATAATATGGTTTCCCATTTCTTAAAAGAGTATAACCAGAATCAGTTTTTTGAATAATGGTTTGTGAAAAAATTTCTTTAGAACAAAAAAATAAAATAAACGATAGTAGAAATCTAATTTTCATTGAACTGTAAATAAATTTAAAATGCAGTTTATTGGTGCTGTAAAAAATTGAAAATTTTAAAAAATCAGGTTGGGTTTTAATTAAAAATAAATTTAATAAAAAAACCGTATTTATTTCAAAAATAAATATAGGCAATATGAATTTCTTCATATCACCTATATCTCATAAACACACTATTTAAAAATTGAAATTTATTCTTGGCAATTATAACAAAGCATAATTACCTTACAATTAGTTTTTTATAAACTTAGCTGTTGAATTCTGACCGTCTACAATAGCTTTTATTGTATAAATTCCTGTTGGTAGTTCAGAAATATTAAGATTTACCTTTTGCATAAATGGCTTGATCGTTAAAACTTCTTGACCTAAAACATTTAACACAATTACATTTTGAACATTATTTTTTGCTTCAATAATTAATTGATCTGTAGCAGGATTTGGATAAATTTTAACCAAACTATTTTGTAATGAATTTATACCTACAACATTTCTACTGAAATAAACATTGTCGATAAATACAGTACCTGCTGCAGTTGGCAAACCAGATAAGATTAATTGAGCAATGTGTTGGCGTGTCGTCAATCCTGTAAAATCAGACAATAAAATATTATAAGTATTCCATCCACTAAGAACAGGGGTAAAAGGAATTTCAAATTCTTTATCATCACCACCTCCAAATGCTGCATCTGCGCCTATGTCGACTAATTTAATTCTGAAAGTAGTCATGTTTGGTGTCCAAGCATCTAAGTGAAAATTGGTCATTAAGGTTGCATCAATCAAATTTGGACCAACTGTTTCTATCCCTACGAAATCAAGAGCCGTATATTTTTTTGTATCGTTTCCGGCAATTTGCAAATCAGTTAATGTAGCATTAGACCATGGTGTTCTCCACGTATCAACTGCAACATTGGTGTAGGTATTACTAAATAATGAAATTACTGTATTTGCTGCAGCAGTAGGAATTGGAGCTGCAGTTGAAGGCACATTAGGATCTGGAGATTTGTGAAAATACACATTATCGATATACACATTTCCTGTTCCTGTTGGGTTTCCAGCTAATATTAATTGAGCAATATTTGCTCTTGTAGTTAAATTAGTAAAGTCTGAAAGTGAAATATCATAGCTATTCCAACCTAGTAGCGTTGGCGTAAAACTTAACTCTTGTTCTTTATCATCACCACCACCAAATGCACCATCAGCACCAATATCTACCAACTTAACTTTGAAAGCTGTTAAATTTGGTGTCCAAGCATCAATATGGAATTTCAACATGGTAGTTGCATTTATTTGATTAGGACCAACCGTTTCAATCCCTACAAAATCTAAATTGGTATATTGCTTCACATCATTACCAGCAATTTGCAAATCTGTTAATGTTCCATTAGACCATGGTGTTCTCCAAGTATCTACAGCTACATTCGTATATGCATTACTAAATAATGAAATAACATCCGCTGCAAGGTTTGTTGGAGTAGGAGCAGCTACAGCTGGCACATTTGGGTTAACAAAAGGAGTTTTGTGAAAATACACATTATCAATGTAAACATTTCCTGTTCCTGTTGGGTTTCCGGCTAATATTAATTGAGCAATATTTGCTCTTGTAGTTAAATTAGTAAAGTCAGAAAGTAAAATATCATAACTATTCCAACCAAGTAACGTTGGTGTGAAACTCAACTCTTGTTCTTTATCATCACCACCACCAAATGCTCCATCAGCACCAATATCTACCAACTTGACTCTGAAAGTTGTTAAATTTGGAGTCCAGGCATCAATATGGAAACTCAACATAGTAGTTGCATTTATTTGATTAGGTCCAACCGTCTCAATCCCTACAAAATCTAAATTGGTATATTGCTTCACATCATTACCAGCAATTTGCAAATCTGTTAATGTACCGTTAGACCATGGTGTTCTCCAAGTATCTACGGCAACATTTGTATAAGCATTACTAAATAAAGAAATAACATCTGCTGCAAGGTTTGTTGGAGTAGGAGCAGCTACAGCTGGCACATTTGGGTTAACAAAAGGAGTTTTGTGAAAATAAACATTATCAATGTAAACATTTCCTGTTCCTGTTGGGTTTCCAGCTAATATTAATTGAGCAATATTTGCTCTTGTAGTTAAATTAGTAAAGTCTGAAAGTAAAATGTCATAACTATTCCAACCTAGTAACGTTGGTGTGAAACTTAACTCTTGTTCTTTATCATCACCACCGCCAAATGCACCATCAGCACCAATATCTACCAACTTAACTTTGAAAGCTGTTAAATTTGGTGTCCAAGCATCAATATGGAATTTCAACATGGTAGTTGCATTTATTTGATTAGGTCCAACCGTTTCAATTCCTACAAAATCTAAATTAGTATATTGCTTCACGTCATTACCAGCAATTTGCAAATCTGTTAATGTTCCATTAGACCATGGTGTTCTCCAAGTATCTACGGGAACATTTGTATATGCATTACTAAATAATGAAATAACATCCGCTGCCAGATTTGTTGGAACTGGTGCATTAACGGTTGGCATAGTAGGAGCAGTAACAGCAGAAAAAGTAACATTGTCAAAATAACAAGTGTTTTGAGTAGTTCTAGTTTGAAAATCTAAAAAGAAAATTATTTGATCGTTGGTTTCTCCAATTTTAGTAGAGAAATCAAAGGTTAGTTCTTCCCATTGGTTTATTAACGTATTCGCAACTCTCAATTCTCCAGTAGAACCGTTTGTAGAAGTAGCAAACTTAATTCCCACATCAGAAATAACTGGTTTGTAAACCATTATTTTTACGATTGCATTAGAAGCTGATAAGGTAAAAGTGCCAATATCTGCTCCATGTTGAGATTCAAAACCTGCAAAAGGCTGTCCGTTAATTTCGGTTGTAAATTTTGCAACGGTAGTAGAAGTATTGATCCCAGTAGCACTTGGATTTGCTACAATTTGAACAGGTCCACCTGAAGGTCCGTTTTCAAAAGCAGTCCAAGTCCAAGCTGCTCCATTTCCTCCGGTTTCAAAGTTAATGGGAGCATTTTGAGCAAAAGCTATTGAAGAAAATAATGATAAGGATAGAAATGAAAGTCCATAAAGGGTTTTCTTTCTAAAATTTTTGTACGTAAGAGTTTGATTCATGTTGAGATAATTTAGGTTATTTTTAAGATATATAAAATGGATTGAACCACTTGAAATTGTATTCGCTTAAAACGTAATCCTATTGAAATCAGACTCTCAACACTCAAAATTTGTTATTCTTAAATTATAGTTTCAGACCGAAATAGCTTTTTAGTTAAATGCTTTTACAATCTGAAGGCTTATAACTTACTTCAATAGTATGTGTACAAATAACACTAAGTATTTTTTATTTCCAAATATTTTTGAAATTTTTTATTTTTCGAAATAATATTTTCTCATTTTATGGTTTTACTAATTTTTATTTTAAGATAAAGCCAACAATCCTAATCGATTTAGGATTGGAATGTAAAAACCAAAAAAGGGCAATGGGATGCATTGCGCTTAAGGTTAAAAACTACTTTAAAAAGTTTGGTTTAGAAAACCTAAATCCGAACTATTTAATTAAAACTACCGTGCCTCGTTTGCTTTTCGCTTGTTCTCCCGGAAATTTATAATTGATTTGATAAATATAAATTCCATCCTGTGCATCAATTCCGCTAGATTTTCCGTCCCAAGGCTTTTCAACTTCCTTGCTTAGGTAAATTAATTGACCCCAACGATTGAAAATAGAAAATACATAGGTTTCTGGGACGCAGCTTACAGTTGGAAGAAACGTGTCGTTTATATTGTCGTTGTTTGGAGAAAAGGCATCGGGTATATAGAGTGTACATTCATTACAGTTTTTTATGGTGACCGTGTAGTTTTGTTGAAAAGATGAGCAATTAAACTCAGCTTTAACACTTACTTGATATTCTCCAACTGATGTAAATAAATGGGTTAAAGAATCAAGATTTGAGGTATTATTTCCTAAACTGTTTGGGTCACCAAAATCCCATAGAATAGATACAAAAGGTGAGTCAGATTTTATGTAAAAAATCCCTGGATCATTAATACACCTTTCTACAGGACCGCCTCCTCTAACTTCACGTTGATATGGCAACAATTCCAAAGTTGCTACTGAATCACATCCTGCAGCATTGATTAAAATAATACTATATGATCCGGGAAAATTATAAGGAACTCCATTCCAAATTAAAGGGAGATTTTTCGGACAAATAGTTTCTATTGTGGTGCTACTTGAGCTATTAATAACTGCTAAATTTAAAGTGGCAACAGAATCGCAACCGCCAGTTGATACCAATGTTGTTGTATATGTTCCAGCATTGAAATAGTCAATTCCATTCCAATTAAAAGGTAATTGGCTACCGCAAATGTTAAGATTGGTAATGCTTGATGTTGGATTATTAATAGTCAGATTTAATGTTGCTACAGAATCGCATCCTTTACTATTAATAAATGTTATTGAATAGGTGCCAGCCGTGCTGTATGAAATCCCATTCCAAACGTAAGGAGGATTATTGCTGCAAGTAGTATCATTTGTAATACTTGAAGTTGTTGCATTTACTGTTAATTCTAAAGAAGCAACAGAATCGCAGCCATTTGAACTTACGGATGTAAAATTATAAGTACCAGATGATGAATAGGAATTCCCGTTCCAACTATAAGGAGCCAGATTAGAACAAATAGTTACACTAGTATTACTTGTTTTTGTTGGCTTTACTGTTAAATTTAACGTAGCGATAGAATCGCAACCTGCAGAATTTAGCAAGTTTACATTATAGCTTCCTGTTGCTGTGTAAGAATTTCCATTAAAAATATATGGAAGTAAATTATCACAGACATCTATATTAGTAATGCTGGGAATAGGTGGTGGACAACAAAGTCCAATTCTGATGGTTCGGCAAACTTGAGAAACCGGAAAACCTGGTTCCTGAAAAGAAACACAAACATTATAAACTCCTGGTGAAGAAAAAGTATAGGTTGGGAATGAAACTGGACTTGCACCAGTTATGGTTATGGTATCATTAGGTGTATTTGTTGGGTCATCAAAATTCCAAAAGAAATAGGGTGAACTTGAAACTCCCTCTGCCTGAAGGCTGATTACTGCATTTTCATCACAAGTATCGCCTAGTATTTTAATTTTTGTAATACTTGGAACAGGGCAATTGGCTATTATAACATCCTGAGTAAGTGTATAAGAAACACAAGGATAATTGATTAGTACGGAAACTTGAAAAGTATCCGCCTTAGTAAATAAGTGTTGAGGTGCAGAGCCAACGGCTATATTGTTTGCACCAGAGGCAGGATCGTCAAAATTCCAAACTAGGCTTACCACATTTGTAATTTTAGAAACCGTTAAAGTAGTTGAATTTCCAAAACAAGTATCCGTAGCTAAAATTTTATTATCAGTCGGAATAGAAGCAACGTTGTAAATAAATTGCGGAAGTCCCCAGCCAGCTGATCCTGCTATTAATGGAATGGCATTTTGTTGATAACCACATGCGGTACCAACAGAGTTTGGGAAATTAATAACATCTATTTGTCCTAAGGATGCAACATAGATTTTACCATCTGGACCTAATTGTAAAGTGGTTGGTCCGTTTAATGGTGGTATCCCAATAGAAACAATGGTAGAGGTTGCCTGAATGGTTGCTGCCACACCCGAAGTAATATCAAACTGATAAACACTTTGGAAATTTGAAATATATAAATTAGAACCATTGGTAGAGAATTCAACCCCATAAATATTAGGATTAGTTGAGATGAAATCCCAAATTACAGGATTGGAAATTACGCCAGTGGAATTATTGAAATCATATAATTCTACATTAGAATCTAGAAAATTACCGATAGCCAATTTATTGCCTTGTCGGTTTATTTTTAAATGTCCAGATCCATTTCCATGCGAACCACCAACTGTACTTAAAACTGGGGTGGTCTGTATACCGGTTGATATTATCTTAAATGAAAAGAATGTGTTACCAGGATTGTCATGTGAGACTAACCAAAACCCGCAGGCATCTGAAGTTGGCACAGCATGCAATTTTTCTGAACCAGTTGCATATAAAAAAATATTTTTCTTCCCAGCAACGATATCTCCCAGGCCCCCATTTAAACTCATATCCACTTCATTATAATAAATACCAGAACCAGAAGATTGCTCATCAATAGTTATGATATAGTAGATACCTGCACTAAAAGGTTTAGGAACGATAACTGCGCCAGTTGTTGAAGATTTCATTAAAATACCACCTAATAGACCAGTGCCATTTGGCATTATTTGATCATTAGCGTTCCAAACAGTTAAGCCATCGGTATAGAATAACAAGGCACCAGTAGTCTCATCGGCTATGGATGCCACACCTTCTTGAGTAGTCATTTGGTTAATTGCTACAGAAACTGGTGGAGTTACATTAAAATCAATAGAAGCACCATTACCTAACCGCCATTGATTGTTTTGGTTTTGGGCGAATAATGAAGCATTAATGAAAAAAGTAAGGAGGAAAACTAAGAGCCTTGTAGGTAAAATTGGTTTCATAAATTTGGTTAAAGGAGCGTTTCAGTTTTCAGTACGCTGCTAATTGGGTAAACGTTTACAGTGGGCGCAATTTCAATAAAAATATTTGATGTGTAAATACGGTGAAATACGTATTTATGGTGTTCAATTATCGTGCACTTCAAAGTCCAAGGTTTGAACCTTACGTTTTGCATATAATGAACGTTATAAATGGTTTTATTCATTTTTGATTCATTATAAATACAATAGCATATCGTTTCCTGCAAAATCCTTTACATTTACCCTTTTGACAATCTTTAAAAAACCTATGCAAGTTTATAATAACAAAGCCTGGCTAAAATCTCTTACCCACTTTACTAGTGCAGATACCGCCCGAAGGTTAGCACCCTTAATTTTATTTGTTATCGTGTATTCTTTGTTGGTGGCATGGGTAGAAATTGAAATTCTGCATCTAAGCGAAAAAAGTTGGGTCAGAAATATTCCTACTTTGCATCAGCTATTAGGTTTTGCCATTTCTATTTTATTAGTTTTCAGAACCAATACAGCATATGACCGCTGGTGGGAGGGGCGCAAACTTTGGGGTTCGCTGGTGAACAATAGCCGCAACCTGGCTTTGAAACTGAATGTAATGCTGGGTGCTGACGAAGAAGTTAGCCGATCTTTTTTCCGGAAAACGATACCGCTCTATGCTGATGCGCTCAAAACGCATTTGCAATCAGAAACTACTCGCCTCGCCCTCGACGAGCAGGAGCACCCCGAACTAAAAAGCATTGATACCGAAAAACATGTACCCAACCAAATAGCCGGCCTCATGATGATGAGGGTAAACAATCTGTACAAAAATGGCAAATTGACCGGCGATCAACTCATTGTACTAAACGGCGAACTGAGCTCCTTTACCGATATTTGCGGCGCTTGCGAACGAATTAAAAATACGCCCATGCCGCAATCGTACAGTGCTTTTATCAAAAAGTTTATTTTTGTTTACATCATGACCTTGCCTTTTGGCTACGTGTTCACCCTCGGCTATTACGTGGCGCCCTTGGTGGCTTTCGTGTTTTATGTATTAGGCAGTATGGAGCTGGTAGCGGAAGAAATTGAGGATCCCTTTGGTACGGATGATAATGATTTGCCAATGCACAAAATGGCTGTGAATATAAAGAAGCATGTAGGGGAGGTTTTGTGATTTATGAGCTTTGAGGTATTACAGAAATTAGCTAATTAATTGTTTCAGTATTAGAAAATGTAATTATATTATAAACTTTAAAGATAAAGTCCTAATTTCAATCTAAATTTTGATTAGGTAGAATTCATTTTTAGAGCTACTAGTATTTAAAATAAAAACAGAATCTCATTAAATAATTTTTGATTTACTATTGAATAAAAATTTAAGTTTAAGCAAATAACTACAATTTAATTATGAAAATTAATATCTCGCACAAAAGAAAGAACTTTGGAAACATTTGTTTTATCTTACTTTTTAATTTATTTACAGTCGAAGCATTTTCCCAATTAATAACTTTTAACAATTTGTATTCTGACAGTAATATAAGTTTAAGTTTTCAGTCTACAACAGAAGTTAATTCTAAATTGTATTCTGTTGGTGTAGTTTCTACTAATCCATATATTGGTATAAGAGGACTTTTTTTAGTTACTGATAAATCTGGAAATATACTTCTTAAGAAGAAATTAAATTTAATTGATAGTGGTTTTTATAATTTCGGATTTACTGATATAATAAAAGGAGGGGACTATTTTTATATTTCAGGTACAATTTATAAGCCAGATTTTACTCAGTTTAGAGGTTATACCATTGACCCCATATTAGCCAAATACGATACAATTGGAAATTTAATTTGGTATAAAACTTATGATTTTGGGAGCAGGTATGTGCTCGATTTGCCAAATTTAACTTTTGTTAACGGAAGAATAAATATGGTTTATAACATTGTTTATGATTCTCAAATTATTTTTGATACCAGATTTCGAGCTGCTTATTTATCCATAGATACAAATGGGATTTTGCAAAACTCGCAATCATTTAATCAAGTATTTTCTAATCGTTTTGAAGGTTTCTTAGATATACTTCTCAACAATAATAATGAGATGATCTTAACAGGATTTAAATCTATCGATGGGTCTGGTGCTAGTCATGATGGTTATATGGTGAAAGTTGATAGTGTAGGAAGTATTATTTGGCAAAAATATTACGGTCAGGTTGGCTTAAAAGAGCATTTAAATAATTCGACATATCTAAAAGATGGGAATATTTTAGCATGTGGATTAAAAGCAAGTAGTATAGACACAAATGGCTTTCTCAATAAAACTTATACCTGGTTAGTAAAGCTTGATCCTTTTGATGGAGATACCATTTGGACGAAGACAGTAAATTCATTTTATTATAGTGCAGGATCGAAAGTTTTTGAATTAAAAAATGGTGATTTGATAATATTCGATGGCGAAATCGAATTTAACACACCAAAACAATATGCTCAATTCATGCGATTGGATAGTCAGGGCAATTTATTATGGACAAAACGATATGATTGGTATAATGATTCTATTGCGGTTAATACAACGACTGAAAGAATTTATGATTTCATTCAAACCAGCGATGGAGGATATTTAATTGTAGGAGATGCTGTACACAATACGCCTAATTTTCAACAATCAGCTTGGCTCTTAAAACTTGACAGCAATGGTTGTTTGGTTGCGGGTTGTGGTTCGGTGGGTATCGTGGAGTATGAGGTTTTTAATACCTTAACTTTTAAGGCCTATCCAAATCCGGCACAAGATGAAGTAACTATTTCTGGCGAGTTACAAGATGGAGATGTAATCACCTTTTTTGATTTTACTGGCAAACTGCTTGAACAGCGTATTATCAATTTATCAGAGATACCAACATTTGATGTTTCCAACTATGCGAATGGGATTTATTTATTGCAATTGTATAGGAGTGGGTATAAAAGCGCTACACAGAAATTTGTGATTGCGAAATGAGTTTGAAGTTATAACTTAAAACTCATCTCCAAATATACCTTTCCCTTTTTCTCAACCCAATTTCAATATCTACAAGTAATTCAAAATTAACCATCAACAAAGGAGAATGGACGATTGAATTTGTGTAATAAATATGGTATTTTTGACTAATAGATTTGAAAAACCTATTTATTTTGTAAGGCAGTCAGGTTTAATTATCTGGCTGCCTTTTTTGTTTATTTATATTATACAAAATAGATAGTATTCTTCGTTTGCTTCCAAAACTAAAACCATGAAAAACACATTAACACTATCTTTTTTAATTACCCTACTTTCATATGGGTTTGTCAACGCTCAAACCAAAAGGATTGAAATTGGAATTCTAGGGGGGGCAAGCATTGCAACACTTAGAGGTAATGATACAGTTGAGCAAAACTTTAATTCAAGAATAGGATATTCAGTTGGAGCGACAATACAATATAATTTCAATAAGGTATTTTCCATAAATTCTGGTTTAAGTTTAGAAAGAAAAGGAGGAAGGTATGAATCTGGTATAATTTCGAAAGTTGGGGATACAGAAGGAGAGTTAAAAATTGTTAGCAATTCTGATTATTTAATAGTTCCCTTAACCGTAAAAGCAAATTTCGGAAATAAGCTCAATTATTTTTTTAATGCAGGTCCTTACATTGGATTTTTAATAAAGAGTAGTTATCATTACAAAGTTGGAAATGAAACTTATAGGAAGGAAGATGATTCTGAATATTATAAAAACAACGATTTCGGGCTGGCAACGAGTGTTGGAATATCTTATCCATTAAATCAAAAAATTTCAATGCTTGCAGAGGCAAGAAACAACTTAGGATTGTATAATACCAGCAAATTAAAAGTCGCTAATGATGGAAGCATAAAAAACAATTCGTTTTTATTGAATTTAGGGTTAAAATATAAGATTTAGGTAAATGGGTTAAGTTTAATAAAGCTTTAATTGATTTAAAGTTTTTCTATTTTTAGAAGGCAGCTTTTAGGTTTAAAGGCTGCCTTTTTTTATCCAATTTCCCCAAATTGAAATATTATTCTATTTTTAAAAAATAGAAACCATATAGCATGAAAAAAATTATTTCCCTAGCAATCCTAATCGCTTTTCAGCTTTCAACTTCCTTTTCCCAAACCATCCAACGCATTGATAATAGCAGTTATGAAGCCGATAGTTTACAAGCTAAAATTGAATACCTGATGCAAGCTGCTAATGTATCTGGAGTTGCGATTTCGGTTTTTAATGAGAGTAAGCCCGTTTTTAGCAAAACATTTGGCTTAGCTGATGTGCAAAAGAAAATCCCTTTTCAGCAAAATTCGGTTATGTATGCTGCATCCTTTGCCAAAGTGGTTTTTGCATATATCGCTATGAAATATGTGCAAGAAAAAGTATTGGATCTGGATAAGCCACTCGTTTCTTATTTACCAAAACCTTTGGTCGATTATAAAATAGAAGGCTGGAATCGGGGATATCAGCATTTGAAAAATGACGAGCGCTACAAAAAAATAACAGCCCGCATGTGTCTCTCGCATACTACGGGTTTCCCAAACTGGCGCTGGTTTGAAGAAGATAAAAAACTAAAAATAAAATTTGAGCCGGGTTCGAGATATAGTTATTCAGGTGAGGGAATGTATTTATTGCAATTTGTATTGGAGCAAATAACAGGTAAAGATTATGAAACTATTTCGCAAGAATTGGTTTTTGAACCTTTTAATATGATGAATACTAGCCAGGTTTGGCAAAGCAGATTTGATCAAAACACCGTCTTTGGGCACAATTGCAAAGGTGTTCCGTATGATTTAATGAAATGGGAAGAAGCAAGTGCAGGCGGCTCTATGAGTACAACGTTGGAAGATTATACCAATTTCTACACAGCATTAATTACTGGTACCGGATTAAACAAAGAGAGTTTCACAGAAATGCTGAAGCAGCAAATCAGGATTCGTTCGCAACGACAATTTGGACCTTTGTCTCGGGTTGATAGTACTGAAAATGATAAAATAATGCTTTCTTATGGCTTAGGAGTAGGTCTTTTGCAATCTCCGTATGGCAAAGCATTTTTTAAAGAGGGGCATGATGATGGTTGGGGGCATTATTCTATTTGTTTTCCAGATAAAAAGATTGGCGTAATCATAATGACGAACAATGACTATGGCGAAAGTATTTTTAAAGAATTATTAGCTTATTCAATTGGAGATATTTATACCCCTTGGAAATGGGAAAATTATATTCCGTATGATATTTCTGAATAAATAAAAAAATAACAGAAAAATAAAAAATGCTAAAAACAAGGTAAAAATTTTATTTTAGGATATACATAAAAAAGGCATCTAAATAAAGATGCCTTTTTTATTAGTTTATATTTTAATTAAATGAAAGATTAAACTTTCAATTTTCCTTCAATAGAATCGTCCATAGTTTTTCCCAACATTGCCCCAATCATCATTTTTATGCCAGCCACAGCGTTGCCATTTTTGGTATCCCAGTAGTAGCCATCCGTTGGTTCTACTTTTATAACCGATATTCTTGGATCATCTACACCTTCTGTAAACCATGTTTTTAAAATTGGATTCCACAATTCTTTAATTTTAATCTTATCCATAGATATGCTTGCATTTCCTTTTATATGCAAAAAATCGGAGTGGGTTGAACCTTGGAAATATAAAGAAACATTAGAATCTACTGCAATTTCAGCGTTTTTATAGCTGTCGTTTGCACTCAAAAACCATATTGCTCCGCTTTCGTCAATTTTTTGAACACTCATAGGTCGCGTTGCATTAGTTCTACCAATGGCAACTTTGGTGTTAAAGAAACAGGTATTTGCCTTTTCAACTAGTTCGATCAATTTTTCAATTGCTTCTTGGTTGCTTAAATCTTTTTGATTTTCTTCTATTTGATTTTTATTGATACTGTCCATAATTTATTTTTATGGATTTCATTTTCAAATTACATACCATCGCAGAAAAGCAATTCATAAGAATATTTAAGAGATCCACTTAGTTAATATTCCATCCTGTCTGCCAAGTACAATAAGGTAGTGGTAACTGATGCATAAATATTTTGTACCGTTAATTGTAATCTTATTTCAAGCTTTTATCTCTATTCAAAAACATTCTAAATAAATTTAGCGTTTGATAAATATTAATCCTCAGTACTTTTTGAGTATTTTTGGAAATTAAATAGTATGAAAAAATCTCATCTTATCGGTATCGTAATTATTGCCATTGCAATTGGTGCAATTATCAGCACCTATGCAGATTCAAGCACGTATTCAAATTTTTCGGAGGCGCGCAAAGAAATGGAAGAAATACATGTGGTTGGCAACTTAGTGAAAACCAAAAACATGGAATACAATCCTGAACTTGATGCCAATTATTTTTCATTTTATATGAAAGATACTAATGGAGAAGAGTGTAAAGTAGTTTTCAAAGGAACTAAACCTCAAGATTTTGAGCGATCTGAGCAAATAGTTTTAACCGGCGAAATGGGTAAAGACGCATTTTATGCAGATAAAATCTTGATGAAATGCCCATCTAAATACACCGAAACAGAAGTAAAAGCCGCTGTTTAATTAATTTGAAAACTCTTTTTTATGTTTTCAATTTTTTCTATCTCATTATTTCATCCGCTAATTCATTAAATGGATATTAAATTTATAGGTGAACATTTACTGCCAGGTCAGTTTGGGCAATTTTTTATTGTGTTGGGTTTCGGAGCAGCGGTATTATCATTCATCTCCTATTATTTTTCTACTCTTAAAGATGTCGCAGATCAATCATGGAAACGAATAGCTAGAATCAGTTTTTACATTCAGGCATTTTCTGTGTTAGCCATTGCAGGCTGTTTATTTTATATCATTTACAATCATTTATTTGAGTATCACTACGCCTGGGCACATTCGTCAACAACGTTGCCTACCCATTACATGATTTCGTGTTTTTGGGAAGGGCAAGAAGGGAGTTTTTTACTCTGGGCATTTTGGCAATCCGTTTTAGGGTTAATTTTAGTTCGTTTTGCTAAATCCTGGGAAGACTCGGTCATGACATTCGTTTCCTTATCGCAAGTATTCATTTTGTCGATGTTGCTAGGTGTCGAGCTAATAGGTCAAAAAATTGGAAGTTCTCCATTTGTGCTTTTACGAAATGCCATTGAAGGTCCAATTTTTTCAAGACCTGAATACCTAAGTTTAATAAAAGATGGAAATGGTTTAAACCCTTTATTGCAAAATTATTGGATGGTTATTCATCCACCAACCTTGTTTTTGGGTTTTGCTTCCATGGTTGTTCCATTTGCGTTTGCCATGGCTGGTGTTTGGACCAAACGGTATTCAGAATGGATAAAACCAGCATTACCTTGGGCTTTGTTTGCTGTTATGATTCTAGGAACGGGAATCATAATGGGTTCGTTTTGGGCTTATGAAGCATTAAATTTTGGCGGTTTCTGGGCTTGGGATCCGGTGGAAAACGCCTCTTTAATTCCTTGGCTTACTTTAATTGCTGCCGTGCACGTTATGCTGGCGTTTAAAAATTCTGGCAATTCTTATTTCACAGCCTTATTTCTCACGTTCATTAGTTTTATATTAGTGTTATATGCCAGTTTTCTTACTCGCAGCGGCATACTAGGCGAAACTTCCGTTCATGCGTTTACAGATTTAGGGATGTCGGGCCAATTGGTTATTTATATTTTAATTTTCCTAGTTATTGGTATTGTTTTAATGGTTATAAACTGGAAAGGGTTTCCAATTACCCAAAAAGATGAGGATACCTATTCCCGAGAATTTTGGTTGTTTATTGGTGCCTTGGTTTTAACCATTTCTTGTTTTCAAATTATTGTAACTACTTCTATTCCGGTTTTCAATGCACTTTTTAACACTAAAATTGCACCTCCAACCAATCCGATAGCTCATTATAATAAATGGCAATTGCCAATTGCTTTTATTGTTGCATTTATTTCAGCATTTTCTCAATTTCTTAAATACAAAAAAACAGATACTGGAAAGTTTTTTAAAAAAATAGGCTTGTCGCTTGGTATTTCATTCGTCATTACCTTGCTTATTTTGTGGTTAGGCAAAATTCATAATGTTCAATATCTGGTATTAATATTTGCTTCTTTGTTTTCTATTTTGGCTAATGCCGAATTAATTCTACGAGTTTTTCAAGGTAAAATAAAACTGGCAGGTTCTGCTATAGCCCACATTGGTTTCGCGTTGATTTTAATTGGAGCCTTATTAGCTGCATCTGGTAGCAAAGTAATTTCGATTAATAAATCTGGTTTTGGCTATGGGGAAGATTTCGATGAAAAAAATACGCGAGAAAACGTTTTGCTATTCAAAAATGAACCGATCGTAATGGATGATTATACCATTACCTATCAAGGTGATTCTATTTCTGGTCCTAATACCTATTACAAAGTAAATTATCAGCGAAAAGATGCCAAGACAGGTGTAGATAAAGAGCAATTTACCTTATTGCCAAATGCACAGATAAATCCTAAAATGGGATTGATAGCATCGCCAGATACCAAACATTATTTATTGCATGATGTGTATACTCACGTTACATCTGTGCCTGTGAAGAATGAAGAAAACCATGAACATAAAGACGGAACAGAACATAGTGAAGATGAAGATTATTTGCCAGCATTAACCAAAACCATAAAAATTGGCGATACCATAAACCTTAATAAGGGAGTGATAACCCTAAAAGGTTTGAACAGAAATGCCACGTTAAAAGATATAAAATTGGGTGCTGATGACTTGGCAGTTGGAGCAATGCTTGAAATTGAACGAGAAGGCAAAATAGTAAAAGCTGAACCAGTATTCATCATAAAAGGTGGCTTATCTTTTGGTTTTCCGGTAAAATTAGAGGAAGAAGGGCTAAAAATTTCTTTTGATAAAATAATTCCAGAACAAGCAAGCGTGCAGTTGGTAATTCGTGAGAAAAAACCAGCTAAAAAAGATTTCATTATTATGAAAGCTATTATGTTTCCGTACATCAATCTATTGTGGGGTGGCACTATCATTATGATTATAGGTTTTATATTGTCGATTTTTCAACGATCAAAACCTTCAAGAATAAAAGCGGATGGCTATACAGCTTAGTATAATTGGCTCTGGAAATATGGCTTTCCAATTAGGGAAGGCGCTTTTTGAATCAGGGCAAGCAATTTTAGAAGTTTACAGCAGAAATACAATTGAAGGAAAGAAATTAGCCGAATTAGTTCATGCTAAATTTGAACCTGAAATTGAGAAACTATCCAATTCAGCTATTTTTATATTGGCGGTAAAAGATGATGCAGTTTCCGAAGTTTCTAAAAAAATACCCGGAGAAGGAAATTTACTCATTCATACTGCAGGTTCTATTGGTATTAATTCCATTCAATCACCTAAAAACAGGAGAGGAGTTTTATATCCGGTGCAAACCTTAAGCAAAAACAAAAAGGTAGATTTTGGAGATATACCTTTTTGTATTGAAGCGGAAAATGAAACCGATCTGGACTTGATCAAAAAATTGGTTCAGAAATTAAGCAGTGATATTTATGAACTAAATTCAGAGCAACGCAAAGTTATCCATGTTGCAGCGGTATTTGCTTGCAATTTCCCAAACTATTTGTATTCTGCTGCTCATCAAATTCTTGAAAAAGAAGGTATTCCTTTTGATATTATCAGACCTTTAATTGTAGAAACAGCAGAAAAAGTCCAAACCATGTTTCCGGAAAATGCCCAAACCGGACCTGCTCTACGCAATGATTTAATCGTTTTGAATAATCATAAAGCCTATCTTCAAAACAATCCTGAATTACTTGAAGTTTACACCTTACTCAGCAAACTGATTAGCAATCGCTAATTTCCTCTCTGCCGAACGATTTTAATTTTTACTTTTGCCCCGAAATGAATATTTATAAACTAAAAATCAACTTTGTTGAAAAAGGTTTAGAGCCAGTAGAACTATCAATTGCCGAAGGCGAAAACGTGCTTGATATTGCTTTAGATAATGGAATACAATTACAACATAATTGCGGAGGAGTTTGTGGATGCAGCACCTGCCAGGTTTATGTAAACGATGGAATGGATAATATCCAAGAAATTTCTGATAAAGAAGAAGACTTTATAGATCGTGCCGCCAACCCAAGAATTAACTCCAGACTTGCCTGCCAGTGTGTGGTGCTTATTGGTGATTTAAATGTTACCATTCCAGACCAATCTTCATTTATGGGTCATTAATCAATTAAAAAAATAAATTATGAATTCCGACTTTCAACTTCCAATATATTGGAGAGATACCGAAGATATAGCCATTGCCTTGTACGATAAATTCGGTGACGATTTTACTGAATCAAAAATTTACAGAATTCGGTTTACTGAGTTGCTGGAATGGGTTTTAACCTTGCCCAACTTTAAAGGAACTCGAGAAGAATGTAACGAAGGCTTTTTGGAAATGATACAATCTGCCTGGGTTTATGAATGGCGTGATGCTCAAAACTAATAACAACAATTTTTATTTATGAGTTATTTACCAAAACTACAATCCATTTCCACGTTTATATTTGATATTGATGGAGTGCTAACGGATGGTTCTGTAATTGTAACAGAAAGCGGCGAGCAACAACGGATTATGAATATTAAAGATGGTTACGCTTTGCAATTGGCCATCAAAAAAGGATACCGGATTGCGATTATTTCAGGTGGTTCATCTGAAGGAGTTAGAGATCGTTTTACGAAATTAGGCGTTACCGATGTTTTTATGAGTTCGCATAACAAGCTAAAAGTATTTAATGATTATTGCGAAAAACATAGCTTAGAACATAAAGAGATACTTTACATGGGCGATGATATACCAGATATTGAAGTTTTGCAATTAGTGGGCATACCTACTTGCCCTTTAGATGCTGTTGTAGAAGTCAAAGCGGTTTCCATTTATATCTCTCATCAAAATGGGGGAAAAGGTGCAGCGAGAGATGTAATAGAACAGGTTTTGAAAGTTCAAGATAACTGGATGCAGAAAGATGCTTTTAATTGGTAAATAGGAATGTTGAAAAAAAACCTTCCAGCATTAGCAATCTATTTAGTCTTAATGATTATTGCGATGTACAATGTTCGTGCATTTTTGATTGAACCAACTTTAATGGCATTTTCTATGATGCCAGGCCTAACTAAAATTGGTTTGGCGGTTTTAGTTTCATCCATTTTATTCATGATTATTGCAGCGTATTCTTTGATTGAAAAGAAAAACCAACGTGGTTTTTTTATCTTGATTGGCATAAGCATGTTAGGTTTTATTTTTGTTGCAAAAGCTAGTCAGGTTATAATTTTAGCCATTTTTCCTGTTTTTGTAATTGGTTTGCTTTGGTTTTATCAACTTAACTATCGCTTTCAACCTTGGTTGAATATGATGGTAAAAAGCGGATTACTAGCCTTATCATTTTTATTTTTACTGATTTTTGATGCAGCTTTTTATCGAACTTATTTTGCTGAGCAACATAATCTCGCTTTATTTTTGTTGAAAATTATCGCTGCTTATGCATTGCTGATCGCTTTATATTTTATGATCGAAAAAGTACTTTCGGATATGTATTCGAATTTTAAGGGTAAGCAAACAATCGGTTCATTTACAGAAACATATAGTTTGAGTTATGCAAGAATTTTGGCTACGATTCTAATTATTTTATTAACAGCGGCTGTCGTTTATCTACAGTTTTTGCAATTAAGCAACGATGCTATGATGCCGTTTTTGTATTTATTATTGCTAATTCAATTTCCATTTTTCATCATTCTTATCTTACTGTATTTGCCATCTTCTAAAGAAATTTATCAGATACTTTCAGTTTTGATGCATGTTGTTTTAATCGGTGCAACAGCCGCCATTCCAGTTTTATATTACTCAGCTTAATCCATTGAAAATAATACTTGCTTCCAAATCACCGCGCCGATCTGATTTGCTTCAGCAAATGGGCTTACAATTTATTGTTGAATCTAGAGACGTGGAAGAAAATTATTCCAACGAATTAGCTTTGGAACAAGTTCCAATATTTTTATCTGAAAAAAAAGCACATGCTTTTGATGGAGCAGATGAAGATTCAGTAATTATAACTGCAGATACCATAGTTATATGTCAAAATCAACTACTCGGAAAACCTGAAGATCGGGATGATGCAGTTAGAATGTTAAATATCCTTTCTGGCTCTATTCATACAGTAATTACTGCCGTTACAATCGTATTTCAGGGTGTTATGACTACTTTTTCGGATAAAACAGATGTTTATTTCAGGTATTTGAAACAGTCTGAAATTGAATATTATGTTGATAAATTTCAACCCTTAGATAAAGCTGGAAGTTATGGAATTCAAGATTGGATAGGAGTGAACGCAATTGAAAGAATCGAAGGATCGTACACGAATGTTGTTGGATTACCGACTGAAAAATTATACCGAAAATTATTAGAATTAGGAATTATTTAAATTCCGATTGGTTGATAAAATCAACTAATATTCCTTCTTTTAAAGCAAAAGTAGAAAGCCATAATTCTTTTGCTTTCGATTTTTCCAAAACTAATTTGCTCAAAATTACCGCCGGAACTATCATATCTCGTCGTAAAGAAATAATAGCTGGATTGTTTTCACGATCAGTTCTTGTAGACAGAATAAGCCATTGATGTACTTTATTGATAGTATTTAGATCAAATTGATATAATGGTTTGTGTTCATTAGTGAAATTCAATGTTGTTTCATATTCACACATTTCAGCAAAAGTTTCGAATGAACCTGCAGAGCCTATCAGTTTAAAAATGCTATGTTTTTCAAGTTCTAAGAACAATTCGTTTAGCTTAGTTTCTAATTCGTTTTTGAGTTTCTCAGATTCGTTTTCGCTTAATTGTTTTTCAAAATTGTAGGATGCTAATAATCTGGCTGCACCAATATCATAGCTTTTTTTCCAACAGATACCATTGTTTTCAACAATAATAAATTCAACGCTGCCACCACCAATATCCATAATTAATGATTTTTCATTGCTTGAATTAAATGCTGCATTTACTCCAGCGAATATGAGTTCCGCTTCTCGGTCTCCAGAAATTATTTCTATTTGTATTCCTGTTTTTTCTAAAACCTGATTTACAAAATCAAGACCATTTTCAGCATTCCTTATGGCCGAAGTTCCTTTAGCGATAATTATTTCTACCGCATTTCTATCGCAAATTTCTTTATACTTTTTTAGAGTGGTTAACCCACGAGTAATTGCGTCAGTGGTTAATTCATTGTTCATAATTCCACCTTTTCCCAATTGCACTGCTTCATTTTCCTGATGCAAAATAGAATAGGTTTTATCTGCACGAATTTCTGCGATTAGCAAATGAAACGTATTTGTCCCTAAGTCAATAATAGCTGCTTTCATTTATGGTTTCAAGGGTTTGCGAAAGTGGCGATTTTACCAGAAATGTTGATGCGGAGAACCAATGGTTGATTAAGTATTAATGTGTCTGCGGAGCACTGAGCTTCCACTTTTGCCGAGCCTGTGTTAAATGTTATCGTTCTTGCCAAACCAAGAATATTTTCAATTTGTCTTATCATTAATTTCATTTAATTGTTTTTAATATCGGTCTCAACTGAATTGATTTGTGATTTATTTCGGAACAGTTCTATAAAATAACCTAGTTGAAAAAAGTCACGACCTGTCTCATCATTTATTTGGTAGTCAAACTGATGTAAATAGCCAATTTGTATAGTTGTGGCTTTTGATGATTTGTAATTGAACGCAAGTAATATTCTGTTTCGTTCAAAATAAGGTTCTATGTCCGTAAAAAATATTTCATTACTTGCACTAATTAGAAAGGGTTTGAATTCATTTCGTTCTTTTCCAAAAGGATAAGAAACACCAAGTCTGTAACGAAAACGGTTGCGGTAGCCATTACTTGTAAATCTAAATTCTGCACGATAACGTTGTTCTATTTTAAGTTTTCCGATTGGTTGAAAAAGAATAAGCTGAGGCCAAATTCTAAATTCATTATTATTTCTTGGCAAAACGAAATCCCCTCCCTCTTTGTAAGTTTGGTAACTGCCTGCACCTAAAGTTAGGATTACATTTTTATGAACTTTGTAGTTAACACCGCTTTTATATTCGTAATAGTGAAAGTTGTCGTAAAATTTTAAAGAACGTAATTGGGCTTCTCCAAAAACACTCCACTTTTCATTGTGATTGTATTTTATAGTTAAGATATTCCAACTGCCAAGGTCAAACGTCTGTGCAGATGTTGTATTCATTAAAAAATAAAAAGCAATTGCCGATAGAAATAATAGCCTCATTTAATTATTTCTTAGTGTTTTTCTTTGTTTTCAACAATAGAAAATGATTTTTCGAAAAAATGAGAATTGGGTATTGTAATTATTTCATTATCGCTTGTTTTAATATGAACAAAAAAATAGGTCATTTCTGTTACTTCTCCTTCATATTGGTAGTCTTTGTTTAAAACTTTTACATAATCTCCTAATTTCACCGGATGATTAAAAAATAGTAAAATGCTCGAAGTGATATTTGAAAGTAATGACCATTGAGCAAAAAATGCTATGCCTAAGGCTGTCAAAATTGTACTTGCAAATAATGCAATTTCATTTTGTTTAAAACCCCAAACTCCCGTTAGAAGAATAATTGCAGTAATTGTTGTAAATAGCTGAAAAGCTCTTATTGCCATTTTTCTTCTACTCCTTTCTAATCGAGTACTTTTGAGAAAATTATTAATAATTGTTTTTAATACAAAATACAAAATAATATAGCCACCTACTATTATTATGGTTTCAATAATTTGAATGTTAAATGCGTTCATTGATTCTTTATTGAATAGTTTTTTTTTCTCTTTTTTTCTCCTAATTATATTGTCGGTTGTATCCGCTTCACTTGCACTTAACTACCCAGCTTGTGTTATATAATATTTCAACGCTTCATGAATGGTTGAAACAGAAATTGTTCGATTTATTTCAGCTTCACCAATCGACTTTAATAATGTAAAATTAATTTCATCTGATTCATTTTTTTTATCACTTTTCATGAAATCAGTTAATTTATTTAGGTCTTTTTCGCTAAATTTTATTTTGTTAAAATAGTGATGGATGGTTTTTTCAATTTGTTTAAAATCAATTTCAGATAATGTGGAAATTTTAAACGAAAGATAACTTTCCATTATGATACCAGCAGCTACAGCTTGACCATGAGCTAATTGCTTATTCTTTTCTAAAAACAAAGTTTCCAATGCGTGTGCAATGGTATGCCCAAAATTTAACTTTTTGCGTTCGTTCTTTTCAAACGGATCTATGGATACAATTGCTTCTTTTATCTCCACAGATCGCTGAACAAAATCTTTCAATAATTTTATTTCTGAATTAGCAATAGAAGAAATTTTTTCGAAATATATTTTATCAGCAATCAAGCCATGTTTTAACATTTCTGCAAAACCATTCATCCATTCATTTTCTGGTAATGTGTCTAAATAGTCGTTATCAGTAATTCTGCAAACCGGCTCACTAAACACTCCAACCATGTTTTTATATGAATTAAAATCAATTCCAGTTTTACCACCAATAGCTGCATCTGTTTGTGCCAATAATGTAGTTGGAATTAAAATAAATGGAACTCCACGCTTAAAAGTACTTGCTGCAAAAGCAACCATATCACAAAGTACACCACCGCCCAAAGCAATAACCAGACTATTCCTTTTTAATCCAAAATCTTGCATCATGCTCCAAATTCCAATAACAATATCAATGTTTTTATTTTCTTCACCTGGATCTAATTCTATGATATCATATTTTTCAAGTCCAGGCATTTTTCTGTTAAAGTGTGGCAAACACATTTCAGAGGTATTTCTATCCGTAATGATGATAATTGAAGCCGGAATATTGGTATTGAGATATTCTTGCAAATACGAATAGGAGTTTTTGTTTGTAGACTGGTTCATTGTTGTTGAAAGATATTGCAAGATTATAAATTAGCCAACGTAATTAATGGCTATATTTTTACATTTGATTAAACTTTAAAAAAAACGGTTTTATGTTTTTCCTAAGATTCTATAAAACTTCTAACCAAATTCCCAAAATGTTGTTTATCCAATTATGATTGAAACTATAGCGAAACCTAAAATATCCTTTGAAAATACAGAAATTGCTTTTTCATCCAAAACTAACTCGGAATTAAGAAGAGCGTATTGGCTATTTAAAGTTATCAATGTTAATTTTTTAGTTAAAGTTGGTCCGCCAATTACCATGCTCGCAATGAATATTGGTCTTCCAATAAAATCAATTATTAAAGCAACAATATTCAAGCATTTTTGTGGTGGCGAAACTATTAATGATTGCGATAATTCAATCGAATTGCTGCGAAAGTATAAGGTTGGAGGTATTTTAGATTATTCGGTAGAAGGCGTTGAAGATGAAAAGGTGTTTGAAAATACAACTTCAGAGATATTAGCCACCGTCATCAGAGCTGGAAATAGCGATAATATTCCATTTGCTGTTTTTAAAATTACAGGCATTGCTCGTTTTGCTTTGTTAGAAAAAATTCAACGAAAAGAAAGTTTATCTCAAGAAGAAGAAGCCGAATTTGCAAAAGTAAAAAGGCGGGTAGATTTGATTTGTGCTCGAGCATCCAAAAATGGAATTCCAGTTATGTTTGATGCGGAAGAAACCTGGATACAAGATGTAATAGATGATTTGTGTATAGAAATGATGAAAAAATACAATCATGAATTTGCCGTAGTTTACAATACTTACCAACTTTATCGACATGATCGATTGGCATTTTTAAAGAAAAATTATCAGCATGCAGATCAGGAAGGATATTTTTTAGGAGCAAAATTAGTTCGCGGAGCTTATATGGAAAAAGAACGAAAAAGAGCAGAAGAACAAAATTATCCATCACCCATACAGCCAGATAAAGAATCAACAGATCGAGATTATGATGCGGCATTAGCATTCTGTGTAGAGCATTTACACAAAATTGGTTTTGTTGCAGGCACACACAATGAAGATAGTTGCCGAAAATTAACGGAATTTATGACAGAAAACGGAGTGGCAGAAAACCACCAGAATATCTTCTTTTCTCAATTATTAGGTATGAGTGACAATCTTAGTTTTAACTTAGCTCACGAAGGTTTTAATGTGGCAAAATATGTTCCTTATGGTCCAGTGAAAGCAGTTTTACCATACCTTTTCCGTCGGGCAAATGAAAATACTGCCATAGCCGGACAAATGGGTAGAGAACTAAAATTAATCGTTTCAGAGATGAAAAGAAGGAAAATGAAATTTGTTTAATCTATTAATTTGTAAGTGTATAAACCATGAATCCAATTAGAAACTTCAATTCTTTACAGGAGTTTTATCCTTATTATTTGACTGAACATCAAAATAAAACTAGTCGTAGATTACATTTTATAGGCACTGGTTTACTGTTTCTGATTTTTGCAGCAGGTTTACTTTTTCATAATTATCAACTACTTTTCTTAATTCCAATCGTGGGATATGGTTTTGCTTGGGTTGGCCATTTTTTTTTCGAAAAGAATAAACCAGCAACTTTCAAATATCCTTTTTATAGTCTGGCAAGCGACTTTATGTTGTTTTTCGATATTTTAAAAGGAAAAGAGAAGATGTGAATTTGATGTTAAATTTTGGGAAACATGTTTCCATAATTTAATCCCTCCAAAATCTTACTTTTGCATTTTTAAAACACATACATGTCATTCACTGATCAGGAAATACAAAGAAGGGAAAGTTTACAGGAATTAAGAAATTTAGGAATAGAGCCTTATCCATCTCAATTGTTTGAAATTAATACTTCAAGCTCATTAATAAAAGAAAATTTTAACGAAAATCCTGGAGAGTTTGCCTCAGTAAGCATTGCTGGAAGAATAATGGGCAAACGAATAATGGGGAATGCATCTTTTGCAGAATTGCAAGATAGTGCCGGAAGAGTGCAGTTATACATTGCCCGCGATGAGATTTCGCCATTAGAAGATAAAACACTCTACAATACCGTTTTTAAAAAGATCATTGATATCGGAGATTTTGTCGGAATCAAAGGATATGTTTTTATTACTAAAATGGGTGAAATTTCTATTCATGTTCAAGAATTGACCATACTTAGTAAATCACTAAAACCATTGCCTGTTGTAAAAGAAAAGGATGGAGTTATTTATGATGCTTTTACAGATCCTGAGCAGCGATACCGTCAGCGTTATGTTGATTTAGTTGTAAATCCAGATGTGAAAGAAGCATTTGTAAAGCGTTCTAAAATGGTAAACGTGATGCGAAATTTCCTTTCAGATAAAGGTTATCTAGAAGTGGAAACTCCGATTTTACAGCCACTTTATGGAGGTGCAGCAGCAAAACCTTTTAAAACACATCACAACAAACTTGATATGACACTTTATTTAAGAATAGCTAATGAGCTGTATCTTAAAAGGTTAATTGTTGGAGGTTTTGATGGAGTTTTTGAATTTGCTAAAGATTTCAGAAATGAAGGAATGTCTCGATTTCATAATCCAGAGTTTACGCAAGTAGAATTATATGTAGCCTACAAAGACTATAATTGGATGATGGAGTTGGTAGAAGAAATGGTAGAGAAAACAGCCATTGCTTTGCATGGAAGTACAAAAGTAACAGTTGGGCAAAATATTTTAGATTTTCAGCGACCATGGAAACGATACACCATGTACGAGGCTATACAGCATTTTACAGGATTTGATGTAGCGGAAATGAATGAAAATGAAATGGCCGAGGTTGCTACTGGACTTGGTATAAAAACCGACACGAGCATGGGCAGGGCAAAATTGATTGATGAGATATTCGGAGCGATGTGCGAGCCTAAACTTATTCAGCCTACTTTCATTACTGATTATCCGGTAGAGATGTCGCCATTAGCAAAAAAACATAGAAGTAAGCCCGGTTTGGTTGAACGATTTGAAGGAATATGTAATGGCAAAGAAATCTGTAATGCATTTTCTGAATTAAATGACCCGATTGATCAGCGAGCTAGATTTGAAGATCAATTGGAACTTGGAAAAAGAGGAGATGAAGAAGCCATGGTTTTAGATGAGGATTTCCTTAGAGCATTGGAATACGGAATGCCCCCAACTGCTGGCTTAGGAATCGGAATTGATCGTTTAGCTATGATTATGGCAAATGTAAATTCCATCCAGGATGTTTTGTTTTTTCCGCAAATGAGACCTGAAAAAATTATTGTTACAGATAGTGTTTCAGACTTTTCAGCTGCTGGTATACCATCTGAATGGATACCTGTAGTACAAAATATGGGTTATAAAACAGTTGCAGATTTGAAAACAGCCAATCCTAATAAGTTTTTTAATGATTTGGGCGGAATGAAAAAGAAAATGAAATTGGATATGAAAAATCCTGCATTAGAAGAAGTTAAAAGCTGGTTGCAGTAAAATGGCCGCTTTACCGGAACTGTGGATGGAGCAAGTTGGAAAGGAATTTGAAAAACCTTACATGCAACAACTTCGTGAGTTTTTAAAGTCAGAAAAAAGTTCAGGTAACCTTGTCTATCCGCCAAATAGTGATGTTTTTACAGCATTTAATTTCACAGATTTTAATCAGGTAAAAGTGGTAATACTTGGCCAAGATCCCTACCATGGAAAAGGACAAGCACATGGCTTAAGTTTTTCAGTTCCAGAAGGTATTCCAGTTCCGCCTTCTTTGAAAAATATTTACAAAGAGCTAAATGATGATGTAGACATTTCGATTCCACAAACAGGAAATCTGAGTAAATGGGCGAAACAAGGAGTTTTTATGTTGAATTCTACTTTAACCGTTCGGGCTGGGGTTCCAGGAAGTCATCAAAATAAAGGCTGGGAATTATTTACCGATCAGGTTATTTCTTCTCTAAGTCAAAATCGCAATAACTTAGTTTTTATGCTTTGGGGTAAATATGCACAAGCGAAAACTACATTAATTAATGCTCACAACCATTTGATTTTAAGTGCAGCACATCCTTCTCCTTTTTCTGCACATACTGGCTTTTATGGCTGTAAACATTTTTCCCTCGCAAATGAGTATTTGGAAAACAATGGAAAAGAAGGAATTGATTGGCAGATTTGAAGGATCTTATATTAGATTTTGCACATAATTTTTGCAACCATTATTTAATTACGTGAATTTTGGATTTTAAACGTTTGAATAATTCTTTCAATTTCAATCTTATCAATTAAAGTAAAACTACCTTCGAAGTGTGTGGCTTAGGGATAGCAGCGATATCCTTTTTTGCTATTATACTGCAACCTTCTCGAAAATCTTACCGCAAAAAAGATTTAGCGTATAGCCCGACCCCAATTTTTCATTGGGGGAAGCTCCAAATCAAAATACAATTAGTGTTAAGCAAATAAAAAAGACCAAAAAAGTTCAAGAAACGTTTTGCCGAATTTAGACTATCAATAAACTAAAGGCAAGGTTCTAGATTGTTTGAAAGTAGATAAAATCATCATCG
Organism: bacterium; assembly: GCA_031412335.1. Taxonomy (GTDB): domain Bacteria; phylum Bacteroidota; class Bacteroidia; order Sphingobacteriales; family Sphingobacteriaceae; genus JBBQYA01. Next base: position 12,968 of record JANOCT010000004.1, on the reverse strand, counting down.
TCTGCAACTGACCGATTTCTTCAATCTTACTCAGCTTATCTAAAATTAGCTTTTCGTATGAATTCATGTCTTTTATAATCACTTTTAACAAAAAGTCTGCTGCTCCGGTTATGTGGTGGCATTCTACGATTTCATCTATATCATTAATCTGAGAAATAAAATTATTGATAGCATCCAGCTTATGCCAATTAAGTGAAATTTGGATATACGTTTTTATTCCCAAACCCAATGCTTCTGCATCTGCAATGGCGTGATAGCTTTTTATAATTCCTGAGTTTTCGAGCTTTCGAACTCGCTCAAGTGTTGGTGCAGGAGATAGTCCAACATCATTAGATAACTGAATATTAGTAATTCTTCCTTGTTCCTGTAGAATTTTTAGGATTTTAAAATCGGTTTTGTCGAGATTAAGGCTCATGATTGGTTTTAATTTTTAATTATTAGGAAATCTAAATTAGTTATATAAAGCCTTAAACGCAAAATATTATTTTGAGTTTCGCTTGAACATTCAATTCATATTTCGATTTTTAACTAAACAAATCTGTACTTAGTAATGTTAAATAAATTTAGACCCATCTAACAAATTTTTTAGATTTGTTGAATAATAAGTTTAAATTTTTATGGCATCAAGTGTACAGCACGAATCGCTAAGTGAAGTTCATGGCAGTATCGGAATTAATTCCAGACCAAAAGGCTGGCGTAGATTAATTGCTTTCATGGGTCCTGCTTATTTGGTTAGCGTTGGCTATATGGATCCAGGAAATTGGGCAACTGATATTGCTGGCGGTAGTCAATTTGGATATTCGCTTATCTGGGTTTTGTTAATGAGCAACTTAATGGCTTTATTGCTTCAATCGCTAAGTGCCAGATTAGGGATTGTTAGAGGGGTCGATTTAGCTCAAGCTTCCAGAAACAGCTACCCACCCATCGTAAATATTCCTTTGTACGTGTTGGCTGAAATTGCCATTGCCGCCTGCGATCTGGCTGAAATTATAGGTATGGCCATTGGATTAAACCTACTTTTTGGTCTTCCACTTATTTTTGGAGTTTGTATCACAATTTTCGATACCATCCTTATTTTATTTTTAATGAATAAAGGAATCAGAATAATGGAAATGTTCATAATTTCTATGGTTTCTATTATTGGATTTTCATTTTTAGCCGAAATGTTAATAGTTCAGCCCGTAGTTTCAGAAATACTTTCAGGTTTTAAACCAACTCAACTTTCGGGAAACGCTCTGTACATAGCCATTGGGATAATTGGAGCAACTGTAATGCCTCATAATCTTTACCTCCACTCCTCATTGGTACAAACGCGAAAAATAGAACGAACCAACAAAGGAATAAAAGAAGCAATCCGATTCAATTTTTTTGATACCACCATTGCTCTCAATTTGGCATTTTTTGTTAATTCAGCAATTCTGATTTTAGCAGCAACTGCATTTTACAAAAATGGATTTTTTGAAATAGCCGAAATTCAAGATGCTCATAAATTGTTGAATGGAATATTTGGTTCATTGGCTCCAACTCTTTTTGCAGTTGCACTAATTGCATCCGGACAAAGTTCAACCATAACAGGCACTCTAGCAGGTCAAATAATTATGGAAGGTTACCTAAATCTTCGATTGCGACCTTGGATTCGTAGATTGATTACCAGGCTAATCGCTATTATTCCTGCATTGTTCACCATTTTGTATTTTGGAGAAGAAAAATTAGGGGACTTATTAGTGCTTAGTCAGGTTATTCTAAGTCTACAATTAGGTTTTGCGGTTATTCCATTAATTCATTTTACCAGCGAACGCGAACACATGAAAGAGTTTACCATAAAAACATGGGTCAAAATTCTTGCTTGGCTTTCAGCACTTATTATTGTTGGATTGAATGTGAAATTGGTTTATGAAACCATTGGAAACTGGATTGCAGATGCTGGAGAAAATACAATTTATATTTATGTAATACTTTTTCCGATTGCTGCAGCGGTGCTGATTCTGTTGCTATATGTAACGTTTGCTCCATTATTTCAAAAACATAGGAAGAATGAAATTAGTGTTCCGCATCCTGCTTCATCCAATGTATTGGCAATAGAAGATCTTCCAGAGAAAAGCTATGCGCACATCGCAGTAACGGTTGATTTTTCGTCGATAGATAATGCAACCATCCGCACAGCCATAATCCAAGGTGGGAAAACGCCTGAATATTTATTAATACATATAGTTGAGACGGCAGGGGCGAGGTACCTCGGTGATACGATTCTGGATTACGAAACCAGATCGGATACAGAAAAATTGGCAACCTATGTAAGTACTTTGCAAGAAAAGGGCTATAAAGCAAATTACCAAATAGGGTATGGCGACGCTACAAAATCTATCTCCGAAATCATTAGCAAGAAAGAAATTGATCTCTTAGTTATGGGAGGGCATGGGCACAAAGGATTGAAAGATTTGATTTTTGGCGCCACCGTTGATTCTGTCAGACACAAGGTAAATGTTCCAGTTTTGATTGTGAAATCTGATAATTAGTTCAAACTATTTTATCTAATTAATTAGATTCAGTAAAAGATGTAAACAACTGAATATAAATTATTTATTTTTTAATTTATGACATCATGTCAGCCCTTATTTTTGTAAAATAAATTAGTAATTCCTGTTTTAAAGCATAGATTTGTTAGCTTAATAAATCCTAAAAAACACTATGAACTCTCCTGTTGAAGAAAATTATTTGAAAGCATTGTTTAATCTTTCGCAGGAAAACGGAGAGGTAAATGTCATGGATTTGTCGAAACAGTTGGAAATAAAAATGCCAACAGTTACCAGCATGATGAAAAAATTGTTGGACAAAAAGTTGGTTCATTACGAAAGTTATAAACCAATACGTTTGACAGATCAAGGAAAAAAAGAAGCAGGTTTGGTAATCCGAAAACACCGACTCACAGAAATGTTCTTAGTCAACCAAATGGGATTTAGTTGGGAGAATGTGCATGAGATTGCCGAGCAAATTGAGCACATAAATTCGCCTGATTTATTTTCCCGCATGGACGAGATATTAGGTTTTCCAAAAACAGATCCGCATGGTTCGCCAATTCCAGATAACAATGGCAAAATTCAATGGATAAACCTCGACAAACTTTGCGATGCTCAAGTTGGAGAAATTTTTTCGCTTGAAGCAGTTATGCATTCTTCGGATGAGTTTCTCAAATTTTTGAACAGTAGAAATCTACATTTGGGAGTGATTATAACCGTGCTTTCTGTCGAAGCGTTTGATGGAAGTATGAAAATAAGTTATGCCGACAGAACTAACGAAACGCTTAGTAAAACAGCTTCGGAAAGATTATTAGTTCAAAAACAAAAAAGCAATAGATAGTAAGTCAATTTTTATTTCAGATAGAACCATCCATTATTTTTTAGCTACAACTTTTATTTTAATTCCTACTTCTGGTCTTATCATTTCATCACCCAATGATTTTTCGGTACCATAACTCATATTCCAATCATTTCGGTTGATGTAAAATTTCCCTGTTTCGAATATTATTTCTGAATCGCTATTGGTAATTTTTGTTAAAATATCAATGTTTTTGGTAATGCCTTTTAAGGTTAGATTTCCAGAAATGGAAACGCTATCCGCCATATTCTTATTAATACTACTAATTTCGAAAGTAGCGTTAGGGAATTTTGCTTGATCGAAAAAATCAGGACTTAACAAATGCTTTTTCAATTTTGCATTTCCAGCTTTTTCAATCGGTATATCTAAAACTTTTAAAGAAGCAATATTAATTTCAAATTTTCCACCGCTTAGCGAATCATTTTTCATCAACAACGTACCGCTTGATAAAGCAAGAGTTCCATTGTGTGAGGTATTTATAGAGGCAAGCCCTTCACTTCCTTCCCATTCAATAATGCTGGATGCACTATCGATTTTAAACTCAGTTGAATTTTCATCAATTGATTGATTAGTGCTAACCTCTTCAGAAGTTGAAACTGTTTTTTTGGCTTCTTTACATGCACCCAATGATAATATGGATATTGCTAAAATTGCTACTGTTATAAATTTCATTTTCATTTTTTTTTAAAGTGTTGTAAATTTATTTAAAATAATTTTTCTTTCGGGTTGGCTTTGGAAATTCTTTGACAAAGCTTTAGTCTGTGAGTTGGCTTGCAAATCCTTAATATTTTTTAAAAATTTATCTAAATCAAATCTTTTACTTCCTTGTGTATAATCCATATTATTCAATGTTTATTTTATCAATCTCCCCCATCAACCTATCCGTTTCCAACAATGCAATAATAATTTGTTGATAATGTAAAATATCATCAAACTCTAATTTTCTACCTTTTCTATCTTTAAGCCATTTTTGCGCAGGTTGGTAACCACCAATATAAAACTCCCAAGCCTTCAACGGCACACCACCGAAATATTGTTCATCATTTATATACACCCTTCCATTCTCATACCTTATTTTCACTACCTCATTATTCCCATTCATCGGGTATTGCGTCACATAAGTTGGCACACTAGTACTTTCCAACAAATGTATCTGCCGTATTTCACCACCCAATTTCACCAATTGCCAAAACGTCTTTACATCTTTTGGATAAGGCACTCTCGGAAAATCAATTTTCAAAAACTCCTTATATTTCTCTCTGTACGTTGGCGAATGCAAAACCGCATAGATATAATCTAAAATATCAATGGGAGCAAACGTGCCTTTGGCTGTTTCCTTTTCATTAGTAAAAGTTAAACCTAATTTCTCCGCTATTTCCTTTACAATGTCTGCATTTAGGTTTGGTGTTCTTTCTGAGGTTTGTCCGATGGTTTGTTGTCCGTTGGTTTCAGGGTAGAGGTAAAGAGGGAAAAGAACTCCTCCTCCTCTATAATATAAATTAAAGTCAATAATGGAATTTGTTATGAATGATAAATTCCAAGACATTGATCCAACAACTTGGCCTTGTCTACCGATAACTAAACCAATATTTTTACTAAACAAAAAATGCTGCATGACTTTCTCCCTAGCTCTCTCAATAATTTTTGTATTATAATAAACTACTTTATTATCGAATGGTCTATATGTTATTGTTTTAATAGCACCCTTATCAATATCAATTGCATAATTTTCTGAAATGCTATTAATTAAATCTTCTTCATTTTCTTTTATTAAAATAGAATCTTTTGCAGTTACTATACCTACATTGTTAACAATAAATAATTCATTAACAGAAAAACCGGTTTCAAAACTTATTTGCTCCTCAAAATCTTTATTTGCAAAAAAATAATTAGGTCCAATAATCTGCAATTCTTTATAAGCAATATTTTTAATTGAATTCTTCAGTAAAAAATCGTATTTAATATCTCTTTTACCTAACAAATCAAAATGAAACACTTTCCCTAATTCATTTGCTTTCTTCTTTCCTGTTTTTACAAATAAATTGATGGAAACCCCTTGTTGAATATCAAATACATTTTGGTCTGCTGAACCATCATTGGCAGTTTCTTTTTTCTTCGCATTTCCATGCAAATCTATTGTGTAAATTTTATCATACGTTTTTAGCAAATTCCAACGCATTCCTCTAAAAGTTGGATTATCTAAATAGCCATGCGGATTTATAAAAGCCAAAACACCGCTTCCGTTTTTTTCAATAAAGTGCTGTCCATAACGTAAAAACTTTACATAGTCATCGTTTATCCATTTTGGGTTTCGTTCTTTTAATTTCTCTTTTCCACCTGGTTCTTTTTTGTAATCTTCCATCAGCTTCATTATCCAATCGCCTTTGTTAGCACTTTCTCCGCTATACGGCGGATTCCCAATAACACACATTACAGGCGTATCCCTTTTTATATGGTTAGCTTCATTTGCTTCCGTACTCAACCAATTCGCAAACAAAGTTCCCGAATCTGGGTGGCTTTCTTCTAAACTATTAGTTAAGTAAACTCTTAAACGTTGGTTGCTGGTAGCTTTGTAACCCGTTTCGGTCAATAGCAAATCCAATTGCAAATGCGCCATTGCATAACTTGCCATCAACAATTCAAACCCATTCAACCGAGGCAACAAATGCGTTTCCACATAATTACTCCAAATCCCTTGCTGCCCTGCAAATTTCTGATGAATGTGTTTTACCACCTCCGCCAAAAAAGTTCCAGTCCCAGTAGCAGGGTCAAGTATTTGCACTTTATGTACTTCCTGCTCTACCTTTTTGCCTTGCACATCCACCTGTATCTTGGTTTTGCTACTATCCGCAAGCCCCTTGGGCAAATCAAATTCCGTTTTCAAAATATCATCAACCGCCCGTACTATAAAATTTACAACAGGTGCAGGCGTATACCAAACACCACGCGCTTTCCGCAATTTCGGATCATACTCACTCAAAAACGTTTCATAAAAATGGATAATCGGATCTTCCATTTTTGTCGTTTTCCCATAATTTTTTAAAATCTCCTCAACATTACAGGCCAAAAATATTTCCACCAAACTATCCACAATCCATTTTATCCGATCGTCCAAATCTGGTCCAGCTATATAGCCAAACAACTTTCTTAAAAACGGATTCGATTTGGGAATTAATTCTGCCGCCTCTTGTCGGCTAAAAGTCGGTAAAGTGGGGTCATGCAATCTAGCCGCAAACATACCGTACGAAATAGTTTGAGCATATACATCAGCAAACCCTTTTGCAGTTATATCATGAATCAAAATTTGCTTAAAAGCATTCAATTGATCTTTCAGCGTACTATTCTCATGGTTAATTTCATCACTCATCAAAGCCTTTTCAATCACATCCGAAAGTAGCCGAGCCTTACCCGCCATCATTTCTGCTAATTTTTTCGAACTCTTGATCGTCTGCCCTACATGCGTCGAAAAATCTTTAATCAAATTTATAAACGCTGCAAAGTTTTCAGGTATCGGTACAATTTCAATTTTGTCACCCTGAGCTGGTCGAAGGGCAGCAATAGCAATTTTGGTAACAAATATTCCATCTACATATAAATGAAAATCTAAATAATCAGTAAAAATTAAATTATTCAACGACGCCTTATAACGATCAAACTGTTCTTTGTTCCCCGTTTTCTTAGCACCCTCCAAATCCTTATCCCCAATATCCTTTGCCTCTATATACCCAACCGGAATTTCCTTATTATTTAAAATATAATCCGGCGCACCGCAACTTTGTCTTTTCGGTTCATTCGTCACCGAAATCTGAGGAATAATACTTTCAATCAATACCTTCAAATCACCCCGATAAGTATGCTCCGTCGCAATCCCTCTCCTAAACTCTTTATTTATATTAGCTATATACTCGTCTATGCTCATTTTTCTACGGAAGATTTTCTCCGCAATGTACAATTTTTGCGTATTCACACCTTCCCTTAAAAAATTTCCAAAAGTTTCTTTATACTCTTATTTAGAGTATAAACTCAGATTATTTAAAATAGTAAAATATGAAAGTAAAATTAAAACTAGGTTACAAAATTTTACATCTATATTGGCTAAATAATAACCACCTACATTTACTACAAAAATGAAAAAATATTTTATTCAAACAAGTTCAGGTCAAGAAGGCCCATTTTCTTTAGAGGATTTAAAAGAAAAAAAATTAGATAGAACCACTCAAGTATGGTATAAAGAATTAAAAGAATGGACTACAATAGACAAAATCCCAGAATTATCAGAACTATTAGAAAATGTACCACCACCGCTTCCTAAAAATTTAGAAACAAATCAACCTCCAAAATTCAATACCCCTAATGCAAAAAGTGAAGTAAAAAAAAGAAACAATTTTAGTAGACTATTTTATTTAGTTGCTGTCATATTAATAATCTTCCTATGTGGAAAATTTGGTTTTGAATATTATGAAGATTCAATTTATAAAAATAATGTAAAAGAAGAAATTCGTCAAAATGAATATGTTAGAAATAATATCAGAGATTTTGTTATTGTTGAAAGAAATGAATACACTTATCGCGAAATAGGTGGAATATCTAATTTAAAAATTTCAGTAAGTAATAACTCTGATTTCCTTATGGATAAAGTCTCAGTAAAAGTTGAATATCTAAAACCTAATGGAATAATATTAGAAACAAAAAACTTAACATTCAAGAATATTCCATCGCAAAAAATGTTAACTCTTGACGTTCCAGATACTGAAAGAGGTACTTCAATAAAATATGAAATTGTATCAATTGAATCTTCCGCTTTAGCATTATACTAACCTAATTTTTGCAATTAAATAAATAATTGTTTATAATTTTGACAAGATTTCAGCTTTTTTATTATCATATTCTTCTTGACTAATTAATTCATTTTCAAAAAGAGATTTCAGTTTTTTCAGCGAAGCCATTGGATCTTCAGTTGTATTTATTTCAGTTTGTTTAGGTATAAAATTTTGTCCAGCATTTAAAGTTACGTTCCCTGCAATCGCTCGTTTTTCTTCAAGATCTAATTGCCTTCGAATTTCCTTTTGTTTTTCTTCTTGCTCTTGGGCGTTAATATAAAGTTTCCTAGCTTGAGATTTTGGTAAATAGTCAATTTTATTTATGCTTCCTTTTACAGTTCTTAAAGTAAATTCAGAACCAAATAAGCTTTCTCTTATATGACAATCAAGCACATCTTTCCAAATATAATCTTGAAAATCCATTGACAATCCTAAATTTTTCGGTCTAAGAAAAATTACTCTTTTGTTAGTTAAAGCAACACAGTCAGGTGATATATTGACAGCAGGTTTTTTTTGAATGGCTATATATTCTACTTCTTCTCCATTCATTAAAAGACCGTTAAGTTTGCCAGCAATTTTTTCAACAGCTTTAGGATCTTGATCTTCATTTAGAAATTTTTTAAGATTGTTTATCATTTTGGCGAATTTATTTTTGTATTCAATATTAATATTTTAAATAAGATTAATATTGCAGAATTTTTGTTTTCAAATTAGAGTTACCAATAAAGTAATTTTATTTAATTATTTATGAAAAGTTTTTTTAAAGAATCAATAAATAGTGATAGTTATAGTTTGTTTTTAATGCAATTTACATAGATATTAAATTTATCTGCATCACTCGGATTAATTATTTCATCATAAATGTATAATCTATACTTTTTTATCTTTTTAGTTGAAAAAATATTTAAGTCTTCAGGAGTTAAATTTATAAAAGCAGTGTATATGAAATTATCTTTGCCTGCTTTTACATTAATTTTAACTGGTTTGGTCCATTTTGAACCGTCGCTAAAAAGAATAATTACACCAGTCCCATCCACATTTACCGTACTTCCATTTGTTCTAAGACTTAAAAAATATTTTGACTTTGAGTCGTTAATTTCTTTGTAAATTATCATTGGTGAAATTTCATAGTTATTCGAAATAGGTGAGTTAAATTTCAATACGTTTGTAAAGTCATCTTTTTGACTCTCAATTTTTGTACAAAAAGCTTTTTCGTCAAAATTGATTTTTGTCGTAATGAATGGAAAGTTGAACTCATATTGTTTGTCATATTTATAGTATATAATTTTTTTTGTTACGGTATCTTTTAATATGAAAATGGGATTATCATATAATGAACTTAAACCACTATGAACATTTCCGTTTTTACTAATTATTTTATCCACCAAAAAAATCTTATTAGCTAATGAGTCTTTTTCAGTTCTGAAAAAAAATTTTGTTTCTGGATATATTACTTTTTTATCATAAAGAGATTGGCAATATTTAATGTCTTCGTAAAATACATGATTAAAACCTGAAATAGCATCTTCCTTAAGTTTAAAGTAAACCCCTTTATACAACATAAAGTCATCACCTAAAAAATTATTTTCAAATGTTTGAGCATTTGATTTAAGCATAACTACCAATAGGGTTATTAAAATTGTAATTTTCTTCATTTTTATATTTTTAAGTTAGATTAAATAGGTTTAATAAAAATTTGTAATCAACATGTAAATTTTAAAGTTTTTAAGAGTATTCAATTTTACAATATAAATAGTAATATCTACACTTAATATTTTCTTATCTTATAAAAAAAGGTATAAAAGTGGTAGAAGTAAGATACAAACCCTAAAATCCAATTAGCAAACCCAACCTCTCACATCGCAAATCCGAGTAGCACTTAAACAAACCCAAGTAAGCATCAAACAAACCCAAGTAGCACCTAAACAAACTCAAGTAAGCACCAAACAAACCCAAGTAGCACTTAAATAAACCCGAGTAGTACTTAAATAAACCCGAGTAGCACCTAAACAAACCCAAGTAGCACTTAAACAAACCCGATTAGCACCTAAACAAACCTAAACCGAATCCCTATAAAAAAAAATTGCCGCTGAACAAACCCAAAATAGGCTTGCTCAGTCGGCAATCAGGTTTATCGTATTATACTGTCGCCAATTGCGTAAATCTCAAACCACTCACCAGCTTAAATTCCGCACTCTTAAATCCATATACACCACGTATATAATTTTTAGCTGCCGCACACACATCTACCAAACCAGTATCCTTAGCATACAAAGCCTTATTTCTAAAAATTACAGCATTGTTATAAGGCATCCTTCCCAGCTTCACAGCATTATTTACCGCATTCATAGCAGCATGTTTCGCCGTCAATCCTGCAATATTCACATCCGTTTCAGCAGGTGCATACATCGGCTCATTACTCAACACCTCCACCAGCAACTGAAAATTATTCGTCATATTATCAAAACTCAATTGCGAAGCACTCGTTCCCGCAGGGTCATCAGGCGTAGCCACTGCCTTTTCAGCACGGTCACCCAGCAATTTAGCCACACTCGTATTCACATCCTTCACCCACAAATCATTCGCACCACTACTCTTCGCTATATTACGCACCTTTCTCACCAGTCCTGGCACTGGCTTAAATTCCAGCGCACGCGTATTCACCAGCGGTTTATAACTACCATTTTGCTCATTCACCACACCCTGTTTTGCATTGCAATCCGTGTATTGCGCTTGCATAGTAGTAAGTTTCAATAACGGATTACTTGGGCTGTACGCCAGCCCAAAACCTTCAATTATTGCATTTAAAGTCATTTGGTTAGCAATGTTTTTTGCATGTCCCGTTTCAGTTGTAGAAGCCATAGCTTTGTTTATGTTTAAAAAGGTTAGAAAAAAATATTTATAAACTAATGTAGGTATTAATTCATACAACACCAACAAATAAGTATGGGTTATTTTACCGTATTTTTCTCCACAACTGTTTGCACATCAAACATATTTCAAAAAAATAGCCCAAGGCTTCAATCTTGGGCTATAAATTAGTCAAATTGTACAATAATGGTTTCAATCATTTTCATTCCCGCATCCCTGGCTTTTCTCAATATTCATAACTCATAACTCATAAATCATCGCCCAAACCTCCTCTTCAACACCGGATAGCTAAACACATTTAGTAATATCAACAAAGCCCCCATATAAAACTCAACGGTTTTCTTTAGTGTCAGTCATTAATAATTGGCGTAAACTGCGTGTTATAGGCAGTTGCATTCACTAGTTACATGCAAGCTAATGTATTTAAAAAAGGTCCGTAAATTCCTAAACAAACCAATTCGTTATTTTCTGATTTTATCCCCAATCCAAAGGCGTTTTCGCTTTCGTGATAAAATATTTTGTAGCCAGTTCCATCGGGTGTTTCTTCTAAAACAGTCCATAATTGATATTTTATTTTGCGATCAAGTGAATCTGAATATGTCTGTCTTATTGGAATAATTAAACTAGTCTCCAAATCAACATCGTGTGGGTTAAAAAAACTAGACTCACTGTCTAGTTCACCTTTGATAATGTTTGATATTTCTTCAGCAGTCATTTAATTGCAATTGGCTTACAACTCGTGTATATACGAACCTCTTTATCCACTTTTTAAAAACAGCTTTTAAATAATGCCTGTCATTTTTGCTAACTGCACCAACGCCGTTGTATCTCTCGCGCCTAATCTCTCAATCATGTTGCTGCGATGATTGCCAACGGTATTAACACTGATGAACAATTTTTCGGCAATGGTTTTGGTATCCATGTCCTCGGCTATAAGCTTTAAAATTTCTTTTTCTCTCACAGACAGTAAGTCACCTTTCGTAGTTTCTTTTGTAAGTGAATGAAAAGTGTGCAGTTTATCATTCAGTTCTCCGTAAGATAATCTGATCCAATAATGAGCATAATCATTTTTAAACAAGTGCTGTATGTTTTGAATGTAATTAAGTGTGTACTTAAAATTTCGCTGTTCATCCACCTGCACCGGAATGCCTTGTGAAAACAAGCGTATCTGCTTCCCATCAGTGCGAACAAACCTAATACCGCAATGATGAATTTTCATGTTAACCCGCTCTTCAAAAGGTAGGGTTGGAAATAGTTTGATCAACCAGTTTACCGATTCGTATGGAAAAGATGAATAATCAATATGTAAAATGCTCAACACATTTTTCATTTTTTCATCTTTGGTTTGATTGGGCAAAATTCCCCAAAAGGCTTCGGTGCCAACTTCCAATTCGGGCACATAAGTAATGTGATTGAATATGGTAAGTATGGTATCTGTTCCCTGAACACCATCAAGCAGAAACGTTAATTCCTTCAATCGTTCCTGTTTGTTTGCAAGCTCTTCATCTCTGAAAATATAATCTGAAAGTTTTACTACCCGCTCATAAATTGATTCTGCTTTGCGCAAACCTGTAAGACTTTGTGTAAGCGTATCATTCATCATAAAAGCACTAATTTTTGTTTTTATAAGAGGCTAAGCTAATCTATTAAAATCGGTATTCGATTATTAAACTATTGATAAATAGCGATTGTCACTATTTCAGAAACCTAAAGTTAAACACAATTTTACATAATCAAAAACAAGATTGATGGTAACTTAACTTATATCATAATGATTTCATCAAATAATCTTTTAGAAACTCAGGAGTTTAATACAGCCACAAAAACTGAATTTAGACTCGAAAAGAAAAGCGATAATACAGCTATGCTAGTGCAAATGATAAAATCGCGCAACGAGCGGGG
>JANOCT010000003.1:0-138942 GCA_031412335.1 bacterium | reverse complement strand
TTACAAATAATTCCTTTCTTTTCTTTTACTTCTTTAAAATACTTTATACAACTTGATTCAGATGGAAATTTTTTAGCTATTTCTATAATATTCATAAAACAAATTTAATTATTTAAGTAGATATACGGACAGTCATTTATTATTAATATTAGATGAACTGGGAACTGCATCAAATCGCTCGTCATTATAAATTTTGCATACCGTGCCGTAAATTTGTAAATCCTGATCAAGTGTTGTATAGTTATAGCTTGTTTTTTTTAGTAAAACACTATCGCTGTCAAATTCTTTTTCTTCCAAAAGTTGCCCACGTTCCCATTCCATGTTATATGTTCTTGGATATGGGTAACGATCTTGAAATTTAAAACTAGTGTTAAGAATTCCTCCGGGATCATATGTGTTTACAGGTTCTGCATTATATCGGTTATGTGTTGGGTAATCATACTTAAATTCTTTATGACCTCCATTTCGTAAACTTCTACTAGAATTTATATATATACAAGCACTGCCTTGTACAGTTTCCATTTCATTTAGCGGAAAAGCATGGGCTTTAACTCTCATTGGATTATAATTAGCATTAGGATTGTTGTCGGGAACTATATTGGGTCTAAAATGCCAAGTTTTAGTAAACACTGGTTTAATAAGGTAATTGATTGGTATTCTATAATCAAATCTGTCTGCTATGTATTTTCGATAATCATTAGTTATAATACCTACAGTTCTTAAGCCACCACCGTAAAACCAGTGTGGTGCATAATATAACGCCACTCTTTTATCGGTCGGATATATAATGCCCTTTAATATTCCATTTTGTGAGTCATAAAGTTTCACATTTTTAAAATCACCAATGTAACCATGTTTACTTTGGTCATATTCGAAAACTAATTCATGCCTTGTTGGATTATCATAGGTTGCTTGAAAACTATTATCATAACTACTTTCTACTCCTTCAAATTTAGGGATTAAAGACTTGGCGGTATCTGTTTTTATAAATACTTGTGTTTGATGTTTTACATAGGTATCTCCGCGACAAAAACCTTGATAGTCGCGCTCTGGGCTAAGTCTACTAAGGTGTAAATCTTGATATACAAACATATAAGCTGGCTTTTTCTCATAATTTCTTCCAAATTGAACGATGCTGTCTAGCATATAACGATAAGTTTCCCGGTCGTCTACATCTCCAATACTATATCGATGATAAAATTTATGCTTTTTGTTGTATAGTCCTCTTGAGTCGTACTCAACAATTTCGTTTAAACCAGCTCCTGCTAAAAAATTTGTGCTATTTGGGTTTAATCGGCTATCTATATCAGAAAACGTAGAACCAGGCCCTGGTGACCCAAGGGCATTATAATTTGTATAGTCTCTTCTTCCAGAATAGCTAAAAAAATATTTACCTCCTGGCCATTTTATTTCTTGTATATGAGCCTGAGTTATTGTAGGAATGTGGAATGATCTGAAGGCATTTTTAGTGTCCTTTCCATCAAAGTTCCAAATATGATAACCAGAAAAAGTGTATTCTTCGTGACTAGAACTGATGTATTTAAAAGTTATTTTTGAAGTGTCATCAGGCAAAATAATCTCTGTTAAATGCCAAGCAGTTACATATTCACTTTGTTTATAAAAAGCAATATTTTCATTTGTATAATTTCTATAATTATATGGATCATATACTTGTTCGGGAGGATATAGACTTGTTGTAGTCGAATATGAACCATTACTTTTAGTAGTTTCTATTGCTTCATAAATGTAGGTTATATTACGGCTGTCACTTACTTCAAATTTTGAAATATCACCTTCCAAAATATTCATGCTTGGGAAATTAGGTTTAACTTCACATCGAATTCTTATATCTGCATTGCCAAGTAATACACAGCCATTTGGCGATGCAAGAAATTCACTATTAAAACCTAAGCCTGAAATTGTATAAATATCTGGCTCTGAATCTTCATCACCCTCTACTATTTTCTGCAAGAAACCAAGCATGTTCAGTTGCCTTATATTGTTAGATACATTTGCAGCTTTATTATAATCGGTATCAAATAAACCTCTTCTTGTTCTTCTAATTACACTACCTGCACTTAAATTCCAACCAAGCCCAACGCTTGATGCATATTGGTCTACCCTTACTCCGTTAGCATTGTATGATACATTTATGGGTATTTCTACTCCTCCATAATTGATATTTCCTATGGGTACATTTATATTGGCTATGCCTGTAAACTGGTTTATAGTGATGCCTTCATTATCATTGGTGTAATTAGCTTGCCCATTTTTATTTTCTCTCGGGACTTCTGTTGGGCGTACATACGTTTGTGCAATGGAGTTATAATGAATTAAAAACGCTCCAAAAAGTAGAAGAATATTTTTCATAATTTCAGTTAGAATGTTAAACCAATTCGATAAATGATAGCTGAGGTAGGGGGTACTGAGGTGTTTCTAAAAAGATTATACTGTATAGTAAAGAATTCTTTATTTTTAGATTTGGTAGGATTTACGACTCTTATTCCAATTGGTGCAACTCCATTTTTAAAACTATAATTTTTAAAAAATTTATAATTAAAAGTAGTATTGGTCATTTCATACCCTATCTGGATTTTAAGAATTTCTGTTATTGAATAAAATGCAAAAGATCTAATTCCTAGACTTTCAGATGTTATGAGTAAATCTTTTATTTTGTTTTGAATTCCAAATGAATAAGAACCACTTAATCCAGCAGAAATATTTTGTCTAATTTGATAACTAGCACCTAAAGATAAATCTCCTCCTTTTGGCTGCATTAGATTTGAATTTCTAAAAGCAAAATCAAACTGAAAATCAATTCTATCTTTAAATGGCTTCGTTTTAAGTAGATTAGGTTTAAAATAAAATCTATTTGATTTTAATTTTTTTGTAAAGTTTTGTTTACTTGCCTTTAATGAGTCAATACTTAATGAGTTTTTTTTATCAAGTAATGAAATACTATTAACGCTTGATTTATTTAAAGATGCTTCTAATGAGTTTTTTGCATCATCAATTGTTGGAATTCCGTCTATGTTATTCAGTTTGTTTTTATCAAATTCAATTGTTTTTAAATAACTATTAAATTTAGCAAATTCCTGAAAGCTTTTATCGTTTTCAAAGGTTGATAATATTTCGTTTTCAATAGTTGATTCCTTAGCAAACATCTGCTTTAAATCATTTAATTTTTGCCCATTGTAAAAACTTGTTTTCGAATATTTTGTAATTAGTTTTTTGTGATCCTTATTGTTAATAAATGCATCCTGCAGTTGTTGATTTCTTGAATCATAGAAATTTTGATCACTTTCAGCTTTCTCAATCGTTGTATTTAAATCTTTAAAGTTGGTTTTATACTTTTTTATTTTGGAATCTTGAAGACTAGAAGAACGAATACAAGTATTCATATCTACATAATCTAAAGATAACTTTGCTTGATTTAAATCATTGAATTGTATACTCTTACCCTTAGTATCATTAGAATATTTGTTATGATAAGGTGCTAATCTGTAAATTTTTGGGTTAAATATTTCATCAGCCAATTTTGGATTTGTTTTACATAAGCGCCTCTTTAGTTTAGTTTCTATCCTTATTAATTTTTTGTAGTTAGTCTTCTTGGATTTTTTAGCGCTTTTAATAAATCTAGTAGTTCTTTTTTGAGTTTTTGCTAAACTGTTTTTAATTTGATTAACGTTACTCTTACTTAAATCTCCATTAGAAAGTTGTTTTCTAAAGGATGTAAGTTTTGAATTTAAAAATTTAGCATTATACCCTTTTAAACTGGGTAATGAAGGAGTACTTTGTAAGTTTATTTGGGAAAAAGCACTATAAGAACATAGAATTGCCACTACAACAATAAATAATAACTTCTTCATAGGTTTGAAGGGTTAATAACATTTAAAATACGGTGTAAATATATTGTGTTATTTGAGAAAAACAAAAAAACTTCAACATTTTTTTATTACCCTTTTACTTGAACTACTCAACTATTTTTTGAATTGACCTGTAACTCTTCCCTCTCCGTACCAGCACTTACCCAAAAATACGGGTAGCAGTGTATTGATAGCCATATTTTAATAGAGCAATTTTGATTTCCAGTTTGCCCAAAATGCTTACTGTTTAAAAAAGTTTTTAACCCTAAAAAAAGCTATGAAAAAATTATTAATTGCAACCACATTATTTTGCTTGTCGGGCGGTCTGTTCGCCCAGACTTTAATCAGCGAAAAACAAATTCCATTAACTAAAGAACAACGAAAAAATGAACCTATTTATGCTATGCATAATGAAGCTTCGAATGGTGTTATGGTTCTTTTTGAAAGTTCTAAAGCAAAAAGAGAAAAAGGTGAGAAAAGAAAATACCAACGATATGAACTTAGTGCCGATCAAAATTTAAATGTAACAGATGGAAGTTATGTTACACTTGGAACAAAAAATTCTGTAAAACCTAAGTTTTTTTTCAAAGATTTTAGAATTGGTTACACAACATGGATAGATGATGATGAAAAAACAGACATGATGATTGTGCAAATTATTAAATTCGATAAATCAAATAAAGTAATTGATGTAAAAGATTTTGAAGTTTGTACAGAACGTGAATTTAGTGATTATCAAATTGTATCAAACAATGGTGATTTAATTTTACTGGTTCAATACGAGAGTAAAGCTAAAGAAACGAAGAATCTTGATTTCGTAAAATATTATCGAATTGATGGTAATACATTGGAAATCAAATCAGAAAGTGATTTAAATTTATTAGGACGTGATCAGTTTGGCATTGAATCCATGTTGGCAGTAAATAACGCTATTTATTTAGTTGGTAAACAATTGCAACAAATAAAGCCTTTCAAATTTAAATTAACCAAAGATTTTATTCTATTTAAACTAGATGAGAACGGAAAAGAGCAAGGTCGTACTACATTAGGTTTGCCAAATGGTTTTAAAATGGCAGGTGTTCAACTTACTACTCATAAAAATGATTTGTACCTAATTGGTGAATACGCTCCATCTACTGCTCAGCCAGTTATGAAATCGTATCCAGCTAATAACAAATCAGTAAAAGTTAGTAATTCATACATTGGCATGTTTGTTTCCAATTATAGTTTGAGTGATTTGACAAAAGGAGTTACTAAAGTTTACGATTATGAAAAAGACATCATGCGAAAACTTAGAAAGGGTAACCCTGGATTTAATAAAAAAGGAGGAAGTTTTGTATTAAGTGATTTCATGTTTTTGCCTGATGGCTCTTTTTATGTAACTGCAGAAATGTATGTAAAGTTCTGGAGAACAACAGTTACCAAAGAAGCTACTCAAACAGTTTATCGATACTACACTGATTTTGATTTTAAAGATGCAGTGGTATATAAGTTTACCAAAGATTGTGAATTAGATTGGTTGTATCAAATAGATAGGGATTCGTATACTGCAAATTATACAGGTCATTTAAAAAGTGAAAAACCTCCAACAGGTGGAAAATTAGATGTGTTTTTGTTAGATAATAATTCCGTATCGGTTATGTATAATACTCCAGGTGGAAAATATGGAAAAAGAAGATTCGGTCTCTCAGGTTTGAATATTTCTCCAGAAGGAACATCTAAAGATGCAGTAGATTTTACAAGTGATTCACAATTTGGTCAAATTTATGGTGGAGTGGTTCGTGTAGATAATAACACCATCATAGCAGTAGGAACCGATAAGAAAGAAGATAATTTATGGTTCAAAAAAATTAAGCTTAATTAATTTTTCACAAAAAGCGCATCAATTGATGCGCTTTAACTTACCTACATGCTATGAAAAATCTCAGAAACATACTTTTGCTGATTTGCTTTTTAGGAATCAGTAATTATAATTACGGCCAAGCAATAGTTGGCCAAAAAAAACAATACACCGGCGATCCTATTTCGGTAGATGAAAAGGATGATAAATATTACTTCAGCATGAATGGAAAGCTAGCAGGTTATTACACTAAAACTCCACATAATTCAAGTGAAGGCGATAAACCTGCAAAGAATTATGCTGCTAAAAATAGTGAATTCGGTACCGGAAAATATAAAAAGGCGAGAGCGATTAAACGAACAGACTTTGGATTTAATGGCTCGTTGTATAGTACCGATGGAACCTTTCTGGCTGATATAGATTATATAAATCTTGGATTTAATTTTAAATTTAAAGAGCCTTACGAAATCGTTTTTATTAAGGGTATTAAAATTCAGCCTATGTTAGAAGAGTTGATTGATAAAGGTAAACTGGACAGATAATTTTGTTTGTTACACTAGGTTTAAAAGAAAAGGTCGGCTTAGGAAAGCCGACCTTTTTAGGTTAATTAGAAAAAAATTCTTTTAAACTCCTAAAAGCATTCTGGTTGGATCTTCTAGCAATTGCTTTACCCTAACTAGAAAACCAACAGATTCTCTACCATCAATTATGCGGTGATCGTAAGAAAGTGCAACATACATAATTGGTCGAATAACTACCTGACCATTTACTGCCATTGGTCTTTCAACAATATTGTGCATACCTAAAATTGCAGATTGTGGAGCATTTATAATTGGTGTCGACATCATTGAACCAAAAACACCACCGTTAGTAATCGTGAAAGTTCCACCCGTCATTTCTTCCAAAGTCAATTTACTATCTCTAGCTTTTCCAGCTAATTCTACAACTGCTTTTTCAATTTGGTCAAGGGTCATCGATTCAGCGTTTCTAATTACAGGAACTACTAAACCTTTAGGTGCAGAAACAGCGATAGAAATGTCGGCAAAATCATGATAAATTATTTCTTCTCCACTAATAGACGCATTTACAGCTGGAAATTCTTTCAAAGCTTCACAAACTGCTTTCGTAAAAAACGACATAAAACCAAGCCCTACTCCGTGTTTTTCTTTGAATTTATCTTTGTATTTGGTTCTTATCTCCATAATCGGAGCCATGTCTACTTCATTAAAAGTAGTTAACATCGCTGTTTCATTTTTAACGGCTACCAACCTTTTGGCAACTGTTTTTCGCAGCGACGACATTTTTTCTTTTCGTTCTGAACGTATTCCTCTAGGTGCATCTCCACCGCTACCGCCACCAACTGAAGGTGTGCTTGTTTTTGGAGTTACAGATTTTTCGGCACCCATTGCATCTTCCTTGGTAATCCGACCATCTCTTCCGCTACCGTTTACAGCATTGTTTTCGATTCCTTTTTCAGCAAGAATTTTTGCAGCTGCCGGTGATGGTGTTCCAGAAGCATAAGTTGCTGCTTTTTCAGTAGATGTTGTACTTGTTTTCGCTTCGCTTGTTGTTTGCTCTGGTTTTACAACTTCTGTTTTTTCGGTTACAGTTTTTGCATTTCCAACTCCTTCTTCAATGCTGCATACTACCGCGCCTACTGCAATTGTATCTCCTTCAGCTACCTTAGTTTTTAAAACTCCACCTTTTTCGGCAGTCAATTCAAAAGTAGCTTTATCTGATTCAAGCTCTGCAATAATTTCATCCATTTCCACTCTATCACCATCATTTTTTATCCATCTGGAAAGTGTGACTTCTGTTATTGATTCACCTACTGCTGGTACTTTAATTTCTATGCTCATACTTTTTATTCTAAATTCAGCTATATTTTAATTTCTTTTAATTTCTTTATATTTTAATAAGTAAACCTAAAATAATTGTAAAAATTTCTAAGGGCTTACCCCAAATTATCTCGTCGATGGTTGAAAGATTTGTTTATGGGGTCGGGCTATCCGCTATATCTTTTTTGTTTTAATTGTTTTTCAATGGAAAAAAAGGATGCCGCTACTATCCCTAAGCCGTGTAAATGCAAATAATCATTATTCAGTCATTTTTTTATTTTAATACTATTTTTACTAACTCTCTAAAATATTTCACATCTTATGATTGAAATTACTAAAATTAAATTATGATTTTTTCGTTTTTTTTTCTTTTAAAAAAAATATTAAATTTACTTGTGAAAAAAACTGAAACAATTTATATCTGTTAGTATAGTTTTGATGCCAACATATATTTTCTTTAACGTCATAAAATCAGCTATTAATCAAATTTTGAAGCTTCAATCGTATCTTTTTTAACTTCTTTAGCTACTTCAATTTTCTCTTCTTTATTTATTATTTCAAATGCTTTGGTTACAATTAATGCTTGTTGTACTACATGCTGTTTTGAATATCCAGTTGCAGTACTGCTACTTTCTCTTCTTGAGATTACTTGTATGGAATCTGTTCTCAACAACCTGCACAAATATGGCCAAGCACCCATATTTTCTGGCTCTTCTTGCACCCAGAAGAAATCAGCGGCTTTTTTGTATCTAGCTTTTGTTTCTTCAAATTGTATTTTAGGAAAAGGATAAATTTGCTCTATTCGAACAATCGCAACATTTGTAATTTTTTCTTTTTGCTGGTAATCTAATAATTCATAATATATCTTACCCGTACAGAATAATACTCTTTTGACCTTACTTACGCTTACAAATGAATCATCAATTAATTCTTTAAAACCACCATTGGTGAAATCAGAGATTTTACTAACGCATAAAGGATGACGCAATAAACTCTTTGGTGTAAAAATAATTAATGGCTTTCTGAATTGTCTTTTTAATTGACGGCGCAAAATATGAAACATGTTTGCGGGTGTCGTGCAATTGGCAATTTGTATGTTATTACCTGCACATGCTTCTAAAAACCTTTCCATTCTGGCAGATGAATGTTCAGGACCTTGACCTTCGTAGCCATGTGGAAGCAACATAACTAAACCATTTGATCTTCTCCATTTAGTTTCTGCACTGGTTAGAAACTGGTCTATTATAATCTGAGCTCCATTTACAAAGTCACCAAACTGAGCTTCCCAAATTGGTAAAACATTTGGTGATGCCATTGCATATCCATATTCAAAGCCTAAAACTCCATATTCAGATAAGTGAGAATTGTAAATAGAAAACGTTGCTTGATCTTTTTCAAGAAACGAAAGTGGTGTATATTCTTCATCTGAATCTTCAACCGTAACCACTGCATGCCTGTGCGAAAAAGTTCCTCTTTCTACATCCTGGCCAGTAAATCTTACCGGATGGCCTTCGCAAAGTAAAGTGCCATACGCTAAAAGTTCACCCATGGCCCAGTCTAATTTCCCTTCACCGTTTAGCATGTTTTTACGATCTTCAAAAAGCTTTTCTATTTTCTTAAAAAACTTTTTATCTGATGGTAGAGTTACAGATTTTAAAGCAATCTGCTTAAAAACTTTTTCATCAATTGCTGTATCAGGTGAACTTCTAAAATCTTCGCCTGTTGCAAAACGCATTTCTTTCCATGAGCCATCGAAAATTTTAGAAACTTCAGTCAATGGTTCAGTTTTGGTTTCGTCCAATCGCTCTTGCAGCAACTTACGGAAACTTTTATCCATTTCTTTTGCAAGATTGGCGTCAATAGTGCCTGATTGCAAAAGTTTTTCAACATAAATTTCCCGAGGATTTTTATGTTGTTCTATTAATTTATATAAAAGTGGTTGTGTAAAACGAGGCTCATCAGCTTCATTATGGCCATATTTACGATAGCAAAGAACATCGATGAAAACATCATTCAAAAAAGTTTGTCGATATTCCATTGCAATTTTTATTGCAAAAAGTAATGCTTCAACATCATCTCCATTTACATGAAAAACGGGTGAAAGAGTAACTTTTGCTAAATCTGTGCAATAGGTACTTGATCGTGCATCTTTAAAATTAGTTGTAAAACCTATTTGATTGTTTATTACTAAATGGATGGTTCCTCCAGTTTTGAAGCCATCAAGTTTTGCCATTTGAATTACTTCATAAACAATCCCTTGTCCAGCTACAGACGCATCACCATGAATTAAAATTGGTGATATTTTTTTTAAGTCACCATGGTATTTTGCATCAATTTTGGCGCGCACCATTCCTTCGACTACCGGATCAACTGCTTCTAAATGTGAAGGATTTGGTGATAAACTTAAGTGTACATTTTTGCCTTTATTGGTTACAATATCTGTAGAAAAACCCAAATGGTATTTTACATCTCCTCCAAAAACATCATCTTCATTAAATTTGCCTTCAAACTCCTCGAAAAGTTGTTTGTAGGTTTTATTCATAATATTGGCAAGAACGTTTAATCTGCCTCTATGTGCCATTCCAATAACAAATTCTTCTATTCCTAATTCAGCACCTTGTTCTATTATGGCATCTAATGCTGGAATAACAGATTCTGCTCCTTCTAACGAAAATCTTTTTTGACCAAGAAATTTAGTTCCCAAAAAATTCTCGAATACAACTGCCTGATTTAATTTAGTTAAAATCTGTTTTTTCTCTTCGAGTGTAAAGTTGGGCGTATTTCGGGTTGATTCCATTCGCTTCTCAAACCATTCGGTTTTATGAGGATTGCGGATGTATTTATATTCTGCACCAATGGATTCGCAATAAGTTTGTTCAAGCAAATCACGAATTTCGCGAAGGGAAACTGGACCTAAACCAACTTCAATACCTGCTTGATAAACAGTATCTAAATCAGCGTCCGAAAGGCCAAAAGTTTCCAGTTCTTTGCCCGGAAAATATTTTCTTCGTTCGCGTACAGGGTTTGTTTTGGTAAAAAGATGACCACGGGTTCGGTAGCCATTTATCATATTCAAAACATTAATTTCTTTTAGAAAATGCTTTGGAGTTTCTGATGTAACCGTTGAAGCTGTTTCGTTTCTAGCGAAATCAAATCCTTCAAAAAATTTTTGCCAACCAAAATCTACAGATTCAGGCTCGTTTTTGAAACGTTGATACAGATCTTCAATATAGGGAGCATTGGCAGCGTTCAGGTACGAATAATTATCCATCTTTAATTTGTGTCCTTGGCAAAAATAGAATTTTTTACAGGATAACAGCAGATTTTAATTATTGAAAAACAAAGAAATTACGCTAGGTAATTATTGTTAATGAGCAGTCAATTCTAGGCTTTGTTCTTTATCGAGCATTTTAACCAATTCTTCGATTGAATTGATTACTGTTAATCCATTTTTTGGAGTTACTGGGCATTGCACTATTCGTGGTCCTGCAACTAAAAGAGGCCAATTTGGTAAGTTATCCGTAATGCGTGTCAGTAAAGTATTGATATCACTTTCGATTAAAACTGATGTAAAAACACTCAACACATAATCAGGATCGTAGAAACTAGCAACTTTGAAAAGATCTTCGCAAGGCAAATTTTGGCCAAGATATAAAACCTGATGCCCTCTTGCTTTTATTAAATAATTAGCGAAAAGTAAACCTACTTCATGGGTTTCGCCTTCTGGCAAAAAAAGTAAAAATTTCTTTCCAATCGGAGGAGAAGCCGGTAATTTATCAATTGCACAGATTAATTTTTGTTTAATAAGGTGAGTTACAAAATGTTCGTGAGCCGAATTTATTTTGCTTGTTTGCCACATTACCCCAATTTTTCGCATAAAAGGAAACAATACATCTGTAACCGTATATTCAATACCAGTTTTTTCTATACTGGCATTCAAAATTTCGTCAAATCTTTTCTCATTAAGCGAAAGCATTGCTGAACTTAACAAAGTTACCTGTGAGCAAGAAGTATTTAACTCGTCAGATATAATAGCTACTTTTTCACCCATTTGGGTTTCAGACATTTTGGCTATCTCCGAAATTTTGAAGCCATTATCATTTAATGTTGAAATATTAAGAAAATTGCATAAATCTTTATCGTCATAATACCGAATATTCGTATCTGTTCGCTTAGGGATAATTAATCCATATCGCTGTTCCCATATACGGATAGTATGGGATTTAATGCCGGTTAACGACTCTATATCGCCTATGGAAAACTTGTTCACGCTTGATTATTTAATTATTATTTTTCAACAAAACATAATGGTAAATGTTTCAATATTCAATTTTAAGTTAAAGTTTGTACGAATTATCCTTACAAAATTTTGCTCTTTCCAATATCAAAGAAAGTTCTTTTTTGTCCATTTTCTCCAATAAATTAAACATCATGCTTACGCGTTGATTTAATTTGAGTTTCGACTCTTTGTTCCGGTTATAAAAATCCCAATATAGAGAGTTGAAAGGACAAGCTTTTTCTCCGATTTTTAATTTTTTATCGTAATAACAATTTTTACAATAATCACTCATTTTGTCGATATAGTTAGCAGAAGAAATATAAGGTTTTGAACCTACAATCCCTCCATCTGCAAATTGGCTCATGCCTCGGGTATTGGTTATTTCTACCCATTCAATCGCATCAATATAAACACCCAAATACCATTCGTCTACTTCCGAAGGATCAATGCCGGCCAATAAACAGAAATTTCCAATCACCATTAATCGCTGAATATGATGAGAATAAGCATGGTCCAATGAATTGCTGATGCAATGATGTAAACAATTCATTTTCGTTTCTCCGGTCCAAAACCACTCAGGTAGTTTACCGGTGTGTGAAAAATAATTGAGTGAAGCAAACTCTGGCATTTTCGCCCAATAAATTCCACGCATATATTCGCGCCAGCCAATAACCTGACGCACAAAACCTTCTATTTGCGATATTGAAATGCTATTTTTATTATTTTCCCAAGCATTCACTACTTCAAATATTACCTCTCTTGGGCTTATCATTTTTGTGTTTAATGCAAACGATAATCTGGAATGAAAAAGAATGGTAAACTCTTCTGTCATGGCGTCTTCATACGTTCCAAAATGAGGAAGCAAATTTTTGCAAAAATGGAGCAATGCTGCTAAACTTTGCTCCCGATTGATTGGATGATTCACATTTTTTTCATCAATATTTCCAAAATATTGAACTTTCATTGAATCAATTCTGCTTTTCTGGTTGCTCAGATCGTTTTTAAATTCTAAAGTTGCCGGGATTTTAACTTTTCCATCGTATTTTTTTCTGTTATCATGATCGAAATTCCATTTTCCGCCAATAGGTTCTGCTCCATCCATCAGTATTTTATGGTCTTTCCGCATTTTGCGATAAAAAGTTTCCATCAAAAAAGCTTTTTTATCTTTAAAAAGAACTTCGACACTATCTCTTGAGGTAAGGAAATGTTCAGAATCGTAAAATGCTGATTGAATGGTAAGTTTTTCGCACAACGATTTTAATTGTTGATCTAATCTATATTCATCGGGAAGTAGATATTCAAAATATTCAACGGAATGTTTCGTAATTAAATATTCAATATTTTCGGGTAATGTTTGCTTGTTTTCAGGATCATCTAATGTTAAATAAATTACCTGATGCTGGTTGTATTTCAGCCAAATAGCAAAGTTTTCCATTGCAGCAAAAAAGCAACATACTTTTTGAATATGATGTTTTACATACTCTTGTTCTTGCACCATTTCCATTAATACATAAACCGTTTCATCGTTTTTTTCAGCAAACCAATTGTGGTTTTGGTTTAGTTGATCGCCAAGAATTAGACGAAGTTTTTTCATAGAAAAATAATCTTAATGCTTATAAAATGATTTGAGTTTATGCTAAAAAATTAAATTTCTTGGTAGTTATTCAATCTACCATTAAAAGATAATTATGGAATTAAGTTTTTCACAGTGAAAATATATTTTCAATTGAGTCTCAAGAATATTTAATCAATTGATTAATCATGAACTTAGCAAAAGCTTTAATAAGTTGTTGATTTAGGTATTAAAAACCAAATGGATAAAAGAAAGATTTATCCGAAAATGAAGGATAAGCTATAATACTAAAATATCAATAAGCTTTTTCAAACTTTTTAAAATCAATAATTGGGCTAGGATATTCTTTCCCGATTGTAATTCCATATTTTTCCTCTTCCTTACCGTTTATTAAATGCGGCTGATGAATGAAGGAATTTGGTAAATTGGCTAATTCTGGAATCCACAAACGAATATATTCACCTTTTGAGTCGTAGTCATGAGATTGTTTTAAGATATTGAAATATCGGTCTTCGCGCGGGTCGTTTCCAACTCCTGCAATATATGCCCAGTTGCCCCAATTACTCGCAGGGTTGTAATCAAGCAATACTTCTTCGAACCAGGCTGCACCTAATGTCCAGTTTACTTTTAAATCTTTAACCAAAAAACTGGCAACATTTTGCCGACCGCGGTTACTCATAAATCCAGTACGTTTCAGTTCGCGCATGTTAGCATCGATAAATGGAATTCCAGTTAATCCATTTTTCCATCGTTCCAAATTGTGCGTTTCTCGCTGTAAATTTCTTTCAGGTTTTTCGTTTTTTAAGCCTTGTTGGCGAAAAAGTTTGTTACCATATTTTTTGAAAACAAAACGAAAATAATCTCGCCATAGCAATTCAAAAAAGAGCCAATAGGTTGAATCATTTGCTATTTTTTCTGATTCGAATCGTTTAAGTTCATGATAAATTTTTCGTGGAGAAATACAGCCCAATGAAAGCCAAGCAGAGAATTTGGAAGAATAATCAGCACCGATTAATTGATTTCGTGTGTTTTTATAAGTGGTAACTGCTTTAGAATTCCATAAATAGTGATTTAAGCGTTCTAAACCTTCGCTTTCTCCTCCTTTATAAACTAATACTGCTCTTGAATCATTTTCTATTTCTTCAAAACCTAAAGTTTTTAAATCTGGAATATCACCCCAGTCTGCACTTGCTGGTACCGTAATTTTTTCAGGAGTTTCATAGGATTTACGAACGAAGGAATCTTTTTCCACTTTTTTCCGGAATGCTGTAAACATATCTGGCAAATCTTTAATTGGAAAGGGCAAATCTTCTTTATTGTAAAGCGTATTACCAAGATAAAGGTTGACCGTAATTTTTAATTTCCAGAGTTTTTGTTCGAGCAAATCGCCCAAATTAACCTCTTCTGATGCAACCTCTTTGTAGGCATAAACTGCATTTACTTGAAACTGATCTGCTAAATCGGTAATGATATCTTCTGGAATTCCAGTTCGAACAATAAGATTTCCACCAATTTTTTGCAAAGATTTCCTTAAATCATGAATGCTTTCGATTAAGAATTTTGCACGGAAAGCACCCATTTTTTTAGTTCCGTAGATAGTTTGGTCGAACAAACGACTATCAATACAAAAAACCGGAATCACTTCATCTGCTTTTTGAATAGCTTCAAAAAGAGGCTGATGATCATGAATTCGCAAATCATTTCTAAACCAGACTAAAATTCTTTTTCCACTCATAATTTTTGTAAATCAACAAAAAAACTTACTAATTTTTAGTGTGATCGACGGCAACGTTCACTGCAATATTTTACTTGCTCCCAATCTTTTTCCCACTTCTTTCGCCAAAAAAATGGTTTTTCGCAAACTAAACAAATTTTTGAAGGTAAGTTCTGCTTTTTTACATTTCGCACAATGTTGGAACAGTTGTTTTTTTGGAATGTTTGAGTGGTAAGTTACTTAATTGCCTTGTTTAGTTTCAAATAATTGGTAAAGAAAGAAATTGAGTTGTCACAAAATATTTGTCACATTTTTAATTGTGACAAATATTTTGTGACAATAAAAGATTTTGAATTAAAAGATTTTTTAGCTGGAAGGATATAAAATGAAAACATAATGAATTACAAATTAATTAATGCAGCTAAAGCAAAATGATGAAAATTATTTTTTCAGTTGGCTAAAGCCAAACTGTAATTAATGCAGTAATTTTTTGTTAGATTTATTTAAACAAAGAATAATGTATTTTAGATATCAATTGCAGTTCACTTTAGTGAACTGATAAATAAAACAAAAATACTAAGAGGCTTTAGCCACATAAAAAAAGCAGATATGAGCTGGGTAAAAGTTTATTTGCATATAGTTTTCTCTACAAAAAATAGAATTCCATTTTTGTATTCAAAAGACCTAAGAAAACAAGTATTTCAGCATATTAAAAATAATGCTGATTCTAAAGGTATTTGGCTTGATTGTGTAAATGGTTTTCAGGACCATGCCCATTGTCTAATTTCATTAGGGAAAGAACAATCTATAAGTAAAGTAACCCAACTCATTAAAGGCGAATCTTCATTTTGGATAAATAATAATAAGCTAACTGAGGATAAATTTGCTTGGCAGGACGATTATTGGGTTGTTGGGGTAAGCGAGAGCCACTTGGAAGCTGTCAGAAAATATATTCACAATCAAGAAGACCATCATGTAAAAAAAACTTTTAGCCAAGAGTTGGAAGATTTTATGAAAAAGAATGGATGGATTTGTTCCTAAACTTTTAGCCTGAAATTAAGTTTTTATACATTGAAGTTTTAACCTGCAACAAACGAGAAAATTGTAACATGCCTAAAAGAAATTCTCCAAACGATGTAAAAAATCTCGATGATTTAAACAGATTGGACGAAATTGTAAATGATAAGAGAAACGCAAAGCGAGCTGTC
Organism: bacterium; assembly: GCA_031412335.1. Lineage (GTDB taxonomy): Bacteria > Bacteroidota > Bacteroidia > Sphingobacteriales > Sphingobacteriaceae > JBBQYA01. The sequence goes on along the minus strand of JANOCT010000003.1, from coordinate 122,624 downwards.
GACAAAAAAAATCGAAGGGATAGGCACTATGAAAAACAATTTATTCGAAATACTTTAAAAAATGGCCTAGATTAATCTAATGTTAAATTTATTTTTAAACTTAAAATATCAATTATTCAAAAATCAACTTACCACTAATTGTTTCCGATTCAGTTGTAACAGAAATTAAATACATTCCTGCTTTCAATTCCTTTCTTTCAAAAATATATGTCTTATCTGAAAGATTTTGTTCTTCCAAAATCATTTTACCCAACATATCAAAAATACGTATGGAATAGTTGTTATTTTTAATTCCAGAAATATTAAAGTTTACTTGATCTTTTGCAGGATTTGGGTAAATGCTTACTGTTAAATTCTCGGCTAAAGTTCCATTCTCAATTAAATCATTGTTAGATTTTAAATAGCTTATTTTTGAGTTTGCAACAGATACCAAAACATCATCATACGAAGTTGCACCACTATTATCGGTTACTGTTAATCTAAAATTATAATTACCAGCAACGAGTGAAGATAAATTTAATGTCGGCGAAGAAAAACTACTGTAAACGCCACCGCTACCACTTAATTTTTTCCATAAATAACTTACAATTGTTCCATCCGGATCGCTTGCTGTTGAATTTAATGTGGTTGAGTTGTTTGGCAAAACAAGTGTTTGGTTGGCACCAGCATTTACAATTGGTTTTATATTTACTCCTGAATTAATAACCGAAACAGTTATTTCGTCAAATGCTGATGTGCCTAAATTATCCGTTACAGTTAATCTGAAAATATAAGTTCCTGCAAGTAGATTAGTAAGCAATAAATCTTTCGTTGTTGAATTACTTAATGTTGCATTTCCACCGCTTTGTTTAGTCCACAAATAAGTTGAAATAGTTCCATCAACATCGCTTGCAACAGCAATGATGGTTAAAGAATTTAAGGGTAATGTAATTGATTTATCTGTTCCGGCATTTACTGTTGGTATTTGATTTAAAGTTGAATTAACAGTCACAATTACTTCATCAAAACTACTTGCGCCTAAATTATCGGTTACAGTTAATCTAAAAATATAAGTTCCTGCAAGTAGATTAGTAAGCAATAAATCTTTCGTTGTTGAATTACTTAATGTCGCGTTTCCACCGCTTTGTTTAGTCCACAAATAAGTTGAAATGGTTCCATCAATATCGCTAGCAACAGCATTGATTGTTAAAGAATTTAAAGGTAATGTAATTGATTTATCTGTTCCTGCATTTACTGTTGGTATTTGATTTATAGTTGAATTTACAGTCACAGTTACTTCATCAAAACTACTTGCGCCAGAATTGTCAGTTGCAGTTAATCTGAAAATATAAATGCCAGCAACTAAATTTGAAACAGAAAGATTTGCTGTTGAACTATTATTTAAAGAGGCATTTCCACCAGATTGCTTAGTCCATAAATAGGTAGAAATTGTTCCATCGGCATCAGTAGCAGAGCCATTTAGCGTAATTGAATTAGTTGGCAAAGTAATAGTTTGATCTATTCCTGCGAGTACAATTGGAATAATATTAACAGTTGTTCCTTCTTGAAATTCATACGCACCAATATCATATGAGCTTCCAGAAGGTCTCGGATTTCCATTTTTATCTGATATTATACCTAATGAACTTACATTAGTTCCGGCGTTTTTGGCTGGAGAAGAAGACTGTAGACTATAATCTCCAGTACTTGAATTGGTAAAATTTACAGTTGAAATAGAGGTGTTAAAAAAGTTAGTGCTTTCCGCAACACTTACATTGGCTTGTTTTCTGATATGAACGCCACTTCCTGGATTAATAATGATATTATTTTTCGCTTGATTATTGGGTGTTAATTCTGTATTAAATCTAATTCCATCAATTCCTGCATTAATGATGGTATTGTTGATGAACTTATATCCTCCTTGATTATTTACAATTCCTGGTAATTCATCTACAAAAATTCCCATATCGCCTGCATCCACTACAACATTATTATAAACCAAATTACTCCCAGATCCACCATTAATATTGATTCCATTTCCAGGACCGTTTTTTACCAAATTATTATAAATAACACCGCCAGTAAGACCTCCAATCATTATTCCACTGTTTTGGTAAGCAGCAAAAGGCGCAACTCCATAATTTATAATTTCATTATTATACATTTCAAATCCAGAAGTTACGCAACTTACTTGTATGCCATCTGCTTTTGCATTCAGAACCTTATTGTTATAAATCTTGCAACCAACTATGTCATGTGGATATAAAATTGTTCCAGTGCAACCAGAAGTTTTGCTATATCCGCTTGGAAACGAAAAACCAATGTAAAAACCTTCAGCACCCGACTCATGAACATAGTTATCATGAAAACTTAAATCGTACATGGTAAACACACCTCTATTAGTCGACAAATCACATTTAGGATCTGATTTAGCTTCAATAGCTGCAAAACCAGTATTGTAAACTTCGACGTGATCAAGCTCAATGTTGGTAGATTTCAACCAAATTTTAATACCAACAGACCCAGTTTTGTTTTGAGTATTTACTGTAATTCCATATTGATCTGAACTCCCTGTTCCTGTTATTTGAAAAAATTTGGAATTCTCTATCCACATTCCGTAACCATAACTGGCTGAAATATTTACTTTTCCACCACAGTTTTTTATTATAATCGGGTTTGCCGCCGTACCAGTTAGATTTCTGATTTTTAATTGTTGCCTCGTTCCAGCAGTTAAACAAACTACTTTTCCGGGTTGGATGGAATTATTTGCTCCATCAATTAAGGTTTGACTTAGCGGAACAGTGATATCGCATCCGCAGGATTGTGCTTTTGAATATGTATTGATAAGGAATAAAGAGAAAATTAGGCAAATTGGAGTCAGATAATTATAAATTTTAAAATGAAATTTTAGCATGAATTTTTTTGAGTTCTGGATGATTTAAGATTGCTTATAAGCTAGAATAATTAAAATCAATTGTTTAATGAAAAAATAGTTAGTTGATTTTACAATCGAATCATCATAGGCAATCATTATACCAATGATTAAAAAATGTTTTTTTTGTTAATTTTATCGAAAATAAAAATTAAACAATAGTTGCAAACTAGCGTTTCAAAATTTGTAAACTCAATTTCTACTATTTACTTTGGAAATCATTAAAAAATACAACCTCGATTTAGCACAAATAGATCGAATAATTGAAATGGCTTGGGAAGACCGAACACCGTTTGAGGCAATTGAGTTTCAGTTTGGTTTAAATGAAGGTGAGGTTGTAAAATTGATGAAAAATCAATTAAAACTTAGCAGTTGGAAACTTTGGCGAGAACGGGCACACAAAGTTTCGATGAAACACACTAAAAAAAGAGATCCTGAAATGATGGGTTTTAAATGTAAAGAGCAAAGAATGATTACTGGCAATAAGCTTAGCAAAAGATAAATTACTTATTATCTGCTATTAATTTATTTGCAGCAATAATTCCTGATAAAGTTACTCCTGGTATGCCTTGGCCAGGATATACAGAATCACCAACTAAATAAAGCCCTTTTTCTAACCTCGCATTTTGCATTTGCCAAGGTTTTATTTTCATAAACTGTGGATATCCGCCAACAAACCCATATTTTCTCTTAGTCCAGTTTTCCCAACCTTTTGGCGTGGTGGCATGCGAATAAAGTATTTGCTCTTTTCTAAAAAATCCTTTATTTATTAATAGATCAATTATATCGTTCATTACCTGATCTTTATTTTCAAATGTGTTTTTTTCAGGATCATGCACATGCGTAGAAATATTTGCAATTGTTTTTCCATCTCTGGTTCTAAACGAGTCATTTGGATGAGAAAAACTTATGAATATACTTTTTGAATTTAAACCTGTAATTGGCTTTGATAAAATAATCTGATGATGTAAAATTTCTTTATTATTCGGCTTTCCATTAATCACCAAACCCATGGTAAATGCTCCACTTAATTTTTTTGAAGGAAGAAGTTTTGCCTCTAACTTTTGAGCTGATGATCTTCCTTTTTGAATGGTAGAATAGGGTGCAGTTTGATCTTTAGTGCTTTTTTTATTCAATAAGTCGTACAAATTATTGATTGGAATGCCAGAAATAAGATTTTTTGTTTGATAAGTTTTTTCTGCAGTTTGTATAAAATAATTAAAACCCTTATCAATTTTAATTACCTCAGCATTATATATTATTTCCGATCCATTAATTTTTAAATAATCGGTTATTTTATTAATCATCGTAAGTAAACCACCATCTAAATAATAATTACCAAAATTGGTATAACATAATGCTGTTGCACCAAATAATGCATTCACCTCATTTGCAGAATTTTGTGCTGTAATAATTAATTGTTCATCTATAAATTCTCTGAATTTAATATTGGTATGTAATCCATGTTTTAGTAAAAGTTTTTCGGTGCTAATAAAAGCTTTACCCGCATTTTTTAATTGAACTACTGTTGCATTCAAAGCACAATCCATTAAATCAGAAAAATTGGAAGGTGGAAATGAAATTTGTTTTAAAGAAGTATCCCATACAAATTGACTAATTTGATAACATTCTCTCCAAAAACTTTCTTGACCTGGTAAACCAAAAACTCGTTCAGCTTCCGAAATCCATTTATCTAATTCCCGATATCTGATAAGTTCGCTTCCGTCTTTCAGAAATATCCGCATTGGTGTTTCCAAAAGTCTTGCGTTTAGCTTAATTCCTGTTTCTTTTAACACATAATCTAATGGCATACCTGCATCCAAACCCACCAAAGTAGTTGCACCAGATTCAAAAATAAAACCTTCGCGTTCAAAAGAACTGCTACAACCACCTGCAACTTTTCCTTGTTCAAGCAAGGTTACTTTCCAGCCTTTGCTGCATAAAATGGCTGATGCGGCAAGTGAACCCATCCCAGATCCTATAACAATTACCTCAGGTTTCATACACTATCAATTATAGATTGGTTAAACAAAATGACGTAAACCTTGTTCGATTTTTTGTATAAAGTTTTGATAATATAATATATGAATTCAAATTTCTCGAATAAAACTATTTTAGTTGTTGGTGGCACTTCTGGCATTGGACACGCAATCTGCAAAGAATTAATTGAACAAGGCGCAACCGTTTTTTCACTTTCACGAAGAGAATCAAGTGATATTGAAGGGGTAAATCATATCCAAGCAAATGTTTTAGAAGATTTAAATCCAATTGCTGGTATGCTTCCATCTAAGTTAGACGGATTAGTTTACGCTCCTGGAAGCATAAATTTAAAGCCTTTTAATCGCCTCACAACTACAGATTTTCTTCAAGATTTTGAGATCAATGTTATTGGTGCAGTAAAAATTCTTCAACTAACACTAAATTCATTAAAATCATCTGGTTCAGCCTCTGTAGTGCTTTTTAGTACAGTAGCCGCTAAGACTGGAATGGGTTTTCATGCTTCTGTGGCTGCATCAAAAAGTGCAATCGAAGGCTTGTCAATTTCTTTAGCAGCAGAATATTCGCAAGCAAAAATAAGGGTAAATGTAATTGCCCCTTCATTAACCGATACACCACTTGCAGCAGCACTTTTATCTACCGATGAAAAGCGGATGGCTTCAGATAAAAGACATCCATTAGGAAGAATAGGAAATTCAGAAGAAATTGCAGAATCTGCCTTATTTTTACTTTCCGATAAAAGTTCATGGATGACCGGTCAGGTATTAAGGCCAGATGGAGGTATGTCGGTAGTAAAAACTTTTTAATTTTTTTATCAACATGAATTATTTCAGTCAGTCAGAAATTGCTGGTTTTGAACAACGTTTTCGAACTAATTTTGTGAATTCTCTTGCTGGTTTCAGAAGTTTGAATTTAGTAGGAACGATAAATATGGAGGGAAACGAAAACCTAGCAATTTTCAATTCCATATTCCATGTTGGTGCTAATCCAGCACTGATTGGTATGCTAGTAAGGCCTGATGGTCCGGAACACGGAACATTAAAAAATATTATTGCTAATCAGCAATATACATTAAACAATGTGCTGAAATCCTTTTATAAAAATGCCCATCAAACAAGCGCTAGGTACGATGCAAATACATCTGAATTTGCAGCTTGCGGCTTTAAATCAAAATATGTTGCTCAGTTTTCTGCACCTTTTGTTGCAGAATCAACTATACAAATTGGATTAAATTTGCAAGAAGTTTTACCTATAAAATCAAACGGTACAACACTTATTATTGGAGCGGTTCAACATGTATTTCTAGCTGATTCTATTTTGCAAATTGATGGTTTTGCAAATCCGGAGATCGCAAATACCATTACTAATTGTGGTTTAGATGCTTATTATGAGGCTGAATTAATTGCCAGATTGAGTTATGCAAAACCAGAAAAGGAGTTGAATATAATTTGATTATTTTTTTAGCAAAAAACGAAAAGGAATGTCTAGCCGGCTACTCCATGCATTTTCAGAATGATCAGCGCCTTCAAATTTTTTGCTCATCAAATTTTTATCGGTATATCCTTTTTTTCGAATAATTACATCCGCTTTTAACTGAAGTGGTTCATATAAACTGTCGAGAGTTTTTGTTCCAAAATCAAAATACAAGGTATGATTTGCGGGATTAGAAAGCTTTTCATCTAAGTATTGCATAAATGCAGCAGGCAAAAATTCATTTTTTTGTCGAACACTGCCAACCCAATGTGTTGAAAGACAGGCAGCTCCTCCATAAATTTCTGGATATTCACAAATTGCATACATCGAAATTAAGCCTCCCATACTTGACCCAGCAATAAAAGTATTAGCTTGATTTGAATGTGTTTTGTATTTTTTATCAATGAATGGTTTTAGCTCTTGTGTTAAAAAAAGTAAATACTTATCCGCTAATGCATTGCTTTCCAACTCAGTCTTTACAAATTCTGTTTTGAAATCTTCTGTTAAATAATTGATTGCCTTTTCGGGAAAATATTCTTTAAAACGTTTATTTCCATTGTTTTTAATTCCAACAACAATACATTGCTTAAGCGAATTATCCTTAGCTAAAGCAGTTAAATTTTCATCCACTTTCCATTCTTGTTTATTCCAAGTGGTTGTACTATCGAAAAGCATTTGTCCATCGTGCATATAAATCACTGCAAACTTTTTCTTTCCATCATAATTTTCGGGTAACCAAACCATCACATCTCTTGGTTCTACATTTTTGGAAGTAAAATTTGGATAATTATCTATTTTGCCAGAAGAAACTGCTATTTGTTGGCAAGAAGAATTGAGCCAGCAAAGGCATAAAGAAATGAAAACTAAGTTTCGGAAATGAAGCATTGTAGATATTTTATAAATTATAAACTTATTAATTTTAACCAAAAACAATTTAATCGTGTTAAATATTCTTAAATTTAAATGAAAACTAATACATTTTGAAACACAAACATCCGTTTTATTGTTAAAAAACTATGGCAACGAAAACAACTCAAGCATCAGCAAAAGAAAAAATCCTTCATGGATACATGGATTATGTTTTAACACATGGCATAAATCCAGCTTCGGTTTACATTTTTGCTAAATCAATAAAAATTGAAGAAGCTGAATTTTATCTGGAATTTTCATCATTTGATAGCATTGATGCAGAAATATGGAATTCAAATTTTACCGAAACACTGCTTTCAGTTAAAAATCAAGAGGTTTATAATCAATATTCAGCGCGAGAAAAAACATTATCGCTGTTTTTTGCATTCGTAGCAAAATTGCTTCAAAACAGAAGTTATGTTGTTTATAGTTATAGAAAATCATTAAACGGATTAAGAACTCCTGGTGTTTACCATAAATTAAGTAAGCAATTCAGTGAGTTTTCTGACGAAGTAATTTTAGAAGGCTTGGATACTGGAGATATAATTGATCGAAAATTTATTACCGATAGATATAAAGATGCTTTGTGGGTTCAATTTAAATTTGTTGTTGATTTTTGGGTGAAAGATTCAAGTCCATCTTTCGAAAAAACAGACGAAGCAATAGAAAAAGGAGTCAATCTAAGTTTCGATTTCTTTGCAAGAAGCCCTATCGACAGTTTGTTGGATTACGGTAAATTTTTAGCCAGAAATTCAAGTTTTCAGTTTTCGGGTAAATAGTGAGCATAACTTTATATGAAAGAGCAGAATAGTATACCGACAAGTAAAGTTGAGCGATCGGCAAAGTTTGTTACTACCGGATTTAAGATTGGTGGAAATTACATAAAGCATTATTCAAAAAAATTATTTAATCCGGAGCAAACCCGAGATGAATTAAATGAAAATAATGCATCAGATATTTATAATTCATTAAGTGAGTTAAAAGGAAGTGCATTAAAAATTGCACAAATGCTAAGCATGGATAAAGGAATATTGCCTAAAGCCTACGCAGATAAATTTTCTCTTTCGCAATATAATGCTCCTCCACTTTCGGGTCCATTAATTGTAAAAACTTTTACCAATTATTTTGGCAAAACTCCTTTTGAGCTATTTGATTCATTTACCATAAAATCAACCAATGCTGCATCTATTGGACAAGTGCACCAAGCCATGTTAGATGGAAAAAAATTGGCCATTAAAATTCAATATCCAGGTGTTGGGGATAGTATAAGTTCTGACTTGAAATTGGTAAAACCGTTCGCCTTCCGATTATTGGGAATGAGTGAAAAGGAATTGGATATTTACATGAAAGAGGTGGAACAGAAAATGTTGGAAGAAACTGACTATGACTTGGAAATTAGAAGATCGATGGAAGTCTCTGAGGCGTGTAAATCATTGACTGATATTGTTTTCCCTGAATATTTTCCGAAACTATCTAGCAAAAGAATAATAACTATGAGTTGGTTAGAAGGCTTGCATTTAAAAGAGTTTTTAGCAACCAAACCAAGTCAAAAACTTAAAAATAAAATTGGACAGGCTCTTTGGGATTTTTATCATTTCCAACAACATGAGTTGCGTGCTGTGCACGCTGATCCGCATCCAGGAAATTTCATGATCACACCAGATGAGAAATTAGCTGTGATTGATTTTGGATGTATAAAAGAATTACCGGATGATTTTTACTATCCATTTTTCGCATTGACAAGTACAGATGTTTTGCAAGATAAAGAGGAAACAATTAAAGTTTTCAGAGAGTTAGGAATGATTTTGCCAGATGATAATGAAAAAGAAATAAATTTTTATTACACAAATTATAAAGAAATGATTGAATTATTTGCCAAGCCGTATATTCAAGATTCTTTTGATTTTGGGAGTGATGATTATATTCAGAATTTATTTTCGTACGGTGAACAAATTGCAAAAACACCTGAGTTTAAACAAGCAAGAGGGGTTAAGCATTTTATTTACATCAACCGTACAAACTTTGGTTTATATAATTTACTTCACGATTTAGGTGCAACTGTAAATACAGGAACTTATAAACCTCAGCCAATATTAGTAAGTTAAAAATAAGAACATGAAAATTCTGCTAACAGGGGCAAACGGATACATCGGTACCAGATTATTGCCAATTCTGCTGCAGAAAGGTTATCATGTAGTTTGTTTGGTTCGCGATCCACGTAGATTTAGAGAGGTAACAGAATTTGGTGATCATGTTGAAATCATTAAAGGTGATTTGCTTGATTTAGAGTCACTTAATAGTATTCCAAAAGATATTGATGCAGCCTATTATTTGGTGCATTCTATGGGCTCATCTGGTTCCGAATTTTATGAATTAGAACAAAAAAGTGCGCAAAATTTTGTCGAAATATTAAATACAACCTCTGCAAAACAATTAATCTATTTGAGCGGAATTGTAAACGATGCAACCGCATTATCTAAACATCTTTCTTCCAGATTAAATGTAGAGAATGTTCTGCGAAGTGGAAAAACCCCGCTAACTGTTCTGCGTGCTGCAATTATAATCGGTTCGGGGAGTACATCTTTTGAAATTATCAGAGATATTTCAGAAAAATTGCCAGTAATGGTTGCACCTTCATGGTTAAATACACGTTGCCAGCCAATTGCCATACGAGATGTTCTTACCTATTTAGAAGGAGTTTTAGAAAAACCCGAAACGTTGAATCAAACATTTGATATTGGTGGGCCAGATATTCTGACTTACAAGAATATGATTTTGAAATATGCAGAAGCCAGAGGGTTAAAACGTTACATCATTATTTTGCCATTTCTTTCTCCTAAAATATCGTCCTATTGGTTGTATTTTGTTACTTCTACTTCCTTTTCACTTGCTCAAAGTTTGGTTGATAGTATGAAAATTGAAGTGGTCTGCCATGATGAACGGATTAGATTATTGGTAAAAACGGAGAACCTGAGTTATGAACAAGCTTTAAATTTGGCCTTTGTAAAAATTGAGCAAAATTCCATTGTGAGTAGTTGGAAAGATGCGTTAAACCGTGGTTTGCTAAGTACTTCATTTATGGATCAGGTGAAAGTGCCACAAAATGGAACCTTAGAGTACAAAGTAAAAATGATTTTTGAGCGTGAAACAGAGCATGTGTTAAGCAATATTTGGGCAATCGGAGGAGAACGAGGTTGGTATTATTGGGATTGGATTTGGAATATTCGTGGTTTTTTGGATAAATTATTTGGTGGTGTTGGATCTAGAAGAGGCCGAACAAGTGGAGTAACTATAAAAGCAGGTGATGTATTGGATTTTTGGAGGGTTTTATTAGCCGATAAAAAAAACAATCGTTTATTATTATATGCTGAAATGAAATTGCCTGGTGAAGCGTGGTTGGAGTTTAAAATTTTGGAAAGGGATAATGAAAAAATTCTTAGCCAAGTTGCAACATTTCGTCCTAATGGTTTACTAGGCCGAATCTATTGGTATGCAATGATGCCTTTTCACTATTTTATTTTTCGTGGAATGGCAAAAGAAATTGTGAATTTTGGGGAAGTAAAATAATAGCGCTTTTTCAAAAATTTTAAGCAAAAAAAAACCTGCCAATTACAGCAGGTTTTTTTTGATAAAAAATAATTTTAGAAATAAAAATTTAATGAAATAGTGCTGCTATTGGTGTTGCCGAAGAAAAAGCCAGAGCTTTCTCCTTGAACTACTGTTTCTGCTGCTGTTCCTACTTTACTCGTACGCTCAGATGTGCTACTCAATCCAGCGTTTATGCCAAATAATCCACCAACAGACATTTTTGGTGCAAAGAAATATTCAAGACCTAAAAATCCACCAACACCAAAAGAAGTAGTTGATCCACCCTCTTCTAGAGTATTGAAATTAGCATCCAAAGCATCTGTTGTTTCAATTTTGCCATTGCTTCCATCTACAAAAATTCCAATTTGAGGACCGTAACTAGCTACTAATCTACCAGCACCTCTTCTGAATTCATAAGCTGCACCAATTCCAATAACTGAACTGCTAGTTTTTGTTTCATCAAATTTAGTTGGGTCAGTAAAATTTGGATCATTTTCTGTTAATGATGAAAATCCCAAGGATAAAATTCCTCTTACGGCTCTATCATCAGCTAAAAAATAACGACCGCTTAATGTAAAAGGAACACCTGTAGTACCATAATCACTAAAATTCGGTGAGTTATTGTCGTTTGTTTTTCCGAAGAAATTACCAGCGTAATTCAAAAAAGGATCTGCGTCAATTAATAAACCATAGTCTCCAGAAACTGGTTTAATTGGCATTCCTTTTTTGCTCATCATTTGTTGTGCGCTTGCCGTAATTGTTGTTGCAGCAAATGCAAGAATAAAAATTGCTTTTTTCATTTTGTTTGTTTTAGTTAAAAGTTAAGTTAAAAATGGCATTATTTTGCCGTTAAATTTATTAAAATTTGATGCAATGTTAAATCAAAAACTCATAAACTCATCAATCAAATAAAAAGTTTTACACATTTTATATACACAAATGTGGATAACTCTCAATTTCAAACCGCTTACCATTTTAAAAAAGCGATGTTTACTTTTCAATTATAGTAATACAAATTAGCAGTATGAATATTTTAATAGCAGGTGGTAGTGGTATGATAGGCCGAAAATTATCGAAATTATTAACAGAAAAAAAGCATGTAGTTTCATGGCTTTCTCGTAAGAAAGATTCAAAAGAAACCATGTACAAACAGTATTTATGGGATGTTACTTCTAGAAAGATTGATATTGAATGTTTGAAAAATACAGATATAATCATAAATCTGGCAGGTGAGGGGATAGCAGAAGAACGCTGGTCAGAAGAAAGAAAGAAAAAAATTATTAGCAGCAGAGTAGATACCATTTCTCTTTTACATGATATGTTAAAAGACAATCCGCATTCAGTTCAAAAATTTATTTCTTCCTCTGCAATTGGTTTTTATAGCGATCGTGGCGATCAGCTTTTAGATGAAAACAGTAAACCTGCTGATGATTTTTTAGGAGAATGTTGCCAATTGTGGGAAAACGAGGCTAAAAAAATTGCTGAACTTGGAATTACAGAAGTAAGAATACGAACAGGAGTTGTGTTGAGTAATAATGGTGGTGCATTACCCAAAATATTAGCACCAGCAAAGTTTGGTTTTGGTGCTGCTTTAGGTAGCGGCAAACAATGGATGTCGTGGATTCATCTCGACGATATTTGTGGCATTTATATATTTGCCTGCGAAAACAAAGAAATGAAAGGTGCCTATAATGCAGCAACAGATTCACCTGAAACCAATTTTAATTTTACAAGAAAACTATGCGAGATAATTGGAAAACCTTTTTGGATGCCTAATGTTCCAGCTTTTGCATTAAAATTAGCATTTGGTGAAATGAGCATTGTGGTACTTGGGAGTACTAAAGTTTCGGTGGCTAAAATCATTCAAGAAGGGTATAAATTTCAATTCCCAACGTTAAATGCTGCACTAATTAATCTACAAAAGAAATAAATGAAAGAAGCTGTAAGTGTTTTTTGGTTCCGTCGTGATTTACGTTTATCGGATAATGCAGGTTTATTTCAGGCACTCAAATCCGGTAATTCGATTTTGCCAGTTTTTATTTTTGACAAAAATATTCTGGATAAATTGGAAGATAAACATGATGCCCGAGTCCAATTCATCCATTCAGTAATTTCTGAAATTGATAATGAATTAAAAGAATTAGGAAGTAATCTTTTTGTTGTTTATGGAAATCCAATGGATGCTTTTAGCGAATTACTAAAAGAATTTGACGTGAAATCAGTTTATACTAATCATGATTATGAACCTTATGCAAAACAGCGCGATTCAGCGATCAAGACATTATTAGAAAAAGAAAAAGTAGATTTTTTTACATTTAAAGATCAATGTGTTTTAGAATTTGATGAAGTATTAAAAGATGATGGAAAACCCTACACTGTTTTCACACCGTATAAAAATAAATATCTTAAAACCCTTACCGAAGATCATTTAAAACCGTTTTTAACCGAAAATTATTTCGATTCTTTTCTAAAATATAAAGGAAAAAGTATTCCCACATTACAAGAAATGGGTTTTGGTATTTCTAAAATTGAAATACCTGATAAAAAGTATAAAGATGTTTTAAAAGATTATGCTGAAAAAAGAAATTTCCCTTCCATTGAAGGAACTTCACGAATTAGTTTACATCTCAGATTTGGAACCGTAAGCATTCGGAAATTGGCAAATGATGCGAAAAAACAAAGTGATGTTTGGTTTAGTGAATTGATTTGGAGAGACTTTTATTTTCAAATTTTGGCTCATTTTCCGCATGTGGCAAAAGGCTCTTTTCGTCCAGAATATGATAAAATAAACTGGAGGAATAATGAAAATGAGTTTGCAGCTTGGTGCGAAGGTAAAACAGGTTATCCAATTGTAGATGCAGGAATGAGGCAATTAAATGAAAGCGGTTTTATGCATAATAGAGTACGAATGATTGTAGCGAGTTTTTTAACCAAGCATTTATTAATTGACTGGCGCTGGGGTGAAGCATATTTTGCCAAAAAATTATTGGATTTTGAATTGAGCAGTAATAATGGAGGTTGGCAATGGGCTGCAGGTAGTGGCACAGATGCGGCACCCTATTTTCGTATTTTTAATCCTGAAGAGCAAATTAAAAAATTTGATAAAGATTTAAAATATATCAAACGCTGGGTTCCCGAATTTCAGGAATTCAGCTATCCAAAACCCATAGTTGATCATAAATTTGCAAGAGAACGCTGCTTGAGAGTTTATGCGGAAACCTTGAAAAACAAAGAATGATATGGTAATCCTATTATTTTGAATTCACCGGCTGCGGAACTTTTACATAATATCCAGTACCATCGTAAATTCTTTTTCTAGGATGTTCCAAACAAGCAATAGAGCAACTTCCTTGTAAAGAATTTCCACAATCATCACATTGAGTGAAATGCTCATTACATTCCGGATTAGCGCAATTAATCATTTTAGAAGTGATCTTTCCGCAATTTCGGCAGGTAGAAATAATAGTAGGATTTACCGAATTTACCGGAACAGACAAACGATTATCAAATACATAACATTCACCATCAAAATCTTTTCCCCCAGCTTCTTTCCCATATTTAATAATGCCGCCATGCAATTGATAAACCTGCTCAAAACCTTCGTGCAATAATAATGCACTTGCTTTTTCGCATTTAATGCCACCGGTGCAATACGTTACTATTCTTTTGTTTTTATACTTAGCAAGTTCATTTATTTTAGCCGGAAAATCACGAAAATTTTCAATATCAAGCGTTATCGCATTTTTAAATTTACCGAGTTGATGTTCATAATCTGATCGCACATCCAGAATAATTACATCATCTTGATCCTTAAATTCAGCAAATTCTAACGGTTCTAAATGAATACCAGTTTGTTTATTTGGATTTATAATAGAAGGATCGCGCAATCCAGAATGCACAATTTCTGACTTATACCTGCAATGCATTTTTATGAATGAGGGTTCAGCAACTTCATCAATTTTAAAGTCGATTTTGGCAAAACGAGCGTCGGTTAATAAAGTATCCATGTAGATTTTACAGGATTTTGAGGAGCCAGAAACAGTTCCATTTAAGCCTTCTTCTGCTACAATTATTCGCCCGGTAAGATGTAAAGATTTACAAAAAAGAAGATGATCACTGGCAAATTGCTCAGCGTTTACTATTGCTGTATAGCAATAGTAAAGTAATGTTTGAAATGTCATAATGGCTATTGATACAGCTGCAAACTGCGTTTAATGCGTTGCAAAGATATAATTTTATTTTGCTTAGTAATTAAAGGTTCGAAAAGCCCATAAACTTGTCCAAGTAATTTTTATTTTAAAGAACAAGAAATATTACATAATGTAAATTAATTGAAAAGATAGTCAGAAGATAAAACAGAAACCTACAATTGATTACCTTTACGCAAAAAAACAAAGAATGTATCAAACGTTACAACCGGTTTTGAAAAAGGAGCTTGCCGAAATAGAAAAAGCAGGATTATATAAAAAAGAACGAATAATAACAAGTGCACAGGGTGCTGACATTCAAGTAAATACTGGGCAAGAAGTAGTTAATTTTTGTGCAAATAATTACTTAGGTCTGGCGAATCATCCATTAATATTGCAAGCAGCAAAAGACGCAATTGATTCGCATGGTTTTGGATTAGCATCTGTCCGTTTTATTTGTGGCACACAGGATATTCATAAAGAACTAGAAAAAAAGCTTGCTGAATTTTTAGGAACAGAAGATACGATATTGTACGCTGCTGCTTTTGATGCTAACGGAGGGGTTTTTGAGCCACTTTTTGATGATCAAGATGCAATTATTTCGGATGCATTAAATCATGCTTCAATTATTGATGGCGTACGTTTATGCAAGGCAGAGCGACATAGATATGATCATAACGACATGGAAATGTTGGAAGAAAAATTAAAAGCAACTCAGGGAAAACGACATCGAATTATTGTTACAGATGGTGCTTTCAGCATGGATGGGACAATAGCGCAATTAGATAAAATTTGTGATTTGGCTGATCAATACAAAGCTTTAGTGATGATTGACGAATGCCATTGCTCAGGTTTTTTAGGTAAAACCGGGAGAGGAAGCCATGAACATAATGGCGTAATGGGCAGAATTGATATTATTACTGGAACCCTAGGAAAGGCACTTGGAGGTGCTTCAGGTGGCTTTACATCAGGAAAAAAAGAAATTATTGATTTATTGCGACAACGGTCAAGACCTTACCTATTTTCGAATACGCTTGCACCTTCAATTGTAGGAGCGTCTATTGCTGTATTGGATTTATTAGAAAAAAGCACTGAATTGCGCGATAAACTTGCTGAAAATACGAAGTATTTTCGTCAGAAAATGACAGAAGCAGGTTTTGATATTAAACCTGGCGTTCATCCAATTGTTCCTATTATGTTGTATGATGCAAAACTATCTCAAGATTTTGCAGCTAAATTGTTAGACGAAGGAATTTATGTTATAGGATTTTATTTTCCAGTTGTTGCCCAAGGCAAAGCAAGAATAAGAGTTCAACTATCTGCAGCACATGAGCAACATCATATAGATAAAGCCATTGCTGCTTTTACAAAAATTGGAAAAGAGTTAGCAGTAATTTCTTAAATTTCAGCATAATCAAATATTTACATGCAGGATAAAATAAATTTTTATTTAGAAGAGATAAGTACCTACACACCGAAAGATGCAGCAGCGTTAGAAGCATTTCGGATTGCCTATTTGAGTAAAAAAGGGTTGATGGCGCAGCTTTTTGAAGATTTTAAATTGTTAGGAACTGAAGAAAAAAGAACACTTGGTAAAGCATTAAATGAATTAAAGCAAGCTGCAGAGTCAAAATTTGAATCTTTCCAAAATGCTTTTGTTGTTGTTGCCAAAGAAGAAAAGAGCACTGAAGATTTAACATTGCCAGGTAGTTTTCTGCCCATAGGTTCTCGACATCCTTTATCAATAGTTCGAAATCAATTGGTTGAATTATTTGCTAGATTGGGTTTTTCTGTTGCTGATGGACCTGAAATTGAAGATGATTGGCATATATTTTCCGCATTAAATTTTCCAGATGATCATCCCGCACGCGATATGCAGGATACTTTTTTTGTACCTGCGGTAGATGGAAATACAGATAATAAACCTTTAGCACTTCGTACTCATACTTCATCTGTTCAGGTAAGATTAATGGAAGCTGGAAAACCTCCTTTCCGATCTATAATGCCTGGTCGGGTTTACAGAAATGAAGCAATTTCTGCAAGAGCTCATTGTCAGTTTCATCAGATAGAGGGGTTGTATGTAGACGAAAACGTATCATTTGCTGATTTGAAACAAACGCTTTACTATTTTATTCAGGAATTTTTTGGAGAAGGTACCAAACTGCGATTCCGACCATCATATTTCCCTTTTACAGAGCCATCTGCTGAAATGGATATTGACTGCCGTATTTGTAAAGGTGCCGGATGCAACGTTTGTAAGTATACTGGTTGGGTAGAAATTTTAGGTTGTGGTATGGTTGACCCGTCCGTTTTAGAAAATTGCGGAATTGATAGCAAGCAATTTTCAGGTTTTGCTTTCGGAATGGGGATTGAAAGGATTACCATGTTAAAATATCAAATTAAAGATTTGCGTTTATTTTTTGAGAATGATTTTCGTTTTCTAAAACAATTTGCAGGAGAAAATTAATGAAAAAACTAGGTTTTGGTGAAGTTGTGAAATTAGTATGGATGGGTATTTTGTTTTTTATTTTTCTAACAACATTTGGTTGTAATGGCGATAAACAAGAAGATGTTCCATTTAGAACAGTTGATATTAGGATTAATTTATCAAGTCCGGATTTTGCACCATTAAGTGGTGTTGGTGGTTTTGTGTACATCACTGGTGGTAGTAAAGGAATATTTTTGAGAAGAAAATCATTCGAAGAATATACAGCTTATGATCGTAATTGCACTTTCAATGCTTTGGAAGGATGCGTGTTAACTGTTGACTCAAATAGCTTTTATTTAGAAGACAGTACATGTTGTGGGTCGAGATTTAGTTTAGATAATGGAAATTCTGTTTTAGGACCTGCATCCCGAACATTAAGAACCTACCGAACAACGCTTAATGGAAATACACTTTTCATTACAAATTAATAAATGGAAACAGATAAAGTTAAACTAATTATTAAGCAGGCAGCAAAAGATCTGTTCAGAAAATATGGTTATCAAAAAACCAGTGTAAATGAAATTGCTAAAAAGGCAAAAATAGCTAAGGCAACAATTTATAAATATTTTGAAAGTAAGGAAGTAGTACTGCAAGCCATAATAATGGACTATTTGACAGTAGCTATTCAGGACATTATGAAACATTCAAATCCAAATTTGAATGCGATTGACCGAATTTCGCACTTATTATTACAAACAAGCAGATTGTCGTATACCGTTTGCAATGAGTTTATTGGATGGGATTTTATTCGCGAATCTGCAAATGCTCAGGAATTTTTAAAAATATTATCTGACGATCTGGAAACTTTAATCATAGATAGTTTTATTGAGAATGATGAGTTTGCTAGAAATCCTGAAAACATACAACCAATTAGGTTTTTAGTAAAATCAAGTAAAAGTATTGTGTTTTCATTTGCCTTTACTTCGGTAACTGTGGCCGATGTGAAGAAAAATTTTATCTCGTTCGAGAAAGAGCTATTACCATTTTTGGTAAAGGCTGCCATAAAATAAAATTGAACCGTTTTGGTTTTTGGTATAAAAGTTGTATTTTAGTATGCGTATGTAAACTAAATGTTAACACAATGTTCATGTCAAACGAAATATTAAACTTTTCAAATCAAATCGATCAACAGTTTGAGGTTTTTGATTCCCCAAAAAAGGGAATGTTAAGCTTTATTCTTAAATGGTTTGGAATTTAATTTAGCCAAAATAATTTTTGTACTTAATGTGTTACACTTTAGCGCAGCAGCGTAATAGCGCCCGATAAGTTTTTATTTTTCGCTTTTAACACATAAAAATACACCCCCTCCGCAGCATTGTCTCCATCCCAAGCAAAATCCTGGTCTTTAGAAGTAAACATTGTTTCGCCCCAGCGGTTGAAAATAATAATTTGAAAATCATCCAAGCAAGTTTTAAATTCTGGTGAAAGGATGAACGTATCATTTTTACTATCACCATTTGGAGTAAAAACATTTACCATATTAAGTGTATCTGCTTCAGTTCCCCCTTTAAATTTAACTTTTACATCGTAGTAAATAATATTCTCATTATTGCAAAATCGATCCTTTAATATGAATTTAATTATATATGGTTCATTTCTAACATTATCACAATCAATACGCCATGAAAATAAAGAATTTACCGCCCCAACTCCTGAAACATTTTCGAACGTAGGTTTTTGTTCATTAATTAAATTAAATAATTCAGATTCTGCACTTAGATATAAAGAATCGTTGTTTAAATCAATGGCACCCACTGGAAACGTTATTATTTGATCTGAGAAATATTCGAAAACGGAATCACTTGGTAAAACAAATATTGCCTCTTGATTATCATAATCTACAAATTCAAGTGAAAAGTTAACTTCTGCTGACAATGAATCAGGGCAGCTATCGTCATAAGCGAAAATTTTAAGAGCAGGAATAGAGCTGATATAAAAATCGCAAGGAGGAGTCCAGCAAACCTGACCTTTAATATTATTTTTTGTACTCGATGGATCTTCAATTATTGTTGCCCCATTTTTGAATATATCGAAACCTAGACTTTCAATTTTATATTTTAAAATGTCACCGCTACTATCGTTTATTTCAAAATCAATACAATTTGGTTTCCCTCTAATAAGGGTTGCAGTATTGCTGCCGGGAGGTAAAAAAGTGACAACGGTTGGTGGTTCTGGGTCTTCACATTGATAAACAAAAAACTGTATTTCTCTTCTTACTTCTCCAATTTTAATACCTTTTCTATATTCTGAAACTTTTACAGCCAATACAAAAAAGCCAGAAAATTTAGGAGTAACAGTTAAGTCACCAGTTTCTGAGTTAACTGCTAAATCCGGCATACCATTCATAATATTAGACAGTGAATAACCAGGTGCCCAAACTACTTCAGGGTATGGTCCAGGCCTAACCCATGTATTTAAGGCGTTGTTGTTAAATTCTGGTGGTGTATTTGTATTACCAGCTAATGGAGTTACTAAAGTGTATACAAGACTATCGCCATCTAATTCTTCAACATTAAAGTTATAAGTAAAAGGTTTACTCACACACAAAAAATTTAGTGGATCTTTTATAAACCGAGGACTACTATTAACAAATGCTGGTTTTGAAGGAGGATATGGACTTGGGATTTCCATATAGAATGCCATTGGTGTGTTACCAGGATCATCAATATTAACAATAACAACATTTCTGGTAGCTCTTTCCCAACTAATATAGTAGCCTGAAAGATTGTTGTATTTGTCAGCCCCAAGTGTTATTATTTTTTCGTAAACTTTAGTCTCTGTAATAATTTTTGTCTCGTCGACACAGTCTAGTGCATTAAATTTAACTGTGTCTGTT
Organism: bacterium; assembly: GCA_031412335.1. GTDB lineage: Bacteria > Bacteroidota > Bacteroidia > Sphingobacteriales > Sphingobacteriaceae > JBBQYA01. The sequence continues at coordinate 102,234 of JANOCT010000003.1, read as the reverse complement.
TTGCTTGACCTCATAAAAATTGTATCCATCAGGAGGTTGGTTTCCTTGTCATAGATACCGATTGCTAATGGTTCACGATTAAATTGTGGAGTACCCAATGCATCTCTATAAATCCTCAATCTTAAAATGTATTGATCACCCTGCAAACGCTGGTAACTAAAATCTCCACCTACAATATGAGAGGAAAATGATTGAGTAAAACTGAAAAGTAATACGAAGAGGTAAATGATTTTTTTCAGAAGCATGTAGAAATTTAAATCCGATTGCTAAAAATAGCACCTTCTGCAACATTTTAATAATTAAATTTGCACAAAATGAGAAAAAAGAGGTTTGAACGCCAAATAATAGAAAATGTATTAATTATTGATTTTGCACATGATGGTCGTTCGGTAGGAAAATCAGATGATTTAGTGCTATTTGTAAATGGAACAGTGCCTGGTGATTTGGTAGATGTTACCATTTTAGGAAAGAAAAAATCATTTTATGAGGGGGTTGCAAGCACTTTTCATACCTTATCGCCAGATCGGGTTGTTCCTTTTTGCGATTATTTTGGAACGTGTGGCGGTTGCAAATGGCAACATTTAAACTATTCTGCACAATTGCATTACAAACAAAAGCAAGTAAATGATGCAATGCAGCGAATTGCAAAAATTGAAAATGTAGAAATTAGCGCAATTGTTCCTTCTGCTGACGATCGCTTTTATCGGAATAAACTCGAATTTACTTTTGCAGATAAGCGTTGGTTTACCAATGTTGATGATATTCCCGAAGAACAAGAAAGGACAAACGCATTGGGTTTTCATGTAGGTGGCAGATTTGATAAAATTATAGATGTAGAAAAATGCTGGTTGCAAACTGATCCATCTAATGCAATCCGTAATTATTGCCGTGAATACGCTTATGAAAATGACTTAACTTTTTACAACCTAAAAGAACATACCGGATTTTTAAGAAATTTAATTATCCGAACTACTACCACTGGCGAATTGATGGTATTGCTAATTGTTGCAATGCAAGAAACATCGGCCATATCAGCTATGTTAACGGCAATTCAAAATAAATTTCCAGAAATTACCAGTTTGTTATATTGTGTGAATACAAAAAAGAATGATACAATTTTTGATCAAGAAATTTTACATTTTTTTGGGAATGAGTTTATAGTTGAACAAATGCAAACTACAGATGGTCAAGTTTTGAATTTTAAGATTGGCCCAAAATCGTTTTATCAAACTAATTCAAAACAAGCGGAAGTTTTATATAAATATGCTGCTGAAATGGCTGGCTTAACAGGTTCTGAACTGGTTTATGATTTATACACAGGCGCAGGAACAATTGCCAATTTTGTTGCTCATAAAGCAAAAAAAGTAGTGGGAATAGAATATGTAGCCGATGCAATTGCTGATGCAAAAGTTAATTCAGAATTAAATCATATTGACAACACGGTTTTTTATGCTGGTGATATGAAAGATATGCTTACTGCTGAGTTTATGAAAATAAATGGGCAGCCTGATGTAATTATAACAGATCCGCCTAGAGCTGGAATGCATAATGATGTTTGTGTACGACTGGCTGATTCTGGAGCAAAAAAAATTGTTTATATTTCATGCAATCCGGCAACACAGGCAAGAGATTTAATTGTTTTATTAGAAAAATACGAAGTTCAAAAAATTCAACCGGTTGATATGTTTCCGCATACCCAACATGTTGAAAATATAGTTTTATTAACATTAAAAGAGTATGGAAACTAAAGATAGTCCACTTAAAAGTTTGGAAACAGATTTGATTTATTTTAATGACTCCATTCGTGAAACTGCGATGGAAATTATTAAAGAAAAAGTAAGCAAATACCCGATATTTATTGCACATCAACACGAAGTTGCTTTAGGTGAATTGATTTTGGATAAAGCTGAATTAAATACTGAATGGAATATTAATGCTGCAACATTTGAAGATTTTAAAGAAAAAGGAATTATTACAAAAGATAAAGAAGATTACTTTATTGGAAATTATAAAGACCCCAAAAAATTTATGTGTTTGTTTGTAATTGTACCCGAAGGAGCAAATTTTGTTTACTATCCTTATAACTGATTTATGGCGAATAGAACGTTAGTACTCAATAAATCGCAGATTGCGAATAAAATAAATAGAATAGCCTATCAAATTCTGGAAGATAATTTAGAAGAAAAAGAATTGGTAATTGCCGGCATCGTGTCACGCGGATATGTGCTAGCAAAAAGAATTATAGAACAATTAGCAAAAATATCTACATTCGAAATCACATTGGTTAAAATTGATTTAGATAAAGATAGTAGTTCATTAATTGCTTCCACAGATGTTCCAATTCAGGAATTACACCATAAAGTAATCATACTGGTAGATGATGTAATGAGTAGTGGTAGAACGTTAGGCTATGGTTTAGGCGTTTTTTTGAATATGCCTGCAAAAAAAATCAGAACTGCGGTGCTTGTTGATCGAGGCCATACAAATTATCCAATCGGAATTGATTTTGCAGGATATTCACTTGCTACAGTTATGCAAGAACATGTTTCTGTAATATTGGATAGTGAGGAAGAAGAAGACGCTGTTTATTTGGTTTAAATTGTTTCTATCTTCCATCGAATAATTATAAAAAACTTTTATTTAAATTAATAAAATTGAAAACAATACTTTCATTTCTACTTTTTATCGCTTTATCTACAAATAGTATGGCTCAGCAGTCAATTCTGAATTATCAGGTTTCATTTCCAGATTCTAAAGCACATTATGTAAATGTTGAAATGAATATCGATGCGGGAAAAGCAGAAAATATTAATCTTAAAATGCCAGTTTGGACGCCAGGATCTTATTTGGTTAGGGAGTTTGCACGACATGTAGAAGGATTTGAAGCAAGCCAAAATGGAAAAAAACTTAGCTGGAAAAAAACCGATAAGAATACATGGTCTGTAAAAAACTCTTCAGGTGGAAAAATCACCATCAATTATCAAGTTTATGCATTTGAACTTACCGTGCGCACAAGTTTTGTAGACGATGAACATGCCTATTTGAATGGTGCATCAGTTTTTATGTTTGCAGAAAAAATGGATAATAATCCAATCGAAATTTCTGTAATACCAAAAGATAATTGGAAAAAGATTTCGACTGGGTTACCTTTCGTTATACAAAATAGATTTTCTGCTAAAAGTTATGATGAATTAGCAGATTCTCCATTTGAAATTGGAAATCAAGAAATCATAAATTTTAGTGCAGCAGGAATTCCTCATGAAATTGCCATGTTTGGATCAGGAAAATATAATAAGGAGAAAATCGTAGCCGACATGACCAAAATTATAAATGAAGAGACGGCTATTTTCGGTAAACACCCTTGCGAAAAATATGTATTTATTATTCATAATCTTTCAACTGGTGGAGGCGGATTGGAACATTTAAATTCTACCACTTTACAGGTTTCCCGAGATGCCTATTCCAATGAAAGTTCTTATCTTTCTTTTCTTTCCTTGGTTGCACACGAGTATTTTCACTTGTGGAATGTAAAACGATTACGTCCAGAAGCATTAGGACCATTTAATTATTCTGTTGAAAATTATACCCAAATGCTTTGGGTTAGTGAAGGATTTACTGCTTATTATGATGATTTAATTACCAGAAGAACAGGTTTTTATTCACCCGAAAAATATCTTGACTTAGTTTCTTCAACCATTAATACCATAGAAAATGCCGCAGGTAATAAAGTTCAATCGGCAAGCGAATCAAGTTTCGATGCATGGATAAAATATTATCGAAGAAACGAAAATTCAAATAATTCTACCATTTCCTATTATGACAAAGGTGCTTTGATTGCATTGGTTATTGATATGGAAATTATGAACCAATCAAAAGGAACTAAAAATTTGGATGATTTGATGAAATATATGTATGATGAGTACTATACCAAATTAAACAGAGGGTTTACTGATGAGGAATTTCAAAAAGGAGTAGAAAAACTTACAGGAAAAAGCATGGATTCATTTTTTCGAAATCAAATTTATGGAACTCAGGCCTTTGATTATAACACCATTTTCACTTCTGCCGGACTTAAATTAGTAAATACAAATGCTAATAAAAACGAACCATTTTTAGGAATTACGAACACACAAGTTGGGGGTAAAATCATAGTAACTTCAGTTTCAAGAAATGGATCGGCTCAATTAGCTGGAATAAGCCCGAACGATGAAATTATTGCATCAGATAATTATCGTGTGGATGATGTAGCTAAAATAGTTGCCGGAAAAAAAGTTGGTGATGTATGTAAATTAATAATAAACCGCGACGGAAAAATTTTAATCATCGATGTACCACTTTTGAAAAGTACAAATGTAAAATATACGTTGGAACAAATGGATAAACCGACTGATTTGCAGTCTAAAATTTATAAAAAGTGGTTGAAGATTTAGAAAAAGCAGAATATTTTTTACATAAACATTCTATTACAAAGTAAATCTAATGGTAAAGCCTGGATCTATCGTTGAAAGACCTGGTTGAGCCAATTCTATTATCGGTTTTATATCTACACCTAAGCTCAGTGGTATTTCCGGTATTTTCCATTCTAATCCAATTATCCCATCTAATCCAAGCGCTACAAATTCATCTTCATAATATTTATAATTTTTTTTATTAAAATCTCGATAAAAATATTTTCCTCGGTAGGCTCCAATATGTGCACCTCCACCATAAAAAAACTGAAATTCTTCTCTATCAAAAGCTGTAACACTTTTTTCGATCAAAACAGTCAACGAAACTCCTCTCTGAAAATATCCATTTCCAATCAGCCCTTCTATAGCTACTGAGGGTCTAAAAAAATGCTTAACACTAATAGCATTTTGATAACCACCAGCTCGAACTCCAAATCCAGTTTTATAATCTTGCGCAACGGAATTCTGTTGTAAAGCAAAAATGCAAATCACACATATAATTAATAGCTTTTTCATAAATTATATTTTATTATTGCTAAATCAATAAGCTTACCAATTCGTTAGTTACTTTTCACTTTACTCCACAATTTTATTTGCCAATTAATTTTTGCAGTACAAATATGGTTTTGTTTAGTGTCAAATACTTTAACTTCAAAAGTCCGAAAAATGCCTTCTGATGTTTCTAGAGCAGGTTTAACGTTTTCCTCAACCCATTTCTTGCTTAAATTAAATGTAGCAAAAACATCTGTTTTCCCTTGAAAATGATAATCCATTTGTAGGCTTTTCATAATGATTCGATATTGTGAAATATCCGTTGCATTCATTAATTGTAGTCCACATGCATACTCGCATAGGGTAGCTAAACCGCAAGCATGTAAACCATTTATATGATTTTTGTTTTTACTGATATAAGGCATTTTAACAGTTAGCTCCTCATCAGTTATATTTATAATTTCAAAATTATGGGGTGCATTAAACGGAATGGCTCGGTGTAAAACACGATTCAACAGCCATAAATAAAATCTGGATTTTTTCGCTTTATTGAGTAATCCCGATAGGTTTTTCATATTCGCTTGTTATTTTCGGTGATAATTTTTGAAGAGACAAAAATGCTTGGTCGTATTCGTTAATCATTTTAGCAACTATCTCTGAAACGGATTTTATTTCATCAATCAATTCTACAGATTGCCCCGCGCACCAAAGTGTTTTATAATTTCCAGGTTGTACAGAGGCAGTTAATTTCTGCATACCTCTAAATTGAACCAACATTTTAAAATATTTACGCGTAGTTGAATTTTTGGATAAGAGATTTTCAAACCAGTTTTGTTTGTACCCTATTTTTTTTGCAAAAGGTGTATTGATTATTGTACATGGTGTTCCCGAAATTTTTTCTGTGAGTACAATATCCTCCATTTTAGATTCAACGATTGCATTTTTATATCCATCGTTTACAGTGCTTTCTGAAGTTGCAATAAAGCGGGTTCCGATAGAAACACCTGCGGCACCTAATGCCAACATGGATAATATTCCACTTCCATTTGCAATACCGCCTGCTGCAATTACCGGCTTATCCGGAAAATGTTTTTGCAACGATGTAACCAAAATATGAAGTGGATTTGGCCCTGCATGCCCACCAGCACCTTGCCCAACAGCAATAAAACCATCACAATTTAATGAATAGCATTTTTGCGCATGTGCAATATTCGTTACATCGCAATAAACTTTACCGCCATAGCTGTGTGCTTTTTCAATAACTTCGGCTGGACTACCTAATGAAGTAATATAAAAAGGAACTTTTGCTTCTACACAAATATTCAAATGTTTAGTGTACAAGGGATTTGATTTTTGCACAATCAGATTTACTCCATAATTGCCAGATTTTCCGTTTGATTTATAGGAATTAAGTTCGGCTAAAATAGTTGACAATTCGTTTTCACCACGATAATTTAATGTTGGAAAAGCACCCATAATACCACTATCAATCGCTGCTTTCATCATTGGCAAATTGCTAACCAAAAACATAGGTGCCATTATGATGGGGTACTTCACTTGGTTTTCAACTGTAAATTGTGTTATTACATTCATTTTTCTTTGAAAATTTAAAAATAAGAATAGTTTTGTACTAAATACCTATTTGGTTTTTCGACTAATTTGTAAAGTTTATATCAAAAATATCAATAAAATTAAAAAATCATATCACACTTTTTTGTAAATTGGAATATCCTAATTTTTCATTTTAACACTAACCTAATATGCACCAAATAACCCGGGTATTCGACCTACTCAAATTTAACCAAGAGAATTTTTCGAAACCAGTGCTAATTGCAGGAAAAAATTCTGGTAAATGGAATAACTATAGTACAGATGATCTAGTAAACCATGCAGAAAAAATAAGCAGAGGGCTTATAAAATTAGGAATAAAAAAGGATAGTATGGTCGCAAATATGTCTGCAAATAGACCAGAGTGGAATTTTGTAGATTTTGGAATCATGCAAATAGGCGCAGTGCATGTGCCTATGTACCCAACTTTACCAGAAAACGATATTAAATTTATCATGAATGATGCTGGTGTGGAAATATTATTTGTTGCCACAGCTGAACTTTATAATAAAGTAGCCAGCGTTAGAAATGAAATCCCAACTTTACGTGAAATTTATTCTTACGAAAAAATTGAAGGAGTAAAACATTGGTCAGAAGTTTTGGAAATGGGAAGTGCAGAACCGCTAGAAAATTTGCAACCTTATCAAGATAACGTTCAACCTGATGATTTACTAACTCTAATATATACATCTGGAACTACAGGAACGCCAAAAGGTGTAATGCTTACTCACGATAATTTAGTTTCTAACTTTAAATCATCCGGTCCATTAGTTCCTTTAAATAATGATGCAAAAGCATTAAGTTTTTTACCCTTGTCGCATATTTTTGAGCGTATGGTGGTTTACATGTATCTAAGTAAAGGTATTAGCATCCATTATGCAGAAAGTATGGAAACAATTTCTGATAATCTGAAAGAAGTAAAACCCAATGTTTTCTCAACAGTTCCCCGATTATTAGAGAAAGTTTATGATCGAATTGTTGCCAAAGGCCACGAACTTACCGGTATCAAAAAACAATTATTTTTTTGGGCATTGAAGTTAGGTTTGAAATATGAATTTGATGGGGCAAACGGCTGGTTGTACGAAACGCAATTAAAAATTGCCAGAAAACTAATATTTAGTAAATGGAAAGAAGCGTTGGGAAATAATGTTTTTGCCATAATTTCTGGTGGAGCAGCATTACAACCCAGACTTGCACGCGTATTTGCAGCTGCTGGCATGCCGGCTTTAGAAGGATATGGACTTACAGAAACCTCTCCGGTTATATCCGTAAATCAACCTTATAAAGGAATGGCCATGTTTGGATCTGTTGGTCCAACGATTGAACATGTGCAAGTAAAAATTGCAGAAGATGGAGAAGTTCTTTGCAAAGGTCCGAACGTAATGAAAGGTTATTATAAGCGACCCGATCTAACCGCTGAAACGATTGATGCAGACGGTTGGTTTCACACCGGAGATATCGGAACTATTGTGGACAATAAATTTTTGAAAATTACAGATCGTAAAAAAGAAATATTTAAAACTGCTGGTGGAAAATATATTGCTCCTCAAGTATTAGAAAATAAATTAAAAGAATCTCCACTCATAGAACAATTAATTGTAATTGGTGAAAATGAAAGATTTGCTGCTGCTTTAATTGTACCCACTTTCACTGCTTTAAAAGATTGGTGCGAACGTAAAAATATCGTTTACACCAATCCTGAAGAAATGATTAAGAATCCAGATGTAATAGAAAAGATTCAAATAGAAGTTGATAAATGCAATGAGGGCTTAGGTAAATGGGAAACCATCAAAAAGTTTGAACTTTTGCCGAAAGAATGGTCGATAGATTCAGGAGAGCTAACCCCAAAATTAAGTTTGAAACGAAAAGTAATCATGCAGAAATATAAGTTAAATGTGGATAAGATATATGCAAACGCAGAAAAATTAGATTCGCAAAAAGCTTAACATAAATTTAATCTATTATGCTTGCATAATACAGTTTCATTTTTTACTTTTGTTATGCTTGCATAATAGTTATCATGAAACATCAGGAAACAATTGACTATGTATTAAAAGTTGTTTGGCAGAACATGGCCAATAAATACAATCAGATTGCCTCTGAACATGGAATTACTCAATCGATAGGTTATTTATTAATGAATATTGATGAGGAAGGAACTACTGTTTCAGATGTTGCTTCAATGCTAGGTTTACGGGCAACAAGTTTAAGCAGAATGCTTAATAATTTGAATGAGCAAGGATTAATTAGCAGGAAAGCTCAAACTGAAGATAAAAGATCAGTAAAAATATACCTTACCCAAAAAGGAAAAGAAAAACGAACGATTGCAAAATCTGTAGTAAAAAGTTTTAACGAATATTTGAATAATCATATTTCTGAATCAGAAAAGAAATCATTAGTAAATTTATTAAATCAGGTAAATAGCCTAACGCTAGATTACAAACCACAAAATTAATTAAGCATGAAAAGAGTGATTAATAAAGTAGCCGTATTGGGTTCCGGAATAATGGGATCGCGAATTGCCTGTCATTTTGCCAATATTGGTGTGGAAGTTTTATTATTGGATATTGTCCCTCGTGAACTTACAGCCGATGATATTGCTAAAGGAATTACCACAGAAAACAAAGTATTTAGAAATAGAATTGTAAATACTTCGCTTGATACAACAATCAAAACTAATCCTTCTCCTATTTATCACAAATCTGTTTTACAACGCCTAAGCACAGGAAATTTTGATGATAATATGAAAGATATTGCTCAGTATGATTGGGTAATAGAGGTTGTGGTTGAGAATCTGGATATAAAAAGAAAAGTATTTGAGCAGGTTGAAAAATTTCGTAAACCGGGGAGTATAATTACTTCCAATACATCAGGAATTCCTATTAATCAAATGACGGAAGGCAGATCAGATGATTTTAAAAAGAATTTTTGCGGAACTCACTTTTTCAATCCTCCTAGATATTTAAAATTGTTGGAAATAATTCCAACACCTGATACTGACCAGGCTTTAGTAGATTTTTTAATGCATTATGGTGATTTGAATTTAGGTAAAACTACCGTTTTATGTAAAGATACTCCAGCATTTATAGCCAACAGAATTGGAGTTTATAGCATTATGTCGCTTTTACATTTAGTTCAAGAAATGGACTTAACGGTAGAAGAAGTAGATAAATATACTGGCCCGGCATTAGGAAGACCAAAATCTGCAACGTTCCGAACAACCGATGTGGTAGGACTTGATACGATGATTAAGGTTGCGAAAGGGATTTATGATAATTGCCCTGACGATAAGGCGAGAGAACTTTTCAAATTACCAGATTATGTGGCAAAAATGGAAAGTAATAATTGGTTAGGAGACAAAAGCAAGCAAGGTTTTTATAAAAAGACAAAAAATGAAAAAGGGGAAACTGAAATTCTTTCCTTGAATTTAAAAACGCTTGAATATCAATCCCAGCAAAAAGCAAAATCATCAACCTTGGAAGCTACCAAAACAATTGATGATGTAAGAAAACGCATGAAAGTTTTTGAACAAGGCACAGATAAAGCCGCTGAACTTTTCAGAAAGTCTTTTTATGGATTATTTGAATATTGTTCTGACCGAATTCCGGAGATTTCGGACGAATTATATCGAATTGATGATGCTTTGCGAGCAGGTTTTGGTTGGGAATTAGGTCCGTTTGAAGTTTGGGATTCTTTGGGAGCAGTAGAAACGATTGCTGCTATGAAAGCAAACGGAAACGAAGCAGCAAACTGGGTGCATGAAATGGTGAACGCAGGAAACACTACATTTTACAAAAATGAAAACGGGTTAAAAAAATATTATGACATAATTTCTAAAAGTTATAAAGTAATTCCAGGAACTGGAGCATTTATTATTTTAGATACCATACGGGAATCAAAAACAGTTTGGAAAAATGCTGGTACTACAATTACTGACTTAGGTGATGGAATTCTGAATTGCGAATTTCATACTAAAATGAATTCAATAGGTGCAGAAGTTGTGCAAGGCTTAAACAAGGCAATTGAATTAGCGGAAAAGGATTTTAGAGGTTTGGTAATGGCTAATGACGGAGCAAATTTTTCGGCAGGGGCAAACTTGGCAATGATTTTTATGGCAGCAGTTGAGCAAGAATGGGATGAAATTAATTTTGCAATAAAATCTTTTCAAAACACAATGATGCGTGTTCGTTATTCTTCAATTCCAGTAGTGGCAGCACCATTTAATTTAGCCTTGGGTGGTGGATGCGAGTTGTGTTTGCATGCAGATGCAGTGCAGGCGCACGCAGAAACTTACATCGGTTTAGTAGAATTTGGAGTAGGACTAATACCAGGTGGAGGCGGGAGTAAAGAATTTGCTTTGCGTGCTGCCGACGAATTTTTAGATGGAGATATTGAATTAAATAATTTGAAAGAGCGATTTCTAACAATCGGAATGGCAAAAGTGAGTACCTCTGCACAAGAGGCATTTGATATGGGAATTTTGAGAAAGGGAAAAGATGATATTACATTGAACAGAAGCAGATTATTGGCTGATGCAAAAAATAAAGCGATTGAATTAGCAGAAGCAGGCTATACAAAACCAGTACAAAGAAAGGATATAAAGGTATTAGGAAAACAAGGTTTGGGAATGGTTTATGCCGGTGCACATACCATGTTTTCGGGTGGGTACATTTCTGAACATGACAAAAAGATTTCTCAAAAATTGGGTTATGTGCTTTGTGGAGGAGATTTGTCGGCACCTACTTTAGTTACTGAACAGTATTTATTAGACCTTGAAAGAGAAGTATTTTTATCGCTTTGTGGTGAAAAGAAAACATTGGAAAGAATTCAAAGTATTTTAACAAAAGGTAAACCTTTAAGAAATTAAAAGTTTAGAAATAAGGAGATAAACCTCAAATATTTATAAATAAAAAACAGTAAAAATAATTTAGTATAGACGAATATTAAGTAAAAGCATTAAAAAACAACGTATTACACCCCAAAAAAATGGACGCATATATAATTTCAGCAAAAAGATCGGCAGTTGGAAAAGCACCAAGAGGACTTTTTAGATTTTACCGGCCTGATGATTTAGCAGCAGATGTTGTAAAAAGTATCATGAATGATTTTCCACAATTGGAACATACACGAATTGATGATGTAATTGTTGGTAATGCGACTCCAGAGGCAGAACAAGGATTAAATATTGGAAGAATGATTTCGCTGATGGGACTAAGTACAGATAAAGTTCCGGGAATGACGGTGAATCGATATTGCTCATCAGGCTTGGAAACCATCGCAATTGCGGCGGCAAAAATTAAGGCTGGAATGGCAGATTGCATTCTTGCAGGCGGGGTTGAGAGTATGTCGCCAATACCATTTGGAGGTTGGAAAATTGTACCTAATTATGAAGTTGCGCGCGATAATCCAGATTGGTACTGGGGAATGGGCTTAACAGCCGAAGCAGTTGCAAATGAATTTAAAATAAGTCGGGAAGATCAAGATCAGTTTTCTTTTCAATCGCACCAAAAGGCAATTGAAGCAATTAAAAACGGACATTTGAAAGATGGAGTTGTTCCAATTCATGTAAAGGAAAATTACTTGGACGAGAATTTGAAAAGGAAGACAAAAGTATATGTAGTTGATACGGATGAAGGACCGCGAGCTGATACTTCGGTAGATAAATTAGCAAAATTAAAACCGGTTTTTGCGTTGAAAGGATCTGTTACTGCTGGAAATTCTTCTCAAACTTCGGATGGAGCAGCATTTGTATTAATCGTTTCAGAAAGAATGCTGAAAGAATTAAATGTGCAGCCAATTGCCAGATTAGTAAGTTACGCTGTGGCTGGTGTTCCTCCAAGAATTATGGGAATTGGGCCAGTGGAAGCTATACCTAAAGCATTGAAAATGGCTGATATGAAACAGGATGATATAGATTTAATTGAATTAAATGAAGCGTTTGCTGCACAATCTTTAGCAGTAATTAGGGAATTAGGATTGGATACTGAAAAAGTAAATGTAAATGGCGGAGCAATTGCTTTAGGTCATCCTCTTGGTTGTACGGGTGCAAAACTTTCTGTTCAATTATTTAATGAATTAAAAAGACGGGATAAAAAATTTGGAATGGTAACAATGTGCGTAGGCAGTGGACAAGGTGCAGCGGGAGTATTTGAATTGCTTTAAACAAAAGCTTTTGAACCACGGCTTTTGAACCACGAAGGCACGAAGTTAAAAGAAGGTTCACAAATTTTATTTAGAATTTGTTGAAAAATAGTTTGAAATACGTTTTTGAACCACGAAGGCACTAAGAAAAATGAAGGTTTACCAAGAAATAAAGAAGAAAATAGAAAAGAATTTGCCACGAATGCACGAATTAAAATTTAATTAAATATTAATAAGTTCAAAAAAAGATAAAATAGAATAAGAATTAAATTAAGATAAAAAATTAACGTAAAAATATAAATTATGGAAACTACCACAGTAAACAAAGCAACTAAAGGCGGAGAGTTTTTAATTAAAGAAACCGATGCGCAAAGTATTTTTATTCCTGAGGAATTTGATGAGGAGCAATTAATGATTGCAAAAACTTGTCAAGATTTTTTGGCTGCCGAAGTTTTTCCAAATTTGGATCGAATTGATTCACAAGAAGAAGGGTTGATGCAAAGCTTGATGGATAAAGCAGGAGAATTGGGAATTTTGGGTGTTTCAATTCCTGAAGAATTTGGTGGTTTTGGCAAAAACTTCAATACATCTATGTTGGTTGCAGATGTTTGCGGGGCAGGTCACTCTTTTGCAGTCGCACTTTCAGCTCATACAGGTATTGGCATCTTACCAATTTTGTATTATGGAACCCAAGCTCAAAAAGAAAAATATGTAACTAAATTAGGTACTGGTGAGTGGAAAGCGAGTTATTGCTTAACCGAGCCTAATTCTGGTTCGGATGCAAATTCAGGAAAAACAAAAGCTGTTTTAACTCCAGATGGAAAGCATTATTTAATTACTGGACAAAAAATGTGGATTACCAATGGTGGTTTTGCAGACATTTTTATTGTTTTTGCTAAAATAGATAGCGATGAAAATTTAAGTGCATTTATTGTTGAAAAGGATTTTGGTGGAATTACCATGAATCCGGAAGAGCATAAAATGGGAATAAAGGGATCAAGTACTCGTCAGGTATTTTTTAACGAAACACCAGTTCCAGTTGAAAATCTTTTATCTGAGCGTCAGAATGGGTTTAAAATTGCAGTTAATATTTTAAATATTGGAAGAATTAAATTAGCTGCTGCTGCAATTGGAGCATCAAAAGCAGTAGTTAATAAAGCAGTAAATTACTCAAACGAACGGGTACAATTTGGCATTCTAATTTCTAAGTTTGGAGCAATTCGGCATAAGTTGGCAGAAATGGCAACTAAGATTTATGCAATTGAATCGGCAAGTTATAGATGTGGACAAAACATTGATGATGCTTTTGATGCCTTGGTTGCCGATGGAATGGAAACTGGAAAAGCAAAATTAAAAAGTACCGAACAGTTTGCAGTTGAATGTGCAATTTTAAAAGTTTGGGGATCTGAAATGTTGGATTATGTGGTGGATGAAGGAGTTCAAATCTATGGAGGAATGGGATACAGTGCTGAAGCGCCAATGGATAGAGCCTACAGGGATGCGAGAATAAACCGAATTTTTGAAGGAACCAATGAGATAAACCGAATGCTTACAGTAGATATGATGTTGAAACGAGCTATGAAAGGTGAATTAGATTTGATGGGTCCGGCGCAAGCAGTTGCATCAGAATTAATGGGAGTTCCGGATTTTGAAGCAGAAGATGATTCTTTGTTTGCTGCTGAGAAAAAAGTGTTGAAAGGAATAAAAAAAGCAACGTTAATGGTAGCTGGAGCTGCCGTACAAAAATACATGATGACTTTGGCAAAAGAACAGGAAGTGCTGATGAATATTGCCGATATGGCGAGTTATGCGTATGTTTTAGAATCAACGATTTTAAGAACAGAAAAATTAGTTTCGCAAAAAGGAGAAGCAGCTTGTGCAGATCAACTAGATATGATGCGTATTTATTTGCAGGAAGCAGTTGACCATGTGTCCATTTCTGGAAAAGATGCTGTAAATTCTTTTGCTGAAGGAGATGAGCAACGTGCGATGTTAATGGGATTGAAAAGATTTACAAAAGTTGCCCCTTACAATACCAAAGAAGCAAGAAGAAGAATTGCTGCTAAATTAATTGAAGCAAATAAGTATTCTTTTTAAACAGTATTAATAAATAAAAAATCCCTAGCTGAGTAAATTGGCTGGGGATTTTTTTTGAATTAAAAAAAATAATTAAAGCTAGAAATTACTAAGAAAAATTTTTATCAGTTTTTTGTAATTATATTGATTGAAACACAATTTCAATGATTTGATTCTTAAAATATTTGAAGCCAAGAAAATATTCCCTCTAAAATTCTTTGTTTACTTTTAACGCTATGCAATTTGATTTTGGTTTTTACAGTTCCATTTTACTTATATTTTTTGTACATGGATTGGTTTATTCAGTTTTGCTTTTCAGAAAAGGGATTTTATATGAACGTAATTCTGACAAATGGTTGAGTTTGTTTCTACTACTCTGTGTATTATTTATTGCACCCTGGATGCTTGGTTTTGGTGGTTGGTATGATAATCAACCGTATCGCGATATATTATTTTATGTCCCAATGCAGCATTTATATTTCATGGGGCCAGTTATTTTCTTTTATGTTCAAAGTTTATTGAATCCAACTTTTCGGTTTGGGAAACGAGATTGGCTTCACTTATTGCCAGGTATTTTTTATTTAGTTTATTGTTTGGTCATGTTTGTTACAGATAAAATAATACTAAAAAACTATTATTTCCTGGCTGATGGGCAGGATAAAGATTTTGAATCCTGGTATCAGAAAACGGGATTGATTTCCATGTTATTCTACTTTTTTATATCTATCCGCTATTATAATTTATACAAAAAGCTAATGGTTCAGGTCATCAGCTATGCCGATGTTGTAGTTTTTAAATGGGTACGAAATTTTTTAACAGCTTTTTTATTTATGCAGCTTTTTCAGGTTGGTTTTTATTTGATTGGATTTATATTTCCAGAGGTAAATTCTTACATAGGAAGTTGGTGGTTTTTCTTTTCTTTCGCAATCATTTTTTATTATATCGCCATTACAGGTTATTCTAATTCCATCGAAACCAAAGTATCTTTTAGTGTTAATTTGCTTAGTCAGAATCCAATTTTGTATTTGCAATCATCTCCGAATTTTACTTCTGGGCAACATGAAACTAGTGAAATTATTGAAATAGAAAATGAACAAACTGAAGAAAAGGAAGATGATGCATTACTCCTAGAATGGAAATCTAAAATACTCGAATTGCTGCATTCTCAAAAAATTTACGAAGATCCGGAACTGTCGTTAATGCATTTCGCCAGACAATTACAAACTAATGCATCTATTATATCTAAAGTTATCAATCAAGGGTTTCAATTAAATTTCAATGATTTTATTAATAATTTTAGAGTGGAAGCAGTAAAAGAAAAATTGAAGGCTGGCGAACAAAAGAAACTTACCTTACTCAGTATTGCTTACGATTGTGGTTTCAATTCTAAAGCTACATTCAACCGGGCTTTTAAAAAATCTACCGGACTTATTCCGAAAGATTACATCGCCGGATTATAAAAATTCCTCTTTTTGAAATCTTTTAATTCAAGATTTTTATAAATGGTTATAGAAATCTAAGATTAAATTTTCTGTTTTGGTATGGAATATAGATTCAAATCAATAAATTTTCATTGATCAAATTCTTTGTTAAAGCCAAATAAAAGCCATTTTCTTTCAGATTTGATACCCTTTTGAGATTTTGATACTTGTTTCTTATGTCTCAAATTATGATTTGCGCCCATACATTTTTAGAAGTATTTCATATTTGCTTAATACAAAATATAAAAAACTAACATGAAAAATCAACTCTTAATTGTCATCGCAGCATTGGTCTTATTAACCATGTTTTCTGCCTGTTCACTCACCTCTCAAACTACTATTAAACCAAAAGATAGTTTTGTATTAGGAGATAATAAACATGGATCTTTTCAAGTGGCTTTAAAAAATATCTCTAAACAAGAGTTAGAAGTTTACAAAGCTCCAATTGATGGAGGAACACATTCATATCAAATCGTGAAGCCAAAAAACTCTTTAAAAGTATCGGTTGATAGAAATACAGCTTTGGTTATTAGTAATAAATCTTCGGACACGGTAGATGTTCAATTAAAAGTAACCGGAGATACTGGTTTGTCTATGGGATATAAAAACTAAACTTTTTTATTGAATCTAGGTAAAATTTTAATATAAAAATAGGGTATAATTCGCCTTAATCGATAAAAATTTTGCCAAGCAGAATTTTACAACTCAAATAAAAAAAGAATTATATTTAACAAATTTTAACCTTAACCAATAAACAGTAACATGAAAAATTTTCTATTTTTTTTAATTTTAACCATTTCTATAGGTGTAAAAGCACAAACCAATAAAATAATTGGATCATTAAAAGTAATCGAAAAGAAAATTGAGCTAAGTGATTTTAATAAAATAAACGTTGTTGAGCTTAATGATAAGGTAGATGTTAAAGTGGGTGATGATTTTGATATTCAATTAAAAATAAATGAAAATTTGGTTGATTATATAAAGTTTACAGTAAGTGATAATACATTAATTATATCAGGTAGTGATCAACTAAGAAAGGATTATTTAGAAAAGAGTAAAATCAGTATTCAGGTTACTTTGCCGCAACTTGTGAGTATTAATCATTCTGGCAATGGCGCTATTGATGCAAAAGGAATTTCAGCATCTGAACTTACAATTAATAAAAAAGGAAATGGCGCTATGTTTTTGGAAGGGATAGCGAAAAATTTAACCATGCAAGTAACTGGAAATGGGGCTTTATATGCCAAGGATTTGAAATCAGAAAATGTTATGGTTCAAAAAGATGGAAATGGTGCTGTTTTTATCAATACAGATCAAGAGTTTATCGCTAAATTAAAAGGAAATGGAAGTTTAATTAATTCAGGAAATGGTAAATCTTCTAAACAATCTGTGAATAGTGGAAATGGTTCTATTCAAACCAAGTAAAATTTTATAAAAGGATTTAAATTCCTTTTAAAGTATAATTTGTTATTAATAATAGATTTTAAAAGCTATCGTTTTGAATAAATCAATTGAAAACAAATGCCTTTACATATTTTAGATCCTTATTCTGTGAAATTAGATTTTCCAGATGGCATTGAAAAAGTTCATTGTGGATCATGTAATTTAGATGTAATAGATTTTACAAAGTTTACAGAACAAGATCTAAAAGTTTATTTTTCAACTAAATCAGCTGGGCGAGTTTGTGGAAGAATAATAAAACAATCTGAAGTTAATTATAAAGTTGAAATAATTCAAGTATTACAAAAAGTTCAGCAAACTAAATTATTTAGTTTTAGGTTGCTTTTTATTACTTGTTTTGCATTATTAAGTTGTACAGAAACTAAAAAAGAAAAAGTTGAAAATCAAATAGACACGACTATTATTTTAAATGAAAATGAAAAAGTAGATGGCGTTGTTGAAAAAATAAATGAAGATTCTATTTCCTTAAAATTGCGAAAGGTTGGGAAAAAGGTTGAAATTAAGGGAAGGAAAAAAAAGAAAAAAAAAGAGATAGTTGCTGAAAATAAGCCTCAAATAATTCTTGATTACATTCCCAATGATTCTATAAATCAAGTAATTAGCTGTGGTGGGTCAATGCCAACTTTCCCTGGTGGAGAAATGGAACTTATTCGATACTTAGATAAAAATTTGAAAGTACCTGATTCAAATTATTTGCCAAAGGAGCGTAGTGCGGTTGTTTATGTTGATTTTGTCGTTGATAAAACTGGGAAAGTAATGGACGTTAAAATTAGGCGTGGATTTAACAAGCAATGTGACGAAGCAGCGTTAAATTTAATTCGATCTTTACCAAATTTTATTCCAGACATCCGCTACGGTGAACCAGTAAATGTTCAATATACTTTTCCCATTAGATTTAAACCTTTATCCCAAAATAAATTGTAATTAAAACAAATTCCAATTACTTTTTTCAATTTCATAAATAAAATTTAGCTTTTTCTCTTCTCCAAAATATTCCATTTCAATTTCATCTGTTTTTATTGCGCCTAATTTTGCAATTGCTTTTTGCGATCGTATGTTTTCAGCTCCGATATGAAATATCACCTTATCTACGAATTCAAAAGCATAATTAAGCATTAAAGTTTTTAATGCGTTATTGTAAGTTGTTCCCCAATGATCTCTTGATAAAAATGTATAACCGATTGCAATTGAGCTATTTTCTTCATCAAAATCATAATATCTGGAACTGCCAATTAGCTGCTCAGTCTTTTTATTAAAAACTAAAAAAGCACCTTTAGATTTTATTGCTCCTTCAAAAAATGTTTTAAATACTTCTTTTTGATACCTGTTTTTGTTTGGATGTTGTTCCCAAATTAAAGGATCAGAAGCAACTTTATACAACATTTCAAAATCTGATTCTTTTAATGGAATTAGTTTTATTAGCTCGTTTTGGATTAAGGGTTGGAGGTTGATTGGCATTTTATTTAAATTCTTTAATTGAATAGGCTAAATCACCTTGATTTTTTTTGTAAACCTCTCAAAACTCCATGCAAATGTAATTACCAACAGACATCCAATTAAATTTAGCCAAAGAAATGCAACTAAATCTAGCCAATAAATAAATAATACGCATAGTTCTGCTGCTACAGCACCGTAGAAAACAGCATTCGATTTAATAGTTTTAAAATAAAAACCTACTAAAAATATTCCGAGAATGGTACCATAAAATAATGACCCTAAAATATTTACTGCTTCAATTAAACTTCCCATTCTGTTGGCAAACTGAGCAACAAATATTGCATAAGCTCCCCAAATAATAGTGAATAATCTGGATGCCCATAAATAATGAGCATCGTTTCCATCTTTCTTAAATAGGCGTTTATAAATATCAATTACAGACGTTGATGCTAACGAATTTAATTCTCCAGCTGTAGAACTCATAGATGCTGAAAAAACCACAGCTATTAATAACCCAATTAAACCAACGGGTAGAAACTTTGTAACAAAAGTTAAAAAGATATAATTTGTATCGTTAATATTTGCTTTTTTATCATTCTTAGTCATTAAAAGTTGCACGTCTGTTCGTATGCCAGCCATTTCTTTTTGATATGCTTTTACGTTATTCTTTGCAACTTCTCTCTTTTCAGTCTCATCTTGCCTAATTGCTTTTGCAAGCAGTTTTACTTCTTCCTGATTTTTTAATTGAATGTCCTGATGTTTTTTTTCTAATTGCAATACATCATCTGCATAAATACTTGATTTTACTTTTTTTAATTCTGAGCTATTAAAATTAACAGGTGCTTGCTGAAATTGATAAAAAACAAAAACCAGAATACCGATTAATAAGATAAAAAACTGCATTGGAATTTTCAACATTCCATTCATAACCAAACCTAATCTACTTTCTGTAATTGATTTTCCAGATAAATACCGTCCAACCTGCGATTGATCTGTGCCGAAATAGGAGAGTGCAAGAAAAAATCCACCAATTAATCCTGACCAAATATTGTATCGATTAGTTAAATCAAAATTTAAATCCAATACATTCATTTTGCCTAAATCACCGGCAATTGTAATAGCATTTCCAAAAGAAATTTCTTCGGGCAACATTTTCACAACCATAAAGCCAGCAAGAAACATCCCGATAAAAATAATAGCCATTTGTTGCATTTGAGTATAGGCAACGGCTTTTGTTCCACCAGATACAGTATATAGAACAACTAAGCCACCAATAAAAAATATCGTATAGTTGACATCCCAATTGAGCAAAGTCGAAAGAATAATTGCAGGTGCATAAATTGTTAATCCTGCCGCTAATCCTCGTTGAATCAAAAATAATATGGCTGTAAATACACGGGTTTTTAAGTCAAATCTTCCTTCTAGATATTCATACGCAGTATAAATTTTTAGCCGGTGATAAATAGGAATAAAGGTAACACAGAGCACAACCATGGCTAAAGGCAATCCAAAATAGAATTGAACGAAACGCATCCCATCTGTAAAAGCCTGCCCAGGAGCTGATAAAAATGTTATCGCACTAGCTTGCGTTGCCATCACAGAAATGCCTACACTGTACCAAGGCATCGATTGATTTGCCAGCAAATAATCGTGAATATTTTTACTGCCTCTGCTTCTATATATTCCATAAACAACAATAAAAAGTAACGTTGTAGCAAGTACAATCCAATCTATCGTGCTCATTGGAAATAAAAGGTAATTATTCCAAAAACTATAATGGTCAGAATCAAATTGATAATAACCATGGAATAAACGCTATTCCAAGTTTTTAAAAAAGGAGGTTTTTCGTTTTCGTCAGACATATAGTCAAAGCTAAATTAATTTTGCTTTGGTAATACATCTACAACTTTTTCTTTGATTACAGTGGAAACATAAACGGCATAATCTGATGGTTCAATTCTACAGCCTATTTTTTCTGCATAAACCTGTGTAAATTCAGCTCCGAAATAGAGAATCACAGAAGAATAATATACCCAAAGTAAAATAATTATTAAAGAACCGGCAGCACCATAAGCTGAACCTAAATCTCCTTGCCCTAAGTATAGTCCAATAAAATATTTTCCTAACATAAATAATAATGCAGTAAACATTGCACCAACTGACACATCTCGCCACCGAATTTTAACATCCGGTAAAATTTTAAAAATAATTGCAAATAGAAAACTAATAACACTAAAAGTTAAAACCAAATTAAAAATGTTTACAAAGAGCAATGTAATGTCCGGAAAATACTTATTAAGCTGGGAACTCAATGCGATCATTAAACCATTAATTACCAGCGAAACTATTAGTAAAAAACCCAAACTGACAACCAATGAAAAGGAAATAAATCTATTTAAAAGCATTTTAACCCAACCTCTTTTTGGTTTGGCTTTTACATGCCAAATAAAATTAATAGAATCTTGTATTTCAATAAAAATACCTGTAGCTCCAATTCCTAAAGTGATTAAACCAACAAGTACTGCAAACTGACTATCACCTGATTTTTGAGCATTTTTTATTATTTCCTGAATCTGAAGCGCAGCTTGATTGCCAACAAACTCATTTATCTGTGAAAAAATTTTCCCTTCAATTGCGTCCGATCCAAAGAATATCCCACTTAACGAAATAATGACAATAAGCATCGGAGCTAGAGAAAAAATAGTGTAATACGCTAAAGAAGCGCTTAACTTCATTCCTCTATCTTCAAAAAAGTTGGTAAACGTATGTTTTAATATATCCCAAGTGCTTACAAAAAATGCTTTATTTAATTTCATAAACACCTAAAAGCGAAAATTATTCCAAGGTATTTATTTAATCTTGAAGAATAACCGCCGTTCCAGTTGCACAAACCATCAACATACTGCCATTACTTCCAATAGTTTCAAAATCTAAATCCACAGCAATAACAGCATTTGCTCCTAATTTTTTCGCTTGATCCATCATTTCTGTCAATGCAATATCTTTTGCTTCTCGCAAACCTTCTTCATACGAACCAGATCTGCCTCCCACAATATCCCGAACACTAGCAAAAATATCTTTAATAAAGTTGGCTCCGATTATGGCTTCTCCACTTACTAAACCTAAATAAGTAGATATTTTTTTATTTTCAATGGTGTTGGTGGTTGTTACTAACATTTTTTTAAAGGTTAATTAGTTTATAGTATTTATTTTAAATTATTTAATTTGAAATTTTGGGTTATTTAAATTATTTTGTAATTAATTATTATCAATATAAAAATTACCGAAGCAAAAATAAAAAAGATTTAAAGCTAATCCGGTTTTCCGCTGTATCTTTTTTGTTTTAATTGTTTTGTTAAGAAAAAAAGGAACTTATCTCGTCATTTCTGACTAGATGCCGCTTCAATCCGGGTTAATGGAAGAAATCAGATTTTAGGATGATTTTTAAAGATTTCAAAAATAGAAATGAGAAAAATTACTCTTATTCATATCATTTTCAATTATTTACTAATCAAATTTACAAATAAACGATAAGCGCCTGGCACGCCAGCTGGTAGTTCTCTAAAGAATGACAAACCCGTATAAATAAATCTTCCTTTCCCATAATCAGTAACTAATAAACTTCCCTCATTTGCTTTTTCACCTTTATCATTCATAGAAATTAAGGGAGTGTAATTTTTATCCCATTCCGTTGCATGGTACAAACTTCTTTCTTGAATCCATCCTTCAAAATCAGATGCATTTATTTTATTTGGGAAATTAAAAATTGGATGATTCTCATTTAATAACTTAACAACTGCTTTTTCATCAGTAACTCTTTCCCGACCTAACTTAATTGGGTATGGTCCCATTTCGGTCTTCACCGAACCAATAAAATTATTTGTGTTGTATTGAACTAAAAATATGCCACCGTTTTCTACATATTTCATCAAGTTATCGTGATAAAATCCTATTCTTTCGTTGGTATTAAAAGCTCTTATACCTGAAACAATCGCATCATATCCAGATAAGTTTCCATTCGTTAATTGTTCATCGTTTAAGGTAATAACATTAAATCCAAGACTTTTTAATGCTTCCGGAATAGCGTCTTCAGCTCCTTTTATATAGCCGATATTTTTACCTGCAATTGTCAAGTTTGTTTTAGCAATTTTAGCTACAGCATTTTCTAAAATTAGTTGCTCTGGAATATGATCGTATTCTATCCTTTTAATTGATTTATCATAATTTTTTCCATCAACTATTGCTACAGCATTTATTTTCCCAACTGCAATTATATCTTTTTCTGCTTTTAGCTTAAACATTAATTGCTGTTCATTGCCTTTTTTTTGTATGGTAAATTTACTTGAGGTTGGTGAAATTACATATCCTTTGGGAGCGTTAAGTCTTACCTCTCCACTAATATTTGCTTTTCCAGACTTTAAAGAAATACGTATTTCTTTTTCTTCTTTTGATGTAATTAAAAATGCTTTTTCTTCAAAATTTAACGTAACAGCTGGTAAAATTTCCAATGGTTTTATGATTTCTCCTTTTACTGGATCTGTTATTCGAAACACAACCGGACTATTAATTACTAATGATTTTCCGTTCACCAAAAAATTAAATTCGCAACTTAAACCTGCTTTGTTCTCGGCTTGCCCAATCAATGTTTGATCAGCAATTGAAAAACTACCTTCATCTAAAATATTTTTTAACCAAAAAGGACTGCTTAATTCTATATTTTCATTTATTAAATAAATAGTCGAAAAAACTAAATTTTTGTTTGTTTCCAATACTTTATTAAATGTTGTGTCGAACATCGGAAGACTTATATCTTTTAATTCTATTTGTGTATTTAGTCGTTTTGATACCTGAAAATTAATTTTAATCTTTTCTTGTACTGAAGTCGAATTTTCAGCTGAAATAGCTTCAACATATAATCCAGCACACATTTGAATTAATATATTTAATTGCTTTACTTTTAAATCTTTCCAATAACCATCTTTAAATGATTCAGCTAAATTTCTGGCTTCTAATAATTGTTCAATACTTTTTTCAGGAGCTGCAGCATCATATAATTCAATGATCTTTTTAACTTGTTTTTCGAATTTCTCATTTAATCCTGCACGGGTTATGGTAGTACTAATACTATCAAAGGGAGTTTTATTTGCCTTCCAACCTTTTATATATTTCAAATATTCTATTTGTGTGCCGCGGCTTCCTGAACTTCCAAAACCTTGACTTTTGTGACTTGTACGGCTCTTTGCAGCAATTTCACCAATCGATAAACCAGTTAAAGGATTGTAAGCTCCTACGTCAAATTGTAATTGATCTTCAGCTGTAGTATTGGTGGTTCCGAAATTAAATGTATTCCAAAATAGTCGTTTTGCCTGCCATACTTGTACGTATTTTAGTTGTTCAGGAAATCTTTTTGGATCTGCTGCAGCTTCAAACGCTTCACCTGCTAAAATCGCAGAAGCGGTATGATGGCCATGTCCACCTTCGCCAGTTGTCGGAAAACGAGTTATTATAACATCAGGCTTAAAATTTCTAATTACCCAAACTACATCGGAAAGTATTTTTTCTTTTCCCCAAAATTCAAATGTTTCTTCAGGTGTTTTTGAATAACCAAAATCATAAGCGCGACTAAAAAACTGTTCGGCTCCGTCTATTTTTCTAGCAGCTAATAATTCCTGTGTTCGTAATACACCCAGAAGCTCTCCTTGTTCTTTCCCAATCAAATTCTGACCTCCATCGCCACGCGTTAAAGATAAGTAGCCAGTTCTATATCCCTTTTCTTGCGCAAAGTAAGATAACAATCGAGTGTTTTCATCATCAGGATGAGCTGCCACATATAAAACAGAACCGAAAACCTCCAAATTTTTTATTTTTTGAAGAATTTTTCCGGAGGGATCGTTTTGCCATTGAGCAAAAGATTGAAGGCTTATAACGACAAATAATACATTAACGAATAGTTTTGAGATCATATTAGAATATTAAAAGCGAAAGGTAAAAAAAATAGTACTTGGGCTAAGTAGCTTTTTTTCGTTTAATAAGTCAATAAATCTTTGGTGAATTTTATTTTGTAAAACGTTTTTATTCAGAACAATAAATGTGTTTAACGTACCTTAAAAACAAAAAAGCCACCTTGCGGTGGCTTTGGCTCCCCAACCTGGACTCGAACCAGGGACCTAATGATTAACAGTCATTTGCTCTAACCAACTGAGCTATTGAGGAGTTTTTTTAACGAGGTGCAATATTAGGCTATAAAAATTAATTATGCAATATTTGCGAAAAAAAAATATTCATGAGCTTATTAGTTATTGGTACGGTCGCATTCGATGCGATTGAAACTCCATTCGGTAAAACAGACAAAATTGTAGGAGGTGCAGCAACTTATATTTCGCTTGCTGCGTCGTATTTCACAAAAAATATTAATCTAGTTGCAGTAGTTGGGGACGATTTTCCGAAAGAAAAAATAGAAGAATTAAATGCACATGGGGTAAATACTGATGGACTGCAAATTAAGGAAAATGAAAAGTCCTTTTTCTGGTCCGGAAAGTATGATAACGATATGAATAGTCGCGATACATTGGTTACTGAGCTAAATGTATTGGCCAATTTCGACCCGATTATTCCGAATGACTACCAAAACTCTGAATTTGTTATGCTTGGGAATCTTACTCCTTCCGTGCAGGCTACGGTTTTAGATCGTTTGCAAAACACACCAAAATTAGTTGTGATGGATACGATGAATTTCTGGATGGATATTGCCCTGGATGATTTAATTTCTGTTATTAAACGAGTGGATGTATTGACAATTAACGACGCAGAGGCTCGCCAACTTTCAGGCGAATACTCACTGGTAAAAGCAGCAAAAGTAATTTTGGCAATGGGTCCTAAATTTCTAGTTATCAAAAAAGGTGAGCACGGAGCTTTGCTATTTAATGAAAAAGAAGTGTTTTTTGCTCCCGCATTACCTTTAGAAGAAGTATTTGATCCGACGGGAGCTGGAGATTGTTTCGCAGGTGGTTTTATCGGATATCTGGCTAAAACAAAAAATATTGGATTCGAAAACATGAAAAGAGCAATTATTCATGGTTCTGCCATCGCATCTTTTTGTGTAGAAAAATTCGGAACTGAGAGAATAATGAACTTAACTGATGAAGAAATTGCAGAACGTGTTCAACAATTTAAAACACTTTCCCAATTTGATATTTCGCTAATTGATTAGTTTTTGTTTTACGAATTGGTTTTCTAAAATTAATAGGATTCCTTTTTTAGAGTTGAAGCTATTCCGGCTTTCCGCTGTATCTTTTTTGTGAAATAAGTTTTACGCAAAACACACAGATTCTAGACACAAAAAAGGATGTCGCTACAATCCGGGCTAAGGGGATAATTGTAGTTATAAACAAATCACCTAGTTCGGTCTTCGGAATTTGTAATTCTGAAGCTCTCTTGTAGGATTTGTAATCCGGAAAAGAATAATCAGCTTTATAAATTAATTTTATTTCAACTTACCAATTACCGAAAATCGTAAAAAAACACTTTCTGTATGTGGTGCATCTTTTAATTCTTCTGTCAAATCTTGTCCTGCCCAGTGTTCATAATGTTTACCTCTAAGCCATAATCTACTCTTGGTAACATCGTAAATCAATCCCTTAAACGCTATCCAAATTTCAGGTTTATCTTGCCCGTTTCGTAGCGCTATTTGTTGTTTAGAGTATTCGGGTAAATTAGTATTCAATGGATTTGAGTTTTTTTATTTCTAAAATATTCAAATAAATTAATGTTGATCAACAATAAACTGAAATTATAAAAAAAGTCGTCCAAAGGAATTGTTCCAATCCGTATGCCTAGGTTTTCTTCATCATTATACATTACCACTGGAATAGAAGTTAATAAACCGTTAACGATTGCAAACGGAATTAAAACCACCAAATAACCTAATAGAAACCTGCCAAAATAGGTTGGTTTAATAAAAAATATATTAACAATAAGTACAATAGTTAAGGTTAAAAAAGTGATAGCGGTATATAAATGTTGATAATAAAACCCTAAAACAATAATGGAAATACTTAATAAAGTCCATTGTACATAAATTGCAATTGAACTGAGGTAATCTTTTTTAACATAAAATTTCAAACATTCATAAATAAAAATACAGGCAAATGGAACGGTTAGGAAAAATAAAAGTTCCTCAACAGGCATTGCTAAAATTTCAACTCCTGTAATATATTCAGGATTAAAACTCCAGACTTTATGAATAGTGAATAAATAATCCCAAATTAAAAACAGAGTTCCTGTAATTGCTATTGCAGGAAAAGCATATTTCCATCTCTTTACAAAAGATACTCTTTTATCGAATGAGAGAAGTAATGGGCCTAAAAGCGTAAAAACATTAATCAGTAAATAAGTTAACTTTTGCACTTTTAGCTGATGCCTTTTTTTAGCATTTCCATTTCTTTTGGAGTGCATTTATTAGTTTCGCTCATAAAACTTACAATATTTTTCATCAGAGATTTATCTTCTGGTTCGTATTCTTTTTTATTAATTAGGGCAATAATTTTAGATTTATCATCATCTAGATTACTGCTATGCCCTAAAAAAGCAGGTATATAAAATTGAATTGTATAGCGCAAAAATCTAATTTCGATATTATTGGGCAATAGTTTAATTGCTTTGTCCAAGGTTTTTTGTGATTCAGCTAATAAGCTTAATTTATTGTAAGGGTTCCAAGAATGTTTTGCTTTTAATGCTTGCAATGATCCAATGTAAGCTAATACAATTGGGTTACTTGACTTAGCTTTCACTAATGTTTGATACAGTGATTCTGTTTTTTTTGAATCTGAAACAGCCTCGTAATATTCTTTTCTCAAACTTATTACGTCCAAAGCGAAACTGGTTTTAATGGTTATAAAAAACAGAATTAAGATAAAGATTTTAAATCTTTTCATGTTAGTGTGTTAAGTTTATTTTTCACAATGGCTTGAGCAAATAATAACAATTTAGTAGAATCTGCAACTCGTATTCTTTTTTCCATTATCTCAGCTGCGGGTGTTTTTTGTATTTGTTCAAACAAACGTAAATAGTAACGGTAAGCAACATACACACCAAGTCGGCAGCCATCTGGTAGTTTTCGGATTCCGATTAATGATGAGTCGAAATCAGCTTTTATATCTGTTTCTATTTCTTTCTTAACAACGTCATTAAATGATAAAACGTTTAATCCAGGGAAATATGTTCGACCTCTATCCGCAAAATCTGATTTTATATCTCTCAAAAAATTTATCTTTTGAAAAGCTGAACCTAATTTACGTGCAGTAGGAGTCAATTGGTTGTATCTTTCTGTATCATTTGTGCAGAAAATCCTTAAACACATTAAGCCAACTACTTCTGCCGAGCCATAAATGTATTTTTGATAGGTTTCTTCTACATAATCAAGTTTGTATAGGTCCATTTTCATACTTTCCAGAAATGCTTCAATCAAATCTTTGTCAATACCGTATTGATTAACTATTAACTGAAACGACTGTAAAACTGGGTTTAAACTTATTTTATCTTCAATGGCTTTAAACGTATCTGCCCTGAAACTGGCCAATAAAATTTCTTTATCGCCTTGCTCAAAGGTATCTACAATTTCATCTGCATACCGCACAAAGCCATAAATAGCATAAATCGGCAATTGAAATTTACGATCAAAAGCCTTGATACCTAAACTAAACGAGGTCGAATATTTATTGGTAATTAAACGGCTACATTCTAAGCATGTTTGGTCGTACAAATTCATCGGGCAAATATAGCAATATGTATAAATGGCTTGGTATTAGAATTTTTCGGTTCGTTTTATTTTAAAAATCTAAAAAAATAACTGCTGCAATAAATTAATTAGGCCCTGTTTGTATTTTTTGTTTAGATTATTGATCAATAATCTAATCCTAAAAAACGAATTTTGGTTTGTTGAAAAATCATAAAAAGCGAAATGCTGGTTATCTTCACCTTTTTTTAAAAAATTTGATGATGATTATTGGAACAAAAATTTTGAAATTGATGTTAGCTAAGAAGTAATGGGAAAAAAATCTTCAAAAAAAATTATTATCGTCGGTGCCGGATTTGCTGGTTTGGCAGCATCTGCTTTATTAGCAAAGAAGGGGTTTGACGTGTTGGTATTTGAGAAAAACGATCAGCCTGGTGGTAGAGCCAGAATCTGGGAAAAAGATGGATTCAGGTTTGATATGGGCCCAAGTTGGTATTGGATGCCAGATGTATTTGAAGAATATTTTCAACTTTTTGGCAAAAAAGTAAGCGATTTTTATGAATTGCAACGATTAGATCCATCTTATCGGGTGTTTTTTGGAGGAGATGATATAGAGGATGTTCCAGCAAAAATGAACGATTTGGAAGCTTTTTTTGAAAAGCACCAATCTGGGAGTACCGGAGGTTTACGAGAATTTTTAGCTCAAGCTAAATATAAATACGAAGTAGGAATGAAGGAATATGTTTTCCGACCTTCATATTCTATTTTTGAATTTATCGATTGGAAAGTAATTGTTCAATCTGTAAAAATTCAGTTATTTCAATCGATGAGAAAACATGTTCGTTCATTTTTTTCATCAGAAAAACTTCGGCAAATTGTAGAATTTCCAGTTTTATTTTTAGGTGCAACCCCTCAAAATACTCCTGCCATGTATAGCATGATGAATCATGCAGATTTAGTTTTAGGTACTTGGTATCCAGCTGGTGGCATGAACAAAATTGTGAAAGCAATGTACAAAATAGCCGTAGATGAAGGGGTTCAGTTTAAATTTAATGCAGCAGTAAGTAATATAGAAACTGTTGCTGGAATTGCTAAAAAAGTTAAGGTAAATAATGAATTTTTTGAAGCAGATGTTATAGTAGCGAATAGCGATTATGAACATACCGAACAAAAAT
Source organism: bacterium (assembly GCA_031412335.1). Classification (GTDB taxonomy): domain Bacteria; phylum Bacteroidota; class Bacteroidia; order Sphingobacteriales; family Sphingobacteriaceae; genus JBBQYA01. Next base: position 72,182 of record JANOCT010000003.1, on the reverse strand, counting down.
TATTGGAAAAACCAGATCAATCATACAGTGCAGAATATTGGGAAAACAGAACTATGTCTCCTTCTTCCTTATTATTTTATATTGGTTTGAACAAAAAAATTGAAGGGGTGCTTCATCATAATTTATTTTTTGATGAAGATTTTGAGTTGCATGCAGAAGAAATTTATTCAGATCCAAAATGGCCAACAAAACCATTATTTTATGCTTCTTGCCCGTCGAAAACAGATTCGACTATTGCCCCTGAAGGTTGTGAGAACTTATTTTTTCTTATTCCCCTCGCACCAGGGTTGAAAGATTCCGAAGAAATGCGTGAAAAATATTTTCAACTTATACTTTCGCGATTTGAAAAACTTACAAAACAAAAAATTTCAGATAGCATTATCGTAAAACGCAGTTACGCCATGGACGATTTTGTTAAAGATTATAATTCGTTTAAAGGAAATGCTTACGGATTAGCTAATACATTAATGCAAACAGCATTCTTCAAACCATCCTTAAGATCAAAAAAGATAAAGAATTTATTTTTTACAGGTCAACTTACTGTTCCTGGTCCAGGAGTTCCTCCATCTATAATTTCGGGTAGGGTGGTAGCGGAAGAGGTTGAGAAGTATTTGAGGAAGTAAGTAAAATAGAATTAAATATTGTGCGGATCAATAACTCGTAAATCTGTTATTTTAGCAAAATCAATATAATTATGTGTTATTAAAATTAACCCGATGTACATTTTAAATCAATAAAATAAAATGTAAAATCGGAGGAAGGAGGCTTAGGGATATTAGCAGTCTCTCCATTTCTGACAAGATCCTTGAAAAAAAAATTAAATCAAAAAAGATATAGCGGATAGCCCGATCTCGTCTCGTCAGAAATGACGAGACGAGATAAGCCCCAAATAATTTTATAACTATTTATATTAATTATTTAAAAGATAAAATAAACTAAAATTAAAAATTAATCAATTTTTATAAAGGGTATAAACGATAAAATTTCCATCATATAAATCAAACAAGAAACTCAATCTGAAAAACGGTTGATTTAATAATGCTTAAACAAAAAAGCCCCTTCAGAATTAACTGAAAAGGCTTTTCAATATGCAACGAAAATCTTATTACTCTTCAAGCATTTCAAATGCTGGTTTCTTTGTACCCTTATCGTAAACTTTTAATCTACTTTTTAGATTTTTTCTAGCTACGTGTATTCTAGTTTTTACTGTTCCGATAGGTATTTCCAAATGGTCAGCTATTTCATGATACTTATAACCTTCAAAATACATATTGAAAGGTACTCTATAATCATCTGGTAATGCGCCTAAGGCATCTTTTATATCAGCCATTACAAACTTAGCTTCGCCTTGATTTACGGTGCTGCTAAATAATAAATGATTAGAAGGTATTTCGTCAGACTTAGTAACAAAACTGTTTATTTTTACAATTCTTCGATAATTGTTGATGAACGTATTTTTCATGATGGTGTACAACCATCCTTTTAAGTTCGTTCCTTCTTTAAATTTGTTGTAATACGTAATGGCTTTCAACATGGTATCTTGTACCAAGTCTTCGGCATCTGCCAAATCGTGGGTAAAGTGCAAAGCATACGTTTTTAGTGAAGTCGCCTGGCGAATTACTAATGTGTTGAATTCAATCTTTGTCATGTTGTTTAACTTTTAATTTTAAAACCTCAACAAAGGTAACAAAGTTTAAACCATTATTTCAAATTTTGTTTAACTTTTTTTGCAAAAGCATAAACAAGATGTTTAAACATCGAATATTCTTTTATAAACGGGCTTTCTGTATAAAAATTGAAGGTATAATATTGGATAAAACAAATAATCGGTGACTAAAAGTCCGGTTGTAAAGCAAATATCATCGATAATATTACTGCCATCGTGGCAAAAATCAATACGGTGAACATGTTTCCACGTTTTGAGAAAAAAGGGAAGTTTAATTCCTTCGTCCACAAAATAAAATCCATTTGTATCATTTCCGCTATCAATAATCAAACTGTTCCATTTCTGCTTGAAGAAAATAAAATCTAAAACCAAATGGACTTCATCGTTTTTCTTACATCCATCAAACCGATCTAATGAAACTTTGATGCCAGGCGGGGTAAGTTTGTTGAATAAATCCTCATCGAATTTTGCAAAAACGTCTGCTGGTTTCTGTGCAACCTTGGTTGCTAAGTAGATTTTCATGAAATAATATTTACTTCTCGCTCTAAATGGATTCCAAATGTGGAATTCACCGATTCTATAATTGCTGTTGAAAAATCATATATCTCTTTTCCACTTGCGTCACCATGGTTTACAATTACTAATGCTTGATTTTTCCAAGTGCCCACATTTCCAATTCTTTTTCCTTTCCATCCACATAGTTCAATTAGCCAGCCAGCTGCTAATTTGTATTTCCCATCCACTTCGTAACTTACCATTTCCGGAAATTTAATTTTAAGAAGTTCGTGTTGTTCCGGATCAATAATTGGATTTTTAAAGAAGCTTCCCGCATTTCCAATGGTAGAAGGATCTGGAAGTTTGGAAACCCGAATAGCTGATACCACTTCGCTAATGTCTTTTATAGTTGGATTGTCAATTCCTTTTCTTTCAAGTTCAGTATGTATAGCACCATAACTTGTATTCAGTTTTTCTGGACGATTTAGCTTGAAGGTAACTTCTGTTATAATAAACCTTCCTTTTAATTCACTTTTAAAAATACTTTCACGGTATTCAAATTTACATGCATCTTTCTGGAAAGTTCTGAATTTTCCGGTGGCTATTTCAAAGGCTCTACATTCAAAAAATATATCTTTCAGTTCAACACCATAAGCTCCAATATTTTGTACCGGCGATGCACCAACTGTCCCTGGAATTAAACTTAAATTCTCTATTCCTGCAAAATTGTGATCAACACAAAAAGTTACCAATTCATGCCAGTTTACTCCAGCACCTACTCGAACCAAAAAATATTCATCTATTTCTTTAACTTCAATTCCTTCTATAGCAATTTTTAAAACTAAGCCATCAAAATTATTGATAAACAGCATATTAGATCCTCCACCTAAAATCAAAATGGATTCTTTTTTTAATTTATTTGTCTCAAATAGTTTTACTAAATCAGTTTCATTTTTGATTGAAACAAATTCTTTTGCCGTTGATTCTACTCCAAACGTGTTTAAGTTTTTAAGCGATTGAAGGGTTAGAATTTCGGACATAAGCAAATTGTTAAGTAGCGTTATTTTTTATAGGTAATGGAATATTTTTTTCCCACATACAATAAGCCGAATGATTCGGAAGGGTTTTTATCTTGGGATTTATGATGAATTTTATGTGCTCTGCGAATTCTTAATAAATAAGGATTTGAACTTTTAAAAGCTTTTAATCGATTATGAATAAAAACATCATGAAATATAAAATAGATGATGCCGTAAAAAGTAATACCTAATCCGATCCAAAAAGATGGACTTATTTCCTTGATTCCAATTACTAATAAAACAATGGCTATAACTGCAAAACTGAAACTAAAAAGATCATTCAATTCAAACCAGCCAGTTCTAGGTTTGTGATGTGTTTTATGAATATTCCATAATATTCCATGGAAAATATATTTATGGATAGCCCATGAAAAAACTTCCATAAAAATAACTGTACTAATGATTAGTAAAAATCCAAAAAGCAATTCAATCATTATTCAGTACCTGTTTTTTATTTAAATATGGATTGCACGGTTAGCTGTTGCTGATAAGCAAGCTTCTCTGAATGCTTCCATATAGGTTGGATGTGCGTGGCTCATTCTGCAAATATCTTCGGCACTGGCTCTAAATTCCATAGCCACAACAGCTTCTGCAATTCCGTCCGCCATTCGCGGACCAATCATGTGTACGCCTAAAATTTCATCAGATTTCGCATCCGCTAATACTTTTATTAAGCCATCAGTATCCATACTTGCCCTAGCTCTGCCACTTGCTTTGAAAGGAAAAGATCCACTTTTATAAGCAATACCAGCAGTTTTAAGTTCCTCCTCAGTTTTACCTACGCTGGCAACTTCTGGCCAAGTGTAAACCACATTCGGAATCAGGTTATAATTAATATGAGGTTTCTGACCGGCAATTATTTCTGCTACTAACGTACCTTCATCTTCAGCTTTGTGTGCCAACATTGCACCTTTTATCACATCGCCAATTGCATAAATGCCCGGTATTGATGTTTCTAAATGCTCGTTTACAGGAATTTTATTTCCACGTTCTTCTGTTTTTATTCCGATGTTTTCTAATCCTAAACCTTCCGTGTAAGCGGTTCTACCAACGGCTACTAAACAATAATCACCTTCTAAAACTATTTCTTCGCCTTTTGAATTGTCTGCTTTTACAGTAACTTTTTTACCCGATGTTTTCACTTCTTTTACTTTATGGCTAAGCAAAAATTCCATTCCTATTTTTTGTAATGATTTTAATAATTCCTTTCCCATTGTTTTATCCATGGTTGGTATAATGCCGTCCATATACTCTAAAACAGTAACTTTCGATCCTAATCTCGAATAAACAGAACCTAATTCCAGACCAATTACCCCGCCTCCAATTAAAATTAAATGTTTTGGGATTTCAGTCATTTCCAAGGCTTCTGTGGAAGTTATTATTCGTTTCTTATCAATGGTAACAAATGGTAAAGTACTTGGCTTTGATCCGGTTGCGATGATCACTTTATCTGATTCAATGGTTTGTTCTTTGCCATCAGATGCAACAATTTTTATCGAATTTTTAGTAATAAATGATCCCAAACCGAAGTAAGAATCTATCTTATTTTTCTTGAAAAGAAATTTTATTCCATCGGTAGTTTGCCCAACGACTTCATTTTTTCTGCTGATCATTTGCTTTAAATCAGCTTTCAAGCCTGTTATTTCTATTCCGTGCGTTTTAAAGGTGTGGCCTGCGTTATAAAAGTGTTCCGAAGAATCAAGCAGAGCTTTTGATGGTATGCAACCTACATTTAAGCAAGTGCCGCCCAAAACATCGTATTTTTCTATACAAGCTGTTTTTAAACCCAATTGTGCACAACGTATTGCTGCAACATATCCGCCAGGCCCTGAACCAATTACCACTACATCGTATTTCATATTTTTATAATTAAACTTGGTTTTACGTTCTTGATTTAAATTGTTTATTAGGTTTAGAATAGGTTTATTTCAGAACTTTAATTTTAACTGAACTTTCTAAAAATGATTTTTAATGCTTTTTTTTATATAATTAATTTAACACAATTAATGCTGTAATGTTGCCTTTAGCCCGGATTGTAGCGACATCCTTTTTTGCTTCCGTATTTTAGTTCCAATAGCTAAACTTTCCGCAAAAAAGATACAGCGAAAAGCCGGATTAGCTCCAAATAATTTCATCATTCATTATTTATTTACCCATTAGAATATTCAAAAAGAATAAAATTAGGATGCTGGTTCAGTTTCTTTATTCATTTTTTCAAATTCACGAATCAACTCTTCTGGCGATTTATTCAAATTTTTCAATGAAGCCTCAGCATCTTTTCTCAATGGATTTTCAGGATACGTGTCGATGAATTTTTTATAATATTCACCCGCTTTCACCAAATCTTTTTTGCCTGTTTCGTTGATGAAACCACATAAAAACATACTTTCAGGTGCTCTCCGGTATTTTGGATACTTTGTATACACTCGTTCAAAAAGTGTCAATGCATCGGTGTATTGTTGTTTTCCATTTGTTATTTCGGCTGCCTTAAAAATATAGTCTGGTGTTTCTTTTGCTTTAGGATATTTTTCGGCAAACATTAAATATTCGGCTACCAACTGGTCGGCAACTTTTACATCCATTTCCAAATCTTTTGTAATTGTTTTTTTCTCTATTGCTTCAATTTGAGTTACAGAATCCGTTTTTTTCTTATCGGTGCAGCCATTTACAGCCATCAAACCTATAATAACCATTGATAATTTTATCAGTTTCTTCATGCTTTGTTTTAAGCCACGAAAATAGGGATTCCAAAAAAAAATCTATCATTTCTTTTTGTTTAAATCAATATCATTTCAATAGATCGAATAAACCAACCATTTGCTAATTTCTGTATCTTGCCGATTCGTTTAAAGACTAATTTATGAAACCATTTTTCGATTTTGAGAAACCCATTGGCGAACTTTTCGATCAGATAGAGCGAGTAAAACAAGTTGGGGAAAAAACCAAAGTAGATGTCACTGCGACCATTAAAGAGCTAGAAGATAAACTGGTGAAAACTAGAAAAAATGTTTACAAAAATCTTTCGGGTTGGCAAAAAGTTCAAATGTCAAGGCATCCTGAACGGCCATATACCTTACAATACATTGAGCTAATTTGCGATGATTTTATAGAAATGCATGGCGATAGAACTGTAAAAGACGACAAAGCAATAGTTGGCGGAGTAGCATCTATCAATAGTCAATCAGTAATGGTAATTGGACATCAAAAGGGTGCCAACACCAAAATGCGTCAATACAGAAATTTCGGAATGGCAAATCCAGAAGGGTATAGAAAGGCGCTAAGATTGATGAAAATGGCAGAAAAATTCAATATGCCCGTTATTACTTTTATTGATACACCTGGTGCGTACCCAGGTTTAGAAGCAGAAGAACGTGGACAAGGAGAGGCAATTGCAAGAAATTTACTCGAAATGTCGGTATTGAAAGTTCCTATTCTTTGTTTTATTGTTGGTGAAGGCGCATCAGGTGGTGCTTTGGGTATTGGGGTTGGAGATCGTGTTTATATGTTGGAGTTCACTTGGTACTCAGTTATTTCTCCTGAATCTTGTTCATCTATACTTTGGCGCACTTGGGATTTTAAAGAAAAAGCAGCAGAAGTTTTAAAACTGACCGCAGATGATATGCTAGATAATAAATTGATAGACGGAATTATAAAAGAACCTCTTGGCGGTGCTCATAACAATGCTGCAGAAATGGCTGAAACATTGAAAAAGCAAATTTTAAAAGATCTAAGTGAATTGAACGAAAAAAATCCTCAAAGCTTGGTAGCAGAGAGGATTGATAAGTTTTGTAATATGGGTGTAGTAAACGAATTGGCCTAAGCGCTCATTTGTTTATTACTAAATGTTGATTCGTAGGTGTTCAACATTAATAATAGATCTCTAGTTAATTCTTGACCTAAGTCAAACTGATTATTGGTTTTAGCAATATGAATTAATTTACTGTATAAATCTAAGCCAAATGAAATATCCCATTTATACAATTTTTTGAATGATTTGCTTACTTCTTTGTAGTAAGCAATTTCATTTTTAATTCTAATGGCAAAGTGTTTCAATAAGTGATTTCCTTCTTCGTAATGGTCATGTAGATAAAACTCAAGGATTTTCTCAACACATTGCTCAGGATAATTACTTAAAAAAAGATTGGTATTTTTATATTCTTGAGTGAAAGCGTGAAGTAAATCTTCCAGCTTTTCTGCAGGTGTATATACAGCCGCTGGATTAAGTTCTTTTATTAGTACATCTTTATTTTTCATAGACCATTTAATTTGGGTCTTATTACGGATGCACAACAAGTAAAGTTCTGTTTTATTTAAAATTGTTTTCAAATACCCTTAAATAAAAAAAGAAGCCATGTGGCTTCTTTTTTTATTCTAATTCAATATACCTATCTCAGTTTGGTTTCCAGTTCTTTATATCGTTTTTCTAAAGAAGCTGAAACTGCTGGTTGATCATAAGCTTTACTAATACGCGATAGCTCTTGCATAATCGATAATCCATACTGAATCTCTCTGCTGTACTGCTGCATTTTTTTACCTTTCAATGAATGGTAATAATTTAAATCTCCTTCAATATGGCTTGCAGCTCTTGTTAATAATCCATTAGCTTTTGCAGGCATTTTAGCTTGATAATAAATTTCAGCCATTTGAAAATCTAAGATAGTTGTATTCATTTCCTGTTTATCAACTGGCAATACTTCTTCTGATTTTGCAAGCACTTTTATCGCTGAATCTTTTTTACCTTCTACCATCAACTGACTTGCCAATTGGTAGAAATAATTTTTCAAAACAGTTGTCATTCGTGCAGATTCAGGATCAACATATACATTGCCATTCAAATTTCCCCATTTAAATTTGTTCATCACATTATCATACATCGCAGTAGTGTTTACTTTTCCAATTACACCTCGTCCAGCATTATTTGCTTTCGTTGGTACTAAACGGTAGGCAAGTCCATCCACTTCAAAATAATCTTCCAGCCCAAAGAAGTTATCTGATCCAATGGTTACAGCAAAATAAATCGGTCTTTTCCATTTATTGTTGGCAATAATATCCAATACCATTAAGTCATTTTTAAATAATCCATCTTTCTTTAAATCCCATCGTACGCGATCCGGAGATAAGGTATCAGCAGGATTTCCAGCTGGTCCGTTTCCTGCAATACTCAGTTTTTTTGTTGGTAAAAAGTTTATGAAATCGCCATTTCTGGTTTGCAATTGAGCTTCGCGATTATCACTTCCCATAAAATCAACAACTTCTTTCAAATCTGCATAACCGTTTATTTTCATATCGTAAAAAGGAACATAATCTCGTAGACCAGTTACAATTTTATTAGCAGGATAACTTATAGGAATTCCTTCCGAATCATTCATTTTTAATCGATGTTGATTAATGTACCAATCCGTTCCTAACAAACTCAAATTTACTAATCGAACATCTTTTCGAATCCCTTCTACTTCTTGAGCGTACCAAAGCGGATACGTATCATTATCCCCCATTGTAAACAAAATAGCATTTGGAGCACATGAATTTAAATAGTTACTCGCTAAATCACGCACAATCGTTCTGTTAGATCGATCATGATCATCAAAATTTACTTTTGCCATTAATCCTGGAACTGACACCAAACAGATTGCGGTTGCTAGACCTGCAGCAGTCATTCCATTCATATTTTTTCTCAAATAATCGAAAAGCGCTAATACACCTAAACCTATCCAAATGGTGAATGCATAAAATGATCCGGCGTATGCATAATCACGTTCACGTGGTTGATACGGAGTTTGATTTAGGTAAAGCACAATAGCTAATCCTGTGAAAAAGAACAGCAATGCTACTACAACAGCATCTTTTTGCTTTTTTCTGAAATGATAAGCCAAACCTACAATTCCAAGAATCAATGGTAGAAAGTAAAGCTTGTTGTTGGCCTTGTTTTCACTTATGCTAGGTGGTAAATTATCTTGATTGCCCAAACGCATAGCATCAAGTGGTTTTATTCCACTTATCCAGTTTCCTTCTGTAGAATTTCCAATGCCTTGAATATCATTTTGTCGTCCAGCAAAATTCCACATAAAGTACCTGAGATACATGTAGCCAATTTGGTAGGTAAATAAAAAGTTAATATTATCGGCAAATGTTGGGCTCTTGCCAGCAGGTATATTTAGCCAACTTTTATAAAAACTAACATGCGATGATTGCTGTGTACTAAATATTCTAGGTAATAATGTTTGTTGATTTTTTTCAAAAACTTGAATTCTTTTTCTTCCAATTTCTTCATATCGTTTATCTCCTTTTCTGTACATCATTCCACCTTCTTTTTCATCAATAACTTTAGCAGTGAAATTTTGACCATATAATAAAGGTCTGTCTCCATATTGTTCACGATTCAAGTATCCTAAGAAACTATACACATTATCAGGGCTACTGTTATTTAGTACTGTATTTGCTTTCGCTCGTATAATTATCATTGCATACGACGAATATCCGATGATGATAAAACTAAGGCAAAGAATAGCCGTGTTTAGAATTGCTAAATTTTTTCGAACAGAATAACTTAAACCGAAAACTATACCACCAACTAACAAAATTCCAAATAGAATAACACCAGAACCAAATGGTAAACCAATACCATTTACCGCCGCCAAATCAAAAGTTGCGGCTAAGGAAACCACACCTGGAATAACTCCATATTGTACAAAACCTAAAATTAAAACCGACAATAATCCTGTTTTTATGATTCCAGTTCGGCTTGATTTGTATTTTTTGAAATAATAAACAAATGCTAATGCTGGAATTGCCAACAAGTTTAGCAAATGGACTCCAATAGATAATCCCATTAAATAGGCTATGAAAATCAACCATTTATCAGCATGTGTTTCATCGCTTTCGTTTTCCCATTTCAATATTGCCCACATTACTACTGCAGTACATAACGAACTCATAGCATAAACTTCTGCCTCTACTGCTGAAAACCAGAAAGTATCTGACCAAGTATAAGCCAAGGCTCCAACCATTGCACTGCCCATAATGGCAATAATATTTCCAGTAGTATAATCGCTATCCGAATTGATAACCATTTTACGTGCAAAAGCACTAATGGTCCAGAAAAGGAAAAGGATGGTTGCTGCACTAACAAGACCCGAACTAAAATTTGCAAAATAAGCTATTTGCGAAGTGTCAGATCCAGCTAGGAGGGTGAAAATTCGGACAATCATCAAAAACAAGGGGGCACCTGGCTGGTGTACCACTTGTAATTTAAATGCAGCAGCGATAAATTCGCCACAATCCCAGAAACTTGCTGTTGGTTCTAGGGTTAGGGTGTAGGTAATGGCAGCAATTAAAAAGGCTACCCATCCGAAAATGTTGTTTATTCGTTTGTAATTTGACATAGTTAAAGCGTGTAATGGAATTTAAAAAACGTCCGAAGATAGTATTTATTTGTACGATACAAATCAGAGAGGTTATTTTGCGTGTAAATCGTTTGGTACAGATTGAATTTTGAAATTTTAATTAAATTACAAATTATAAAAAATATTAATGTCAAGTTTGGATGTCCTATTAATTTCCTAAACTTTTATTTGACTATTAATTTTTGTTTTTTACATTTGCACCTCGTTAGAAAAATGATGTTTTTCTACATTGTCCGATAGTGTAACTGGCAACACGTCTGGTTTTGGTCCAGAAGAGTCTAGGTTCGAGCCCTAGTCGGACAACTTTTAAGATTGCAAAAACTGTGATCTATGGTAGTTGAGGATGATCTTTATTTAATTTAAAAACGATTTATCACTTATTTTTTTCATAAATCAAGCTGATCAACACACCTCAAATGCCATCTCGTTTCAACGCAATAAAGTTATTTTCTGGTACTGCAACTTCTCAGTTAGCTGAAAAAATTGCCGCACATAGTCAGGTTCAATTAGGTGATTTAACGATAAGTCGATTTAGCGATGGCGAAATTCAACCCAATTTTAATGAATCTGTTCGAGGCTGCGATATTTTTTTAATACAGTCTACTTGCGCACCTGCCGACAATCTGATGGAGTTATTACTGATGATTGACGCTGCTAAAAGAGCATCTGCACATTATATAATCGCAGTTATACCGTATTTTGGTATGGCTCGTCAAGATCGTAAAGATAAACCGAGGGTTTCTATTGGGTCTAAATTGGTAGCCAATTTATTATCGGCAGCCGGTGCAAACCGAGTTATGACGATGGATTTACACGCAGCTCAAATCCAAGGATTTTTTGATATTCCGGTCGATCACTTAGATGCTTCCGTAATTTTCATTCCTTATATTAAAAGTCTGAAACTTAAAAATCTGACGATCGCAGCACCAGATATGGGCGGAACACATCGAGCAAGAGTGTTTGCAAAAGCCTTGAATGTAGAAATGGTAATTTGCGATAAGCAACGAAAGCGGGCTAATGAAATAGAATCGATGACCGTAATTGGAGATGTAGAAGGGCAGGATATAATATTAGTGGATGATATTTGTGATACTGCCGGCACACTATCCAAAGCTGCGAAACTAATTAAAGAAAAAGGCGCAAATTCTGTCCGAGCAGTTTGTACCCACCCAGTACTTTCGGGCAAAGCGTATGAGAATATTCAAAACTCAGAATTAACCGAATTGATTGTATGTGATACCATACCCGTAAAATCAATTTGCGATAAAATAAAAGTCTTGTCGGCAGCAGATTTGTTTTCAAAAGCAATATCGAATGTAAACGAGCATGGTTCGGTAAGTGATTTGTTTAAAATCGCCGATTCGTTCCAGCCAACTATTCATTTTTAATCAATTAAACAATTATATAGTAAAAACAATGAAATCAATAGCTATTAGCGGTTCTCTAAGAGAGAACGTAGGGAAAAGAGATGCTAAAGAATTACGCTACGAAGGCAAAGTACCATGCGTTTTGTATGGTGGTGAAGCTCAAGTACATTTTTCAGCATTCGCTTCAGATTTAAAAAATCTGGTTTACACACCTGATGCACTTTTTGTGGATCTTAACATCGATGGTAAAAAATATCAAGCAGTAATGCAAGATCTTCAATTCCATCCAGTAACTGATTTAGTTCTTCACATCGATTTTCTTGAAATGTTTCAAGACAAACTTTTGGTGATGGATTTGCCAGTTAAATTTATTGGAGTTTCTCCAGGAGTAAAAGTTGGTGGTAAACTAATTCAGAAGCAAAAAAGATTAAAAGTTCGTGGTTTTCCTAAAGACTTTACAGACACTGTGGAAGTAAATATTGGCAAACTAGAATTAGGTAAAGCAATACGAGTAGGAGATATCACTTTGAAAAATCTTGAAATCACAAACTCAAAAGCAGATACTATTGTTACCGTTGCCTCTTCAAGAGCTTTAAAAGAAGCAGAAACTGCAGCGAAAAAATAATATTTAGTTTTTCAAAAAGTATTAAAAGTCCAATCAATACGGTTGGACTTTTTTTTGTGGATTTTTTTTTAATTTACAAAAGGCCTTTGACTAAGATTTACTTAATTTTAATTATATCAGGTTAAGAGAAAATACTTTTAGTTAAATGTTAGATTTCAAATGCTGAATGTAAAATTGATATACTCTTTTTGTAAATAAAAGATGGAAACTGATTAGCTAGTTAAAGAAATGTTAATTTCAATTATTTGACTTCGAATACCGATAATGCCCAATTATTTTAAAATCAAATAAGCAATCTTGCACTACTTGTCCAGCACCAATATTATGAACTATTAAATGTCTACTGCCGTCAACAGATTTTTTCTTTACTACTATTCCAATATGAGTAATAGAACCGCCAAAGTTCCAACATACATTATCGCCGGGCAAATAGTCAATCGCTTTAGTAGAAATCGGTTTAACTGTTCCAAACTTGGTAAAAAAAGTCATTAAATTAGGAACTCTTCTATGATCAATATTCCGATCAGGTTTCTTTAATCCCCATATTTTAGGATACTTAGAAAAATTAACTTTTATATCCTCATGTACTTCTTTCTGCAAATCAATCCCCATTTTTCTATAAGCTCTAATCACCACATCGGTACAAACTCCTTTGTTTTTAGGAACATCACCATTTGGATAACTAAGTTTAAAATACGTCGGATCATACCTCACATTTTGTTTGGTCAACGACGAAGCCGAATCTGCTAATGAATTATAAAAGCTTGATTGAGCAAGTAAAGTTTGAATGGTAAAAATGAAAAGAAGTAGGCAGAAGAATGTTTTTTTCATTGTTTAATTTAAACAGTTTCAGCCGTAAACGTAAAATGGAAAAGCTAAATTGCCTTCTGCTTATCTAAATAACTCATCCATTCTTCATAAGTAATAATTCCTAACTCTCTATTCGGTTTACCATCCAATACCGCGATAAATTCTAGGCAATGTCCATCTGGATCGTCAAAATAAATAGCAAGAGCAGGCATCCAAGCAAACACTAAAGGAATTTTGCGATCATCTTTCAAAAAGTTATAAGGTTTAAGATTTTTCGCTGTTAAATAATCAAAAGATTTACTCAAAATATCTTCTTTGTCACAGCGAAAAGCAAAATGCATTTTTACTACTTCAGCTGTTGGCTTTTCCCAAAGTCCAAGCATATATTCTTGCGGTTTTCCCACCCAAAAAAATGAAACTCGGGTTTCATCTGGATAACTGCATTGCTCCAACTCAAGTACGTTTTTATAAAAGTCAATAGATCTATCTAAATCTTTAACATTAATATGTGTTTCGTATAAACCCTTTATCATTTTTGTTTCTTTTAAAAACTAAAAATAAATATCTCAATTTGAAAAGTGAGCCATTAAATCCTAGGCAATATTTAGCGGATTTTGAGGAGAAGGCTTTTCACAAAACTTCTTTTAAACACGATAAATAGATTTTGATATGATTTGATACGGGCTCGATTCGATAAATTAGGGTTCAAAAAGTTCAAACGAGAAGACAAATCTAAACTTTGGCTTAACAAACCCAAGTTAATCATTTCTCAAAAAAATCAACTCAAAAAACAAAGCTCCAGCCTAGCAATCATTAATGTTAATTTTTAAGTATTTGCAATAGCATATTACCATTCTATTATGTAATACCCATTTCAAAAACAATCTAAAATCCTACTTATTTCTTTTAATACAACTTAAATTCAACAAATTCAATCTCTTCTTTATTTATTCCATAAAGAATATACTTTTGCGGCAATCGTATTTTTGTTTCTATTATGAAGTATTTAATTGTTGGTTTGGGAAATATAGGCCGGGAGTATGAAAATACCCGACACAACATTGGCTTCAACATCGCCGATCAATTAGCCAAATCAGATCAAGCAATTTTTAGTACTGAAAAACATGCACAAATTACTTCCATGGCCATAAAAGGTAGAACCCTTCATATAATAAAGCCAACCACGTACATGAACTTGAGCGGCAAAGCAGTTTCCTATTGGCTGCAGCAGTTAAAAGTTACCCCTTCCAATATGTTGGTATTGGTTGATGATCTTGCTTTACCATTCGGAACTTTGCGCCTTAAACCCAAAGGAAGCGATGCTGGGCATAATGGATTGAAAGATATACAAGCTGTTCTTGGCAATAACGATTATCCCCGATTGCGTTTTGGTATTGGAAATAACTATCCAAAAGGTCGGCAAGTCGATTATGTATTAGGAGCATTTTCCAAAGAAGAACAATCAGAATTACCGATTTTAATTGACCAATCTATTGAAATAATAAAGAGTTTTGTTACTGCAGGTATCGAAATCACCATGACAAATTTCAATAAATAGCCCCAGGCATGCTGTTAAACGCCAAGTTTTGATTCCTGATTTTGAGGTAATTATTTCTTTATAATTTTTCAAATCACCTATTGCGAATTAAATTTTAGTTGCTACCTTTGCAGTCCTCCCACGAAAATGGGGCGCAATCCAAATAAAATAAACGATAAAAAGATAAAATGCCTACTATCCAGCAATTAGTCCGAAAAGGAAGAGTATCACTAGTAGATAAAAGCAAGTCACCAGCTTTGGATTCTTGTCCACAACGCAGAGGAGTTTGTACACGTGTGTATACTACCACTCCAAAAAAGCCAAATTCGGCTATGCGTAAAGTGGCCAGAGTACGATTAACAAATGGCAAAGAAGTGAACGCTTACATACCAGGAGAAGGTCACAATTTACAAGAACACTCTATTGTATTAATTAGAGGTGGTAGAGTAAAAGATTTACCAGGAGTTCGATACCATATTATCCGTGGAGCATTAGATACTTCAGGAGTTGATGGAAGAAATCAAAGAAGATCAAAATACGGAACTAAACGTCCAAAACCAGGAGCAGTAGCTGCGGCAACTAAACCAGGAGCAAAAAAGAAAAAATAAATTTCAAAAATAAATTTAGCAGAATCACAATCAGTAATACTTAGTAATGAGAAAGTCAAAACCAAAAAAGCGAATAATACTACCAGATCCGAAATTTAATGACGTAATGGTAACTCGTTTTGTAAATAACCTGATGTACGATGGTAAAAAGAGTACAGCATACAGTGTATTCTATGGTGCCCTTGACCTAATTGAAAAGAAAACCAGCGAAAGTGGTGTAGAAACTTGGAAGAAAGCATTAAATAATATTATGCCAGGTGTCGAAGTGAAAAGCAGACGAGTAGGTGGAGCAAATTTTCAAGTTCCTACAGAAGTAAGACCTGAGCGCAAAATTGCTTTAGGAATGAAATGGATGATTTCTTACGCCAGAAAGCGTGGAGAAAAAACAATGACAGACAAACTTGCAGGCGAAATTATTGCTGCTGCCAAAAACGAAGGTGCTGCCATTAAGAAAAAAGAAGATACTCACAAAATGGCTGAAGCAAATAAAGCTTTCTCACATTTTAGATTTTAATATAAACTAATTCAATACTACTCAACAACATGTCGAGAGATCTAAAATTCACACGTAATATCGGGATAGCTGCCCACATTGATGCCGGTAAAACGACAACTACAGAACGTATTCTTTACTATTCTGGAGTAAGTCACAAAATCGGAGAAGTGCATGAAGGAGCAGCTACTATGGATTGGATGGCGCAGGAACAAGAGCGTGGAATTACCATTACCTCCGCAGCAACTACAGTAGGTTGGAAATATAGAGATCAGAATTATCATATCAATATTATTGATACTCCAGGTCACGTTGATTTTACTGTTGAAGTAAACCGTTCATTACGTGTATTGGATGGTTTAGTATTCTTGTTTTCAGCAGTTGATGGTGTTGAGCCACAATCTGAAACCAACTGGAGACTTGCCAATAATTACGAAGTACCTCGTTTAGGTTTTGTAAATAAAATGGATCGTGCTGGTGCAGACTTCCTTATGGTAGTAAAGCAAGTTCGTGATATGTTAGGTAGCAATGCCGTTCCACTTCAAATACCAATTGGTGCAGAAGAAGGATTTGAAGGAGTTGTAGATTTAATCAATTTCAGAGGTATAGTTTGGAATGAGCATGATAAGGGTATGACTTTTAGAGAAGTACCTATTCCAGCAGATTTAATTGAAGAGGCTAAAGAGTGGAGAGAAAAATTATTGGAATCTGTTGCAGATTACGATGAGTCTTTGATGGAAAAGTTTTTCGACAATCCAGAATCAATTACAGAAAGAGAAATATTGGATGCATTAAGAAAAGCAACTTTGGACGCTAAAATCGTTCCTATGGTTTGTGGATCATCATTCAAAAATAAGGGAGTACAGACAATGTTGGATTATGTGATGGAATTACTTCCTTCACCAATGGATTCAAAAGGAGTAGTTGGTACAAACCCAGATACAGGAGAAGAAGTTACTCGTCTTCCAGATATTAAAGAGCCATTTGCTGCATTAGCATTTAAAATTGCAACCGATCCATTTGTTGGTAGATTATGTTTTATCAGAGTTTATTCTGGTAATCTAGATGCAGGTTCATATGTGTATAATGCCCGTTCAGAAAATAAGGAACGTATTTCACGTATTTTCCAAATGCACGCAAACAAGCAAAATCCAATACCAAATGTAAGTGCTGGAGATATTGCTGCGGTTGTAGGTTTTAAGGATATCAAAACTGGAGATACGCTTTGCGATGAAAAAAATCCAATAGTTCTAGAGGCTATGAATTTCCCAGAACCAGTTATCGGTTTAGCAATTGAGCCAAAAACTCAAGCGGACATGGATAGACTTGGTATGGCTTTAGGTAAGTTAGCCGAAGAAGATCCAACTTTCAGAGTTCAAACGGATGAAGATAGTGGTCAAACGATTATTTCTGGAATGGGCGAGCTTCATCTTGATATTATCATGGATCGATTGAAACGTGAATTTAAAGTAGAAGTTAATCAAGGTGCACCTCAAGTTGCATTTAAAGAAGCGATTACTGGAACTATTACCCATAGAGAAGTTTACAAAAAGCAATCGGGTGGTAGAGGTAAATTCGCTGATATTTCACTAATTATTTCTCCTGTTGACGAAGGACAAGCTGGTTTGCAGTTTGTGAACGAAATCGTTGGAGGATCAATTCCTAAAGAATTTATTCCATCAGTAGAAAAGGGATTAAAGTCAGCAATGGTGAATGGTATTTTAGCTGGTTATCCAATACAGGATATGAAAGCGAGATTGGTTGATGGTTCATTCCACGCAGTCGATTCAGATTCTTTATCATTCGAAATTTGTGCCCGATCTGCATTCCGTGAAGCTTTACCAAAAGCACGTCCGGTATTGATGGAGCCAATTATGAAAGTAGAAATCATAACTCCAGAAGAAAATATGGGAGATGTGATGGGAGATATGAATAGAAGAAGAGGTCAGTTACAAGGTATGGATACCCGAGCTGGTGCACAAGTTATCAAGGCACAAGTTCCTTTATCAGAAATGTTTGGATATGTAACTCAGTTAAGAACAATCACTTCTGGTCGTGCAACATCGACAATGGAATTTTCGCATTATGCTGAAGCTCCTAAAAATGTTCAGGAAGAAGTAATTGCGAAAGCAAAAGGTAGATCAGTAAACGCATAATATATCGGGTTGAAAATAGCTCTAACCTGCTATTTAATATAAAAATAAAATGAGCCAAAGAATAAGAATTAAACTAAAGTCCTACGATTACAATCTGGTAGATAAGTCTGCAGAAAAAATTGTAAAGACTGTAAAGCCTACGGGAGCTGTAGTTAGTGGACCAATTCCATTACCTACCGAGAAGTCAATATTTACTGTATTGCGTTCTCCGCACGTAAACAAAAAGGCTAGAGAACAATTTCAAGTTTGTTCATATAAGCGTCTTTTAGACATTTATAGTAGTACATCTAAAACAGTAGATGCATTAATGAAACTTGAATTGCCAAGTGGAGTGGAAGTAGAGATTAAAGTTTAGTAACAGAATAAGAAAGATTAATTAATAAAAAATGTCTGGAATAATAGGTAAAAAAGTAGGAATGACCAGTATTTTCGGTGCCGATGGTAAAAATTTACCATGCACACTTATCGAAGCTGGTCCTTGCGTGGTTACGCAAGTAAAAACCTTAGAAAAAGACGGATATACAGCAATTCAAGTTGGTTTTGACGAAAAGAAGGAGAAAAATACTTCGAATCCGATGAAAGGTCACTTTGCGAAAGCGGGGACTACACCAAAGAGAAAGCTGGTTGAGTTTACTCACTTTACAGAAGAAAAAAACGCAGGAGATGTAATCACAGTTGATTCATTTGCTGAAGGAGATTTCGTTGATGTAATTGGGACTTCAAAAGGTAAAGGATTTCAAGGGGTTGTAAAACGCCATGGATTCGCTGGAGTAGGTGGTCAAACACACGGTCAGCATAATCGTCTTCGTGCACCAGGTTCACTTGGAGCTTCATCATGGCCTTCAAGAGTTTTTAAGGGAATGAGAATGGCAGGTAGAATGGGTGGAGATAGAGTTAAAGTTCAGAATCTTCAAGTATTAAAAGTTTATTCTGAGCAAAACCTGATTGTAGTAAATGGATCTATTCCAGGAGCTAAAGGTTCTTACATTATATTGGAGAAATAAGATGGAAATCAACATACATAACATAAGCGGTAAGGAAACCGGTAATAAGGTTACCCTTTCTGATTCAGTTTTTGGAATTGAGCCAAATGACCATGCAATTTATCTTGATGTGAAGCAATTTCTTGCTAATCAACGTCAGGGTACGCATAAAGCAAAACATAGGGGTGAAATTTCAGGTTCAACCAGAAAACTAAAAAAGCAAAAAGGTACTGGTGGTGCCCGTGCTGGTAGTATTAAATCACCACTGATGAAAGGTGGAGGTAGAGTATTCGGTCCTCAACCACGTGACTATAATTTTAAACTAAATAAAAAGTTAAAACAAGTTGCAAGAAAATCAGCATTGAGCTATAAAGCTATCGAAAACAGCATTATTGTTTTAGAAGATTTCACACTAAATGCAGCTAAGACCAAAGATTTCACATCCATATTAAATAACTTGAAAATTGGAGATTCAAAAACGTTGTTTTTGATTTCTGATCTAGATAAGAATATGTATTTGGCAAGTAGAAATTTGAGTAAGACTAAAGTTTTACCAGCATCAGATATTAACACATATGATTTATTGAATGCAGGTAAGTTAGTACTTACAACTAGTTCGGTAAAATTTATTGAGGAGGCTTTCGCTAAATAAAATGGACATATTAAAAAAACCAATATTAACTGAAAAGCTTACTGCACAAGGTGAGAAAGCTAACGTTTATGGATTTATTGTTGATCCAAAAGCAAATAAAATTGAAATAAAAAAGGCAATTGAATTAATGTATGGTGTAACTATACTATCTATTAATACCATGCGGTATGTAGGTAAATTCAAGTCAAGAAATACAAAAAAGGGTTTGGTAACTGGTAGAGCAGCAGCATTTAAAAAGGCAATTGTTTACCTTGAAAAAGGAGCTACCATTGATTTTTATAACGCAGAATAATTATGGCAGTTAAAAGATTTAAACCGGTTACGCCCGGAACGCGTTTCAGAGTAGATAGTAGTTTCAGTGAAATTACCGCCAGCAAACCAGAAAAGTCGTTAGTTGAAGCAGCTAACACCCGATCAGGTGGTAGAAATAACACCGGAAAAATGACCATGCGTCAAATGGGTGGTGGGCACAAGCAAGCGTATAGAATTATTGATTTCAAGAGAAATAAATTTGATATTCCTGCTACTGTAAAAACGATCGAATACGATCCAAATAGAACAGCTCGTATTGCTTTACTTTCTTATGCAGATGGAGAAAAGAGATATATTATTGCTCCAGCTGGATTAAAAGTTGGTCAAACAGTGATCTCAGGAGAAAACGTAGCGCCAGAAGTTGGTAATGCATTAACGTTAAAGTACATTCCATTGGGTTCAGTAATTCACAATATTGAATTGAATCCTGGTCAAGGTGCATCCATGTCACGAAGTGCAGGAGCTTATTGCCAGCTTGCATCTAGAGATGGAAAATATGCTTCAATTAAATTGCCATCAGGCGAAACCAGAATGATATTACAATCATGTATGGCTGCAATTGGAGTTGTATCAAACGGAGATCATTCAAGTGAAGTATTAGGAAAAGCGGGTAGAAAAAGATGGTTAGGTAGAAGACCAAGAGTAAGACCAGTAGCGATGAATCCAGTCGATCACCCGATGGGTGGTGGTGAAGGAAGAGCTTCAGGAGGTCACCCACGATCTAGAAATAACATTTTAGCTAAAGGCTTTAAAACTAGAAATAAAAAGAAAGCGTCAAACCGATACATTACAGAGGGTAGAAAAAAATAATGGCACGTTCAATTAAAAAAGGTCCTTATATCGATTATAACCTTGAGCGAAAAGTTGTTGCTCAGAACGATATTGCAAAAAAGACAGTAATAAAAACCTGGTCTAGAAGATCAATGATTTCTCCAGACTTCGTAGGCTTGACGTTTGCTGTTCACAACGGTAATAAGTTTATTCCTGTGTATGTTACAGAAAACATGGTAGGTCACAAACTTGGAGAATTTTCACCTACTCGTACGTTTAGAGGTCACTCTGGCGATAAGAAAAAATAAGTAAAAAATGGAAGCAGTTGCTAAATTAAACGATTGTCCGTCTTCACCCCGCAAAATGCGTTTGGTTGTAGATCTGATTCGAGGTGTCGAAATTCAGAAGGCATTACATATTCTTAAGTTTAATCCTAAAGAAGCATCCCTTAAAATTGAAAAGCTTTTGTATTCAGCTATCAAAAATTGGGAAACTAAAAATGAAGGTGCAAGCATTGATGATAGTAATCTTTATATCAAAGAAGTTTTTGTAGACGGAGGTCGTCAGCTTAAACGACTAAGACCTGCACCTCAAGGTCGTGGTCATAGAATAAGAAAGAGATCAAATCACGTTACGTTGGTGGTTGACAGTAAAATTGTTGAACCTAAAAACTAATCAGTAAAATGGGACAAAAAGTAAATCCAATAGGAGTAAGATTAGGAATTATAAAAGGTTGGGATTCCAACTGGTTTGGTGGTAAGAAATATGCCGACAAATTAGTTGAAGATCATAAAATCAGAAAATATATTTCAGCACGTATCGCAAAAGGTGGTATATCTAAAGTTGTAATTGAAAGAACACTTAAAAGAATAACGATCACTATCCACACTGCCCGACCAGGCATTGTAATTGGAAAAGGTGGAACCGAAATCGATAAGGTGAAAGAAGAATTGAAGAAAATCACTAAAAAAGATGTTCAAATCAATATATTCGAAATCAAGCGTCCAGAATTAGATGCTCAGCTAGTAGGCGAAGGAGTTGCAAAGCAATTAGAAGCAAGAATTTCTTTTAGAAGAGCAATGAAAACATCAATTGCTTCAACCATGAGAATGGGTGCAGAAGGAATTAAAATTATGTGTTCAGGAAGATTGGGTGGAGCAGAGATGGCACGTTCTGAGCAATACAAAGAAGGAAGAACTCCTTTACATACATTGAGAGCTGATATTGATTACGCATTAGCAGAAGCACAAACTACGTATGGTAAAATCGGAGTTAAAGTTTGGATTTGTAAAGGTGAGGTTTATGGTAAAAGAGATTTATCTCCAAATATCGGACAATCTTTAACCGGTCCAGGAGCAAAAACAGAAGGACCACAAGGAATGAAATCTGATCGAGGTGGAGAACGTGGTGGAGATAGAGGCGGATTTAATAAAGGTGGTAATGACAGAAATAAAGGTGGTCAAGGGCAAGGTGGTGGAGCTGGTAACCGTGGTAAAGGCGGTCCAAGAAGATAAAATTTAATTAAGAATATTTTAGAAGGTATACAATGTTACAACCTAAAAGAACAAAGTTCAGAAAGATGCAGAAGGGTAGAATGAAGGGTTTCGCGAAACGCGGAGCAGAACTTTCATTTGGAAGCTTTGGTATCAAGTCGCTTGAAGAATGCTGGATTACTAGCAGACAAATAGAGGCTGCACGTATCGCGGTAACCCGTTTTATGAAACGTGAAGGTCAAGTTTGGATTAGAATATTTCCAGATAAACCAGTTACCAAGAAACCAGCCGAAGTACGTATGGGAAAAGGTAAAGGAGCTCCAGAATATTGGGTAGCTGTAGTAAAACCAGGAAGAATTTTGTTTGAAACAGAAGGTGTTCCAATGGAAACAGCTAAAGAAGCATTACGATTGGCAGCGCAAAAATTGCCGGTTGCAACAAGATTTATCACACGAAGAGATTACGCAGAAGAATAGTACTGCAATTATATAATTGAACGATGAAATACTCAGAAATAAAAGAGCTTACGCTTGAGGAATTAAAAGACAGAATCAGAGAAGAGAAAGCAGCTTATACTAAGTTGAAATTTAGCCACTCTATTTCTGCTATTGAAAATCCTCTACGGATTAAAATGGCCAGAAGAACGGTTGCACAGCTCAACACAGAACTTACCAACAGGGTTAATAGTACTCAGGTAGAAGCAGCTCAGTAATGATTATTATGGAACAGAGAAATTTAAGAAAAACAAGAATCGGAAAAGTAGTTGGCAACAAGATGGATAAATCTATCACTGTTGCGGTAGAGCGAAAGGTTAAGCATCCGATCTATGGTAAGTTTGTAAAGAAAACTACTAAACTAATGGCGCACGACGAAACCAATGATTGTGGTGTAGGCGATATTGTGAACATAATGGAAACTCGCCCTCTAAGTAAGAACAAGCGATGGAGAGTATTGGAAATTTTAGAAAGGGCTAAATAAAATGATACAACAAGAATCACGACTTACAGTTGCTGATAACAGCGGAGCAAAAGAAGTTCTTTGCATACGAGTGTTAGGTGGAACAGGTAAAAAATATGCCTCAATAGGCGATAAAATTGTAATAACAGTTAAACATGCTTTGCCATCAGGCAATATCAAAAAAGGTGCTGTTTCTAAAGCTGTAATCGTACGAACAAAAAAGGAAATCCGTAGAAAAGATGGTTCTTACATACGATTTGATGATAATGCTGCTGTTTTGCTGAATGCAAACGATGAGCCAAGAGGCACTCGTATATTCGGTCCGGTAGCAAGGGAACTACGCGAGAAGCAATTTATGAAAATCATTTCTTTAGCCCCGGAAGTACTATAAATTATGGAAAAGAGAATAAACATTATCCCTAAACTTAAAATACGCAAGGGAGATACCGTAAAAATTATTGCAGGTGATGCAAAAGGTCAGCAAGGAAAAATTCTTGAAGTTATTATCAAGAAAAATCGAGCTATTGTAGAAGGAGCTAACATGGTTTCTAAACATACCAAGCCAAGTGCAGCATCTCCAAATGGAGGAATTATCAAAAAAGAAGCAGCAATTCATGTTTCTAACTTAATGTTAGTTGACCCAGCATCTGGAAAAACTACTCGGGTAGGTAGAAAAGTAAATGCAGAAGGTAAAACCGAACGTATTGCAAAAAAAACAGGGGAGGTAATTAAATAATGGAATACAAACCAAGATTAAAGAGTAAGTATAACGAAGAAATTATAGGTTCTCTTAAAAAGAAATTTTCTTACAAAAGTATCATGCAAGTTCCAAAGCTTCAGAAAATATGTCTGAACCAAGGAGTTGGAGCAGCTGTTTCTGATAAGAAACTTATTGATAATGCAGTAGAAGAGATGACTACAATTTCAGGTCAGAAAGCAATTGCAACTAAATCTAAGAAGGATATTTCCAACTTTAAGTTGAGAAAAAATGTGCCGGTTGGTGTTCGTGTTACTTTGCGAGACAACAATATGTATGAATTTTTAGATCGTTTAATTTCAGTTGCGTTACCTCGTATTCGTGATTTCAAAGGAATTAACGATAAAGGATTTGACGGAAGAGGAAATTACACTTTAGGTGTTACTGAGCAAATAATTTTCCCAGAAATTAATATTGACAAGATCAATAAAATAATGGGAATGGATATAACTTTTGTAACTAGTGCAGGAACAGATGAAGAAGCATTAGAATTATTAAAAGAATTCGGATTACCATTCAAAAATCAAATTAAAGAATAATGGCAAAAGAAGGATTAAAGGCCAGAGAAGTTAAGAGAGCTCGACTGGTTGAAAAATATGCAGCAAAGCGTGCGGCATTAAAAGAAGCTGGAGATTTAGTTGGCTTAGATAAATTGCCGAAAAATTCATCACCTACCCGTTTACACAATCGATGTAAACTTACTGGTAGACCAAGAGGATACATGAGACAGTTTGGAATTTGCCGTGTTACATTCCGTGAAATGGCTTTAGCTGGAAAAATTCCAGGAGTAACAAAATCAAGCTGGTAAAAAAATAAAAGTAACAAGCAGCAATGCTTAAATTAAATTAACAATGACTGATCCAATAGCAGATTATTTAACAAGAGTAAGGAATGCCATTAAGGCCAACCATAGGGTTGTAGAAATTCCTGCATCAAATCTTAAGAAAGCCATCACGAAGGTGCTTTTCGATAAAGGATATATTGCGAATTACAAATTTGAAGACAATAGTATTCAAGGAGTAATTAAAATCGCATTAAAATATCATCCGATATCTAAGATTTCTGCAATCAAAAAATTAAACCGGGTAAGTCGCCCAGGATTAAGAAATTATGCTGATACCAGCAATTTGCCAAGAGTATTAAATGGTTTAGGAATCGCAATCTTGACAACTTCAAAAGGAGTTATGTCTGATAAAGAAGCCAGAAGCTTAAATATAGGTGGTGAAGTTCTTTGTCACGTTTATTAATAAGGAGGGGAAAAAATGTCAAGAATAGGAAAAGCACCCATTGAATTACCAGCAGGAGTAACTGTAACGGTTTCAGATTCAAATTTAGTAACTGTAAAAGGTCCTAAAGGAACTACATCTCAGGAAGTAAATCCAGAGATGATTATAAAAATTGAAGGTTCAACATTAACAGTTGAAAGACCTACAGAACAAAAAAGACACAAAGCATTGCATGGTTTGTATCGATCATTGATTAATAACATGGTAACAGGCGTGACAGCTGGTTATACAATCCGTCAGGAATTAGTTGGTGTTGGATATAGAGCTACAAACAATGGTCAGATGTTGGATTTGGTTTTAGGATATTCTCACCATTATGTTTTTCAGCTACCAGTTGAAGTTAAAGTAACTACGGAATCAGCTAAAGGTCAGAATCCAACCATCATTTTAGAAAGTATTGATAAGCAATTAATTGGTCAAGTTGCAGCAAAAATAAGATCATTAAGAGCGCCAGAACCTTACAAAGGAAAAGGTATCAAGTTTACAGGTGAAGTATTAAGAAGAAAAGCTGGTAAATCGGCTGCTAAAAAATAAATAAGATGTCGGGATCAATAAAATCCTCTAGAAGATTAAGAATCAAAAGAGGAATACGTTTAAAAATTACCGGAACAGCAGAGCAGCCAAGACTTTCTGTTTACCGAAGCAACAAGGGGATTTACGCTCAAATAATCAATGATGTTGATGGAACTACATTAGTTTCTGCTTCAACATTAGCGAAAGATTTAACTAAAGGATCTCCTAAAGTTGATCAAGCGAAAGAAGTTGGGAAGCTATTGGCAGAAAAAGCAGTTGCTACTGGAATTAGTTCTGTGGTTTTTGACAGAAATGGATATTTATATCACGGTAGAATTAAATCATTGGCAGAAGGTGCCAGAGAAGGTGGACTTAAATTTTAAACGAAAATGTCGACAAAAGATATAAAAAGAGTAAAAACAAGCGAAATTGAATTAAAAGATCGTTTGGTAAGCATTCAACGAGTTGCGAAAGTAACAAAGGGAGGTCGTACATTCAGTTTTTCAGCTATTGTTGTGGTTGGCGACGAACACGGAGTAGTTGGATTTGGTTTAGGTAAAGCTAAAGAAGTAACCGAAGCTATTGCGAAAGGAATTGATGATGCTAAAAAGTCGTTAATTAAAGTACCGATTCATAAAGGAACTGTACCACATGAACAATATGGTAAATATTCTGGAGGTTATGTATTTCTTAAACCAGCTGCACATGGAACTGGAGTAATAGCAGGAGGTGCAATGCGTGCTGTATTAGAGAGTGCTGGAATCACAGATGTTTTGGCTAAATCAAAAGGTTCATCAAACCCACATAACGTGGTAAAAGCAACCGTGAAAGCTCTTTCGGAAATGAGAGATGCAGTAACTGTTGCACAACACAGAGGCGTTTCTTTAAACAAAGTTTTTAACGGATAAGAAAATGGCAAAAATTAGAATTAAGCAAACTGCCAGTGTAATTGACAGAAGCGATAGACAGAAAAAAACAATGGCTGCCCTTGGACTTAGAAAAATAAGCCAAACTGTAGAAGTAGAGGCAACTCCACAAATATTAGGAATGGTAGCGAAAGTAAATCATTTAGT
Organism: bacterium; assembly: GCA_031412335.1. Taxonomy (GTDB): domain Bacteria; phylum Bacteroidota; class Bacteroidia; order Sphingobacteriales; family Sphingobacteriaceae; genus JBBQYA01. Next base: position 45,146 of record JANOCT010000003.1, on the reverse strand, counting down.
AACGGTAGAAAATATCTAACATGAATTTAAGTAACCTAAAACCTGCAGAAGGTTCAATAAAAAATAATAAAAGATTAGGTCGTGGTACTGGATCTGGTAGAGGTGGTACATCAACTCGAGGACACAAGGGAGCACAATCAAGATCTGGATATTCCAGTAAAGTTGGATTTGAAGGTGGTCAAATGCCTTTGCAACGTCGTGTGCCTAAGTTTGGTTTTAAAAACATCAACAGAATTGAATATGTTGGTGTAAACTTAGATACCCTACAGACTATGGCTGAGAAATTTTCACTAAGTACAGTTACTTTAGAAGATTTCAGAAAGCACGGTTTAGCTTCTAAATCAGATCGGATTAAGATATTAGGTAGAGGAGAATTAACAGTAAAGTTAGATGTTGTGGCACATGCATATACAGCAACTGCATCAGCAGCAATTGAAGCAAAAGGCGGTAGTGCAGTTAAATTGTAAGAATGAAAAAGTTTATTGATACCATAAGGAACATTTTTAAGATTGAGGATTTAAGGGTTCGTATTCTTAATACGCTACTCTTTTTACTTGTGTACCGTGTGGGTTCATACATTGTACTTCCAGGTATTGATCCAACCAAATTAGATACTAGTGCAGCAGATGGAATTTTAGGAATTCTAAATATGTTCGCTGGTGGATCATTTAGTAGAGCATCCATTTTTGCATTAGGAGTTATGCCTTACATTTCTGCATCTATTGTAATGCAAGTGTTAGGAATAGGAGTACCATATTTCCAGAAATTGCAAAAAGAAGGAGAAAGTGGAAGAAAAGTGATAAATAACTGGACCAGAATATTGACAATAGTTATTACTGCAGGTCAAGCAGTTGCATATGTTAAATCTCAAATTCCAGCAGAAGCAATTTTAATGGAAGGTGCTTTATTTACAGTTGCTACTATAGTTATTCTTACTGCCGGTACCTTATTTGTCATGTGGCTTGGAGAAAGAATTACCGATAAAGGAATTGGAAACGGAATCTCTTTAATCATTATGGTGGGTATAATTGCTCAACTTCCTTTCGCTCTTGGGGCTGAATTTAATTCACGTTTCGCAGCAGGTGGTGGGGGTCCGATACCATTATTACTGGAATTAGTAGCGTTATTAGGAGTCATTATGGCAACTATACTATTAGTACAAGGAGTTCGTAAAATACCAGTTCAATATGCTAAAAGAGTAGTTGGAAATAAACAATATGGTGGAGTAAGACAGTATATTCCTTTAAAGGTGAATGCTGCTGGAGTAATGCCAATCATATTTGCTCAGGCAATTATGTTCATTCCTTCAACTATCGCACAGTTTGTACCAAATTCAGATGCAACACAAAGTTTCTTATCATCTTTTGTAGATTATACATCAATAACTTACAATTTGACTTTTGCATTGTTAATTATCGTGTTTACATTTTTGTACACAGCAATTACAATCAATCCAAATCAAATGGCAGAGGATATGAAAAGAAACGGTGGATTTGTTCCAGGTGTTAAACCAGGACAACCTACTGCTGATTACATTGATTCAATTATGTCAAGAATTACATTTCCTGGCTCTATATTTTTAGCCATAATAGCAATTCTTCCTTCTATTGCAATTATGTTAGGTATTAATAGCCAGTTTGCCCAATTTTTTGGAGGAACATCTTTATTAATTATGGTTGGAGTTGTGTTGGATACATTACAACAAGTAGAAAGTCATCTATTAATGCGTCATTATGATGGATTAATGAAAACAGGACGTGTGAAAGGGCGTTCAGCAGTAGGAGCTGCTATATAATTTAAAATGATCTATTATAAATCTATCGAAGAGATAGAATATATAAGAGAAAGTTCTTTGCTTGTTTCAAAAACGCTTGCTGAAGTTGCTAAGGTTATAAAACCAGGTGTAACCTCTCTCGCTTTAGATAAAATTGCTGAGGAGTTTATTCGTGATAATGGTGGTGTTCCAGCATTTAAAAACTTTAACGGTTTTCCGAATAGCCTTTGTGTATCAACTAACGAGAAAATTGTACATGGATTGCCTGACAATAAACCTTTAGAAGATGGAGATATAGTATCAGTAGATTGTGGAGTGGTTAAGAATAAATATTACGGTGACTCAGCTTTTACTTTTGCAGTTGGAAATGTTGGAGAAGATATTAAAAAGTTACTCCGAGTAACTAGAGAATGTTTGCAGAAAGCAATTGATAAAGCAGTAGTAGGGATGAGAATGGGAGATATTAGTTTTGCTGTACAGCAGCATGCAGAGAATAATGGGTATGGGGTAGTTAAAGAATTAGTTGGGCATGGAATTGGAAAACAATTGCATGAAAAGCCAGAAGTTCCTAACTATGGAAAAAGAGGAAGTGGGATAAAAATTGAAAGTGGATTGGTAATAGCAATAGAACCAATGATAAATTTAGGAAAAGCAGGTGTGAGGCATGATAAAGATGGGTGGACAATTAGTACCGTAGATGGGAAACATTCAGCACACTTTGAGCATACCTTAGCAGTAGGAAAGAATAAAGCAGATATATTATCGACATTCGATTATATAGATGAGGTTTTAAATAAAGTAAATTGATATTCAGTTGCTCAGGTAGAAACTGACAATCAAAAAATATGGCAAAACAAGCGTCAATAGAACAAGACGGCATAATCAGAGAAGCATTGTCAAACGCAATGTTTCGGGTAGAGCTTGAAAATGGGCACGAGATAATCGCGCATATTTCAGGAAAAATGAGAATGCATTATATAAAAATTCTACCAGGTGATAAAGTAAAACTGGAAATGTCGCCCTACGATTTATCAAAGGGAAGAATTACTTATAGATACAAATAAAATGAAAGTAAAAGCATCGATCAAAAAGAGAAGTGTTGATTGCAAGATTGTCCGCAGAAACGGAAAATTATATGTGATTAACAAGAAAAACCCAAAGTTTAAACAACGACAGGGATAATTAGTAGCTAAATTATAATTGAATTAACATGGCAAGAATTGCTGGTATTGATTTACCAAAAAACAAGCGCGGTGAAATTGGACTTACCTATATATTTGGTGTTGGACGTACCACTGCACAAAAAATTTTAACAGAAGCTGGAATCGGATTTGATGTTAAAGTTCAAGAATGGACTGATGATCAACAAACGGCCATCCGTACAATTATTAATGACCAGGTAAAAGTGGAAGGAGCGCTTCGATCAGAAGTTCAACTTAACATTAAACGATTGATGGATATTGGTTGTTATAGAGGTTTACGTCATCGTAAAGGATTGCCTTTGCGTGGTCAAAGAACTAAAAATAACTCAAGAACCCGAAAAGGAAAGAGAAAAACAGTTGCAGGTAAGAAAAAGGTAACTAAATAATTCTTAGCTGAAGATATATTAAGAAAGATGGCAAAAACTAAAAAAGTAACCAAAAAACGAGTTGTTGTAATTGAAGCTTCCGGGCAGGCTCACATCAATGCAACATTCAACAATATCATTATTTCATTAACCAATAATAGTGGTCAGATTATTTCTTGGGCATCAAGCGGTAAAATGGGATTTAAAGGATCAAAGAAAAACACTCCTTATGCAGCTTCTCAAGCGGCAACAGATTGTGGTAAAGTAGCTTATGATCTTGGTTTGAGAAAAGTTGAAGTATTTGTAAAAGGACCAGGATCAGGACGTGAATCTGCGATCAGAACTTTACAAAACACAGGATTAGAGGTTACAATAATAAAAGACATTACACCGATGCCACACAATGGTTGTCGTCCTCCTAAGAAGAGAAGAGTTTAATTTTAATTTTTTAATGCTAAGAGTTGTTAGATATAGGCTAACAACACATTAACCCCACAACATGGCCAGATACATAGGACCCAAGTCAAAAATCGCACGAAAGTTTAAAGAACCAATCTTTGGACCTGATAAAGTGCTTGAAATGAAAAATTACCCACCAGGACAACATGGTTTAAGTAAGAAAAGAGGTAAGCAATCTGAATATGCAATTCAGTTGAGCGAAAAGCAAAAAGCAAAATATACTTATGGTGTATTGGAAAAGCAATTTGCTAATTTGTTTAATAAAGCAAGTAGAAAAGAAGGTGTTACAGGAGAATTACTATTAAAGTTTCTTGAAGCACGTTTAGATAATACAGTTTTCCGATTAGGAATTGCAAAAACTAGAAGTGGAGCTCGCCAGTTGGTAAGCCACAAGCACATAACAGTGAATGGAGATGTGGTAAATATTCCATCATATTCATTACGTTCTGGAGATGTAGTAGCTGTAAGAGAGAAATCTAAATCATTAGAAGCAATAACTACAGCGCTTTCTGCTCGAAAAGTTGGTAAATACAGTTGGTTAGATTGGAATCATGATTTATACGCAGGTAAGTTTTTAAACTATCCAGACAGAACAGAAATTCCTGAAAACATTAAAGAGCAATTAATAGTCGAGTTGTATTCTAAATAATACATTTTACATTAATCAGTTCATTAACAAATAATAAAAAAGAAATTAAATGGCAATATTAACATTCCAAAAACCTGATAAGGTAATCATGCAAAAATCGACAGATTTTGATGGACTTTTTGAATTTCGTCCATTAGAGCCTGGATTTGGTATTACTATCGGGAATGCATTAAGAAGAATTCTTCTTTCGTCTCTTGAAGGTTATGCAATTACATCAGTTCGTTTATCTGGTGTATCTCATGAATTTTCTACGATAAAAGGAGTTGTAGAAGATGTGACCGAGATAATTTTAAATCTTAAACAAGTACGATTCAAAAAAATAAATGAGTCTTCTGATTCTGAAAAAATATTCGTGGTTATTAAAAATCAAGAAGCTTTTTTAGCAGGTGATATTGGTAAGTTTTCAAGCAATTTCGAGATTTTAAATCCTGAAATGGTTATTTGTAATATTGCTACATCAGTAAATCTTGAAGTAGAACTAACTGTAAACAAAGGCAGAGGTTACATTCCAGCAGAAGAAAACAAAGTTGCAGATGCTCCTTTAGGTGTAATACCAATTGATTCTATTTACACTCCAATTAAAAATGTAAAGTTCAGCATTGAAAATTACAGAGTTGAGCAAAAGACAGATTACGAGAAATTAGTTCTTGATATTTCAACAGATGGATCAATACATCCAGAAGATGCATTAAAAGAAGCTGCTAAAATCTTGATTCATCATTTTATGCTTTTCTCTGATGAGAAGATCATGTTGGAAACTCAAGCTAAAGAAGTAACGAATGAAGTGGATGAAGAAATTCTCCACATGCGAAAGATTCTTAAAACAGAGTTAGCAGACATGGATTTGTCAGTTAGAGCATTGAATTGTTTGAAAGCTGCTGACATTCGTTCACTTTCTGATTTGGTAACATATGATGTTGCTGATATGTTAAAATTCAGAAACTTTGGTAAAAAATCATTAACAGAAATTCAGGATCTTGTTAAGGCAAAGGGTCTTACATTTGGAATGAATCTTTCAAAATTTAAATTAGAAGAAGAATAAAACTGAATTTAGAAATTTGGCAGTTTATAAAGCTGCTAGCTTTTTGATTCGCTACATTAATTACAATGAGACACGGAAAAAAAATAAATCATCTTGGCAGAACAGATTCGCACCGTAGAGCGATGCTTGCTAACATGGCATCATCACTTATACTACACAAGCGGATAAATACTACAATTGCGAAAGCAAAAGCGTTGAGAACTTATTTTGAGCCTTTAGTAACGAAATCAAAAGATGACTCAACACATTCACGTAGAGTAGTATTTAGTTATCTACAAGATAAAGTAACGACTGCTATGCTTTTTAAAGAAGTAGCTGAAAAAGTTGGCGACAGACCAGGTGGATATACAAGAATTATTAAAACAGGAAAACGATTGGGTGACAATGCAGAAATGTGTTTCATTGAATTGGTTGACTTTAATGAAGTAATGCTTGCTGCCAAAGAAGCGCCAAAAGCTAAAGCAACTCGTAGAAGAGGCGGTAGCGGGAAAGCAAAAACAGCAGTAGCTGCATCAGCAGTTGAAACTGCAACAATTGTAGAAACTGAAACAGAAGTAGAAAATAAAGAAAGTGAAGAAATAGAATCAACGAATGATTCTGAGCCTGAAGCTACATCTGAAGATAATTCTGAAGAGCCAAAAGCATAATTCATAAATTTTGTAAAAAGGGGAATCAACTAAGGTAGATTCCCCTTTTTTTTTGAAATAATCTCAGTAATTTAGAGGATGTTTAAGAATCGAATTTTTACCATATTATTTTTTTATTTAATTATTACCTCTTGTAACAATGAAATAAATATTAATGCACCTTATAAAGAAACTACAATTGTTTATGGACTGCTGAATGTATCTGATTCCGTGCAATATATAAAAGTAAATAAAGCATTTCTTAGTGAACAAAATGTATTTGAAGTTGCAAAAATTAAAGATTCTTTATATCATCCCTACAAAATCGAAGTGATTTTAACACAGGTATTAAATGGAGTGGTCTTTGACAGGATAGCTTTAGATACAGTAAATGTAAAACGGGAAGAAGGAACTTTTGCTGGCCCGAACCAATTGGTATATCGAACAAAGTCTGGTTACAAACTAAATCCTTTGAGCGAGTATTTTTTGGAAATAAAAAGATTTGATAAAAACGAAATTATTGCGAAAGGAAAAACTAACGTATTAGGGAAGTTTTTGTTGACAAATCCGCCGTCTCAAATTGCGTTTTATCAATCTCCTGATTATAAAACAGTTCCGTTAAATTGGGTGAATCCAAATGGTGCAGTGAGTTATACCATAGAAACTTATTTTAAGTATATAGAAGTAAATAAGGTTACGAAAGAAGAAGTTCTTAAAACCATCAAATGGATAAATGTGCAAGGGTATCGGCCAACAATTGCCCAAGCAAGTTTTGGAATTAATGCATTAGCGTTTTATAATGTGATTAATTCTCAAGTAAAGCCAAACCCAGATGTAATCAGAAAAGTAGAGCCAGAACTTGAATTTAGAATGTATGTTGCAAGTACATCATTTGATGAGTTTTTACGATTAAATAATCAATCTTTTGGTTTCAATACTACTATTAACAATTATTCAAATGTGGAAGGTGCAATAGGTGTATTCTCTTCTCGACTAACCAATTCTTTTTTTATCAGTTTAAACAATGCATCTATAGAGCAATTAATAGACGGACCTATAACAGGAAATCTTGGTTTTCAGAAAAAATTCTGACGGTATGTCATATTAAAAACTTCATAAAGGCATATAAATTTTAATTTTCTGTCAATTTTGATATAAAAACATGCAATACTATAATGGCATGTACATTGATAAATTGACCTGAAATTAAAACAAAAAATTATGTCAAAAATAATCGGAATCGATTTAGGAACTACCAACTCATGTGTTGCCGTAATGGAGGGAAATGAGCCAGTTGTAATACCTAATAGCGAAGGAAAAAGAACTACACCTTCTATTGTTGCTTTTCTCGACAATGGAAATGGTGAGCGAAAAGTTGGCGACCCGGCAAAAAGACAAGCCATTACCAACCCAAAGAATACGATTTCATCTATAAAGCGATTTATGGGCGAAACATTCACCAATACACAAAAGGAAATTAAGAATGTAACATACACCGTAGTGAAAGGTGATAATGATACTGCCAGAGTTCAAATTGGTGACAGACAATACACTCCACAAGAAATTTCAGCAATTACGCTTCAAAAAATGAAGAAAACGGCAGAAGATTATCTTGGAATGGAAGTAACAGAGGCAGTAATTACTGTTCCTGCTTATTTCAATGATTCTCAACGTCAAGCAACGAAAGAAGCTGGAGAAATAGCTGGATTAAAAGTGCGAAGAATTATAAACGAGCCTACTGCGGCAGCGCTTGCTTATGGTTTAGATAAAAAAAATCAGGAAATGAAAATCGCAGTATTCGACTTAGGTGGCGGTACTTTTGATATTTCAATTCTGGAATTAGGTGATGGTGTTTTCGAAGTAAAATCTACGAATGGAGATACGCATTTAGGTGGTGATGATTTTGACCAAGTAATTATAGATTGGTTAGCAGAAGAATTTAAAAGTGATGAAAATGTTGATCTTAGAAAAGATCCAATGGCATTACAACGATTGAAAGAAGCTGCTGAGAAAGCAAAAATTGAGCTTTCAAGTGGTAATTCAACTGAAATAAACCTACCTTATATTATTGCAATGGAAGGTTTGCCAAAACATTTGGTGAGAACTTTATCAAAAGCAAAATTCGAACAATTGGCTGATAAATTAATTCAGGCAACTCTTGAGCCTTGTAAAAAAGCATTGAAAGATTCTGGTTATTCAACATCTGAAATTGATGAAGTAATTTTAGTTGGAGGTTCAACTCGAATACCAGCTATTCAAGATTTAGTGGAAAAATTCTTTGGAAAAAAGCCAAGTAAAGGAGTAAATCCAGATGAGGTAGTTGCAATTGGTGCAGCAATCCAAGGTGGAGTATTAACTGGTGAAGTAAAGGATGTTTTATTGTTAGATGTTACCCCACTATCATTAGGTATCGAAACAATGGGAGGTGTAATGACTAAATTAATTGAGTCAAATACTACGATTCCAACTAAAAAGAGTGAAGTTTTTTCAACAGCATCTGATAATCAACCATCTGTTGAAATTCATATTTTGCAAGGAGAAAGACCAATGGCAAATCAAAACCGAACAATTGGTAGATTCCATTTAGACGGTTTACCTCCAGCACCTCGTGGAATTCCACAAATAGAAGTTAGTTTTGACATTGATGCGAATGGATTATTACACGTAAGTGCGAAAGATAAAGCTAGCGGTAAAGAACAAAAAATTCGAATTGAAGCATCATCTGGTTTAACCGATGCAGACATAAAACGAATGAAAGAAGAAGCGGAATTAAATGCTGATTCGGATAAAAAAGCAAAAGAGGAAATCGACAAATTAAATGCAGCAGATGCATTGATTTTTTCAACTGAAAAACAATTGAAAGAATATGGTGATAAAATTCCTGCTGATAAAAAGGCAGTGATTGAAGAAGGATTTGCTCAATTAAAAACTGCTTATGAGGCTAAAGATTTCACAGCTTTGGAAACTGCGCAAGCTGCCCTTAATGCTGCTTGGAATGCTGCTTCGGAAGATATGTATAAAGCAACTCAAGGTCAGGAAAGTGGAAATGCGGATATGGGTGGTGGAGATGAAAATTCTAACTCAGCTGGAGACGATGTGAAAGATGTAGAATTTGAAGAAGTAAAAGACGAAAAAGACAAATAATATCTATTTTGCAAATAAAAAGCCGCTTTTGATTTATTCAAAAGCGGCTTTTTTGTTTTTATTATTTTCGGACTACTTTCAATATTTTTGAATTTTTATAGTAAGATCTATAAATTTATCTCTTTTCTGAGCAAGAGTATTATTAGAAATAGCATCAACTCGGATAATCCCAAATTTAGAGTTAACTGTTTTGAATGCAATTAATTGATTGTAATTATTTATTTGTATATAATTTCCTGAACTATTTAAATCTAATTCTTTTAATGCTTCTTCTGAATAGATTTTTTCAAAATCTGATGAATTAAAAGCTATTACCTTTTTAAATAATGTATTATTTCTGTTTGCCCAAGTTTGTATGCCGAAAGCTGGATGCTTGAAGTAACCGCGAATTTCATTTGATCTTGGTGAGCCTATCACAGTATCATAATCAAGTTTGTAAACCAAATCAATCAATGTAGTGTTTGCATCTGCTTGTTGTATTGTGTATTGACTTTCTGAGTAAAGATTTAAGCAATTTTTTATTGCAAATTCCCCACTATCAGATGCAAATAGTCTGGTTTTATAGGTAAATATTCTGGAAATCACATTCACAGAAATTTCTTTTGAATAGGAATTGTTCTCCTTATCAGTATAACTAAAAACATATCTTTCAATGCCTTCTTCAATTTTAGCTTTTGTTTTTAACGTATAATTCAATTCCTTGACCAAAGAGAAAGAAGAATCAATTAATAGCCATGAGGAACCATTAACAATTCTTTCTATTTTAATAGATTTTATTTGTTCCTCGTTTTCTACTTTAAAAGAAATTGATATTTCAGAATCTGGTTCAACAGTAAGAAATCCAATAATCGGTAAATTAGTTGTAATTGTTTCTTTAACAAAATCTTTATTTTCTTTTTGGCAGGATAAAATAAAAAAAATTGTACTTAGAAAAATTAAACAGTATTGAATATACTTTCTCATATTATTAAATTTAAAATCAGGAGAAAAACCCGCCCGATTTAGTTTTTCTTGGTGTTTTTCCAAGCAACATACCAAACAAACCTCTCACAATTTCTTTTCCAATTTGTCGAGTTGTTGCTGAAGTTAGTACTTTTTCTACCATGCTTTTTCCAACAGGTTTTCTGGCTTCGTCTGCTTCTACTTTCTCCTCCAATTGTTTCGCTGCCAATTCTTCCTGTTCAGCCATTTTTTTATTTATCCGTTCATTTAATATTTCATATGCACTTTCCGGATCAATGGTCTCTTTGTATTTTTTGCTCATCGCCGAACTGTTAATTAAACTTTCGGCTTCTGATAACTGCATAGGCCCCATTATAGCTCTAGGTGGAGTTAAATGTGTTGCAGAAACTTCGGTTGGAATTCCCTTTTCATTTAATACCGTAATTAAGGCTTGGCCGGTACCAAGTGATGTTAGTACTTTATCAATTTCATAAAAATCTGACCGTGGGTAAGTTTTTACCGTTTTTCTTAATGCCTCAGCATCGTTGGGTGTAAATGCTCTTAACGCATGTTGAACTCTGTTTCCTAATTGTGCCAAAACACTATCTGGAATATCTTGGGCAGTTTGTGTACAGAAAAACACTCCAATTCCTTTCGATCGGATTAATCGGACAATTTGTTCTATTTGCTCTAAAAATGCTTTTGGTGCATTATTAAAAAGCAAATGGGCTTCATCAAAAAAGAACACTAATTTGGGTTTATCCAAATCACCTGCTTCAGGCATTGCCTGGTATATTTCAGCTAAAAGGCTTAATAAAAAAGTAGAGAATAGAGTAGGTTGTTGTTGCACATCCGAAATATTCAATAAACTTATTACCCCTTTTCCATCAATTTTTGAAAATAAATCTTCTATATCGAAAGATGTTTCTCCAAATATTTGCGATAAACCTTGCTGCTCAATGGCAACAATTTTCCGAAGAATTGTACCTGATGTAGAAGTAGAAATTGTGCCATACGAATCCTTAATTTCTTTTGCACCATCTCCTTCAGAAAGGTAACTAAGCATTTTTTTAAGATCTTCTAAACCCACTAATCCCATTTTCTTATCATCGGCATATTTAAATAAAACTGCTAATACACCGGTTTGGGTTTCATTTAAATCCAGAATTTTGCCAAGCATAACTGGACCAAATTCCATAACTGTTGCTCTCATTTGTGCACCCAGTTTGCCTGTCAACGAATATAATTCAATGGGGAAAGACTCCGGTTTGTAATCGAAACCTAAATTTTGTGCTCTTTCAGTAAGTTTCGGATTTACAATTCCTTCTTTATTCAATCCAGATAAATCGCCTTTCACATCTAACATGAATACTGGTACTCCTGCATCTGATAATTGCTCTGCTAAAACTTGTAAAGTTCTTGTTTTCCCAGTTCCAGTTGCTCCAGCAATCAATCCATGCCGGTTCATCATTTTCAACGGAATATTTACTTGAGCTTCTTTAATAATTTCACCATCTAATAATCCAGCTCCTAAATAAATATGTGGATTTACTGTATTGTACGACGACTGAATTTTTTGAATAAAAAGTTCTTTCTTTTCCATAAGGTTAGTAAATTAAATAATGTATCTAAAATCTTGATCTTTTTTTATAGCTAATAATGAATGATAAATTAAGTTAATTACATTATCTACATCTTCTTTATGAACCATTTCTACCGTTGTGTGCATGTAACGTAAAGGTAAGGAGATCAAAGCTGAAAAAACACCGTTATTTGAATAAGCAAAAGCATCTGTATCAGTTCCGGTTGATCGGGAAGAAGCTTGCCTCTGCATTGGAATATTGTTTTTTAACGCAGCATCTATTAATAATTTATTTAAGTTATTATGAACAGCAGGCGCATACGAAATTACCGGGCCTTTACCACAAGCCAAATCACCTTGAGTTACTTTATTAATCATTGGAGTTTGCGTATCATGCGTTACATCGGTAATAATGGCAACATTTGGTTTTATTCTATTAGCTATCATTTCGGCACCTCGAAGTCCAATTTCTTCTTGAACAGAATTAACGATATACAATCCGAAAGGAAGTTTTTTCTTATTCTCTTTTAATAATCGAGCAACTTCGGCAATCATAAAACCACCAGCCCGATTATCTAAAGCACGACCAACATAATATCGGTTATTCAAAATCATAAACTCATCCTCGTATGTAATTACACAACCAACATGAATTCCTAGACCTTCAACTTCTTCCTGAGTTGTACAACCACAATCCAGAAAAATATTTTTTAAACTCGGAGCTTCTTCTTTTTCTCCATTTCTAGTATGGATGGCTGGCCAACCGAAAACCGCTTTTACAATTCCTTTTTCTGTATAAATATTTACTCGTTTTGATGGAGCAATCTGATGATCAGAACCACCATTTCTGATCACATAAATAAGCCCATCTTTAGTTATATAATTTACAAACCATGATATTTCATCAGCATGTGCTTCTATTACCACTTTGTATTCAGCTTTTGGATTTATAACTGCTACTGCCGTTCCATAATTATCTACATAGGTTTCATCAACAAATGGTTTTATGTATTCGAGCCATAGTTTTTGACCACTTGATTCAAAACCAGTTGGCGATGAATTATTAATATATTTTTCTAAAAATGATATTGATTTAGTAGTTACAACTGGTTCATGTTTTTTTTCTGCTAATTTTTTTGCCATGTATTTTTTGTTTTTTTTAGATTATTTTACTTTACTATTGGTTTAAAATTAATTTAATAAATCTTAATGATAATAGACTTTAATTTAATTTTCTTTCTTTTTATTCGGTTTGATTAAATTATGTTTATTTTAAATTCATTAATTGATTTTTAGGCTTACCCCATCTCGTCAGAAAAGACGAGACGAGGTCGGGCTTTTAGCTTTATCTTTTTGCGGTCAGCTCAACGAATATTGGAATTTTTATATAGCAAAAAGGATATCGCTTCAATCCCTAAGCTATAGCAATCAAACGTTTTTTATCATAATTATTCAATTATTTATTAGTTTATAAAGGAATATTCCCATGTTTTTTCCTAGGATGGTTTACCACTTTGTTTTCCAACATTTTAAATGCTTTTATTATTTTAATTCGAGTTTCTGCAGGATGAATTACTTCATCAATAAAACCACGCTCTGCTGCACGGTAAGGATTTGCAAACATTTCTGAATATTCTCTTTCTTTTTCCAACCATTTTTCATTCGGATCGTTTGCACTGGTTATCTCTTTTTTGAAAATAATTTCTGCAGCACCTTTTGCACCCATAACTGCAATCTCAGCATTGGGCCAAGCATAGTTCATATCAGATCCTATATGTTTTGAATTCATAACATCATAAGCACCACCATAAGCTTTTCTGGTTATAACCGTAACTCTTGGTACAGTTGCTTCGCAAAATGCATACAGCAATTTAGCGCCATTAGCGATAATGCCATTCCACTCCTGATCTGTTCCTGGCAAAAAACCTGGAACATCTTCGAATACTAACAAAGGGATATTGAAGGCATCGCAAAATCTAACAAAACGAGCAGCTTTTGTGGAAGCATGAATATCTAAAACACCCGCAAGAAAAGCAGGTTGGTTCGCTACAATTCCAATGCTTCTGCCAGCTAATCTTCCGAAACCAACGATAATATTTTCTGCAAAGTCTTTGTGTATTTCTAAAAAAGTATTTTCGTCAATCGTATTTTCAATCACCTCTTTCATATCATAAGGTTGATTGGCATTGGCTGGTAAAATTTCTGCAAGTTTTTCCTTGCTTTCATTTACACCCTGCAAATAATCCACGAATGGTGCCTTTTCTTCACAGTTCTGAGGCATGTAACTGAGCATCTTTTTTATATTATTTAGGCACTCAATTTCATTGGCACAAGCAAAATGTGTTACTCCAGATTTAGTCGCATGTGTTTTTGCTCCTCCTAATTCTTCTGAACTTACAATTTCATGCGTTACCGTTTTTACCACATTCGGTCCGGTCACAAACATATACGAAGTGTTTTCGACCATCAAAATAAAATCAGTAATGGCCGGAGAATAAACTGCACCACCAGCACAAGGCCCCATAATGGCAGATAATTGTGGAATAACACCAGATGCCAGCGTATTTCGGTAAAAAATATCAGCATAGCCACCTAAAGAAACTACTCCTTCTTGAATTCTCGCACCTCCTGAATCGTTTAAACCTATCAATGGAGCGCCGTTTTGTAAAGCGAGATCCATTAATTTGCAAATTTTTTCAGCATGAGTTTCTGATAATGAGCCTCCAAAAACCGTAAAATCTTGAGAGAATACATAAGTCAAACGACCATTGATTGTTCCAAATCCTGTAATAACCCCATCACCTGGATAAATTTCTTTTTCCATTCCGAAATCCTTTGATCGATGACTTACCAGCATTCCGATTTCTTCAAACGAACCTTCGTCAAGCAGAAAATGTAATCGCTCACGTGCTGTTAGTTTGCCTTTTTTATGCTGACTTTCAATTCTTACAGTTCCACCGCCTAGTGCCGCTTCTTCTCGTTTTGCATCTAGTATCTTAGATTTTTCAGAAATCATATCTTAAATTTTATTTTCATACAATAATACAATCTAAAACATATTCGAACGGTAAATTATAAAATTGAGCTTCTTTTTGTTGTTAACTTTTAAATGGTCAATTATTTAATCAGTTGTGATAACATTATGATAAACGTGTTGAACATCATCATCATCTTCAATTAGTTCCAATAACATTTTCACTTTTTCTTCCATATTTTTATCTATGGAGATTGGATTCAAGCATAAAAATGCCAATTGAGAATGCTCTACAGAAATCGAAAGCTGGTCTAATTGAGTTTGAATACTACCAAACAAGTTGACAGGCGCAGAAATAAAAATGTAATTCTCTTCTATTTCTACTTCATCGGCACCATAATCTATTATTTGTAAAGTAAGCTCGTCTGTCCAAAAATTACTTAGATTTTGAATTTCAAACGTACATTTTCGTTCAAATAAATAGGTTACAGAACCAGTAACATCGATAGCTCCACCTTTTTTAGTAAAATAGGTTCTCAGATTTTGCATAGTCCGGTTGATATTATCGGTTGCAACTTCAATAATGAATGCAATACCACCAGGCAAATTTCCTTCATAAATTAATTCCTGAAAGTCGGCAGTATTTTTATCAGAACCTTTTCCAACTGATCTTGCAATGGTGTCTTTTGGGATATTAAGTCCACGAGCAGTAATTACTGCAGATCGCAAACGTGGATTTGCATCCAAATCTTCGCCACCTAATTTAGATGCAACAGTTATTTCTTTTAATATTTTGGTAAATGCTTTATTTTTTCGCTTATCAGAAATTCCTTTCCGATGTTTAATATTTGCCCACCTGCTATGACCCGACATAATTTTTTTTCACAAAAATATAAAACCTGACCATAGAGAAGCAAGAAGCCCGTATATTGTCTAAAAAAAGATGAAAACAAGAAATATAGTCTTATCTATTTTATTCGTTTTGAGTTGCGATTTTGCGGTCGCACAATTTGTTTCTGTAAAAGAAATGCACGAACAACGAATTCAATTCGCTAATAACAGCATGTATGTATTAGGAAGTTGGGCATTACTCAATATTGGTTCGGGAGCCTTGTTTCAAAAAAATGCAAATGGTGCCAACAAATATTTTCATCAAGGCAATGCTTATTGGAATCTGGTAAATCTTGGATTGGCAGGCTTTAGCTTATATGCCAATTCAAGAGCTGATGTACCACCCAATGCAAGTGTTTTATTCCAAAACGAAAATCAGTTTCAACGAATTTTATTGTTTAATGCCGGGTTAGATTTAGGCTATATGGCAACAGGTTGGGCACTTACCGAAAGAGGTAGAAGATTTTCTGGTAAGAAATCAGACCAGTTCAAAGGTTTCGGCAAATCATTAATCGTGCAAGGAGCATTTTTATTAATTTTTGATAGTACTTTATATTTATTAAGAAACAAAGAAAATGGAAAGATTTTGGAAATGATAGGGAATGGGCAGTAGTTTTAATTAATAAAAAAGCCCGGCTTAACCCAGGCTTTTCATACAATATTTCTAAAATTATTCTTTCTCTAAAAACGGATATCTAAAATCCGTAGGAGAATCAAATACTTCTTTAATGGTACGTGGAGAAACCCAGCGCAATAAATTAATCATAGATCCTGCTTTGTCATTAGTTCCAGAGCCTCTTGCGCCACCAAATGGTTGTTGGCCAACTACTGCTCCTGTACATTTATCATTAATATAAAAATTACCCGCTGCATTACGAAGTTTATACGTTGCACTAGCAATGGCATAACGATCTGCTGCGATAATTGCACCTGTAAGTGCATACTCTGATGTGGAATCAATTAATTCTAACGTTTTTTCATAATCCTTATCTTTATAAACGAACACCGTAAGTACTGGGCCAAATAATTCTTCGCACATGGTTACATAGCTAGGGTTTTTGGTTAATAGAACGGTAGGTTCTATAAAATAACCTATTGATTTATCATAATTTCCGCCCGCAACAATTTCTACTTCCTGATCTTTTTTTGCCCGATCAATAAAACCTGCGAGTTTATCAAATGATTTTTCGTCGATTACTGCGTTAATAAAGTTTTCAAAATCTTCCGTTGGCCCCATTTTCATCGATGCCAAATCACGAATCATTAATTCTTTAATAGCAGGCCATAAACTTTCGGCAATATAAACACGAGATGCTGCGGAACATTTTTGACCTTGAAATTCAAAAGCTCCACGTAGAATTGCGGTATTGGCTATTTTGACATCAGCCGATGGATGTACTAAAATAAAATCTTTACCTCCGGTTTCACCCACAATCCGAGGATAGGTTTTATAAGTTGCAATGTTTTCTCCAATGGTTTTCCACATACCCTGAAAAACACCCGTTGATCCGGTGAAATGGATTCCAGCAAAATCTGGGTGTTTAAATATTACATCTCCAGCATCCGGACCTGAAACATAAATCAAATTGATAACTCCGTCTGGAACTCCTGCTTCTCTAAAAACTTCCATTAATACACTTGCAGAAAAAATTTGGGTATTTGATGGTTTCCAAACAACAACATTTCCCATCATGGCAGCAGATGTTGGTAAATTGCCAGCAATTGCTGTAAAATTGAATGGAGTTAGGGCGAAAACAAAACCTTCTAAAGGTCTTTGCTCTACTCGATTCCATACTCCACGCACCGATTCGGGTTGTTGAGCATAAATCTGACTCATGTAAAATACATTATAACGCAAAAAATCTATGAGTTCGCAAGCCGCATCTATTTCTGCCTGGTAAGCATTTTTGCTTTGACCAAGCATGGTTGCAGCGTTAATTTTACCTCTATATGGGCCAGCTAATAAATCGGCAGCCTTTAAAAATATGGCTGCTCTTTGCTCCCACGGCAAGTTTTCCCAATCTGTTTTAGCTGCAAGAGCTGCATTTATCGCTTGAGTAACATGCGTTTTATCTCCAGCAGAATAATGACCTAAAAGATGTTGATGATCATGTGGAGGGTGAATGGAAATTTTATTTTTTGTAAAAACTTTTTCTCCGCCTATATACATGGGTATATCTTTAACTTCAGAACGGTATTGAGTTAAAGCAAGTTTTAAGTTTGAGCGCTCTTTACTGCCTGGGGCATAGTTTAATACCGTCTCGTTTATCGGTTTTGGAACATTGAAAAATCCTTTTAGCATAGTGATTAATTTAGGTGGGCAAAGATACAATAATACACCTCTCAGCAATGAAATAGTACATAATTCACTTTCAAATAATTCTAAAAATTTTACCTTTGCGGGCATTAAAATAAATAACATGCAAAAAATTAAAAAAGGAGATGTAGTTGGTTTCTCATTTATTTTAACCAACAAAAGCGGAGAAATTCTTGACCAATCCTATCCAGGTGAGCCACTTATGTACATACATGGAGCGGAGATGATTGTGCCAGGTCTCGAAAAAAACCTTTTGGATTTGCAGGTTGGCGATAAAAAAATAGTAGAAGTTGAGCCAGAGGAGGCTTATGGTCTTTTCGATGAATCTTTACTTTTTCAAGTTCCACGTCAAAATTTTCCAGCTGAAGCAGAATTGTCAGAAGGTATGCAATTTCAATCGCAAGATGAAGGAGGACTGATGAATATTGTAGTGAAAGAAATTAAAGGCGATACGATTTATGTAGATGCAAACCATCCGCTGGCAGGTGAAACATTGAAATTTGATGTTACCATTGAAAGTATCCGTGAAGCTACCGCTCAAGAAATTGAACATAACCATGTGCACCAACATGGTAGCGATCATTAAGATTTAGATCGTGTTATAATCATTTCATCTCTTCGGGATTTTGGTTATGAGCGTTTCATCTTTGGGTTTTCTTCAATAATAATTTCGTTACTAAAAAGTATTCCATAGAATCCTAACAGAATGAAATGATGATTATTAAAAAATAATTAAACAAAATGTTTTAAAGCATAAATTTTAGGAATTTATTTTATTTAAAAAGCCTTTCTAATTCTTATTAGAAAGGCTTTTTAAATTTTCAATTAGGCTATTTATCTAAATCTTTCAGCCAGCTAATAACACCTTCACGTGTTTTGCCTAATTTAGTCTGAAGACGGCCGTATAATTCATCATCTTTTCCTTCTTCATACTTCAAATCATCATCGGTTAAGTCTGCATATTTTTGCTTGGCTTTACCTTTCAACTGATTCCATTTTCCTTTTAAATCTAATGAGTCCATAATGTATTTTTATTTGATTAGACTTTTGATAAAACCATCTCTGTGCCTCTTTCAAAATGGTTAAAATTTAAAAGGAAATACGTTTTTTAAAATTGGCATTGATTTTTTTATTCATTTTGAGTATAGATTTTCCCAAAATATATAAAAGCAATAAAACGT
Source organism: bacterium (assembly GCA_031412335.1). GTDB lineage: Bacteria > Bacteroidota > Bacteroidia > Sphingobacteriales > Sphingobacteriaceae > JBBQYA01. The sequence continues at coordinate 25,998 of JANOCT010000003.1, read as the reverse complement.
CTGTTTTATAGGTTTTAAATGATAGAGTTGTAAGTTTGCCTTATTGCCGTTTTATTATAATTCATGAATTTTCTCCGAACTTTATTATTTCCATTCTCAATACTGTATGGAATTATTATAGCAATACGGAATTTTTTATTTGATCAAAAATGGCTAAAATCTAAAGGGTTTGCCATTCCCATTATATCTATTGGAAATATTTCTGTTGGTGGTTCAGGCAAAACACCAATGGCCGATTACTTAATTAGATTATTGAAAACTACTAACCAAGTTGCATTACTAAGTCGTGGATATGGGCGAAAAAAATCTGGGTTTTTTATAGCCAATGAACTTTCAACTGCCGATGATATCGGTGATGAACCTTTGCAATATATGCTCAATCATCCTGATATTTTGGTTGCCGTTTCAGAAAAAAGAGTTGCTGGAGTTGAGGGAATTCAAAATCAGGTAGATGTTATCATTTTAGACGATGCATATCAGCATCGATCAATAAAGCCAGGGTTCAGCATTTTGCTATTTGATTATCATAAAATATTTAAAAGCGATTTTTTATTGCCCTCCGGAAATCTGCGAGAACCGATAAAAAATCTTAATCGTGCAGATATCATCGTCATTACTAAAACTAATAGGATTTTTTCGCCTTTAGAGCGACGCAGGGTAGAAGCAAAGTTGCCAATACTTGATCATCAAAAGGTATTTTATAGTTTTATTCAATATGGCGATCTGAAAAGTTTAGGTCAAAAGGCTTCAGAAAATTCCCAAAGTTTAAATAATTTGGATAAAAAAACACGCATCATTCTATTTACGGGTATTGCTTATCCAAAAACATTGCTTGATTATTTAGAACAAAAAACAAAATTAATTACTCATTTTGCATTTAAAGATCATCATCGATATTCATTAAAAGACATAAAAAAAATTACAATTGGTTTTGATCAGGAATCTGAGACCAAAAAGATCATTATAACAACCGAAAAAGATGCTATGAGGCTGCTAAATCATACGTATAAAAGTTTTACGGATGAATTTCCTGTATATTTTTTACCCATACAAGCAGAAATGAATGAGCATGATAAAATTGAATTTGACACTTTACTAACTAATTATGTTGCAACAAATACAGCAAACAGCAGAATATATAAAACGAAAAACTGAAGGCTTTGAGCCAGAATATGGCATTGTTCTAGGTACAGGTTTAGGCGGATTGATCAATGAAGTAAAAGTTCTACATCAACTTCACTATTCAAATATTCCTGCGTTTCCAATATCTACCGTTGAGTTTCACTCAGGTAGGTTGATTTTTGGAGAATTAGGTGGAAAGAAAGTAGTGGCTATGCAAGGCAGAATGCATTACTATGAAGGATATAACATGGATGAAATAACTTTTCCGATACGGGTATTAAAAATGCTTGGAATTAAAAAATTATTTCTTTCTAATGCTTGTGGATGTTTAAATCCTGAATATAAAAAAGGTGATTTAATGATTATTGAAGATCATATTAATTTATTGCCACACAGCCCATTGCGTGGTAGAAATGAAGATGAATTAGGACCTCGTTTTCCGGATATGAGCCAGCCATATGATGCTGAAATGATTGCAAAAGGAATGGAAATTGCAACTAAACATAAAATTAAAACTCACAAAGGCGTTTATGTATCTGTGTCTGGTCCTAATTTAGAAACCAAAGCTGAATACAAATATCTTCGCATTATTGGAGGTGATGTAGTCGGGATGTCAACCGTGCCAGAAGTAATAGTAGCTAACCACATGAGTTTGCCTGTCTTTGCAATTTCTGTAATCACCGATGAAGGATTTCCTGAAACATTGAAACCAGTTTCCATACCCGAAATAATAGAAACTGCTACCAAGGCTGAGCCAAACCTAACAACGATCATAAAGGAAATAATTTTATCTTTACCATAAGAAATTTTTAGTTTATGAAAGGTTTTATATTCAGTATTTTAATTGGAATAAGTGGTTTTGTTCATGCGCAGTCGAGTTTAAATATGACAAAGCTTGGCAGTTATACCGACAATTCTTTCACTATCGGCAATCCCGATGAAAAGTATAGTGCAGTTTGGGGTTATACTGATCCTGCTGGGAATGAATATGGAATTTTCGGCAGTCAAAATTTTACCTATTTTGTTAATGTTACCAACGGAAATAATCCAGTATTAGTAGATAAATTTGCTGGTGCTGCACAGAATGTACCTTGGAGAGAATTTAAAACGTATAGCCATTATGCCTATGGTGTAAATGATGGAGGAGATGGTTCTTTGCAAGTATTCGATCTGCAATATCTTCCTGATTCAGTAGTAAAAGTTTATGACAGTAATTTATTAATAAAAAGAGGCCATACCTTGTATATTGATAACGGACGATTATATAATTATGGAGGAAAAACCAATAGTGGAAATAGACCTACGCTTACTATTTTAGACATTGCAACCAATCCGGAGCAACCTACTTTATTAGCAAATTATACCAATCCTCAAGCTAGCTATATTCATGATGGATTCATTAGAAACGATACCTTATATGCTTTTTCGGGTTTTGATGGATTATGGATTTACAATGTAGCAAACCCATTGGCAATTAATATTATCGGTGAATATTTGTCATATCCAGCCAAGGGATATTGCCATAGTGGATGGCTCACCAACGATAGTAAATACTTGGTAATGGCAGATGAAGTTCCAACGCAATTACCTTTAAAAATATTAGAAGTTTCTGATTTAAGCAATATTCAATACATCGATACTTTTCGTTCAGTAAATCCAATTTCAACCCCGCATAATCCTCACATAAAAGGAAACCTCGCTTACGTTTCTTATTATCAAGATGGGGTTCAAGTTTTTGATGTTTCCAATCCTGCAAATGTAAATCGGGTAGCTTTTTATGATACCTACCCAGACGGTGCCGGAGATAATTATTATGGATGTTGGGGTGTTTATCCATATTTTAATTCAGGCAAAATAATAGCCAGCGATAGAAAATATGGATTAATTGTAATGGACGGAACTCAAATTCTTGGAACCGGGCTTGAAGAAAACAATGTAAATACTAAAGTAAAAGTATATCCAAGTCCATTTAATGATGAAATAACCATTGTTTCCGGAAGCGAATCCGGCACTATTGATGTAACGCTTCAAGATATGCAAGGCAGAACTATGGTTAAAAATCAATTTGCAAACCTTTTACCAGAAGAGAAACATATTTTACAAGTCGATAAAAAGCTAAGTCGAGGAATTTACGTGCTACGTGTAGTTTCAAAATCAGGCGTTAGTTCGCAAAAACTCTTTAAAAATTAATTTTGCGAAAACAGATTTGTTTGCTTTTCTGGCTATTTGCAATTGCCTTTTCTAATAGCATCAAGGCAGATAGCACATCAGTTTATACTGCAGCAAGCGTTCGTTTTTTTTATGCAAATGGATTATTAGATGATAGTACCCGATTTTTCGCATTGGATACTCAGCTATTAAATTTTCAACGATTCAATCTTTCCTTACAGAATGGAATTTCAACTTCAACGTTGGGTGGATTAGGATTGGCTTCGAAAAGTTTACTGATTAAAAACGATTCCACTATAGGTTTTGATTATGGTTTTCATGTGTTTGACCATAACCTTTATCATACTCAAGAAACGAGGTTTTACGATACACGATCTCCATATACCTCGTTGACATTTATTAATGGCCGGCTTAAGCAGCAATCTTTTGAAGCAACTTTTTCAGAAAACGTAACTCCCAGGTTTAACGTTGGTTTCGATTTCCGACGAAACGGTTCTATCAATTATTATCAACGTCAGAAAGTAAACCATACTAATTTCAGATTTTTCGGAAGTTTTTTATCTAAAAATAATCGATATCGAAATTTTACAACATTCATAATTAATAAAATGGATGCTGAAGAAAACGGCGGAATTTCTAACATTTCTATTTTGGAAAATGGGAGTTTGGTAGATCCTGAATTTGAGGCAGTAAAATTAAAAAGTGCAGATATCTTATACCGCAATACCGTTTTTTCCTTTAAACACAGGTATAAGTTAGATAATAAACCTGATTCTGATTCCATCTCCAGTAAAAAATCATTTAAAGTTTTTCAATATTTAACCTATTCAGAAAATAAAATAGAATATACAGATACAGAAAGCCCAGAAACTCGATATCAGGATGTTTTTTTAAATTCTTCAGCAACAAATGATAAAAATTTTTATTCTATGCTGGATCATGAAGTTGGAGTTCAGTTCGTTGGGTTTTCTATCTCGGGGTTTCAGCAGGGTGTTTTTGTTAAGCAAAATACTCAAACCACTAATTTTATAAATACGGGTTTACGCAGTCAAATTAATTTTCCGGTTTCTCGATTTTTAAAAGTTAAAGCAGATGCATACCAGATTTATACCGGATATAATTCAGCAGATTATTCTTTTCGTGGTGGGGTTGAATTAACAAAAAATAATGGCGACTTGGAGGCCGAGTTCGGTTTTCTATCCTCATCAAAAAGTCCTGCTTTTATTTACAATCAATTTAATGCCAATACCAGTAGGTGGAATAATGATTTTGTTAATGTAACGACACAATCATTTTTTGGTATTTTTTCTTTTAGAGGATTGCTTGATAAAATTGAACTAAATGTTTCAAGTATCGGAAATGTACTTTATTTTGATGAAGTTGATTCGGTTGTAGCCCCTGAACAATTTTCGCGATCAATTGAAGTTGTTGGCATTACCTTGAAAAAAGCAATTCGTTTTTCAAAGTTTGTTATTCAAAATCAAATTAATTATCAAAAAATTACCAATCTTTCCATATTGCGATCTCCTGAATTATCTGGAATTCATAGTTTTTATTTTACCAATAAAGTTTTCAAAAAGGTTTTGGAGTTTAATGTTGGTTTTGATGTAAGTTATTTTACTTCATATCAGCCTTATTCTTACCATGCACCCATATCACAATTTATTGCAAGTAAAGTTGAAAACATAGAATCCTATGCACAATTGGATTTGTTTTTAGTCGCTAAACTAAAACGGGCAAAGTTTATGTTAAAATTTGATCATTTCAATCAAGGCTGGATAAAACCTGGATACTCAACCACAACAGGTTATCCAATGCCACCTAGAACCTTAGTTATTGGGATAAATTGGCGATTTTTTGACTAGAATCAGGTTTTTTGTTTTTTCTTTTTAGCTGCCGGAAATAAAACATTATTCAAAATTAAGCGATATCCTGGAGAATTAGGATGCAAACTCAAATCAGTTTGCGGGTCGCCAACCATGTGCTGATAATCTTCAGGGTCGTGCCCACCATAGAAAGTCCATGTGCCATTTCCATAACTCCCATGAATGTATTTAGCTTCGTTAATTTCTTTGTTTTCTCCCAAAAGTAAAACTGCAGGTTTTACAACTGATTTTCGGAAAGCTGTGGTTTGGCCCATAAATCCTTTAATAACTCGATCGTGATTTTGAGTTAATATAGTAGGCACCACATCATATTTAGCAGAAAACTCGAAAAGACTAAAAAAATCAGTTTCCTTACTTACTGCACGGTTCGTAGTGGCATCAATATTCGAAAATTCATAGTTGTAAGGATTCATATCCAATTTAAATTTTTCGAAAGCAAAGGTTTTACTATAATCTATTTTAGATTGAGCATCCCGATCAGCAGGATCACCATCAAACATATTTTCGCAAATGTCAATTCCTTCAGCAGCTAATGCAATATCGTAACTATCTGTTCCACTGCACATAGCAAACAGAAACCCACCACCAGAAGTAAAATCTCGTATTTTTTTTGCTACAGCTAATTTTAGCTCCGACACTTTTCTAAATCCTAATCTGCTTGCCGTAGTTTCATTTAGTCTTACATCTTCTTGATACCAGGAAGCTGATTTATAAGCAGCATAAAACCTTCCATATTGTCCTGTAAAATCTTCGTGATGCATGTGTAACCAATCGTATAAAGGTAATTTCCCTTGAATTACTTCATCATCATATACCACTTCATAGGGTATTTCAGCATATTTTAAAACCAAGGTAACGGCATCATCCCAAGGCAATTTATTTTTTGGTGAATAAACCGCAATTTTTGGCACCTGTTCCAACTTTACAACATCCATGTTAGCGCTTTCTTGTGCTATTTGTGTTAAAATTGAATTCACCTGCACATCTGGTACAACTTCATAACTCACTCCCCTTATGTTACATTCATTTTCAATAGAAGAAGCATATTGAAATAAAAAACTACCACCTCGGTAATTTAGAAGCCATTTTGCTTCTACTTGATTTTGTAAAACCCAGAAAGTAATGCCGTATGCCTTCAAATGATTTTTTTGAGTATTGTCCATTTGAATTAGAATGGACGAAGCATTTGATACATTTTTGGTTAGTAAAAATGTGAAAAGCAGAAACAGATATTTAATCATATTGAACAAAATTTAGAACGAAGATAAAACAGATCATACAATGAAATTTATTTAATCTTTGTTTTACTCATAAATACGTCAAAAAGTAAGATCTATTATTTTTGGAATTCAATAACCATTAATAAGACAAGATATTAATGAGCTCAAGCAATTCTAATGTTATTCGCGAATATTTTTTACTTTTGCGTTTTAAAAATAATTTGAATGAAAAAGGCAATAATTAAGACAGAAAGAGGTGATATGACCGTTGAGTTCTTTGAAAAAGATGCTCCAAATACTGTAGCGAATTTTTTAAAATTGGCTGAATCAGGGTTTTATGATGGAGTTACGTTTCATCGAGTGATACCTGATTTTGTAGTTCAAGGTGGTGATCCGACAGGAACAGGTGCAGGTGGACCTGGTTATCAGATTGATTGTGAGTTAACTGGAGATAACCAATACCATGATAAAGGAGTATTGTCCATGGCGCATGCTGGTAGAAATACTGGTGGTTCACAATTTTTTATTGTTCACAGCCGTCAAAATACAGCACACCTTGATAGAAATCATACCGTATTTGGTAAGGTAACGGAAGGATTAGATGTTATAGATCAAATTCGTCAAGGAGATAAAATGGTGAAAGTAGAAGTGGTTGAAGAAAATTAAATAAAATATGAATTTACAAGCAATAGTTTCGGTAACAGGCAAAGGTGGTTTATTTAAAGTAATCGGAAAAAACAAGTCAGGATTTATTCTGGAATCTTTGGATGAAGCAAAAACTAAAATAATAACAGGAAGTAATCAGAAACTTGCTACGTTAAACGATATTACAATTTTCGGAACATCTGACGATCTTACGTTGAAATCTATATTTGAAAATATGGATAAAGCAAAAGATACAAATCCAATACCTGATGCTAAATCAGAACCAGCAATCTTAAAGAAATATTTTGCAGAAATAGCACCTGAACATGATCCTGAGCGGGTTTACGGATCAGATATTAAGAAAATAGTTTCCTGGTATTCTATTCTTTCAGTAATGCCTTTGTTTACTGAGGCAGAGGTAGCGGAAGAAGATGTTAAATTAACAGATGTTGCTGAACCAGTAAAACCAACATATAGTAAAAATGCTACTAATTCTAAGGAGCAAGTAAGCGATAAGTCCAAAGGCGCGATGAAGAAGACAATAAAAAAGGTAGTTTAATAGCTATCCTTTTTTATTAATTAAAATTTTATTCATGATGATATGATTCTCCACGGATAATCGTCATGGCTCGGTAAAGTTGTTCTGTAAATAATAACCGGATCATTTGATGAGAATATGTCAGTTTAGATAAACTTATTTTTAGATCAGCTCGTTGGTATATTTTTTCATCAAAACCAAAAGGGCCACCAATGATAAATACAAGGTTTGAATTTCCAGCAACTCCTTGTTTTCTAAGGTATTCAGCAAAATCGTTGGATGAAAATTCTTTCCCCTTTTCATCCAATACTATTACAAAATCAGTAGTTTGAATATTTTTTAATAATAAAACAGCTTCCTGCAATTTGAAATCTATTGGCTGAAGATTTTTCGCATTTTTTAATGCAGGAATGGTAACTACAGAGAAATTTACATAATGAATTAAGCGATCGCTGTATTTTTTTATCCCTTCAATTAAATAAGAATCTTCAGTTTTTCCAATCTGAATGAGTTTGATTTTCAATTTAATTTATATAACTCTTGAAATTAAATTGAAAGATAAATTAAAATTTTGTAAAACTTAATTAAATGATTTTAAGGTTTTACTGCTGATATAATTATTTTTTCTTTAAATATTTCTTTTCCATTGTTGAGAACTACTATGTACTCACCAGAGGAAAAGTTTTTAAGACTTAACGTAACCGAATCTAATTCAATTTTTTTGGTAAATTTTATTAATTTTCCTTCTAAATTAAACACCTTAATATCTGTTTTATTGAAATTTATATTTTCACTTTTAATCGTGAACTCTCCATTGTTAGATGGATTTGGGAAAATTATTATTGAATTTTCTAAATTTTCGCTATTCTCTATTGCTGAAGTGGTTGATGAACTTATTTTATATATTCTTAGACCAATTGCGTAAGCTGTGTAATTGCCTAGTTTTTTTATAATCCTGATTTTGTTAACATAGCTACCCATATTTTTCTGAACCCATGTTACACCTCCATTTGTTGTTTGAAAGCCGGTAGTGTTCGTACCAATCCATCCCAAGCTGTCATTAACAAAACCAATCCCAAATTCTTGCAGCGCAGCATTGTTTACTAATGGAGATTCATTCCAAGTAAGGCCTCCGTCTATAGTTTTTGCAAAATATCGTTGCAAACTCGTAGAATTATAACTAAGAATAGTAGCATATCCAATTTTTGAAGAAGGGAAACTCGCTTTCCAAATAATTTCGAGCGGTCTTGATGATTGATATACTTGAGAAAAAGTTTGACCACCATTGGTTGTATTAAGAATTACAGCAGAACTAAAGCTAATATTTGGATTATTACCTCCGAAAACAAAACCGGTATCCTTACTAATAAATTTAATATCAGTAATCATACTTATCTGAGATGATAGATTTAAAGACGTCCAAGAATTTCCTCCATCTATTGATTTTATAAAAAATGAAGGACCTCCAACTCTTCCACCTCCGTATAGTGTAACATTAGTATCTAGTATTCCGGCATTGATAAAAGGGGTCTTTACCATTTCTAACGCACAAAGTCCCTTTACAGATTCGCCAGAAATATTATTAACAGGATTCCAATTTAAACCTCCATCAATAGTTTTATAAAGAGCAGAAGTATCTGTTACTCCTGGAAAATACTCAATTCCTATGTTGCCAGCGAAACCAATTTTTTCATCAATCATTTGGATACATCTAAAATAGGTACCTGGTTTCGAAACTTGTGTTACCCAAGTTAGACCTCCATTATTTGTTCTTGAAATTTTTCCTGAACCATTTACACTCCACCCAGTATCTGAATTAATAAAGAAAATATCATCTTGTTTCCCTCCATTATAAGGAGCAGAATTTAAAATATTCCACGTTTGAGCAAAAATGAAACCTGGAAGAAGTAAAAAGAAAAAAATGATTTTTATTTTCATGATTAAAATTGATTATTAATCAAAAAGACAAAATGTTATTACTCAATAATTGTAAAAATCAGACAAATTATTTTGATTTTTAATTTGATATTCTTTGGGCAGAAATCCTAGTGCTTGTTTAAACTCTTTACTCCCATGTGATTGATCGAAATATCCGGCATCTAGCATACGAGTAGTTAAATTTGATTTTGTAGGATTATTAAGAATAGCTAATAAATTTCTTACTCTAACAAGTTTACAAAATTCTTTAGTTCCTAAACCAGTATTTGAACTAAAAATTCTAAGAAATTGTCTTTCGCTAATACCAATCTCTTTTACAAGATCGCTAACTCTTAAATTACCTTTACTCAAAAGAATTCTATTTATACTATAATCTACAATTTGATTTCTATCTGATAAAAGATTGTTAACCAAGAAATTTTCTAAAAAATAAGCCTGTTCTTGTTTGTTTTTAGCATTTCTAAGCTTTTCGACTAATATATTAATTTTTGATACTGGAAATAAATTTTCAATATTTATGAAATTATTTTGATAAGCGTTTTGAATGTTCTCTTTACAAAATTTACTTAAACCATTTGGAGCTAATCGAACAGAAAAATTATAGAAATTGTTAGAAATGAACACTCTTCTACTCAATTTTGTGATATTTCTAGTTCCAAAAGTTGGTGTTTCTAAAAGTGAGTTACCATAATCAACTAAAAGTTTTCCTGAGAGCGTAAAGCCGAATCCAGTTTCTAAACTTGGTATAATTTGCTGAGGCAAATAGTATTGAAATTCAGATTCCCAGATGATAAAAAATCTAACAATATTTTTTAATTGTGGTGAAGTAGGATAAAAATAGCTTAGTTGCATATATTATATTACAAGTTAAACTTTAATTATAATAGAATTACTCCTATGAATTATTTACTTATTTGCCTTCTGATTATATTTAATGCACCTCCAGCAATAAACCATTCAATCTGTTGTGCATTATATGTATGATTCACCATAAATAATTCTTTAGTTCCATCATCATGGTTCAATGTAATTCCTAATTGTTTACCTGGAGCAAATGAAGTAAGACCAGTAATATCGATCAAATCATTTTCTCTTACTTTATCATAATCAGCTGGATTTGCAAACGTAAGTCCCAACATTCCTTGCTTTTTCAAATTAGTTTCGTGAATTCTTGCAAATGATTTTACCAAAATTGCACGTACTCCAAGATGTCTAGGTTCCATGGCAGCATGCTCTCGAGATGAACCTTCTCCATAATTTTCGTCGCCAACTACAATAGAACCAATATTTACTGCTTTGTATGCACGTTGAGTTGCGGGAACTGGTCCGTAAGCTCCGGTTAACTGATTTTTAACCGAATCTGGCGTTTCGTTAAAATAATTTATCGCACCAATTAGCATATTATTTGAAATATTATCTAAATGACCTCTGTATTTTAACCAAGGTCCAGCCATAGAAATATGATCGGTGGTACATTTACCTTTTGCTTTAATTAGTAATCGCAAACCTTTCAAATCTGTTCCTTCCCAGGCTGCAAATGGATCTAATAATTGTAACCGATCAGAAGTAGGAGACACTATAACTGAAACATTGCTTCCGTCTGCTGCAGGAGCTTGAAAACCAGCATCTTCTACATCGAATCCTTTCGGTGGCATTTCTAATCCAAAAGGTTCATCCATTTTTACATATTCTCCTTCAGAATTTTTTAAAGAATCTGTTAATGGATTGAATGATAAATCACCTGCAATAGCAAATGCGGTTACAATTTCTGGCGAAGCTACAAAAGCATGAGTATTTGGATTTCCATCATTTCTTTTCGCAAAGTTTCTATTAAAAGACGTGATGATTGAATTTTTTCTGGTTGGATCGTTGGTATGTCGCGCCCACTGACCTATACAAGGTCCACAAGCATTTGCTAATACTACACCGCCCATTCGTGCAAAAGTTTCTAAAAATCCATCTCGCTCAACTGTAAAACGTACTAATTCTGAACCCGGTGTAATCGTAAATTCTGATTTAGCAACGAGTTTTTTATCTACGGCTTGTTTTGCAACAGAAGCTGCCCGACTAATGTCTTCATAAGACGAATTAGTACACGAACCAATCAAGCCTACTTCTAATGTAGCAGGCCAGTTATTTTCTTTTACTGCTGCTGCAAATTTAGATATTGGCCAAGCCAAATCTGGTGTAAATGGTCCATTAACATGGGGTTCCAAAGTAGAAAGATCGATTTCAATCAATTCATCGAAATAAGCAGATGGATTAGCATAAACTTCATCATCGCCTGTTAAATGAGCTTTTATTTTATCTGCAAGGTCTGCAATATCTGCACGTTCTGTTCCTCTAAGGTAATCAGCCATTTTTTCATCGTAGCCAAACACCGAAGTTGTAGCTCCAATTTCTGCACCCATATTGCAAATTGTTCCTTTTCCGGTGCATGATAAAGATTTAGCACCTTCTCCGAAATATTCTACTATGGCTCCAGTACCACCTTTTACTGTTAATATTCCTGCAACTTTTAGAATTACATCTTTTGCAGAAGTCCAACCAGAAAGTTTTCCTTTAAGTTTTACTCCAATCAATTTAGGAAATTTTAGCTCCCAGGGCAAACCAGCCATTACATCACAAGCATCTGCACCGCCAACTCCAATTGCTATCATTCCTAATCCACCAGCATTTACGGTATGCGAGTCAGTACCTATCATCAATCCACCTGGAAAAGCGTAATTCTCCAACACAACCTGATGAATAATTCCTGCTCCTGGTTTCCAGAAGCCTAAACCATATTTGTTAGAAACGGAAGAAAGAAAATCAAATACTTCTTTATTAGAATCTAAAGCTGAGGCTAAGTCTTGCGTCGCCCCATCCTTTGCTTGAATTAAATGATCGCAATGAACAGTTGATGGAACAGCTACAGTTGGTCTGCCAGCTTGCATAAATTGCAATAATGCCATTTGAGCAGTTGCATCTTGCATGGCAACTCGGTCTGGAGCAAAATCTACATAACTAGTTCCCCGCTCGAAAGCAATATTTGCAGGGTTTTCCCAAAGATGGGAGTATAATATTTTTTCTGTAAGAGTTAGTGGTTTGTTGATGGTACTGCGGGCAGCTTCTATTCTAGAAGCCATGGTTGCGTACACTTTTTTAATCATTTCAATGTCAAATGCCATCTTCTTTGTTTTTTGATTGTTGCGAAAATACAAATTTTGCTAAGTGTGTTCGATTTAAATTTACGATTCAGAATAATTATTTTACAAACCAGTTGCTTATTCAGTATTATTTCTGAGTTGGTAAAATAAATAGGCGAAACAAGAATTAAAAATTTTAGTAATAAATATTAAATTGATTTAATCTTTTAATTGCGATATTATATAAAAGGACGTTTATATCACATTTAAAAAAACTTGTTTAAGTAAAAATAATTGGAAGCTATTCCGGCTTTTCGCTATATCTTTTTTGCGGTAAGCGTGTCTATTGATGGTAAATGTAAAGAGCAAAAAAGGATGCCGCTACAATCCGGGCTATAGGTAACTTTTACCGAATGGGATAGTTTTTTTAGTAAATAATAATTTTTTGCTTAATTAATCTGGAGTTTTTTTAAAATAACGGTAAAACAAATAAAATCAATTTATTATAAGAACTAAAAAAAGAAAAGTATTCTATCATTAGTAACCAATGTTATAACCCGCAAATTTCAAAACCTTCGTTTTTCCAATATTCCAAAGCTTTAGGAAGGGCATAACTCATATTTTCAAATGCTTTTATACTATCGTGAAATAATACTATCGAACCATTTTTACTATGTGAAACTGCATTTTTCAAGCACATTTCTTTATTCATTTCTGGCATATAATCCCCAGTTAGTACTTCCCACATAATGATCTGATGCGATTTTTTGATTGAGTTTAATTGGCTGAAAGTTGCTCTTCCGTATGGCGGTCTGAATAAGTTGGTATTAATTAGTTCACCGCATTTAGCAGTATTTTCCAAATACCTTGCTGTATCAGTGTTCCATCCTTTTAAGTGGTTAAACGTATGGTTACCGATAGAATGACCTTCTGCGATTACTTGATTTTTTAGCTCTGGATATTTGCGCACGTTATCCCCAATCATAAAAAAAGTAGCTTTTGCATTTGCTTTTTTTAATTCATTTAAAACAAATGGAGTTGCTTCTGGTACAGGCCCATCATCAAAGGTTAAATATATTTTTTTTTCATCACGGCTTTTATTCCAGATCAGATCTGGATAAATTAATTTTACAAACCAAGGCGTTTTAGCAAAAAACATGTTGTAAAATAAATTAAAATATATGATGTTGTTTGTTTTCTTACAAAAAAATTGCTAGCAAGGGTGTAACTAAAAATTTACCCCATTGCATGCTGGTTATAATTGGCGTTTACATATTATTGCATCAAAATATCTATTTCGCTAACCTTAAAACTACTACACTTGAAAACAATTGCCAGGGTTATCCTTCTACTTTTGTCTGCAATACCAGCATTAGCACAGCAAAAAATCACGATGCTTCAAGCTACCGAAATGGCTTTGCAAAATAATATTACCATCAAACAAGCGGAATTTTCCCAAGCGGTTTCTAGCATTGATTTATTAGAAAGCAAAATGGCTTTGTACCCTGATTTGAATGCAAATGCTTCCGAAAATTTCAATTTTGGTAGAAGTATTGACCCATTAACCAATCAGTTTGTGAATGAAAGAGTTAATTCCAATAATTTTTCATTGAATAGCAATGTATTATTATTTGGTGGTTTTCAACGTATTCAAACTATATCGCGCAACAAATTTTTATTAGAAGCCAGCAAAAGCGGATTACAGAAAACTAAAAATGAGATTCTACTTTCTGTTGTTAATTTTTATTTACAAGCTTTATATTTCGAAGATCTTTTAACTGCTGCAAATGCCAGAAAAGCCGTTTCTGCTGAGGAATATGATCGAGCTTTAAAAAGAGAAAAGGTAGGAAACATAACCTTGGGAGATGTTTTGAATGTGAAAGCCCAATTAGCAGCAGAAGAGTTAAACGTAATTACTGCTCAAAATAATTTGGATATAGCCATGATTAATTTAACTCAATTAATTGATCGTGATATGTCGAAAAAATATTCCTTAGAGCGAGTTGCGAATTTGGAAGTGGCAGATGAGCAAGTAGAAAAAAATGTATCGGTTTTGTATGGTGAAGCAGTAAAAGTTTATCCGGAAGTTGTACAAGCTGAATATAATACTCAAGCCGCAATAAAGGCAATTCAAATTGCTAAAGGTGGATATTATCCAAGACTTACTTTAGGAGCATCTATCGGAACCGGATATTCCAGCGGTAGAGGTTCATTTTCATTCGTACCAAGAGGTTTTAGTGAGCAATATGTTGGAAGCACTCGAGCGAATGATTCCGTATTTATTGCACAAGCAATCGTTGAACAGCAATTTTTGAAAACTGATTATTTTGATCAATTGAATGATAACGTAAATCAATCAATCGGCTTTAATTTATCCATTCCAATTTTCAATAATTGGAATACAAGATTAAATGTTCGACGAACAAAAATAAACCAGCAGAGCTCAGCTTTGAATGAGGAATTGATAAAAAACAATCTGAATAAACTGATTACACAATCGGTAGCCGATATAAATGCAGCTGAAAAGAAATATGTAAGTGCAGGAGATGCTTTCAGATCATTGAGCGAATCATTCAAAT
The DNA here is from genome assembly GCA_031412335.1 of bacterium. Lineage (GTDB taxonomy): Bacteria > Bacteroidota > Bacteroidia > Sphingobacteriales > Sphingobacteriaceae > JBBQYA01. Next base: position 10,773 of record JANOCT010000003.1, on the reverse strand, counting down.
ATAATCAACAGAAATTTGATGTTGGATTATTAAGTTCTGTTGATTTTAATACAGTAAAAAGTAATTTAAGCAGAACTGAAGCGGATTTTATTCAATCGAAATACGATTTAATTTTTAAACGAAAAATTCTTGATTTTTATTTAGGCAAGCCACTTAATTTAAATTAAACCCAAAATTTTAATCAATTTTACCCCGAATTATATCAACACCTACTTATGAAACTTTCTAAACTTCAGAAATACCTAATTGGAGCCACTATCTTGCTGCTTATTTTTGCTTTTATTGGTAAAAAAGCTGGCTGGTTTGGAGAAGGTAAACTTACTGAGGTAACCACTGAAAAAGTAGAACGAAGAACCATAATTGAAACAGTAACGGCCAGTGGAAAAGTACAACCAGAAATTGAAGTTAAGATTAGCCCTGACGTATCTGGAGAAATTGTTGAATTAACTGTAAAAGAAGGTGATCGAGTTAAAAAAGGTCAATTATTAGCCAAAATTCGTCCAGATATTTATTTATCTGAACTTGACAGAGCAATGGCATCACTGAATACCACAAAAGCCAATATGGCAACTACGGGTTCTCAATTAGTTCAAGTTGAATCTAGATTTAAAAGATCGGAAGCGGCTTATAAAAGAAACAAACAACTATTTGCCGATAAAATCATTTCACCATCTGAATATGAAAATTCACTTTCTGAATTTGAAGTTGCGAAAGCAGAAGTAGAAGCAACCAGACAAGGTATGTCAGCTGCTCGATTCAACGTTCAATCGTCGGAAGCAAACGTGAAACAAACCCGAGAAAATTTGAACAAAACCACTATTTTTTCTCCAATCGATGGAATTGTTTCTTCATTGCAAGTTGAATTGGGTGAGCGGGTTGTAGGAACTTCGCAAATGGCAGGAACAGAAATGATGAGAGTTGCAGATTTGAGCAGCATGGAAGTGAATGTGGAAGTAAATGAAAACGACATTAATCGAATTAGCCTCGGCGATACATCAGAAGTTGAAGTAGATGCTTATTTAGATAGAAAATTTAAAGGATTAGTAACAGAAATTGCTAATTCAGCTACGGTTTCTGGCGGTGGTACAGATCAGGTAACTAATTTTGCTGTTAAAATTCGTGTGCTACCAGAATCTTATGCTGATTTTAAAGATTTAAAAGGTCTTTCACCATTCCGACCTGGATTATCAGCAACGGTAGAAATACAAACAGAAAGACGAGCAAGTATTCTGACTTTGCCGATCCAAGCAGTAACCACAAGAGCTGATACAGCAATCAAGAAAGTTGCAGTAGATAAAACAAAACCAAAAGAAGAAAAGGAGGAAGATGCGCCAAAAGAAGATCTGAAAGAATATATTTATGTGTTTTTGCCAGAAGGGAAAGTGAAACAAGTAGAAGTAAAAACGGGTATTCAGGATGAGAGTTTTATTGAAATAAAAAGTGGAGTAAAAGGCGATGAAGAAGTAGTTACAGCACCATATCTGGCAATTTCAAAAAAATTGAAAAATGATATGAAAGTAAAAAAAGTGGAGAAAGATAAATTATTCAATAAAACAGAGAAATAAATTTTAATTAATGTATAATTTGCCTCAGAGAATTATTTTTCTGAGGCTTTTTATTTTATATACCTACCTGTGGATAACCAAAAAAAGAGAATAGCGATGATTGGAGGTGGAAGCTGGGCTACGGCTTTAGTTAAAATCTTAACCGATAATAATTATCAGGTAACTTGGTGGATGAGAAATGAAACGGCTATTGAGCATTTGAAAAAGTATGCAAATAACCCGAATTATTTAAGCTCAGTAAATCTGAACATGAAGCTGATAACACTCAGCCATGATTTGAATGAAACGCTAAAAGAAAATGATTTGATGATTCTGGCAGTTCCGGCGGCATTTCTAAAAACAACATTGGCAACTGCAGATTCAAAGTACTTGGAAGGTAAAATTCTGGTTTCTGCAATAAAAGGAATTGTACCCGAAGACAATCTCATAATCGGTGAATTTTTGCATAAAACCTATTTTATGCCTTTTGAAAACCTAATTGTAATCAGTGGGCCTTGTCATGCTGAGGAAGTTGCTTTAGAAAAACTTTCCTATTTAACTCTTGCTTGCCAAGATGTGGTAAAAGCAACGGAATTTGGCGAAATGCTTGCCAATCGGTATATAAAAACTAATGTGATTGATGATATTTATGGAACAGAATATTCTGCAGTTTTAAAAAACATTTATGCCATTGCAAGTGGTATTTGTAAAGGATTGGGCTATGGTGATAACTTTCAGGCTGTATTAATCTCTAATGCAATACAAGAAATTAAGCGTTTTGTAGATGTAGTACATCCGATTTCCAGAGATATTAAAGGATCAGCTTATTTAGGAGATTTATTAGTTACTGCTTATTCTCAATTTAGCCGAAATCGCACTTTTGGCAACATGATTGGCAAAGGACATTCAGTAAAATCGGCACAATTAGAAATGAATATGATAGCAGAAGGCTATTACGCAGTAGGTTGTATGCACTTGATCAATAAACAATACAAAGTAGAAATGCCAATTTGCAGAGCTGTTTATGCTATTTTATATGAAAATATTTCAGCAAAAATGGAAATGCATTTGTTGGAGGATTTGTTGTGTTGAAGATAATTTTTCTCTTCGGATTTTAAATTCCAAAGAGAAAAAATTATTAGATTATTAAAATAGATAACAAATTTTCTTTTGGGTCTGCGGTTTTATAATTTCTAAAGTCTTTTTTCAATTATGGAATGTAAGCACAGTAGGTTCCACAAGATTTCTTACATTTAGTAACAGTGATTTCCGGATGTTCCTCAAGTAAACCCTTCACACAATTTGCGAAGGATACTCCCGTTCCGCAACACTTTAGTTCTATTGCCGATGGATTTGCACCCGCAATAACTTTTATAATATACCCTTCATTTACTTTTTTAACTTTTATGTAATTATTATCTCCAAGACTCATCATAGCTTGAAGAAGTGTAGATTCAAAATCAGCAGACGATACAACATCTGAGTTTTGATAGTTTTCAAGGTTAATAGTCTGTATGTTTCCTTGACTAGCAAATACGTTGTTTGCATTTATAAGTATAAACAATGCAATTAAATATTTAAGTTTTTTCATTTTTCATTTTTTAAATAAAATTAAGAAACTAAGTAATTAAATAATTAAATAATCAAGTAATGTATTTGTTACATAAGATTTTTTTGTAATTTCACTCTTATAAATTTACAATCCCGAAATTTTATCGCCGAATTTATAAATCCGAGATAAAATATTTGACTAGTTCCAATTCTCCTTTTTAAAACTCCTCACAGGTCGCTAGCGTTAAATTAAAAAACCAGATCGCTTTTCTAGCCCGGATTGAAGCAGCGTCCTCTTTTGTGTTTTCAATCTAATTTCATTGCTGAAAATTAAGTTCACAAAAAAGATATAGCTGAAAGCCGGATTAGATTCAAGTAATTTTTAGAATTAACCCTAATGAAAATAAATCATTTTTAAAAACGGATTATAAATCATACGATAAGACTTCGGAATTATTAATTCTATAGCAAATTGAAAGTCGGCAAACAAATTATTTTAAAACACAAAAAAGCGCCTTGAAAACAAATCCAAGACGCCTTTTATTTTTAGAGTTTTAACTTATAATTTAAAACTCATAACTCAAATCTTACCACTTACCTCCACGGCCACCTTCTTTACTTCCACCTTCTCTTCGTGGTCGGCTGCTTCCGCTGCTACTTCCTTCTCTTTTTACTGAACTATCGCGGTTGCCACCGTAACCAGAACCTTCACGTTTTGGTCCACCATAACCACCACTGCTAGTTCCTTCTCTACGTCCACCTCCGCCATATCCACCTCCAGAACCACCTTCACGTCGGTTTCCGCCACCTCTGTAGCCACCGCCACCGCCGTAACCTCCTCCGCCTTCACGACGTTCGCCACCACCATATCCACCACGACCTTCTCTGCGTTCTCCGCCTCCACCTTTACTTTCAGATAGTTCTATTCTAACGTTTCTTCCTCTGTAAACTGCATCTTTGAAACCAGTATTTACTTTTTCTGCCTCAGAGTTATCTACCTCAAAGAATGAATAAACACCTTTAATATCGATTTTTCCAACTTTAGCACCAGCAATTCCTGATTTATCACATATCAATCCCAGCATATCACCACGGGTAATATCATCTACCGAACCAAGATTAATAAAGTATCGGGTATAATCACCTCTTGCTCCATCTCTTGGAAAAGAATCTCCACGCTCACCACGTTCTCCTCTGTCTTCTGCTTTTGCATTTAAATCAGGAGCATTTTTGTAATATTCCAAAAAGCGATTAAATTCAATAGAAGCAAATTTTTTGATAATATCTTCCTTGCTTATATCTTTAAATTCGTCAAAAATACGTGGCAAATATTGATCAATTTGTTCTTCGTTTACTACCACATTGTTCACTTTATGTACCAATGAAAATAGTTGTTTTTCACAAACATCAAATCCACCTGGGATTTCTGCTTTTACAAATTTCTTTCCAATTACACGTTCTATCTGGCGAATTTTACCAACTTCTTTCGAGTTGATAATAGCCATAGAAATTCCGGTTTTACCTGCACGAGCAGTTCTTCCACTTCGGTGAGTGTAATTTTCCAATTCATCTGGTAAAGAGTAATTGATAACGTGAGTTACGCTATCCACATCTATACCTCTTGCTGCAACATCCGTAGCAATCAATAACTGCAAAGATTTATCACGGAAACGCTTCATTACTTTATCTCGTTGTTGTTGAGACAAATCACCATGCAAAGAATCAGCATCATACCCATCACGGATTAACGCTTCTGCAATTTCTTGTGTTTCTATTTTTGTTCGAGAAAAAACAATTCCAAAAATATCTGGATTAAAATCTACCAGTCTTTTAAGTGTTGCATATTTATCTCTTGCTTTAGCAATATAATATTCATGCTCAATATTTACGTTACCAGTATTCTTTGATCCAATAGTTAATTCTTTTGGATCATTCATATACTTTTGTGCAATACGACGAACTTCGGCCGGCATAGTTGCAGAGAATAACCAGGTAAACTTCTCGTCGGGAGTGGTGGCTAAAATATCATTTATATCATCCTGAAAGCCCATATTTAGCATTTCATCTGCTTCGTCCAATACTACATAATGTACATTGGAAAAGTCAATTGCTTTACGGTTCAACACGTCCAACATACGACCAGGAGTAGCAACAATAATTTGTGCACCTCTTTTAATGTCTTTCAATTGGTTAATAATACTGGCACCTCCATACACAGCAACCACATTTAGGTCGTTGCCAAGGTTTTTACCATAATTTTGTAAATCTTTTGTTATTTGCAAACATAGTTCGCGGGTAGGGCATAAGATTAATCCCTGTGGGTGTCTTTGACTGATGTCTATCAGTTCTAAAAGTGGTAAGCCAAATGCGGCGGTTTTACCTGTGCCAGTCTGGGCAAGGCCGACAAAGTCGCAGTCGCCTTTAAGTAGCACGGGGATAGCCTGCTCCTGAATAGGCATTGGCGAGACAAAGCCAAGCTCAGCGATGGCTTCTGCCACCTTTGGACTAACACCCAATTGTTCAAACGGGTTCATAAATTGTATTTTTTTAATGCATCAGCGGACTTGCTAAATGCGCCGCAAAGGTAGGCTTTTTATTTGCCAATTCCTATAGTGCGTAAATTAATGGTTTTGAATGGATTAGGATGATTGAAAAGATGATGAATCAATTGTATTTCAACATTCAATTGTAAGTCTAGAAATTATAAACAACACTATTTAAGATTCGGAGAAAAAAATTCGTGCATCTTATATTTACATTGTGCTTTAGTAATTCAAAATTGTTGATCAAATCTTTGCAGTTTAAATCCTTTGTGGTTCTTCTTTTAACTTTGAGCCTTCGTGGTTCAAAATCATGGTACTAACTTAATTACTTTTTACATTTCTTCTAAATCAATGATGTAATTATTTTGTAATAAAAAATCAAATAATGGCCTTGCTTCCGGCGAAATTTCGATGTTTTTAGTAGTTACCAACGTTTTATTTTTGATATCGCGGTATGGGAATGTAAGCAGTTTTACATCTTTACTAAACAAATCACTTACATAGGCTAGTAGTTCATTGGTGTAATTTTCGCCATATTCCCCTGATTGGAAAATGTTTTTAAGGTTGGCAATACTACTGGTAATGGCAACACTCGCAGGTGAGTTTCGCGAAAGATATTTAACCAATTTATTATGTCTGTTGAAATTGGAAATGATAACCGAATGCCCTCTTTCAATAATTTCTCTAGCTCGCTTTGCAATTTTTATCAATAATTCATCATTGTCCTTTTCTGCATTTTCCATCATATTATTGAGTGTAAGTTCAGCTAAGGTTATGAGTTGCGCATCTTGCAGATTGGCTATTTTTTTATATTGAATAATTGCCTTAGTAAACAAATCAAAATCTGGAACTGCTTGCTGATTGAATCGGGTTCTGAGAATCATTATATGTTGTTTGTACAACAAATCTTTGGCTTGTTGCACATTCCCATCATCCAAAAATATGGTAGCTGTAGAAAATCCTTTTTGTATTAAAAATAGGTTAATTAAAATTTCATCAAACGCTTCAAATTCTGGTCCTTTTACGCTTATCAAATCTATTTCTACAGAACCACGATTTAGATTGTCTGATAAGGATTCAATCATTTTTCGGGGATCGTGATTTAAATAAAATGCAGCATAAACCAGGTTTACGCCCAAAATTCCCAATACATTTTGCTGTAAAGTTGCATCACTATCCAACATTCGCACATGAAAAATAATCTCATTTGCTTCTGCGTTCGCGGTTTTTTGAAATTTAATTCCCATCCAACCATGCGGATCGTTTGATTTACTATAGTTTAAGGTAGTAACAGTATTGGCAAAAGAAAAAAATGTTTTCTCTTCATATTTTGCACCAGTTAGCCGTTCGCTTAATAGTTGATATTCATAATTCAACATTTTTTCGAGCCGCGATTTGCTCACATATCTACCCGAAATTTCTGGGCCATATATTTCGTTGCTAAACGTCATATCGTAAGCCGACATAGCTTTTGCAATGGTACCAGAAGCAGCGCCAGCCGTGAAAAAGTTTCTGGCCACTTCTTGGCCAGCTCCAATTTCGGCAAATGTGCCATAGATAAATTCATCCAGATTTATCAGTAAAGCTTTACGGCGGGTATCTATCGTTTGCGAATTCATGCCCAAAGGTAAAAAAATGAAGGTGTGGGGGAAGGGATCGGATTATTTTTATAAAATGAATTGGATTAGATAAAAAAGCCAGCTTGCTTTGAACAAAAAAGGCATCCAGTAATAGATGCCTTTTTTTAGATTAAACTTATTAGATGCTTCGTGCCTCAGCATTGCGATTTTACTCAACAATTAATTTCTGTCTCGAGATTCCTTTATCAGTTTGTACTTCCACTACATACATTCCTTTTGCATAGCTAGAAACATCAAAAATCTTTTCTATTGTTTTTTGCTGTAGCATTAATTGACCCAAAGCATTGTAAACCGATATACTTTTTGAGATAGTAAAATCGGAAAGCTCGATGGAGAAAGTTGAGTTGGTAGGGTTGGGGTAAAGTTTGAATGGAGATTTTTTTTCTAATTCATTAACTCCAACACCACCAAAATCTACACTGGCTATATTATTTGCAGCAACTCCGTTGATAGCGGTAAAAGTGCCTCCGATTACCAATTGATTATTATACTCTATAAAACAATTTGGTTGCCCAATATTGAACTGATTACCATTATCTTGAACGCTTAACCCTGTATTTAGCCATTGTGTGCCCGTCCATTTAGCTGTGCGATTTGCTTGTAAGCCCCCTGCAATTTCAATTTGACCGCAAACATAGAGCTCGTTTTCATATTCAATCATATCGAAAAGATTACTGGGTAACACCCCCCCCGCGGTAGGGGAAAAGTTAGTTCCATTATAATACATTAAACTATTATCAACATTACCATCTTGTGCAAAGAAATATCCACCCACGTATAAATTGTTTTGAAAAACTATTAATTTATTAATCCTAGAATCTCCTGCAATCATTGCACCCACTTGCACCCATTGATTACCAACTTTTTTGGATAACCGTTCACCAGATGGGCAATTAATATTACCACCTACATACAACTCATTATTATAATGGATTAGAGAAAATAAACCATTGTTGAAACAACCTTGGTAAAAATTTTGACTTAAATCTGTCCATACATTTCCATCCCATTTAGCTATACCTTTTGAGACAATATTGCCAATGGTATCAAATTTACCGATCAAATAAAGTTCATTATTATAAATAGTCATTTCGCCCCCAGAAGGATAATTACCTCGCATACTACCTCCTACATCATTCCATTCAGTACCGTTCCATTTGGCTATACCCCAAATATTTTTACGACCACATTTATAAAAAGCTCCGCTGATGTAGATTTCGTTTTTATACTTGGTTACATAATCTACATGTTGAATACCATCAAAAAATTCAAACTCTTTAATTCCACTTCCCAAACTGTCCCAAGAAGCACCATCCCATTTAGCAACGCCATATACCATTTTGCCACCCATTTTTATAAAATCACCGACAGCGTACAAACTATTGTCAGATGAGTCGACAAATAAATTTCTAACACTCCCAACACTCGCTGCAGGATGTTCATTTACCCCAGAACCAAAAGGTTGAACACTAATGGGCTGAGATAAAGAAATAAATGGGATGAATAAGACAATGAATCCTATAATTTTTTTCATAATTTTATTATTATAATGAATAAGCTAACTATTAAGCATGTTTATTGAATTACGATTGATTTTGTCAATACTGAATTCTGAGTTTGTAATTTAATAAAATATATTCCTTTAACATAAGAAGATAAATCTATTTGTACGTTATTTTGATTTGGATTAGCTTTCACTTTTTCTACTTGCTGTCCTGCTAAATTATAAATCTCAATAAACTGTTCCTGATTAGCTAATTCAAATTGTATCGTGACGATATCTGATGCAGGATTAGGAAATACTTTAAATCCTTTATTATTTTCTACTTCATTCAAATTTGTTGCAATTCGACAAGTATTTCCACTGCAAGGTATGAATTGATTAAAAATAAATCCATCTCTACCTAAATTATAGGAATCATCAAAATAGTCGATTGTTCCTGTTAAATCTCGAACAGGAAAATTATCTCCGTTCGTTTCACCAACACTCGTTATGAATTGACCATCATTTGAAGATGATACAGAAAGAAAAAAATCTTTATCATTTCCGCCGACATATGTACAATGTATCTTATTATTTAAACTTGAATAAATAGCTTGAAATCCATCTGAAAAACCATTTAGAGATAAATCAAAATAATTAGCTGAACCATTTAAATATGGCAAATTTGGACTACTAGTTATTCCTACAACCATATATCCACCATTAGACAATTTTGCAACTCCAGTTCCATTTTCACTTTGATTACCTCCGATATAAGTCGACCATTTTCTAACACCTGTTGAACTAAAACGAACCAAAAGTGCATCTGATCCTCCTCCTCCAGATGTAAATTGATTATTATTATAATTTAGCATTGGCAAACTTCCAGTTGTATTTGCAGTAAAAACTATATCATTATTCGAAAGTAATGTAACAGACTTAGGGCTAACAAGTGTGGAGTAATCATCACCATCTGCGCCACCATAACATGTCGCCCAATATACTTGATTTAAAGAATTAAACTTTACCAAAAAACAATCATATTGTAAATTAGTTAAAGATCCACTATAATTTTGAACGTATGATCCGGGAGGACCGCATACTGGCATTGGGGTATTAAAAACGCCACAAGCGCCTGAAATGGTCGGGCTATTTGTAGTTCCAAGTAAAACTAATTGATTGTTTGCGTCAGAAATAGATGAAGTAAAATAATCCGTTGCTCTGCCACCATAATAGGTTGACCAAATTAAAGAATCCCTTACATTAAATTGTGAGATAAATCCATTTTTGGATGATTCTATATTCAAACATTGCGAATAATTTTGATTAAATCCGTTAGTGAAGTTTTTTAAGGGTAAATTTGAGCTTTCTGTAGTTCCACAAATATTTATTTTATCATTGTTACTAATAGATATTGATGTACACTCATCTCCACCATTTCCACCAAAATAAGTACTCCACAACTTATATCGACCATCAGGACTAAGTTTAGTAATGAAACCATCACCATTTCCTCCATTACTAGGTTGAAAATAAGAATTGAAATTTGGTTGACGAGGATAATCAAGACTAGATGTTCGACCACAAAAAATTATTTCGTCTCTACTATTTTTTGTTACGCTGTAAGCTTGATCAGTGCCTTTACCTCCAAAATAGGTGCTGAATTCTAGCTTTCGATTCGCTCCGAATTTTGATACAAATGCATCAATGCCCCCGCTCTTTGAATCTTGGATTACATTTACTGTAACTGGGAAATTTAAAGTACTTGTTGAACCACAGACAATTATTTGGTCTATTTCTGTCATAAAGACATCAGTAACATTATCAAATTGTGCACCTCCGTAATACGTAGCCCATTTTACATTATCTAATACAGCAGGAACTGGAATTGTAGGACCTCTATCATCAATTTTGTTTTCAATAGTATATGCGTAGCTAGGACTTGTTCCAATGGTATTTACTTTCCAAATAGAACCTACCAAAGTTGAACTAACAGACGCGCTAATTAAACC
>JANOCT010000002.1:0-2787 GCA_031412335.1 bacterium | reverse complement strand
TGTATATTGCTCTGATGAAAATTGTGAGACGCAGTGAAGTAGCAGAAGACCTCTTGCAGGATACTTTTGTTAAAATATGGAAATACATTGACAGGTTTGATAATACGAAGGGAACACTTTTTACTTGGATGTTAATTATTGACCGAAATCTGGCTATTGATTACTTGCGCTCTTCTGCTTTTAATAATCAGTCACAAAATGTAGATATTGAATTATTTTTTGTTCATCAGAATTACCCTTCAAACACTTATTCGCTCAGCAACGATATAGATTTTAAAGACTTTAAGAAAAATGCTTTGCAGATTGAGCAAAAATATGCTGAGGTTATTGATATGATTTGTTTTCAGGGTTACACACAAAGTCAAACATCGGAGTTATTGAAGTTGCCTTTAGGGACTGTTAAAACCAGGGCTCGCAAAGGCCTTAGCGTTCTTAAACAACTTTATCAGCAATAATTTCACAGCTTTTAAATTGCAACATTTTGAATAAGTTAAACTGATGAAGTAGTTTATATATTTAAAATGTTAATCAGTTTATCAATATTATTTAATGAAAGAATTTGATTATATAACAAGTGGAGTTCTACAGGATTATTGTCTTGGGTTACTAACGGACCAAGAGGAAAAAAGTGTAGAAGCCATGTGCCGTCATTATCCTATGGTGGCCAGAGAACTAGAATTATTGCAGGAGGTACTTAAAGAATATGCAAGAACTAATAAACTTTCTAGGCAAGACGAATTACGAATGAAGGTATGGCAAGCTGTTAAAAAATTGTGGGCCGAAAGTTTATAAATATTTTACCTTTTTTCGCGTTGTTCCCCTTTCTCGAACTTAAATTAATTTTATAGCTATGCATCTGCACCATCTTTGGTCATTATAGTTTGGGCAGGTTGCGGTTTCATTTTCCAGTATATTAGATCTACAATAGCGAGAGATTTACTAAGTAGGTTACAGCATTGCAGCTAACGAACAGGGCTTGCGTTGTTGGGGAAATAGAAAAACCTCTGATCGAACAGAAACCTAATTGAAAAACGTGTTGCAAATGTGCTGTTAGCTGCTGGAATTCGTTTCTCTCGTGTTGTTGTCGTATAATGGTACTTCATTCTCTTCGTCAGATGGCAACCAACTAGTATTTATCTTTTCAATTAAATTTGTCAAATGTTGTTTAACACCTTTTGTTGTGAATTCAACACAAACAATTTTATTAATGTTTGCCTGTTCGTGATGAGCGTATAGAATAGCAAACCAGAACCCTTCTGAAAAGTTATTATGCCATGTGGTAATTGGTGAGTTTTCAAAATCGTCTGAGCTGTCAACACTTTCACATTTTTCAATTTTTTTCGAAACAATGAGTTCGTCAAAGATGTCTTGAATGAGTTCACAATTTTGTCCTACTGCGCAAACATAAAGCACGTTATTGTCAATACACTTATCTGCAAATAAGCTGTATGTTTCAATTTCTTTGTCCTGTCCAATAGGAAATACAAGCCAATTTTCTGTAGGTAAATTGTCAAGCCAATTCGAATCAGTTAAAACACTTGTGTAATGTATTTGTCTGCTATTGCTACTTCCTATGAGTTTCATGTTCGTTGTGGTCTTATGCTTGCAGCTAACTCGTGTATATACGAACCTTTTGATCCATTTTTTAAAAACAGCTTTTAAATAATGCCTGTCATTTTTGCTAACTGCACCAACGCAGTTGTATCTCTCGCACCTAAGCGTTCAATCATGTTGCTGCGATGATTGCCTACAGTATTAACACTAATGAATAATTTTTCGGCTATATCCTTTGTGTCCATATCTTCTGCAATGAGCAATAAAATTTCCTTTTCTCTTTTACTCAACAGGTCATGTTTTGAGTAAAGTTTATCATCAGAATGAAAGGTTCGTACAAATTCTTTTTGCTGTCCGTAAGAAAATCGTATCCAGTAATATGGAAAATCTTTTTTAATCAGGTGATGGATGTTTTGCACATAATTAAGGGTATAGTTGAAGTTGCGCTGTTCATCTATTTGAATAGGCATGCCTTGTGAAAAAATGCAAATCGGTTTTCCGTCTAAACGTGTAAAACGCATACAGCTGTGATGTATTTTCATGTTTACGCGTTCTTCAAAAGGTATTAGTTCTAGCACTTTTGTAAACCATTCAACTGATTCGTAGGGAAATTTTGCATAATCTTTATTGAGCAAATCAAGTATGGTAACCATGCGTTCTTCCATGTTTCCATCAGGCAGCAATCCCCAAAATTCGGTATGCCCCACTTCCAGTTCAGGAGCATATGTTTTATGATTGAAAATAGTAAGGTGAGCATCGGTTCCTTTAATTCCCTTTAATAGAAATTCAAGTTCTTGCATGTGTAAATCTCTATTCTCAAGGCTTTCCCCATGAAAAATATATCGTGAAAGTTCAGCGACTTTATTATAGATAGCCTCACTTTTTTTAAGGCTGAGCAGGATATCGCTATTATAAATAGTGTTCAAGCTTAATAGTTTATTAATTTATTAATTGTAGTACAGCGCTAAACTAAGCTATTAAAATCGGTATTCGATTATTAAGCTATTGATAAATAGCGATTATCACTATTTCAGAAACTTAAAGTTAAACACAATTTTACATAATCAAAAACAAGATTGATGGTAACTTAAATTATATCATAATGATTTCATCAAATAATCTTTTAGAAACTCAGGAGTTTAATACAGCCACAAAAACTGAATTTAGACTCGAAAAGAAAAGCGATAATACAGCTATGCTAGTGCAAATGATAAAATCGCGCAACGAGCGGGG
>JANOCT010000001.1:0-266200 GCA_031412335.1 bacterium | reverse complement strand
TTACAAATAATTCCTTTCTTTTCTTTTACTTCTTTAAAATACTTTATACAACTTGATTCAGATGGAAATTTTTTAGCTATTTCTATAATATTCATAAAACAAATTTAATTATTTAAGTAGATATACGGACAGTCATTTATTTTTTAATACAGCTTACCTCCAATGGTTCTTCACAAAGTTGATTTTGATTGTAAAATTCATCAAACAAATTGCTTGATAATTCCTCAAAAATCACTTCAGGACTTATCTTTTCAATTATTTTATATAATTCATAAGAGTTACATTTTCCAATTTCAAAATGTGCTGTAGCTATAAGAGTAATAGAATTCATAAGCATTTGATTATTTCAATATTTTTTGGAATAATTAACTTGATTTTTTCAACCAAACAATAACTTTTAATATAAGCACAAAGCTTCAATTAACCACTGAACGGCTAATTTCTTGAAGGTGCTGTTTGTAAAACCACTTCTTGTGTATATATTAATTGTTAAGTTATTTTTTTGTATTTGAGTCATAAATCTCTCTTAAAAAAAATTGTTGGTGCATAGAAGCAAGTTTGTTGCAAAACTCTGTTGCTACTTGGTTCTGACCATGTGCAAAGAGGAACGCAACTAAATCTTTAATATAATCTTGGTCGAAATTAGAAATGTATTCTTTGAAACCCAATGATGAAATAATTTCTCCGATTGCTTTAGCAGCTATATCTGGACTTCCTTTGGTTTTTAGTGCTACAAGATTTTCGAGTAACTCATGTGTTGAATAGATTTTGTCAATGTGCTGACAAGATTTCAAAATAAGTTTTGTGTAAGTCAAATTTAGTTCTGGAGCAAATACAATCCAATTTGTAAGTAAAGCTAAATTTTTTTGTTCTTCTTCAATTGATGAATTTTCATATTTATCTGTTAAATATTTCCACAGTACTAAAATCATCTTTTGGAATTCATGTTGATCTAACTCTGACAAACTTTTTTGATAATTTTCTTGCTGCCAAATAAAACTAATCAAATCACTTACTTTATCAGGAGTAGATAAATTTATAAATTTAAAAAGTAATTTCTTTGAAGATAGCGTTTCGTATTTCCAAAAGTAAAACGCAGTCAAGTGTCTAACCAAACCATTGTTATGAAAACTTTTTAGTTTGATATTGTTTTCAATTGCTTTTACGTAATGAGGATAAAAGATAGTGTAAAGGTCTTCGTTGAATGGTGGGTTTGCATAAGTAAAACCACCTATGAATGCAAGCCATTCTCTTTCTTCGCTTTTGTAAATATGCTTTACTTGATCAGTTATCCAATCCTTATCCAAGAAATAAAACTGTTCAAAATACATTCCTTCCAAAATGTTTACATCTATAATTCCTTTCTGCATTGCACCCTCAAACAAAGATTGAATTTCGGGTTCCCACTTTCCGTTATCTTCGTATTTAAAAAGATTTCGTGCACGGTGGAGTGAATAGTCTAATAATGCTCTTAAACATTTACCTGCTGTTGAGTTGAATGAATAAGTTGGATAATCGATATCTGTTTTTGGTAAATCATCAACCAATTTCAAGTTGGTTACAAGTATTTGTACAATTTCTTTTGCAAATGGAAGTAAACGAATTTCAAACGAATTTTTATCATTTTGCAACCCGTTCGTAATAAGGTAAGCAATAGAACCTACAACCCAATCCTCTGTTGCATTCCATGTATCGTTTTCAGTTTTGAGATCGCCTGAATAAAACTTTTTGCTTTTAAGTATATGCAAACAAAAGCGTAGAACTTTTTCCCAGTTAAATGTGTTTTGTTTTTTCCAAGCATCACTAAATCCATTTATCATACGATAAGAATAGATATAAGCAAGATCTTGATATAATTCTATTTCATTAGCAAATTTTTCAGGGTGCATTTCTACTGCACTTCCAAGTATGTCTGACAAGCCACTTATGTTCGGATCTTCCCAACGATCTTTGGGTTTAAAAGCTTTAATATATTCAGCAATTTCTTGATTACTTTTTTCAAGCAAATCGTCTTTAGCAATTGGAGAAACCGAACCGCTTCTAATTCTTACTTCGCCTAAATTTTCATAGTGTTCATTTGTTATGTTTAATAACTTTGAAAGCGATAAATAATTTTCATTGAAAGGAGCTATATCTTTTAATGCAGAATACCAACGAAGTTTCCAGTATTCTTCATGCTTTTCATCTTTCTCATTAACCTCATCTTGTTCTCCTTTGTCAATTATGTTTTGCAGAATTTCTTTTTCTTCAATATCCAATGCCTGTTGATTTCTTTGAAGCAAATCATATATTTCTTTATGATATTTGTAATTTGTGAAAAGATGCAAAGCATCATTGTCTTTTAATAACTCCCAAAAAAGTAATTTAGTTGACTTCCAATTTTCGCAAATAACATATAGTGCGATGCGTTTGTAAAATGTTATAAAATATTTTTTATCATAGCAAAAGATTTTAAGTAATGAAATCGCTTCTCTTGGATTTTGCTTTGCCTTTTCGTCAAGTAAATCACGGAAGATTAGAGAGAAAACATTCACAACTTTTTTTTCGTTTGCATATCGGTCATCTAACTTTCTTATGCTATTTAAACCAAATGCAGAAGATAGATCCATGTTTAATGCAAAGTTTAAACTTTGGAAAGTGTCGTTATCATCATTACTCGGAAAATAGTTAATGTTTTGCTGTTTCAGAATTGAAACAAGTTCTAGCTTTATTTCTGTTTCATTTTTGTTTTCCCAATTCTGAAGTGTAGAAGTTGCGTTAATAACTTCATTATCTTTTAATTTTGATAAAACCAAAAGATTTTCCTTTTCAATATAAATTTTGATTTTATATTCTTTATCACCGTCTTTCAGTATAGTATTTAATCCTTTAGGAAAGTCAAGCAACAAAAATTTAATTGTTCTACCTAACTCCAAAATTATGTTTGATGAACAATACTTTACAACTTTAGGAACAAGGTTTCCTTTGTCAAATTTGTCTGAAAGAAAATGTAAGTATAATCTTGAATTATAACTATTTCCTTGATTGTCCCAAATATCTTTTCGAATTTCTTTTTTCTCAACTAGGAAAAGATAATGAAGAATTAACTCAGCTTTCTCAATGTCTGCTGCTGATGGTTTATCATTCAAAAATTTTGGAAGTAGTTTTTCAGTTATTTCAGAAGTTTGAAGCATATTATCAAACTTTCCAGTAAGCCAAGTAGGAATGAATTTTAAAATTTCTATTGAAATTTTTTCGTTAGGAATATTGCTCAAAATTTTAATAAACAAATACCATGTTCTGTTATTTTCGTTTGGATTTTCAGAAACATTTTTAATTACTCCAAGTAAATCGTCTACAAGTTCTATTTCATAACCTTGACTTATTTGAATAGATAACTTTTCCAAATATCCCAAAGCATCCCAATACGGAATTTGAAAACCCTCTTTAGTCTTAACTGGTTCGGGATTTTTTTCAGGGTCAAAGTAACCCTCTGCTTTTAAAAAACTAAACCAAGCCATTGCTCCCGATTTTGTTAAAAAAATATTGTTTGTAACTCTCGTGTCTTTTTATTAATGATTTTATAAGCTCTAGCTCAAAAGTTGTTGGTGTTTTTCTCGCAATAATTATATCAATGTATTTGATATTCTCCAAGTAATCTTCATCAGGGCTTGTGATAGTTATATTTGGAACTGATTTTTTTTCTGCAAGTGTTTTTGATTGTTCTTCTTGAATTTTATTCTTCAAATAATCCTGAAAACTAGGAATAGATGAATCTTCTTTTTTTATTTGACTAAAAAATACAGCACCAAAGTTGTTTCTGTCATCTGTAATGTTCTTTTTATTACCAAAGTAAATGTAATGAAGATTTGAATCCTTAAATTCCTTAACCAATAAATTGTGCAGATTATATTTTTCTTTAGCTGTAATCCCAAAATCACCATCAATTGTTGTGAACAGGCAGTTATCATATTCTTTAGTTTTGATATGATTTATTAAACTCAACATATTAACAGTGTCTTTATAGCCGTCTTTAATATGGTTAGGTGGGAATTTTGCAAGATTTCTATTGCCTGCCTCTATTAAAATATCTTCATTTAATATAGCCCTCTCTGAAAACGCATTAAGTATTAAGTCAATCCTTTCAATTCTTTTTTGAATTACCTCCTTAATTTTATCTGGTTGGTATATAGCACTAATTGTTGAATCATTCTTTAAAAAATTCAACAAATCACGATGCTTATCTTTTAGTTCTTTAACAGCATTTTCTTTATTGTCACTTTTATTTCTATTCCACTCTTCAATAATATTTGAAGGAGCAATGTGAATTACATATTTGTTTTCAATCAAAAAGCAAATCTCTTCAAAATAATTATCCTCATTGTTAAAGTCCACAGTGAGTAATCCTAACCAAACGCAAGTATCTAAGGTTATATGTAGCATTTATTGTTTACTATTTCTAAGATTGTCTTGTAAACATTGGTAATTTTTCTACGAGCTCTCATTTTATATCGTAATTTTTGCTTTTTTTAAAAATCAATCAAATCAAAACTATCATTCTTTATCTAATTTCAAATCATTAAATTATAATTTTATTTTAAGTTTAAATTCAATCCCTTCTGTAACAAAAAAACCCTGCAAATACCTTTAAAAACTTTCCAACCATTTCTGATTGTTTTTTTAAGGGTGCTTGCAAGGTTTATTTACCTTCTTGTTTGTATTTATTATTAAAATGTACTCTTTTAAAAGCGGTCTAAATTCATGACTTTGTCCCAAACGGCAACAAAATCTTTTACAAATTTATCTTTAGAGTCGCTGCTTGCGTATAATTCGGCAATGGCACGCAATTCTGAGTTGGAACCAAAAATTAGATCGGCACGGGTTGCTGTCCATTTTGGTTCTCCGCTTTTACGATCGGAGCCAACAAAAATTTCGCCTGCTTCGTTCGTAGCTTTCCAGGTATTGCTTAAGTCTAATAAATTTATGAAGAAATCATTTGTTAGGGTTTCTGGGTATTTGGTAAAGACGCCATGCTTAGATCCATTGAAATTGGTATTCAATACTCGAAGACCTCCAACAAGAACTGTCATTTCGGGTGCAGTCAAGGTAAGTAGTTGGGCTTTGTCTACCAACATTTCTTCGGTAATGCCAGTAGCTCTTTCGTTTTTATAATTTCTAAATCCATCGGCTCGAGGTTCTAATACGGCAAATGATGCTACATCTGTTTGTTCAAGGGTTGCATCGCCTCTGCCTGGGGTGAAAGGAACTGCGACCTCATAATTTGCTTCTTTTGCTGCTTTTTCAATGGCTGCACATCCGCCCAAGACAATTAAATCTGCCATGGAAATGTATTTGCCAAATTCGCTTTGTATTTTTTCGTAGGTAGCTAATACAATTTTTAGTTGTAATGGATTGTTGGCTTCCCAATTA
The DNA here is from genome assembly GCA_031412335.1 of bacterium. Taxonomy (GTDB): domain Bacteria; phylum Bacteroidota; class Bacteroidia; order Sphingobacteriales; family Sphingobacteriaceae; genus JBBQYA01. Next base: position 260,791 of record JANOCT010000001.1, on the reverse strand, counting down.
ATCTGTGGCTCTAAACGAATTCGAGCACCATTGGCACCGCCGCGTTTATCAGAGTTTCGGAAGGTAGAAGCGGAAGACCATGCAGTGGAAACTAATTGTGAAACAGAAAGGCCTGTAGATAAAATGATATTTTTTAGTGCCTCAATGTCTGCATCGTTTAATTCACTCGCAACTTCTGTAACTGGATCTTGCCAAATTAATTCTTCGGTAGGAACTTCTGATCCTAAGTATCGTTCAATTGGACCCATATCTCTGTGGGTCAATTTGAACCAAGCTCTGGCGAATGCATCGGCAAATTCATCAAAATTTTCTAAGTATCGTCGTGAAATTTTCTCGTAGATTGGATCCATTTTCAAGGCCATATCTGCAGTTGTCATCATGGGTGCATGAAACTTATTAGGATCGTGTGCATCCACCACGGTAGTTGCGGCACTGTCGTCAGTTGGTGTCCATTGATGAGCACCTGCAGGACTTTTGGTTAATTTCCAATCGTATTTAAACAAGGTTTCCAAATATCCATTATCCCAAGTAGTAGGATTTGGTTTCCAAGCTCCTTCAATTCCGCTGGTAATGGTGTCGGCACCTTTTCCGGTTCCAAATTTATTAATCCAGCCCATACCCATGTTTTCAATGCTTTCGCCTTCTGGCTCTCGCCCTATATGACTTTCTAATCCAGCGCCGTGTGATTTTCCGAATGTATGACCACCAGCAACTAAGGCAACAGTTTCTTCATCATTCATCGCCATACGAGCAAAGGTTTCTCTAATATCTCTACCAGATCTTACAGGGTCGGGATTGCCGTTTGGCCCTTGTGGGTTTACATAAATAAGTCCCATTTGAACCGCAGCTAATGAATATTCTAATTCTCTGTCGCCTTGGTAGCGAGTATCGCCCAACCATTCTGTTTCATTTCCCCAGTTTATATCTTGTTCTGGTTCCCAAATATCTTCGCGGCCACCGGCAAATCCAAATGTTTTGAAACCCATGGATTCTAAGGCACAGTTACCAGCTAAAATCATTAAATCTGCCCAAGAAATTTTATTGCCATATTTTTGTTTAACAGGCCAAAGTAAAAAACGGGCTTTATCTAAATTACCATTATCTGGCCAACTATTAATGGGTGCAAAACGTTGGTTACCAGTTCCTGAGCCACCACGTCCGTCGGAGATTCGGTATTTGCCGGCACTATGCCAAGCCATGCGAATAAAGAATGGACCGTAATGTCCATAATCGGCTGGCCACCAATCTTGTGAAGTGGTCATTAATTCAAAAATATCTTGTTTAAGAGCTTTTAAATCTAATTTTTTAAACTCTTCAGCATAATTAAACCCTTCGTCCATTGGGTTTGATAGGGTAGAGTGCTGGCGTAGAATACCTAGATTTAACCGGTTAGGCCACCAATCTTTGTTGGTAGTTCCGCTGCTTGTAGTTTTTGCTGTTGTTGCTTGCATTTGTCCATGTGGAAAAGGACATTTGCTTTCCATTGTTTCGCTCATTTTTATTAGATGTTATTAATTATAGTATTATTAAAATTACCTGTTATTTGAAGTTTAATGTCTTGAACGCTAAAATTTTTAATTTTATTTTTTTCAAAATACTCATTGATTAGCTTACTCAGTTTTTCGTCTTCGTAATCTTCTATTCTATCTGTTTCGGCACAATACAAATGATGGTGATTGTATAAAACAGCATCATAGCGCATAATGTCTTTTTCGGTCTTTACTTTTCTAAGCAGTTCCTTTTCGACCAAAGAATCTAAGACTTTGTAAACCGTGCCAACGGATATATTGGGATGATTTGTTTTAATGTATTCAATAACGTTTTCGGCAGTCGGATGATTGCTTAACGTAACAATAGCCTCATAAATGGCCACTCGTTGGGGAGTTACTTTGAGCCCTTTTTCTTGTAGCTTGTCTCTGAAAAAATTAGTCATTTGCTGATCAAAATTGTTCTGCAATGATAATCATTCTTATTTAGGAATAACTACTTTTAAGGAAAATAATATGAAGATTTGTTTAAATAGGGGATTGGCTTGTCGGTGAGCGTGGAAAATTAGGTTGTAAAATTTTGGAGGGGGGAGAAGATTCTGAAAGTGAAAATAGGATTAAATGAAATTTAGTTCTGAGGTTAATAAAAAATTTAAATTTATACGTATTGAGTTAATTCCTGCTTTTTGCAAAATCGAAAATGGCACCAATAGCTGTACCTATAGCTAAACTCATTGCTATACTTATAGAAAAATTTCCAGATGCTTTACCGTAGATTACTCCAAATAAAAGACCCAAAGCAGCTCCGAAGCCGATACCATTTCCTGAATTTTTAGTTTTATTTTCTGTCATGATCGTGTTTGTTAATTTCCTTCTTCTAATAATTGCTTCACAGATAGTAATTGAGAGTCTCTTTTTTGGAAAACCCAAATATTGAATAAAAATGCACCTACAAACGATAAAGTGATTAGTATTAAAATAGGTAATTTAAATTGATAAGTAAATAAATCTATATGTAAAAATATTTTTGTGATGATAGCCGAAGCTGAAACAAAAATTAAAGGGCTTGCCCATAAACTTATTTTTTCGGCTTGTTTTAATCTGCTTTTTACTGAGTAAAAATGTTCGAGAACTTCTTTGTAATTTAATTTTACTAAATCAACTTTTTTCATTCTTCTAATGCCAGCCAAGGTGTAGAGTGGCATTAATAAAAGATAAGAAACCAGGATGATTCCGCAAATAATCAAATACCATTTATCAAGCAGATTGAAATTGTATAAAATAATACCTGCGAAAATATAAGCTATTATTAATCCCGTAATTTCAGCAGTTTTGAAAATTTTACTTTCTTCATTGTATTTTAAGTGAGACATATCTTTATCGTTTAGATTTAAAGGATTATTCATTTTTACATTATTTTCATTCATATCATCCCAAAGGGATTTCATTTTTTCTAGTTCCATCTTTTTATTGTTTTGTTAATTCGTTTTTTAATTTTTGTCTGATTCTGTTTAACCTCGTTCCAACATTTGAATTTGTAAAACCTATAATTGCTGCTATTTCTTCGTAGTCTTTACCTTCTAAAAAGAGAAAAATAATTGCTCGATCAATTTCATTTAACTTTCTTATTTTTTGATACATTTCAGTAATTCTATCATCTAAAACTGTATCAGTTTTGTCTTCAATTTGTAATAATGAATCATTCATCTCAACTTTTCCAGCATGTTTCTTTTTTAAATTTATATAGGCTAATGAAGTATTCAGAGCAACTTTATATATCCACGTGCTGATTTTTGATTTCCCTTCAAATGTTTTGTACGACTTCCAGAGCTGATAAATAATCTCCTGATACAAATCTTGCTGATCATCAATCTGCTCAGCATATATTCTGACCAATTTATAGATGATTGCATCATTTTCTTTTATCGTGTTTAAAAATTCGCTGTTCATCAAAAGGTTTTTTGTAATTTACTTTAATAGTTAGTAAAACAATTCATCAAAAAATCACAAAAAAATTAATTTTTATTTGAGGCTTAGATCCAGTTGACTTAAAATCTATTTATTAAGTGATGGTGAATGGAAGAAGAAATTGAAACTTCTGTTTTTTATTTTGAATCAAGAATTTAATTTTTGTCACAAATATTTTGTCACAATTAATTTTGTGACATATTTTTTGTGACGGATTCGTTTACTAAGTATTTGGATCAACAAAGAATATATCCTATCCAATTAAATTATAATTATCATCTTATTTCTAATATCCAAGATTTGAAATAATTGGTTGCGAATTCTAAATTAATGTGAAGTAATTCAAGTTACAATTTTCAGTAAAACATTTCCGGTTTTTTGTCCAGATTCAACATACTTATAGGCTTCTACAATTTGGTCTAATGTATAATTCCTGTCGATCACAGCTTTGAACTTAGCATTTTGAGCCAAATCTTTCAAAAATAAAACATCGTTTTTGGTTATTGATGGAATTGGAAATAGAAGTTTTTTGCCTCCAAAAATTGCAGTAGTTAGTGCATAAAAGACATTTTCCCCATTTTTACCAAATTCAGTAGAAATGTAAATTCCATTTTCAGTAAGTAATGGTTTACATTGTCCAAAAGAGCTTTTGCCAACTGCATCTAAAATAAAGTGAAATCTATTTTCTGTTTTTGTAAAGTCTTGTTTTTGATAATCTATTATATAATCTGCACCAAGCGATTTTACCAGTTCTACATTTTTTGTATTACAAACAGCAGTAATTATTGTTCCAAAATGTTTTAATAATTGCACTGCTGCAGAACCAATTGCACCTGTTGCACCATATACTAGTACATGTTGTCCGGGTTTTATTTTTGCTGCTTTAATATCTACAAGAGCATAATGGCCACCTTCTGTTATTGCGGCAGCTTCATCATAGGTTAAGTTTTCGGGAATGGTTGCTACAGCGTCATTTTCAGCGATAGTTAAATATTCAGCATGACCTCCAAAGGATTTATCATTAAATCCAAAAACTCTATCGCCTTTTTTAAATGTTGTAACGTTTTTACCAATATCTTCAATTATACCAGCAAACTCACAACCTAAAGTAGGATATTTCGGTCGGAAAAGTCCAGACCAAAACCGTGATACAAAATATTCAGCGCTTCTGAAACCAGAGTCAGTTCGATTTACGGTAGATGTATATACTTTTACTAATAATTCATTTTCTTTTGGTATCGGTTTGTTAACCTCCGTTAATTTGGCAACCTCTGGTGGACCATATTTTCTATAAACTATAGCTTTCATTTTAAATACATTTTATTTTTTCTACTACATTAAATACTTCTGCAACTTATATAATATTTTAAGTTATCAACACCAATTAGTAAAACTAATTTAAAATTTAACAAATGCTTTCATTTCATTAGTTGAATTGATGGTTGGCTAATTAACTAAGGCGGGACCAGTTTCGCTCATACTGTTTGTAGTGTAAAACTAAATTAGCTTAAACCATGCTTCAGTAAAAATATTCTAGATCGATTAGTTTCAACTTATGTCTGTAGTTGAGACTAAAAAAACTTTCTTCAAGAAAATAAATATTCAATACATAAAAAACCAGAAATCTATAGAATCGGCGGTTGGTCGAAATTTTATTTTAATTTCCTTTTAATTGGACTTTGACTGTTTGAGAAAAAAGAAATTATCTCAATTTGATTATTTTGAATACGATAATAAAGACTGTTATGATTTAAAACAACAACTCTTCGAATATCTTTTTTAATGTCTGAAACTTGAAAAAGATTTGGATTTTGAGAAATAAGACCTAACGTTTCTTCAAGTTTTTCAAAAAGATTTCGAAGTTCTTTTTCTGTCCAATTTTCTTCAAGATACTCGATGGTCTTTTCTAATTCTTTAATGGCTAAATCTGTCCAAAGAATTTTATAGCCATTTTTCATATAGCTTTCTTGCGCTTGAATGAGAATTCAATTTTCCTGAATTTGCATCGTTCAGACCTTGTTCAATTGATTCTTTTTCGCTTTCGGAAATGGAATTCCACCAATCTTTGCTTTCATTTTTTCGCAATGCAATAATTTTATCAATGATGGTTGAATCTTCCAATGTAGATAGCCATTGGATTAATTCCAATTTTTTACTCTGTAAGTTAAATTCAAGTTTCATCGTCTGTAATTTTATATTCAAAAGTACGAATATATTCTAATTGTCTATCTATTCGATTTGTTAAATCTTTCGAACAATTTTTGGCCTTGCCTAATATATAAACCTGCAAATTGGTTTAATTTTTATCCTTAATATAAAGGTTATTTAAAATAATAAAACTAACTCATAGAAAGTTGAATAGGATGGACATAGATTCCTAAAATTGATTTAATATAAAAATCTGTTAAAATTATTTAAAGTATTTTTTTATCGATATTTCTGTTTTTCAATTGAGTTATAAATTTTATTAAAAGGTTTCTAATTTGTGAATTTTCGAAAAAATTTATTTCCATAGTTTTATGTATTAAATAATGAATTCAAAAGACACATGACAAACATATTGCATAATAAATCTATAATTAATTATTCAATTAAAATATAAACTTTTCTAGGATGTGACAAATTCTTAAAATCTCCAACAAACTCAACCCAATCCAACTCCCTCCACCGTAAAAAATACTTTACAAACTTACTGTATTTGTTTTAAGTGATATATTCGCCATAAATCTCAACAACAGAAACATGAAAAAACTTTTTACAGTGCTTATTGCACTGAGCTGCTGGCTGCAAAGCAACGCGCAGGAAAATTTACCTTCCAATTTTTTTAAGAAAACCTTGCCTAATGGGCTAGATGTATTAGTAATTGAAGATGCTAATGTACCTTTGGCAACGATTGAAATTGTCGTTAAAAACGGAGCCTACACAGAAGATTCAGCATTTAATGGTCTTTCTCATTTGTATGAACACATGTTCTTTAAAGCGAACAAAACCTACCCAAGCCAAAAAGCTTACCTCGATCGGGTAAATGAATTGGGTATTTCTTTTAACGGTACAACCTCTGACGAACGTGTAAATTATTTTTGCACGTTAAGCAAAGACAAGCTGACCGATGGTTTACAGTTTATGAATGATGCGATTCGCTATCCTTTATTTTTGCAAGATGAAATGAAAACAGAAAATCCGGTGGTAGCTGGTGAGTTTCAACGCAATGAATCGGGACCCTACTTTTCGCTTTTTTACAAAATGAACCAAAAAGTTTGGGGCGATAACTGGTACCGCAAAAATGCAATTGGTTTGTACTCTACTATTTTGAGTGCTACACCAGAAAAAATGACTGTTATTAAGGATAAATATTATTATCCAAACAACTCGATGTTAGCCATTTCTGGTGATGTAGATCATAACAAAGTATTTTCAGAGGCTGCTAGAATTCTAGGCGATTGGAAAGCTTCAGATTTCGATCCATTTGAACGATATCCCATTCCAGAATTTAAGCCATTAGAGTACTCTTCTCAGTTTGTTATTAAATCGCCGATTGCACAAGTGCCGCTTTTAATGCAAAATTACCATGGGCCAGATACTCGTGGCGATTTAAAAGCAACGTACGCAGCCGATGTTTTTAGTTTTATTTTACAACAACAAGGTTCTAAATTGAGTCAATCTTTAATTGAAACTGGTTTAGCTTATCAAGTAAATGTGGGTTATCAAACTGCTCGTAGAACAGGTCCAATTAGTATTGTTCTAGTACCAAATCCAGCAAAAACTGGCGAAGCAATCCGTGAATTATATAAAAACATGGAGCAATGGGATAACGATGATTATTTCACAGATGAGCAATTGCAAACAGCAAAAGTTAATTTGGAAGTGAGTGATGCATTCAGCAGCGAAAAGCCTTCTGATTATATTCATACAGTTACTTTTTGGTGGGCATCTGCTACCGTTGGTTATTACACTTCGTATGTGGAAAATTTGAAACGAGTAACTCGTGAGGATATTAAAAACTATGTTCGAAAGTATATTAAAGGTAAAAATTATGTAGCTGGTTTGGCTTTGCCAGAGCGAATGGCTGGTTCGTTTGATTCTAAAATATTTGCAGAAACGTACGATATGAAAGACTATACCTTGTACTTTGATAATAATGAAGTTGCAATGACAGATTCTGCCAATGCAGCAAAATTAATTAGTCTTCGTCAATGGATTAAAATAAATCCAACAGTAAACATTAGGGTAGAGTCGTACCAAGATGCATCGGAAGGGAAAACAGCTGGCCTAACTCGTTATACAGAAATTACAAAAGAATTGTTGGCAGCTGGTTATCCAGAAGCAAGAATTATTGGAAATACCAATAAGGCTTTCCAAGTAAAAAAGCAAAAAGGTTTAACAGATGCTGAAAAGAAAGAGAATAGAAAAGTAGTATTTACCATAGTAAAACAATAAGTCATGCAAAGGATCTATAAATTAATCGTACTACTATTGGTAATTGCCAATACAAGTGCATTTGCGCAAGCAAGCAAACAAGTTGCAGAAGAAGTGATGGTGGATGGAGTTAAATTAATTTTCAAACCATCATTAAATAAAATAGTAAGTGCTCGAATGTTTATTCGAGGTGGAGTTTCTAACTATCAAAAGGCTCAAGAAGGGATTGAAGCACTTGCTTTGCAGGTTGCAACAACTGGAGGTACGCAGCAATACAGCAAAGAAAAGTATTTTGAAGAACTGGAAAAAGTAGGAGCAAGCATTGCCGGAACTTCAACATTTGATTTTGGAAATGTGAGTTTAAGTTGTGTTAACAGCACATTTGATAAAGTTTGGCCCTTATTTGCTGATGCGATTATGAATCCATCATTCACTGAAGAAGAATTTAGCAAGATTAAGGAACAATCTATTTCTACCATTAAAGAAAACCAATCGAACCCAGATGCATACATCCAACAAATGATTATGTTGGATGCCTTTGCTAATTTAGATTACTCTAAACGACCTGCAGGAACGGAAGAGAGTATGGAGAAATTTACTGCAGCAGAAGCCCGCGATTATTTAAAATCTGTTATTAATAAAAAACAGGTGTTTTTTGTAGTTGTTGGGAATGTAAATAAAGCGGATTTAATTGAAAAAGTTCGTGCAATGGTAAAAGGTATGCCTGAAGGTAAATATGTTGCTAATTCTTCCGGATTGTTAAATATTACACAATCAACAGTTAATATCGAAGAGCGTCCACTGGCTACCAATTATATTTTCGGAGTAATGAATGCACCGGTTGGAATGTCGGAAGAAGGGTATGCAATGAGATTGGCCTATTCAATTTTCTCAAACCGCATGTTTGATGAAATACGAACGAAACGAGGTTTATCGTACGCACCATATGCAATGTACCGAGGTGGAAAGTCGCCGTATGCTGGCATGGGAGTTAGTACAACTGATCCAAATGCTTCTGTTCAGGTAATGATTGATGAAGTTAAAAAATTAAAAACAGTTGGCTTTTCGGAAAAAGAAGTACTGGATGAAAAAAGTGGTTTTGTAACTTCATATTTCATGCAACAGGAAACCAACGGAGGTCAAACTCAAAGTTTGGGAAGCAATGAAATATATGGTAGCTGGCAAAATAGCATTACTATAGTTGATAAAATTAAAAATGTAAAAGCTAAGCAAGTAAATGATGCATTTAAAAAATATGCGACAGGAATTCGTTGGTCATATTTAGGTGATAAATCTAAATTAGATAGCAAGCTGATGTTGCAGAAGTTGTAAAGCATTAAATAGGTAATGAAAAAGGAGTCGCGAGACTCCTTTTTTGTTTAACTGATTTTTTTAGTCATAACTTAAAAAAATGAATGGCGTATAAATGGAAGTTTTACAAATACGTTCGACTTCAATTATAATACATTGTGACTAATTTTCTTAGCCAGTTTTTTAGAATATCCCTATCACTTCTTCCATTTCTGGCATTACAAAATGCCGAAGCTAATTTATCACCTAATGCTAAAAAGGGAATAATTGATTTAAGAGAGGTTAATTTTTATGAACAAAACATACAATTAAAAGGAGAATGGGAATTTTATTGGCAAGAGCTTAGAGATCCAGAAAATCTAGCTAAGACAAATCGTGCCTATACTAAGTTTCCTATGTTGTGGAACGAAACCATCCATAAAAATAAGGAATTGAGTGCTGTTGGTTATGCAACTTACCAGCTTACCATATTATTTGATGGCAACAATCAAAGCCTTGCTCTGGAAATGCCAGAAACCTATAATTCTTATAAATTATATGTAAATGGTAGGTTGTTGGCTAATAATGGTCAACCAGGAATTATGAAAGAAACAACAATTCCACATTGGTTAAATCAAACTATCGAACTTCCGAATAATAAAGATACACTGAATTTATTTTTGCAAATATCAAATTTTCATCATTCAAAAGGAGGAATTTCTAAGAATTTGATTATTGGTAAAAGTGAAGCCTTACACAGTAAACACGATAAACAAATAGGATCTGATTTTTTAATCATGGGTTGTATGTTTATGGCCGGTTTGTTTTTCATGGGTTTATTTTTCTTCGGTCGACATGATAAGGCTATCCTTGCTTTTTCTTTATTCTGCATTATTTACAGCTATAGAATTATTGGTTCTGGTTTTTATTCACTGCACTCAGTAATGCCAGAATTAGATTGGGCAATTGCAATCCATCTTGAATATATTAGCTTATTTCTAAGTGTAGTAATGTTTACTTTATACACGAGATACTTGTATCCTGAAGACGTTCATTTGCCGATTATTAAACTTATTTTAGGTTTTTGTGGATTATTAATAGGAATCACTATTTTTTGCAAACCAATTATTTTCACCCAATTAGTTCATCCATTTTTAGCCTCCATGTTTATATATTTAGGCTATACTTTTTATGTTTATCTACAAGCAGTAATCAATAAAAGAAGAAGTGCAATTTTTGCATTAACAGGTCTTGTGGTAATTACACTTATATTCTTCATAATAAGTTTAAATTATTTCGGAATTGTAAGCCAATATCGAATTACAGTTTTTACTGGCTATATAATATTCTTTTTCTTTCAATCATTAATACTTTCCTATCGATTTGCAGATACCTTGCATCAAGCAAAAAAATATGCAGAACAAGTATCAAAAGCTAAATCAGAGTTTTTATCAACCATGTCTCATGAAATAAGAACACCTTTGAATTCCGTTGTAGGAATGACGCATCTTTTAATTAGAAATAATCCGAGAGAAGATCAAAAAGAACAATTGAGTTTAATGCTTTTTTCAGCAAATAATTTATTGTCGGTTGTAAATGATATTTTGGATTTTAATAAAATAGAATCGGGTAAAATTAATTTCGAAGAAATAGAAACCAATTTAAAAGAACTTGCTAAAAATACGATTGCTGTGCTAAAAACTCAAGCTGATGATAAGGGTCTTGCTTTGTTATTGGAGGTAGATGATGAATTAAAAAATACAGTAATCAGCGATCCAACACGAATAGGGCAGGTTTTAACTAATCTTGTTCATAATGCGATAAAATTTACTCAGCAAGGTCAGGTAAAATTAAAGTTAAGTGTTTTGCATGTAGATGCAGAGCTTTTAAAACTTAAGTTTAGTATTACAGATACAGGAATTGGGATATCGCAGGATAAGCAAAAAATAATATTTGAACGATTTGTACAGGCAGATTCATCTACAAGCAGAAGCTATGGCGGTACAGGTTTGGGTTTAGCTATATGTAAGCGAATACTACAAGAACAAGGCACAGAATTGGAATTAACGAGTATACAAGGTGTGGGTACTGAATTTTATTTTGAGCAAACGTTTCGAGTTTTCGGGGTTATGAAAGAAGAAACCATTGAAGTGCAAAAGGAAACTTATCACTTGAGCACTAAACCATTAGACGGTGTAGAGATATTATTGGTAGAAGATAATGAAATGAATATTCTTGTGGCACAAAAGTTTCTGGAAAACTGGGGAGCAATTACCGAAGTTGCTGTAAATGGTCAAGATGCTTTAGATAAATTGGATATAAAAAGGCATCAGATTATTCTAATGGATATGCACATGCCTATAATGGATGGCTATCAAGCGACCCGTGAAATGCGAAATAGAAATATAAAATTGCCCATTGTAGCACTTACAGCAAGTATTCCGGGTGAAATTAGAAATAAAGTATTTCAAGCTGGTGCAACAGACATTGTATTAAAACCATTTGACCCAAATACTTTATGTCGAATGATTTTGCATTATACCAAAACAGTTCAATTGCCAGAGTTATCTGAATTGATGGGGGAGTAGTTTTATTGCCAAATTGTCACGAAAAACCCCATGGCATTAGGTTTGTAAATTGCTATGAAACAATCGTACAATTATGCAATCAGGAACCATTAACGTTCAAACGGAAAATATTTTTCCGATAATCAAGAAGTTTTTATACTCAGATCATGAGATTTTTTTGAGAGAATTAGTATCTAACGCTGTAGATGCTACTCAAAAATTAAAGACATTAAGCTCAATAGGTGAATTTAAAGGAGATTTAGGTGATCTTAAAGTAGAAGTAATTCTTAATAAAGAAGCAAAAACCATAACCATTCGTGATAATGGAATTGGAATGACGAAAGATGAGATTGAAAAATACATCAATCAAATTGCTTTTTCTGGAGCTGAAGAATTTGTTGAAAAATACAAAGATAAAGGAGAGAAAAACGCGATCATCGGTCATTTTGGATTAGGTTTTTATTCATCATTCATGGTTTCGTCTAATGTAGAAATTCAAACAAAATCGTTTAAAGACGCACCCGCTGTAAAATGGGAATGTGATGGAAGTCCAAATTTCACGATAGAAGAAATAGAAAAGACAGAACGAGGAACGGATATTATCTTACACATTGCTGAAGATAGCATGGAGTTTTTAGAAGAAAGTCGTTTGTCAACTATTCTGAATAAATACTGTAAATTTTTACCTGTCGATATTAAATTTGGTACAAACGAAACTACTGAGAAAGATGCTGAAGACAAGGATGTTAAGGTAATTTCGGATAACATTATAAATAATACCAAACCAGCTTGGACTAAAACTCCATCTGAATTAAAAGCTGAAGATTATGCAGCATTTTATCGTGAATTATATCCGTTTGCAGAGGAGCCATTATTTCATATTCATTTGCATGTTGATTATCCATTTAATTTAACCGGAATTTTGTACTTCCCGAAATTGAAAAACAATTTTGAAGTTCAAAAAAATAAAATTCAATTATATAGTAATCAAGTTTATATTACCGATTCGGTTGAAGAAATTGTACCCGACTTTTTAACCTTATTACACGGGGTAATTGATTCACCAGATATTCCATTAAATGTATCTAGATCGTATTTACAAAGTGATGGAAATGTAAAGAAAATTGCAAGCCATATTACTAAAAAAGTAGCCGACAAGCTGGAAGAAATGTTTAAGAATGATCGTGCTGATTTTGAAAAAAAATGGAATGATATTCAATTATTCATACAATATGGAATGCTTTCTGATGAAAAATTCATGGAGAAAGGAGCTAAATTTGCTTTGTATCAAGATGATACAAATTCGTTTTTTACATTTGATGAATACTTAGAAAAAGTAAAACCTAGCCAAACCGATAAAGACGAAAAAACAATTATTTTATATACTTCAGATGCTGATGAGCAACATTCATTTGTATCAACAGCAACAGATAGAGGTTATAGCGTTTTAAATTTAGGTGGGCCATTAGCAAGCCATATTACAACAAAACTTGAGCAGAAATATGAAAAAATTAGTTTTGCAAGGGTTGATAGTGATACCATTGATAAGTTGATTAATAAGGAAGAAAGTCTTCCATCAAAATTAACAAAAGATGACGAAAAGAAATTAAAACCGGTATTAGAAGCAGCATTACCGGCAGGTAAATTTCAGATTACATTTGAGAGTTTAAGTGAAAAAGATCAGCCAGCTATTATTACCCAATCAGAATTTATGCGAAGAATGAAAGAACAGCAAATGATGGGTGGCGGAGGAATGAATATTTTTGGAAATTTGCCAGATAGTTACAATATGGTAATCAATAGCAATCATCCATTAATATCGCAGATTTTACAAGAAACAGATGCTGAAAAGCAAAATGAATTAGTAAAACAAACAACAGATTTGGCTTTATTATCACAAAATATGTTGAAAGGAAAAGAATTGACTGATTTTGTTAAGAGAAGTATTGCTTTGATAGGAAAATAAATTATACATATACTTTAATTACAGGATATACCGTTTAGGCGGTATATCCTTTTTTTATGGCATGAAATTTAACTTAACGATTATCAAACCCTAAATCAGAAAAAAATGAACAAACAAATGTTAAAAAAATCAGGTTTAATGCTCCTACTTATTGCGGCTCTTGCAGGATGTAAAAAAGATGAAAATGACGATGCAAAATTAGATAGCAATGTTGAACAATTTAATGATGATGCAAGCTTATATAATGCAGAATCAGATCAAATTCAAAATGATTTGAATGTAATTGTACAAGATGAAACGGAATTTGGAAGAGTTGGAAAAAGTGCTGGAATTACTTCTGATTTATGCGGAATCACGATTGATAAATCCCAAATTGCACAAAAAACTTTACTATTTATTTTTGATGGAGTAACCCCATGTTTAAGTCCATCTAGGACCAGGGCAGGAAAAGTAAAAGTTCAACTGACTAGTGGAACATCTTGGAGTAATCCAAATGCAGTTTTGACATACACATTTATCAATTTTAAAGTAGTAAGACTAAAAGACAATCAATCAGTTACGTTGAACGGAACTAAAACCGTGAAAAATGTAAATGGAAGTAATTGGTTAAGTTTTTTATCGGGAGCAGCTACGATTAAGTATCAAGAACGGTCTTTGAATTTGCAGGCAACATTCAATGGTGGTAGTGCTGCAAACTGGAATGTAGCAAGAGTGACTGAATGGAGCTATCGTCCAAGTGATCAACGAATTACATTTAAAGCAAATGGAGATTCTACGTTAGGAGGCATCGCAAATGTAGATTCATGGGGAACCAATCGATTTGGAACACCATTTACAACTTATTACACTAAGTCCTTATTATCTAATACATATTGTGGACTTTGGAGACCAAATAGTGGAACTTTAGTTCATTCTATTAATAATGATTTATTTACACTTACATTAGGAACGGATCAACAAGGTAATCCAATCAATTTGGACTGTGCGTATGGATATAAAGTAACTTGGGTAGGTGCAAATGGAAATACTTTAAGTGTTGTGGAAAGTTATTAAAAAAAAAGAAAAAATAGGAAGCCTCTGGTGAAAGCTAGGGGCTTTTTTATTTTTCAATATTTTAAGTTTGCAAAAAATAAATAAAATTAAAAGAAAGTATTTCCATTTTTAAAGGAATTAATAAAAAGATTATTAATTATTCAACAGAAATTGTTCCGGCGGCCCACTTTAATTTTGCTTCAGTTTGATAATATTTGCTTTGAAACTGAGCTAATTTTAGTTGAGCATCTAGAAATTGATTTTCCCGATTGTTAACTAAGAATAAGGAACTTTCTCCATTTCTGAATCGTATCGTTTCTCCATCAAATAGTTGTCTATAGCTTGTAGCAGACTCGGAATAAAGTTTAGTTTGAGATTGAAGAATTACTAATTCATTAAAAGAAGATTTAATTTTATTAGTAAATTCCTGTAATTTTTGTTCAAAAATGTATTGGTTATTCTTAATCTCTAAATTGGCAATTTTCACTTTTGCTCTTCCTTCTGCAAATGTAAGTGGCATGTAAAAATTAAATCCAAGCTTATAATTATTATTTAAATTATTAATATTATTTTCATTAAAATTAAATTGTTGTCTTAGTGCATTATAATTTAAATTGATAACAGGTTTTAATTCTTCATTTTGTAATCTTCTCGTTAATTCCAAAGATTTTGTTTTCAATTTATTATTAACAATACTAGGTTGCTTTTGATCAAGATTACTAATCATTTCATCCATTTTTCCTAAATCAATTTGTAAGTTCAAAAAATCTGAATTTAAAATGGAAGGAACCAAATTTGTATCAGTAGGAAGAGGGATTCCATTTTCCGTCCACAAATAATTTGTTAACTCTAAAGAAGTATTAATAAAATCTAATTTAGCATTTGCTAATTGAATTTGTCTAGTTTGAAGTTGTGTTAAAGCTTCAATGGTATCAATTGTTGGTCTTTCGCCTAAAATTGAGGATCGTATAACTGCCAAATAACGTGTTTTAGCAATTATTTCTGCATTTTCTAAAACACGCAAAGACTGATAAGCTAAACTCCAATTATAATAATCTAGTAAAGCATTCAAAAACAAATCATTTAGCATTTCTAATTGCTGCTGTTTGCTTGATTCTTGAAAAATTTTTGCTTGAAATAATGTTGCTCTTTGTTTATCTAAAAATAAATTCCGACCAATTGGGAGAGATATTCCTAAAGCTCCTAAACCTTCGTTAGGGATTTTACTTTCTGGATTTACTCTAGTTCCAGAAATGAAATCATAAGTTCCTTTTATTTCTAATCCGTACCAAACTGGAATACTTACTTTATTTTCGAAATAATTATAATAGTTTTCTCCTTCATAATTTTTTGTATCGTAATTAGAATATATTTTAGGGTCCCAACCACCTCTTGCAACTCTTAAATTAGCTTTAGCAATATCATTTACCAATTCACTTTGCTTGGCTATTGGGTGATAAATTCTTATTATTTCTAAAAACGCATCAGGACTTAAAACTCTCTTTTCAATCTCTTGAGCATTGGTATAATTAATTGATAAAGTCAAGCAAATTAAGCTAAACATTATATTGTATAAAGTATATTTCATCAATTTAATTTTGCTTTATTCAACAATCATTTATTTTGAAATAGTCTTTTTATTATTCCCATTTGTCGTATAAAAATCAGGTGGGAATCCATTTAATTTTCTCCAAAGTTCATACCCAATTGGTACATCTTTCAAAAGTGCAATACCATTTGATCCTCCACCAACTTTTAATGCCGTAGGCCATTTTTTATCATTTGGATCTTCTGCAACTAATATTCTAAATTTCCCGTTATCAGAAATTGAGTTATCTATTGCAACTACAACACCTCCAAATGTCCCATAACTCACATTTGGCCAACCACTAAATACAATACTTGGCCATCCATCAAATAAAAAACGAACTTTTTGTCCTTTTGAAATCAAGGGTAAATCCACGGGTTTAATATATAATTCCACTGCGTATTTAAACTCCCTTGGAACAATTTTTACAATTAATTGTCCTTCTTTAATAACTTCTCCAATTCCTGCAGAAATTGTTTTCGTTATTTGACCATTTTGGGGTGCTGTAATAAAATAAAAACCATTTCTAATTACATAATTTGCATAAAGATTTTTCATTTTAGAAATTTCACCTGTACCCGTAGCAATATCACTTAAAGTAGAAAATCTTTCACTTTCGGAACTAGATATTTTTTCATTGTACTCTCTGTCTATTTTAGAAAGCTCAATTTTTGCATTAATTAAATCTTGCTTAGAATTCATAAATTTATTCTGAGCCATCGTTTTTTTTGCATCTGCAATTTGCCTTGTTTGTTTTCTTTTTTCAAACTCTGTTAATGAAATCAAACCTTCTTTATACAATTCTTCCGAACGTTTGTATTGTTCATCTGCAATCAAAATATCAAGTTTTGCGGCAACCAAACCCATACTATCTGTCTGCACATTTAAAATTGTTTGTAAAATTTTATTCTCCAAGGAGCGTAAATTAAACTGTTTTCCATCTTGCAAGGCAGTTATTTTTCGATCAATAGCCTGTGTTTTATTTTTATAAAAATCGTTTGTGCTTTCTTTTGCTTTTATTTGTTCGTCTGTTCTCGTTACTAATTCAGGATCAAGATAATTCTCTTTTACTTCACCAATTTTCAATATGGTATCTCCTTTTTCAACCATATCTCCTTCTTTAACGTACCATTTTTCAATTTTACCTGCAATTACAGTGTTCAATTCCTGCGGTCTGTTTTCGGGGTTTGTTGTTGTTACAATACCTGGTGCACTTACATTTTGAGTCCAGGGCAAAAGCAAAAACAAAACGAACAAAATAAACCCACCTAAAATCCAATAAATAGTTTTAGTTTTCTTATCTGGATTAAATGATTTTTTATACGAAACAAATTCTCGTTCCGGACAATCAGGAAGATTTTTATTATTATCAAACCACATTCTTCAATTATTTACTAAAATTTTTAAACATATTTTTATACTCTATTGTATTGCTTACTTCTTTAAAAGATCCAAATCGAATAATATTTCCCTTTTCAAGTAAAAGAATCTTGTCGCATCGAGAAGCAAAAGTTTCATCATTGGTAACAGCAATTAGCGTGTATTTTTTATCAAAACTTGTTATGTTATTAATAATTAATTCTTGATGCAAATTTTCTAAATTACTCCAGCAATCTTCTAGCAATAATAATTTCGGGTTATTTAGTAAAGCTCTGGTTATTAAAATCTTCGTAACTATATTTTTTGCTAAATTTTTACCAATTGAATTTACATTCGTATCAAGTCCTTTTGGTAATATTTGAATGTAATTAATTAAACCAGTTTCCTTAGCCGTGTTTAATATGGTTTCTGGTAGTATAGATTGGTTTCCCATTGTTAGGTTTTCATACAACGTTCCACTGAACAAATCTGGAGAATCTAGATATATACCTATATTTTGTCTGAGTTTTTGTAAATTATAGTTTCCTATTGGAAAATCATTTATTAAAATTTGTCCATCAAAATTAGTGTATGCACCTGTTAGCATTTTCAGAATGGTTGTTTTACCACTACCTTCTGAACCAAAAATGCAAATTTTTTCTCCTGAATTTATGGTTAACGATATATTATTTAAAACATTAACCGGGTTGTTGTAATCAAAACTAAAGCTGAGGTTCTCTAATTTTATGGACATCCCATTCTCTAATTTCTCATCAATCAGCAATTTACTTTGATCTTTTTCTTCTGGTTTTTCTAAAATACCGCTTACTTTTTCTAGCGCTGTAAGCATATCATAAACCACATCTAAACTTCCGATTAGCTTCTCTATTGAATTAATAATGGTTAGAATTATAATTTCAGCAGCAATAAACTGACCCAAATTAATTTGTTCATCTATTATTAATACTACTCCTAGAATTAATAAAGCAGCACTAATTATTACTTTAAAAAAAACAAAGCTCCAATATTGAATTTTAAGTATTCTAAAATGATCTTCACGAGAATCTAAATATGAACTAACTAAATCATCTGTTTTGATTAAAGGATAATGGTAAACACCCATAAACTTAAAAGATTTTATGGTTCTTCCAAGTTCTTCAAGCCAATATCCAACTTCATATTTATAATTTGATTCCTCGATAGAAGTTGCCATTCCTTTAGGATAGGTAAACCTCATTATAAGATAAATTAATAAAGTGACTAATAAAGCAACCACTAAGAAATTTGGATTGTAAGCAGCAAGCAAAGCCAAGCCAAATAGAATTTGAACCATAGCAGTCGGGAATTCTAATAAAATCTTTGAGATGCCTTTCTGCAAAGTTGCTGTATCAAAAAATCGATTGACTAATTCGGGTAAATAGTTATTATCAATTGATGAAAGATCTAGTTTTGGAATTTTTGCTGCATAAGCCATGCTAAAACGAGTGAAAACTCTTCTGCTAATTCGCTCTATAATCTTCATTTGGATAATTTGAAGCCAACCATTTGCGAAAACTCCGAATATAACAATGAATATAAGTACAACCAGTGAAGTTGAAATTAGGCCACTATACAAATAATTAATAATGGATTGTATACCTAAAGGAAGAGATAAATAAATTAGTCCGCTTAAGGCTGCAAATGCATAAATGTTTACTATTTCAACTCTTTCAAGAGCAACCAATTTCCAAAATTTGGCTAAGGGTTTTATTTTAGTTGATTTAAATTCTTCAGAATTTTGGAATTTATTGATCATCAATTTTGATATAGATTTGTTTAAATATATAATTTATTCTTTCAACGTGTTGTTTCTAATTAAAGCATCAAAGGAATTGTTGGCATGAATAATTGGAATAGAACATATTCTTACATTTTCACCATATTTTGAAGCAATAAAATTTTCTATTTTGGAAATTAGCATTGATCTTGTTTGTGCAGTTATTACTGTATTCTCTGTTCTTATAACATGATTATTTTCAATATTAAAAGATATATTGTCCATATCTATGGTTGCATTGGCGATTAATTGTTCATTTAACATTGTATCAACCAAGTATTTTGCATCGTGTTCTTTTGCTAAATAGATTATAATATTTACCATTTTGTATAGTATTTAAGGTTAATTGATAGACAAAGGTAGCTTTAATATTTTAAATAATAGTAATACTATCTTATTTGATTGTAAAATATTTTTTACTAAGTTTGCAAAACAATTTTTGTTTTTGCATTTGAAGAGTGGCTATGAAATTACAGATACAGATTAACCTAAACGACTCGCTATATTTGCGGAATCCAGAGCAATCTGAATTAGGAAAGAAAATAATACAACATAGTGTAATTCTAATTTATCAGTATGGATTTGAGTCGTTTACCTTCAAAAAGTTAGCAACTGAAATAAATACAACTGAAGCTGGTGTATATCGTTACTTCGAGAATAAGCATCGTTTATTATTATATCTGGTTGATTGGTATTGGAGTTGGGTACAATATCAAATTAATTTCCACACAAACAATATTGAAGATCCTGAGTTGAGATTGAGAAAAGTAATTAAATTATTGGCAACAAAGGTCAATGATGATGAAAGTACGAGTTACATAAATGAAAATTTACTTCAGCAAATTATTATATCCGAAGGTTCGAAGGCATATTTAACTAAACAAGTTGGAGAAGATAACAAGCTTCAATTTTTTAAACCATTTAAAGATCTCTCTGCTACAATAGGTAAAATTATCACAGAAATATATTCGGAGTATAATTATCCTAAATCTTTAGCTACTACCATTTTAGAAATGGCCCATTTGCAAATATATTTCATGTATAACTTACCTTCACTTACAGATTTTGGATCTAGTAAAAATGAAGAAGAAGTAGTTAAATTTTTAGAACAATTAGTTTTTTCAGCAATAAAAAAGAATTAGAATTTAAATATATCTTCGTAAATAAAGAATATAAGAATGAAAACACTAACAAAAGAAATGCAGGACGCTTTAACCCCAACAACTGCATTAGATCTATTAAAAGAAGGAAATAAAAGATTTGTAAATAATCTGAAAGTAAATCGAAATCTACTTCAACAAGCTAATGAAACTTCGGAAGGGCAGCATCCTTTTGCTGTTATATTAAGTTGTATTGATAGCAGAACTTCCGCAGAACTCATATTCGATCAGGGATTAGGCGATGTTTTCAGTGTTCGTATAGCTGGTAATATTGTCAATGAGGATATTTTAGGAAGCATGGAATTTGGTTGCAAAGTGGCAGGTGCTAAAATTATTGTTGTACTTGGTCATACTAAATGTGGAGCAATAAAAGGTGCTTGCGACCATGTAGAAATGGGAAATCTCACCAGCTTACTTGCTAAAATTCAACCAGCAGTAAATAAAGAAATTAATACAACTGACAACAGAACAAGTAAAAATGATGAGTTTGTAGAAAATGTTGCTGAGTTAAACGTTAAACACTCCGTCCATGAAATATTGACTAAAAGTAAAATTCTAGAACAAATGATTGAAAATAAAGAAATTGGAATTATTGGAGGCATTCACGACATCAGTACGGGAATGGTAACTTTTTATAATTAGGTTAAATTAATTATTTATTGTTTTAATGTTGCAAAGCGTTCGGAATTTTAATTTCGGACGTTTTTTTTTCTAATTACGATTTGTTAACAATTCAGAACTAGTTTTTTCTTTCAGATTTTACCTACCAGCTAACCATCATGGCGTTTTGAATTATAAATTTTAACTATTGATTCAATTCATTTGTTAAATAAAAATTACACCCTCACTCCACCGCCAAGCAAACATTCTTTGCTTCAGTGCAAAATCTGAGTGCATCATCTCCACCTTCGCGCCCAACTCCCGAATCTTTTACACCACCAAAAGGAGTTCGCAAATCGCGGATCATCCAGGTATTTACCCAAATAATACCACTATCTATTGCAGCAGAAACCCTATGTGCTTTATTTACATTACTTGTCCAAATAGTAGCAGCAAGCCCGTAAGTAGTACTATTGGCTAATTGTATAGCTTCTTTTTCATCTTCAAATGGCATAATAGTTACCACTGGCCCAAATATTTCTTCTTGATTAGTTCTACAATTTGCAGGTAAATTCTCTATAATAGTTGGTTCAATAAAATAACCCTCCGCACATCTTCCAACAGGTTGAATCGCTTTACCACCACATAAAATAATTCCACCTTCTTGTTTAGCCAGCTCAATACATGCCAGTACCTTTTCGTATTGCACTTTAGATACAATTGCTCCTTGTCTCGAACTTTCCTCCAGCGGATCTCCCAATTTTAATTGTTTAACTTCCGCTATAAAAGCAGCTTTAAACTTCTCGTAAATCTCTTTTTCTACTAAAATCCTCGATCCACATAAACATATTTGCCCTTGATTTTGAAATGAAGATCGTACCGTCGTAGCTATCATTTTATCAAAATCACAATCAGCAAAAATTACATTAGGATTTTTACCACCAAGTTCTAAGGATAACTTTTTGAATAATGGCGCAGCAGTAGCAGCAACTTTTCTACCTGTAACCGTACCACCAGTAAAAGAAATTGCTTTTATTTCAGGATGTGCAGACAATGCTTCACCCACCGATCCACCTAAACCATGCACCATATTCAACACCCCAGCAGGTATTCCAGCTTCATCCGCTAATTCGCATAATAAAAAAGCAGTCATTGGAGTAATTTCTGATGGCTTCGCTATCACACAATTTCCGGTTGCCAAAGCCGGAGCAATTTTCCATGTGATTAAATACAACGGCAAATTCCATGGCGAAATGCAGCCAATTATCCCAACGGTTTGGCGCAGAGTATAGTTCAAAAATCTATTAGCCACGCCTGACGATTCATGAGTAAATGTTTGAGCAGCAGCTGCAAAAAATCTAAAATTACTAATAGCTCTCGGAATATCTGTTTCTCTAGCCAACCAAAGCG
This sequence comes from bacterium, assembly GCA_031412335.1. GTDB lineage: Bacteria > Bacteroidota > Bacteroidia > Sphingobacteriales > Sphingobacteriaceae > JBBQYA01. The sequence continues at coordinate 238,132 of JANOCT010000001.1, read as the reverse complement.
GTTTTCCATTGTCAATACATTCTGCTAAAGCGAGCTTTTCTAAATCACGTTCCATTAAATCAGCTAACTTATTTAACAGTTTTGATCTATTTTCTACCGGCATTCCAGCCCAATCGGCAAATGCTTTTTTTGATGCTTTCACTGCTAAATCTACATCCGCAGCAGCTGAATCTGGCAAAGTAGAATATACTTTTCCGACAGAGGGATCTACATTATCAAGCAGTTTACCTGAAAGCGCATCTTGAAATTTACCTCCTATATAATTTAATATTTTTTGCATGTATTATTCCTAAACAAATTAAAAAGCCATCGTTCTGCCACCATCTACAGCAATGCTTTGCCCGGTAATGTAAGCAGCTGCCGGAGTTGCTAAAAATGCAATTAATGCAGCTATTTCTTGCGGATCACCAAATCTGCCAGCAGGTATTTCGGCTAACATTTCAGAAGATATCTCTTCCGTTTCCAGTGATCTTTTTTCTGCTTTATTCTCAATTATGTTATGCAATCTGCTAGTTGCCGTTGCGCCTGGCAACACGTTATTCACAGTTATTCCAGATTTAGCAACTTCATAAGACATAGTTTTTGCCCACGATGCTACTGCTCCACGTATGGTGTTCGACACGCCTAAACCATACAATGGCTGTTTTACCGAAGTAGAAACAACATTAATTATTCGCCCAAAACCTGCACGCATCATTCCTGGCAAAACAGCCTGAGCCAATATGTGATTGCAAATTAAATGTTGTGCAAATGCCTTTTCAAATTCTTCAACTTTAGCATCAGCAATCGACCCACTTGGAGGGCCACCCGTATTATTTATTAAAATATGAACCGGGTTTTTCTTTACAAACTCAGTAATTTTTTGCTTCACGTCCTTCGTATCATCAAAATCGGCTCTCAAATACGAATGTTTTTGTTGATAAGGCATAGCAAGTATTTTTACTGTATCGTTCAAAGTCATTTCATTTCTTGCCATCAATATCACGTTTGCACCTAGCAAGGCCAATTCTATGGCTGCTGCTTTGCCAATTCCTTGTGTGCTACCACATACTAGTGCATTTTTTCCTTCCAGATTTGTATTCATGTATTTTTTTAAAAAAGTGAAGGTAATATTTTGTTTAATAAACTCATTTTAGCTGTAGTTTGATTTTTTTATTTTTCCCAATAATTAACCAAAAATTTATTTAAAAGGTAATAGTTTAATAATTATGTGGGGCTTATCTCGTCTCGTCATTTCTGACGAGACGAGACCGGGCTATCCGCTATATCTTTTTTTATTTAATTGTTTTTTAAAGGATCTCGTCAGAAATGACGAGACCGCTAATCCCTAAGCCTCATACCTCCGAAGTTTTTTCATGCTAAACAATTCCCATTTCAACAAAAAACACCTAAACAAACCAACAACTTTTATAATCTTAATTCATTGAATTGTTTAATTTCGATTTTTAAAAACCTAGATTTCCTTTAAATCATAACCATGGCAATAACTAAAGCATTTAATTTCAAAAAGTGGATAGATGAAAACCGTCATTTATTGAAACCACCTGTAGGTAATCGTTGCGTGTACACTGAGGCTGAAGACTTTATAGTAATGGTTGTTGGTGGACCAAATGCCAGAAAAGATTATCATTATAACGAAACAGAAGAATTTTATTTTCAGTTGGAAGGTGATATTGTTGTAAAAATTATGGAAGATGGAAAGCCGGTAGATATTCCGATTAAAGAAGGAGAAATATTTTTGCTTCCTGCCAGAACTCCACATTCTCCACAGCGTCCGGCAAATACTATAGGTTTAGTAATGGAAGTAGTTAGAAAAGGAGAGAAGGATGGATTTATATGGTTTTGTGAAAACTGCGGTAATTTACTTCACGAAGATTTTTTGGAAGTAACTGATATTGTAAATCAATTACCACCAGTTATGAATGCTTTTTATACCTCCGACGAACATAGAACGTGCAAAAACTGCGGTGCAGTAATGGAAGCACCAATCAGAAAATAATCGAAAATTTATACAACCTTCCTATTTCCTGATTTTACTATTTTTACATGAAAATTGATATTCACACGCATATTATGCCCGAAAAGATGCCAGATTGGTCAGCAAAATTTGGGTATGGAGGCTTTATTCATTTAGAACATCATAAGCCCTGTTGTGCAAAAATGATGGTTGGCGATAAATTTTTTAGAGAAATTGAAGACAATTGCTGGGATGATAAAGTGCGTTTGAATGATTGTAATTCGTTTGGAGTTCATGTTCAAGTTCTTTCAACCATTCCAGTATTATTTAATTATTGGGCAAAGCCAGCAGATTGTTTGCAAGTCAGTCAGTTTTTAAATGATCATATTTCGGAAATAGTAAATAGAAATCCAACACGATTTCAAGGTTTAGGAACTATACCCATGCAAGATACTGATTTAGCGATTTTAGAATTGCGAAGATGTATGCAAGAGTTGGGTTTAAGAGGAGTTCAAATTGGCTCACATGTAAATGATAAAAATTTAAATCACAAAGATTTTTTTCCTTTTTATGAAGAAGCAGAAAAATTAGGTGCTGCTATTTTTGTTCATCCCTGGGATATGATGGCAAAAGAAAAAATGGCTGAATACTGGCTTCCCTGGCTGGTAGGAATGCCAGCGGAATCATCTTTGGCCATTTGTTCGATGATATTTGGAGGTGTTTTCGAAAAATTTCCGAAACTAAGAGTAGCTTTTGCACATGGTGGCGGATCATTTCCAGCAACAATTGGTAGAATTGAACATGGTTTTAATGTTCGGCCAGATTTAGTTGCTGTTGATAACAAAATCAATCCACGAAACTATTTAGGCCGTTTTTATATTGATTCTTTAGTTCACGATCCTGCCATGATGGAATATTTGATCCAAGTAATTGGAGCTGATTCCATTGCAATGGGTTCAGATTATCCTTTTCCATTAGGCGAACATCACCCAGGTAAATTGATAGAAACAATGAATATTGATAAGAAAGTAAAAGATAGAATATTATACGGATCAGCTTTAGAATGGCTTGGAATGGAAAAGAATTTTTTTAACCAGTAATGAATAAAGAAGAAAATAAAAGCTTTGCGTTAGAATCAGATCAAAACGATTTGTTGGCTAATTTCAGAAATCAATATCATATACCTTTACATAACGGAAAACCATGTATTTATTTATGTGGGAATTCTTTGGGTTTACAACCAAAATCGGTACGTGAACACATAGAAAAAGAATTACTGCATTGGGAAAAATATGGAGTAGAAGGACATTTCATGGGTGATGATCCTTGGGTTTCTTATCACGAAAGTTTTTCGCCTTTACTTGCTCCATTAATTGGAGCCAAAGAAATAGAAGTAGTGGCAATGAACCAGTTAACGGTTAATTTGCATTTAATGATGGTTTCGTTTTACAGACCTACTACAAAAAAATACAAAATTCTGATGGAGGCATCTGCTTTTCCTTCTGATCAATATGCAGTGGAAAGTCAAGTGAAGTTTCATTGCTTTGATGAAAATGCAATAATTGAAGTAAAACCAAATAATGGAGTTTTAATTAGCACAGAAAGTATTTGTAACAGTATTTTAGAAAATAAAGATGAGTTAGCTTTAGTCTTATTAAGCGGCGTTAATTATTACACTGGACAAGTTTTCGACATAGAAACTATTGCAAAACTTTGTAAAGAACATGATATTTTAATCGGTGTAGATTTAGCTCATGCCATTGGAAATATACCCTTGCAATTGCATAATTGGGATATAGATTTTGCAACGTGGTGCTCCTATAAATATTTAAATTCTGGCCCAGGAGGAGTAAGTGGAATATTTATTCACGAAAAATATGCTCAAGATAAAACATTACCACGCTTTGCAGGTTGGTGGGGACATGATGCTGCTTCCAGATTTAAAATGCAAAAAGGTTTTATTCCACAAGCAGGCGCAGAAGGATGGCAATTGAGTAATGCTCCGGTGCTTTCAATGGCTGCTCATAAGGCAGCATTGCTTTTATTTCAACAAGCAGGATTAGAAAATTTGAGAGCAAAAAGTTTGGCACTTACAGACTTTTGTATTCAATTAATTAACGAAATAAATGAAGAGAAAAAGGAAGTTTTGTTTCAGATTATTACGCCATTAAATAAAAATGAAAGAGGATCGCAACTCTCTATTGTTGCCATGCATAATGGAAGGAAAATATTTGAAGAACTATCAAAAAGAGGTGTAATTTGCGATTGGCGAGAACCAGATGTAATTCGAATAGCACCAGTTCCGATGTATAATACTTTTGAAGATGTGTATAATTTTATTAAAATTTTAAAAGAAATAATTGAATGAGTACCAAAAATATAGCCGTTGCAGGAGCAGGATTAGTAGGATCATTATTGTCTATTTTTTTAGCAAGAAGAGGATATAAGGTCAATGTTTTTGAACGGAGACCAGATTTGAGATCCATAAAAGTTGCACCAGGCAGGTCAATAAACTTAGCCATGAGTGAGCGAGGCTGGACAGCGCTTAAGAAAGTAGATTTAGAGGATGAAATTCGTGGAGTTGGTATCGCAATGCCAGGAAGAATGATACACTTAGAAAATGGAGAAAAAGTTTATCAACCGTATGGAAAAGATGGAGAAGCTATTTTTTCTGTTTCCAGAAATGGATTGAATCGAAAATTGCTAGAAATAGCTTCCAGAGAACCGAATATTACTTTCCATTTCAATCAAAAATGTATTGACGTTGATCTGAAAAATGCAGCATTACATGTTGAGAATAATTTAACAAATCAAAAAAACACGATAGAAGCGGATTTACTTTTCGGCACAGATGGTGCTTTTTCAATGGTTAGGCAAGCCATGCAAAAAACTGATTTGTTTAATTATTCTCAAAATTTCTTAGAGCATGGTTATAAAGAATTATCGATTCCGGCGGCGGCAGATGGAAGCGCACAATTAGATTTAAATGCTTTACATATTTGGCCGAGAAATAGTTATATGATGATAGCTTTACCAAATACTGATAATACTTTTACCTGTACGCTTTTTATTCCATTTAAAGGTGAAATTTCTTTTGAGAAATTAACCACCACCGAAGAATGGGATCAGTTTATCAAAACAGCTTTCCCAACGGCATATTCTTTAATCCCTGATTTGGCTGTGCAAACAGAACAAAACCCAGTTTCATCTTTAGTTACCATTCAATGTAGTCCATGGAATTTTGGTAATAAAGTTTGTCTGCTGGGCGATGCTTCTCATGCAATTGTACCTTTCTTTGGACAAGGTATGAATTCAGGCTTTGAAGATTGCACCTTGTTGGATTCGTTGTTAGAGAATTCGGATAAAGATATTGCGGATTTAATGGAATTGTTTAGTCAAAATAGAATTCCAGATGCCAATGCGATTGCAGCTATGGCGTACGAAAATTTTATCGAAATGCGTGATAAGGTTGCAGATCCACAGTTTTTGCTTCGCAAAAAAATTGAAAAGTGGATAGCAGAAACTTATCCAGAAAATTATTTGCCCAAATATTCAATGGTTAGTTTTTCTAATGTACCATATCGGGAAGCGTTGGAAGCAGGCAAAAAACAAGATAAATTGTTTGAACAACTTCTTTCGATTCCAAATATTGAAAATGATTTTCAGGTTGGAGAAAGTAAAATGGTAATAGAAGAGTTTTTGGGGGTTTAGTAAAATTTATAATTAAAATTAATTATGAGATTTAATTAAAATAAGTTCAATAGTTATTTAATTGAAAATTTAATTTTCATCTTTAATATCAAATAATATTTTACCAAAAGGTATATTACCAAAAGGTATAAAAATTAAAATTCATTTTGAATTAAACTTTAGAAATTTTCTTTAGAATTAATTATAAATAATTCAGTAAATCCCTTTCCACCATTCTGCGAAAACTTGATTTGTATCATTTAAATTAACAATTTCTCCAATGATTGGAGTCATAAGTTTTAATTTTTGTTCTTTATTTAGTTCAGAAATTTTAGTTAATGGTTCATCCCAAGAATGATTTCCTAAGGCAAATTTTGAAGAATGAACTGGAAATAATCGCTTTGCTTTTAAATCTTTAGAAGCTTGTAAAACTTCTTCGGGCATCATGTGAATGTATTTCCAACTCTTATCATATTGTCCATTTTCTAAAATAGCCACATCAAAATAACCAAATTTTTTACCTGCTTTTTCAAAGTGTGAATCATAACCACTATCACCACCAATAAATATTTTATGATTTGGAGTTAATAATGCAAAAGATGTCCATAACGCTTTATTTCTGGACAAACCTCTGCCCGAAAAATGTCGAGCAGGAATGGTATGAGCAACAAATCCTGAATCTAATATTAATTCTTCATTCCAATCTTTTTCGTGAATTAACAAGGTATCAAAGCCCCATTTTTCAAAATGTTCACCTGTGCCTAAACCAGTAATTATTTTCTTAATTTTTGGTTTTAGTTCTAAAAGTGTTTCATAATCTGTATGATCCCAATGATCATGCGAAATGAATAAATAATCAATTTCTGGTATATCTTCTGAAGTATATCTATCAGTTCCATTAAATGCTTTGATAGAGGTAGAAAGGGGAGAGGCATGTCCGCTAAAAACTGGATCTACTAAAATCTTTTTTCCATCTAATTGCATAAAATAAGAGGAATGCCCAAACCAAATCAGAATATCTTGGGAAGGATCAAGAATTAACAGATTAGTTTTTACTGATGGGATATTTGACAATGGTCTTAATTTCTTTTTATCGGAAAAGAAAAATTCTGTCATGACTTTCGTATACGAAACTCCTTCTGTAAGCGCAGGAGTATTACTCAAATTTTGAAAGCTACCATCTCTATAATTTGGTGATTTTTTAATTCTTTCCAAGCGATTTCCTGAAGGTAGATTTCCAAATTTTTGTTGTTGCATAAAAAGTGCAATTGCAATTACAACAATCACGATTAAAGCGAAGAATACGATCATTATTTTTTTTAAAAAGATTAACATGCTGTTTTATTTCATTTGACTCAAGAGTAATTTATCGAACATTCTATCCGAAAGTATTCGACGTAGAAAAAGTATAATTTTAGCTCCTTCGCCTGCTACATAGCGTGTTTTAGGTTTTTCTGCTGCTACAGCTTTAGCAATAATTTCAGCAATTACAATTGGTTTTGACCCTCTTTCATCTGCATTTTCAAACATTTTAACATGTTTTTGAACTAAATTTTTATAAGCGGTATTACCAGAAATTTTCATCATATTATCTCTTGCAATTTTATTCCATTCGGTAAGTATGGAACCTGGTTGAATAATTATTACATCTATTCCAAATTGCTTTAATTCCATACGCAGACTATCACTCAATCCTTCAACAGCATATTTAGTTGCGTGATACCAGGCACCATGTGGCTCACCAAATTTACCACCCATAGACGAAACGTTGATTATTTTACCTGAATTTTGTTTTCTCATGTGTGGTAAAACCAATTGAGTAAGTCTGGCTAAACCAAAAATGTTTACTTCAAACTGATACTTAGCTTCTGAAATTGGTACATCTTCCAATGCACCATAAGAACCATAGCCAGCATTATTTATTAAAATATCAATCTTCTGTTCCTTAGCTAATATCTCATTTACACCTTTAATCATAGACTCATCATCGGTAACATCCATTTCCAATAATTTTACACCTAACTCCTTTAAGTCTTGCATTTTTTCTAATCTTCTGGCCGCTCCATACACAATGCATCCATTTTTTAGTAAAAGTTTGGCGGTTTCTTTTCCAATACCAGCAGAGGCTCCCGTTATTAACACTACTTTTTTCATATTATATTTTTGATTGATTAATCACTCTATTTTTTAATTGTATATTCTTTAGCACTTATTCAAATATATTAGGTTATCATATCCCAAAGCAATTCAAACGTGTCATTGATTAATTGATGCTGTTTTGCTTTTGGAAATTCATTTATAATTAAATATTGATTAAGCCCATAAGTATGGCTACTCATTAGTGTAAGCAAATAATCAACTGGTAAGGGTTTAATTATTTTATCTGTAATTCCTTTGCGCAATAAGTCGTAGATCCATTTTTTATTTTTCTCTGTTTCCTCTTCAGAAATCATTGAAATATAAGGAGATAATCCAAATAGTTCCATGTATTTGAATTCTGACTTATTATCAAGAGAAAAATATAAAGTAGCCAAATACTGACCTTTCATTGTTTCTTTCAAGCTGTTTTCAAGTTTAGAATTTTGCATTACATAAGCAGCCATTTGCATTTTAACCTCACTATATAAAGCTACAATCAACTCCTCTTTGGTTGCGAAATAATGAAAAAGTGTTCCATTAGCTACCCCAGCTTTCTGTGCTATTTTACTGGTTGGCGTTCCATGAAAACCAAACTCAACAAATAGGTATAATGCAGCAACTAAAATTTTTTCTCTTTTTTCCATTCATATAAACTGACTAATCAGTCGACAAAAGTATAAATTTTATCATATTAAAAAAACCATTTTAAAGTTTTACTAAGAATTGTTGATATCAACATTAACCTAGATTGAAATGCGAATATAATTTTCAGTTAAACATATCAATTTTAGCTTCGTACCTTCGCCACGACATGATTCAGGATATAAAAAAAATTAAGGCTGCATTAAAGGGCAATAATACCGATTTGGTTAAATTGCTTGATGAATACCATTCATCGGAGTTAGCTTTAATATTAGGTCAATTATCGCAAGAGGCAAGAGAACAAATAATTAATTTGTTGCCCGTTGAGACTGCTTCAGAAATTATTTCTGAAATGGAACTTGAATCACATCCAGAACGCTTATTCGAAAACCTGAATGAACAATTGGTAAACGATATCATAGAAGAACTTGATATTGATGATGCTACCGATATTATTGCACAACTTTCGGATGAAAAGCGCGAAAAAATACTAAAAGGTATTCCGATTGAGGATGCAACTAGCATCCGGAAATTATTAAGTTATCCAGCGGATAGTGCTGGCGGAATCATGAATAGTGAAATGATTCGTCTTTATTATAGCCTAACTAAAAAGGAAGCAATTGAAGAAATTATTCGCCAGTCTGAGGAAATGGAAGAATTTTATACCATTTATGTGGTTGATAACGCAAACAGGCTACTGGGTTCGGTTTCTCTTAAAAATATTATAAAAGCAAAGCAAAATTCGGTTTTAGAAAACCTAATGGAGACTGATTTGATTACCGTTTCGCCTGAAACCGACCAAGAAGAGGTTGCAAGTTTGCTTTCTCAATATAATTTAACAGGTATTCCAGTAATTGATAAAAATGAAATTTTAATTGGACGCGTCACATTTGATGATATTATTGATGTAATGCAGGAAGAAACCACAGAGGATATTTTGAAAATTGCTGGAGTTTCGGACACTGAAGAATTAACAGGAAATTGGAAAGAAGCGGTTAAAAGTAGACTGCCTTGGTTGATAGTAAATTTAGGAACTGCATTTTTAGCAGGTTTTGTGGTATTAAGTTTTTCCTCTACCATTAAAAGTTTAACTATTCTTGCTGCTTTTATGCCAATAGTTGCTGGGCTCGGTGGAAATGCTGGAACTCAGGCATTAGCGGTTACTATCCGACGTATTTCACTTTCTTCTTTGCCAGATGCTACTTTTTTTAATACCGTTTTAAAAGAGTTTTTAGTTGGATTATTTAATGGAGTCGTAGTTGGAATTATTGCTTGTGTCGTCGCAATTATTACTCATCAAACTTTATTATTTGGTTTAGTAGTATTTATGGCTATGACAGGTAATTTAATTATTGCAGGAATTGCTGGTGCTTCAGTCCCAATAATTCTCGAAAAGCTTGGTTTTGATCCTGCTGTGGCATCATCTATATTTATCACAACATTTACAGATACTTTAGGTTTTACCTTATTACTTGGTATTGGGTCATGGTTGTTATTATAATTGTTATAGTTTTTTAATTTCTTTTACCTGTTTTTATGTTAATTTTTTAAAATAATATTCAATTGCCCGATTTTTCAAAACGAAGTACGCTACCGGAATTAATGGATGAAAAAGGTGTGGCAAAACACGATATTCATCAAGCTTTACATGAATTAGAAAATGTAAATACACTTTTAGGCGGTTATTCAGTTATTTTAAATGCATTGAATACTATCAATTTGCCAGATCGTGAAATCATAATTATTGATATGGGTTGTGGTGGAGGCGACATGTTGCGGGCAATTGCAAAATGGGCAAATAAAAAAGGAAAGAAAGTGAAATTAATAGGAGTAGACCGAAATCCTGAAATGACGCTTTTTGCTTTCGAAAAATCTAAATTATTTAATAACATAAGTTTTTTAACCGCCGATGTTTTTGATGAAAATTTAAAAAATTTCAAGCCTGATATTGTGATGAATAGTCTGTTTTGCCATCATTTTGATAAAGATGAATTGATAAAACTGGTGAAAAGAATGTTTGAATTAGCAAAACTTTCAGTGATAATAAATGATTTGCATCGCCACTGGTTTGCTTATTATTCGATAAAATGGATTACTCAATTAGTATCTAAAAGTTATTTAGTGAAATATGATGCGCCGCTTTCTGTTGCTCGCTCTTTAACAAAAAATGAATGGCAAGAAATTTTTGAGGCAAACTTTTTGAATCAAACTATTATTAAGTGGATGTGGGCATGGCGCTGGCAAATAATTATCCACAAATAATATGAATGATTGAACATTACGCAAAAGAAACAAACCACCTCGTGCATTCAGAAATTGTAATTGTTGGTGGAGGCTTAGGTGGTTTGATAAGTGCTATAATGTTGGCTAAGGCTGGCTTTTCTGTCAAATTATTTGAGAAAAAAGAATATCCTTTTCATAAAGTTTGTGGCGAATATGTGAGCAATGAAGTATTAGAATTTCTTATTAAATTAGGATTCAATCCTCATTTACACGGAGCTTCTACCATTACCAAACTCAGAATATCTTCCCCTTCCGGAAAAAACTTTTACAGTAATTTAGTTTCAGGTGGATTTGGAATTAGCCGCTATTGTATGGATGCAGAATTAGTAAAACTAGCTCGGCAAAATGGGGTAGAGGTATTTGAAAAAACTAAAATACTATCAATTGAAAAACAAGATGAAGGTTTTAGTTTAAAAACTTCAGAAGAAATTGAAATATCCGCCAATTTGGTTATTGGAAGTTGGGGAAAGCGAGATGCACTGGATAAAAAACTGGAAAGAGATTTTATCGATAAAAAAACAGGTTTTCTTGGAGTTAAATATCATATAAAAACTGATTATCCAATAGATGAAGTTGGATTAGATAATTTCGAAAATGGATATTGTGGAATTGTAAAAATTGAATCTGATTTATATAATTTATGTTATTTATATAAAAAAGATAAAGAAAAATCTTTTACTAATTTAACAGAATTAAACACAGAAATTTTATTCAAAAACCCAGTAATAAAAGGGATTTTTCAAAATTCTGATTTTATGCACAAGCAGCCAGAAGTAATTAACCAGATTTCTTTTGCGAATAAACAATCAGTCGTAAATAATATTTTGCTCTGTGGTGATAGCGCTGGATTAATAACTCCATTATGCGGAAATGGGATGGCAATGGCAATTTCTGGAGCAAACTTGCTCGCAGAATCAATTATCGCTATTGCAAAACCTAATAATTTTCCATTAAACAAAAAACAGCAAGAAGAACTTTATAGAACCTATCAGCAAAACTGGAACAAGTTATTTGGTACCCGATTATTTTGGGGAAGAAAAATTCAATCTGTTTTTGGAAATCCATTTATTACTAATTCTGTTTTAAATGGTGTTTATAAAATTCCAGCATTGCAAAAATGGTTAGTTGCACAAACCCATGGAAAACCAATTATTTAATTTCCATCAATCATACTAAATGAAATAGCTTTTTCAGAAAAAAGAACTTTTGTTTTTCTCCATGTTTCTAAAAAGAAAGCAGAACTTCGATAATTTTCTAAACTGCTCTCATTTTCCCATTTGCTGTAGGTAAAATAAACAAATTCATTTTCCGGATCTTTCATTAAATGAACACTTATACAGCCATCAAATTTGATAATTTCTGGATATGCTTGATTAAATAATAGTTTAAAATCAGGAATGTATTCTTTTTTAAATTCCATTTTTACAATTCTAATTAGCATTTTATTTAAATGGATTTTTAAATTTGGTGATTATTTAGGCTAACAATTTTCAATTTTTTATCATCAATAAAACTCTACTCGAACCACATCACCTAATTGAAATCCTAACAAAGTACTTGCTTTTCCTTTATTTATGGCAATTTCTAAATGCGAACTGATTCCGAATAAACATAATTTTTCTCCTTCATCAACTTCATTGTAATCATAACTTAATACAGAAATGGTTTCATTTCTACGGAAATAGACCGAAAAATTTCGTTGGCCTTTTATCCTGAAAAAAAGTTCACGAGAAATATTGGTTATTACATTACAAAACGAATCGATGTAAACTACTGTACCGCGAATTAAATCAGCTTGAATGATCGGTTGAATTAATGCTTTTTGATTTACTTCTTCAATCAAAACACCAATATCTTCTGGATTGCCGCCAGCTGAAAGATGAACAGCAGCATCTACAAACACATCAAAAAATGGAAAATGTGTTTGCGATGGATTCCCTTGAATGGTAATTTGCCATACTTTTTCAGGAATCTCATCAAATAACAATGAAAAAATACCATTGTCGGGCGCTATAAAATATTGATCGTTGTATTGGGTAAGTAGAAAAATAGGATTGTTAGTATAGCCGGTATCAACGCTAATCAAATGAATGGTTTCTGCCGGATAATGTGGGTAAACATTTTTTACAACAAAAGACGCTTGTGCAATGTTAAAGGATGTAATTTGATGAGTTAGATCAACCAAGTTTGCATTCGGAATTTTGCTATATAATGCACCTTTTACAATAGGCAAATAGAAGTCTTTTATTCCGAGGTCGGATGTTAAAGTTATTATTGCCATTCGTGTATAAATATCTATTTTTGAAAGCAACTTTTAGGCTTTTCTGATTGCAAATATTACATATTTAACTAAATTATTAGAAATGATTTTAAACCTTCTTACATTTTGAGCGAAGTTATAATACCAATTGATTCAGTAAACCCTGCTACTCTGTGGGGATCGAATAATGAAAACTTCGAAATTGTTAAAAAAAACTTTCCAAAATTGAAAGTAGTAGCTCGAGGAAATGAGCTAAAAGTGATTGGGGAAGAAAAAGAAATACAAATTTTCCAGGCGCGTTTTTCGATATTGATGCAAAAAATGGAAACGGAGAATATGCTTACAGCGAGAGATGTTGAAAGTGTTTTTGGTAAAAATGGTTCTGTAGAAATTGCCGAAGAAGATAAAACTCAAACATTGGCAGGTGGTAGCGATCAGGCAATTGTTTTTGGCCCGAACGGTATCGTTGTAAAAGCCCGAACAGCAAACCAGCGTAGAATGGTGCAAAGCACCGCTACCAATGACATTATTTTTGCTGTTGGCCCAGCTGGAACGGGTAAAACCTATACAGCAGTTGCTCTAGCTGTTAGAGCATTGAGAAACAAAGAAATAAAAAGGATTATTTTAACTCGACCGGCAGTGGAGGCTGGTGAGAACCTAGGCTTTTTGCCAGGTGATATGAAAGAAAAAATTGATCCTTATTTACGCCCGCTGTATGATGCTTTGGACGATATGATTCCTGCTGATAAGTTGAAAACATATTTGGAAAACCGTACCATAGAAATTGCACCATTAGCATTTATGCGAGGCCGAACACTTGATCATGCTTTTGTAATTTTAGATGAAGCACAAAACGCAACCGAATTACAATTAAAAATGTTTTTATCGAGAATGGGTCCTTCGGCAAAGTTTTTTGTTACCGGAGACATTACCCAAATAGATTTGCCTAAAAAAACAATGTCAGGTTTGTTTACTGCTTTGCGAATTCTTCAAGATATCAAAGGAATTGAAATTATTTATTTGACTGGTGATGATGTGGTTAGGCATAAATTAGTACGAAAAATATTGGAAGCGTACGGAGATATTCAAAGCTAAAAGCATGATGCAAGAAAAAACAATTAGCGAAACTACATTCAATTTTCCAGGGCAAACCGGATTTTACAAAGGCAAAGTTCGAGATGTTTACGAAATTGAAGAATCGAAACTTTTGATGATTGCATCGGATCGGATATCTGCTTTTGATGTAGTGTTGCCAAGAGCAATTCCATACAAAGGGCAGGTTTTGAACCAATTGGCTTCTTTATTTTTATCCTTAACGAAAGATATTGTACCTAATTGGGTTATTTCTGTTCCGGATGAAAACGTAACAATGGGCAAAAGACTTGAGCCATTTAAAGTAGAAATGGTGATTCGAGGATATTTGGCTGGGCATGCTTGGCGCGAGTATAAAAGCGGTAAAAGGGAAGTTTGCGGAGTTAAGCTTCCAGATGGTTTAATCGAAAATGACAAATTGCCTCATCCAATAATTACTCCAACCACGAAAGCATCAGAAGGGCATGATTTAGATATTAGTGCTGAGAATATCATTAAACAAAATATTGTTTCTTCTAATGATTATCAGCAATTAGAAAACTACACGCATCTACTTTTTGAACGAGGAACTGAAATTGCTGCTGCCAGAGGATTATTATTGGTTGATACAAAATATGAGTTTGGTAAAGATTCAACTGGAACTATTTACTTAATTGATGAAATTCATACACCCGATTCTTCTCGATATTTTTATGCTTCAACCTATAATGAATTGCAAAAAGTAGGAGCAGAGCAAAAGCAATTATCAAAAGAATTTGTTCGTAAATGGTTGATTGATAATAATTTTCAAGGTTTGGAAGGCCAAGTAGTACCAGAGATGACCGATGAAATTGTAAACAATATATCAAACCGCTATATTGAATTATATGAACAAATAAGTGGTAAAGAATTTATTAAAGCAAACACAGAATCTGTACTTACGAGAATAGAAAAAAATTGTCTGGCAGCATTGAATGGCAATTGATTTTAAAATATAACGATTATTCAACTATATTTATCCGATTAAAAAACGCTCTCTATGAAATTTTCAATTGATAAGCACGAAAAGTATGTTTTATTTAAACTAAACGAATCAAAATTAGATTCAATAACTTCGCCTGCTCTTAAATCTGAGTTGATTATGATAAATGCAAATGGTATCAGAAATATCATTTTGCAATTAAGTGATGTAAAATTATGTGATTCTAAAGGTTTAAGTGCATTGTTAGTTGCCAACAGACTTTGTACTAATTCTGATGGAATATTTGTTTTGACTGGCTTGCAACCTACCGTTGAAAAAGTTCTTCAAATTTCTCACCTGGAAGATGTATTTAATATTGTTAATTCCGTTTCTGAGGCAATCGATTTAATTTTTATGGAAGAAATTGAAAAAGATTTGAAACGAGAATTGGATAATTGAAGTATACGCTTTCAACTAATCTAATACCGCGTAATGTTTGAATTGACAATTCTTGGAAGTAGTTCTGCAACCCCAGCGTATAATCGCAACCCTAGTTCACAAGTACTCAATTTAAATGAGCATTATTATTTAATTGATTGTGGAGAAGCTACTCAAAATCAGCTAAATAGGTACAAAATAAAAACCGTTCGTATCGACTATATTTTTATCAGTCATTTGCATGGCGATCATTATTTAGGCTTAGTCGGTTTACTTTCTTCCATGCACCTAAAAGGAAGAACGGAAGCTATTACGATTTTTGGACCTCCACAACTTTTAGAAATAATAGAAATTCAACTTAAATATTCGGAAACACAACTTCGTTATCCATTTATTTTTATTCCTATTAATGCAAAAAAAGAAGAAGTAATTTTAGTGAATGATGAAGTTACAGTTCGAACTGTAATTATGAATCATCGCATTGCCTGTACTGGTTTTGTGTTTACCGAAGTTAAAAAGAAACGAAAATTACGACCGGATAAAATATTGGAATACAACATTCCAGTTGCACAAATGAATGCCATAAAAGAAGGAGCAAATTTTGAAATGGAAGATGGCAAATTTGTTTTTAATGCAGATATCACCATTGATTCTCCTGAACCACGTTCGTATGCCTATTTTTCGGATACGATTTTCAGTCCCGAAAATGCTAGAAGTATAAAAGGCGTTGATATTTTATATCATGAAGCTACTTTTATGCATGATTTATTAGATAGGGCTAAAGAAACATTTCATACAACTTCATTACAAGCTGGCGAATTTGCCAAACTTGCCGGAGTGAAAATGTTGATTGTTGGTCATTTTTCTGCTCGCTACAAAGAATTAGAACCTTTGCTTCAAGAATGCCGGTCAGTGTTTGAAAACAGTTTTTTAGCTTCCGAAGGAACTAAATTCTCTATTTAATTTGGCGGAGTTGCTGGTGGAGTTTTTGTTTTATCTTTTCTACCAAAAACCGAAAAACTTACATATCTACCTGGACTTCTTTTCATATCAATAAATAATTGATCAAGATTGGCAGCACTGGCATTTAGGTTATTATATAACTTTTTGTCGTTCACTAATAAACCCATAGAACCTTCTCCATTGTTTATTTTGTTAGTAATGGCACTAAATTCCGACAGCGTTTTATTTGCGTTTTCTAAGGTGCCTACCAAATTTGCTTTCGCAACCTGATCGGTAATATTTTCCACGTTAGCCAAAATTGTGGTGATCTTTTCATTATTTTTTTCCAGATTGGTGGTAATAGAAGTCACATTTGCAATCATCGTTTTCAACCGTGCAGATTCAGAAGCCATCAACTGATTCAAACTTGCTGAAGTAGCTTCAAAGTTGCTTGCAGTTTTAGAAAGACTAGCCATACTGTTATCCAAATTCGTACGAAACTTCGGACTCAAAATAGTATTTACTGCCATGGTAATCGAATCAAGCGTTACCATTACTTTGGTGGACTGATCAATTAATGGATTGATTATTTCAGTTAAAGAAGGTTCTAACTTACTTATCATCGTATCACCTTCATTCAAAAACTGAGTACTATTTCCCAAGGTAATCGTCATAACTTTTCCACCTATTAAACTTGAACTGCTAATAGTAGCCAATGTGTTTGAGGGAAATTCAATGCTCTCATTGATGCTTAGTTTTACTTTAATTCTGCCATCTTTTTGCAAATCCAAATCACTTACTTTCCCAATCTGATAGCCATTTAGCAAAACAGCATTAGATTTTTCAAGCCCTTCTATTTTTGAATAAAATGCATAATAATCATCTGAGGAAGAAAAAACATCATTTCCTTTCAAAAAATTATAACCAATAATAAGTATGGTAATGGCGAAAGCGGTAAGTACTCCTATTTTGGTTTCGTTTGAAATTTTCAATTGTTTATGTATTAAATTAGTTTATTTCAACATCCGATTTATATTCCTTTACAGCAGAATAAATAGTTTCGGCAATATCAGTTTGCCCTTTTTCCGATCCTAAAATTTTTTCATCATTCAGGTTGGTCAAAAATCCGGTTTCGATTAATATTGCTGGCATATTGGTTTTGTAAAGTACCAAAAAACCTGCCTGTTTTATTCCACGACTAAATCGCTCCATTTTTGTTTTAAAAGCAGTTTCGACTTTTGAAGCTAAATACAAACTTTTATCAATGTTCACATTTTGATATAGTGAAAATGTAATATAAGCCTCAGCAGAATTTGGATCAAAACCATCGTAATTAGCCTTATAATCCTCTTCTAATAAAATTACGGAGTTTTCTCGTTTGGCTACTGCCAAATTAGCTTCCGAAACATGCAAACCCATCACCCAAGATTCAGTTCCATAGGCAGTTTTTGCTTTGCTTGCATTGCAATGGATGGATATAAAAAGATCAGCATGTGCTTTATTCGCAATTTCGGCTCTATCTATTAATGGAATAAAAACATCCGTTTTTCTAGTGTAAACTACTTTTACATCTGGAAAACTTTCTTCAATCTTGTTGCCAAGTTTGAGTGCTACACTTAAAGCAACTATTTTTTCTCTATTGCTGGCACCAAAACATCCCGGATCATGACCTCCATGTCCGGCATCAATTACAATCGTTTTAACTTTATATTTTGGAATGGTATTTCCTATTTTAAATGCTGAAGTAAGGATGATTATGCAGCAAAAGAGAGAGCTTATGATTAGTCTGTTCACAGATTGATATTATTTTTACCTTTGAGATCGTTATTCGGGTAATATTCCACAAAAATAGCATTCATTATCAAATTTGAAATCCTTTAAATTTCTTTTTACAGTTTGCTTTTTTATCTCCTTAACGTATGTTAAATCAAGTTTAGCGTATAGTTTCTCAAATTTAAGCGATACCATACTGTTAGCCGACAGCACAATTAAAGCAGATTCTTTGATTGCCGATAGCGTTATTGATCTTAAAAATCAGTCGGCATTAAAATCAAAAGTAACCTATAGCGCCATTGATTCGATCCGATATGATATAACCGGAAAAATGGTTTACCTATACAATGGAGGCATAGTATCGTATGAGGATATTGAATTAAAGGCAGATTATATTGTTATAAACCAAGAAACCTTGACTATTTATGCCGAAGGAGTTGCCGACAGTAGTGGAACGATCAGAGGCAAACCTGATTTTAAACAAGGCGAAGAATCATTTAAAGCAGATAAAGTAGCGTACAATTTCAAAACAAAAAAAGGTAAAATTGAAAACGCAGTTACCAACCAAGGAAATGAAGGGTATTTGCGAGGTTCGCAAATAAAGAAAAACGAGAAAGATGAAATTTTTACCAAAAATGGAATTTATACTACTTGCGAATTAGATCATCCACATTTTGGAATTGTTATCGCACGATCAAAAACTACCAAAAAACGCATCATTAGCGGACCAGCTTATTTGCAAATAGAAGATGTGCCCTTGCCCTTAGCCATTCCATTTGGTTTTTTTCCAAAAAGAAATACCCGTGCTTCGGGAATTATTATGCCAACCATAGGTGAGGATAGAGCTTTGGGTTTTTTCTTTCAAAATGGAGGTTATTATTTGGGAATTAGTGACAATTTAGATTTAACCTTAAAAGGAAGTATTTTTACAAAAGGTAGTTATCGTTTAAATGCAGAAACAAGGTATTTAACCCGCTATAAATATAGTGGCAATGTAAATATTGGATATAGTGAGCGTAAAATAGGAGAGCCTGAAACCAGTAGTTTTGAGTTAACAAAAGATTATTTTATTCGATGGAATCATAGTCAAGATGCAGCCTTAAATCCAGGTGTAACTTTTAGTGCCAATGTGAATTTGCAAAGTAATACGAACTTAAGAAACAATTCATATAACGTTACAGATCAAGTTACTAATTCGGTCTTCTCATCCATCAATTTCAATAAAGTTTGGACTGGAACTCCTTTTAATTTTAATTCATCGCTAAGGCACGACCAGAATGTAAGAACAGGAGTAGTTAATTTAGATTTACCAACGTTTAGTTTCAGTATGGCAAGTATTCGCCCGTTTGATTCTAAAAATAGAACTGGGCAACAAACCTGGTGGCAAAAAATAAACCTGAGTTACCAATTAAGCGGATCCAATAAAGTAACTACTGGCGATTCTATTTTATTTCAACGAGAAACCTTAGATAATTTCACTACTGGCTTTACTCATCGAATTCCGATAGGTACTTCCATTCAAATTTTAAAGCATTTCACCTTTAGTCCCAGTTTTATCTATAATGAATATTTGTATTTTCAATCATCTTACAAATATTTTAATGGCGATAGGATAATAACAGATACAGCTGAAGGTGTATTAAACGGAAGGGATTATAGTTTTGGAACTTCGCTACAAACTATCATTTTTGGTCAGGCGAATATCAATAAATTTGGTTTAAAAGCTATCAGACATGTGCTTACGCCAAGTTTTGGTTTTAGTTATCGACCAGATTTTGCGGAAGAAAGATTTGGATATTATGAAAATGTAAGAAGAGATCAATCAACAAAAAACCCTACGCGATTTTCTAAGTTTGAAGCAGGATCTTTTGGAGGACCTCAACAAGGCAGATCGCAATCATTAAGTATTAGTCTGGAGAATAACCTGGAAATGAAGGTGAAAAACAAGAATGATACGATAAATGGGACTTCTAAAATCAAGTTATTAGAAAGTTTAAATTTTAGTGCAGGGTATAATTTCGCAGCCGATTCGTTTCAATTAAGTACCATTCAGGTTTCGGGTAGAACTACTTTGTTTAATAAATTGGGAATTAATTTTGGAGCTAACTACGATCCATACGCCAGAGAAGAACGATTAGTTGAAACAATTCCAACAAAATTTAGAGTACAAAAATTCGAATTAACAGAAAATAAACGTTTAGCTAGATTAACGGCTGCCAATTTAAATTTAAGTACCAGTTTGAATGGTTCTGGAAAAACCAGAACTTCTGCCATTACCGATCCTGCGAGATTAAATAGCATTAATAATAGTCAACCTTCGTATGTAGATTTTAGCATTCCTTGGAACCTTTCATTAGGTTATTTTATGCAATACACTGCCGACTCAGAAGATAAATTTTCGCAAACCGTCAACATTAGCGGAGATATAAACCTGACCAAAAAATGGAAACTAAGCGCCACCAGTGGTTACGATTTAAAAACAAATCAAATAACACCCACCAACATCAACATCAACCGCGATTTGCATTGCTGGGATTTAGCCATTCGATGGACTCCTTTTGGAATTTATCAAAGTTATGGAGTTACACTACGAGTAAAAGCACAAATCCTTCAGGATTTAAAATTGACAAGACAGAAAGAGTTTTATCAGGATTAAAAGGTGCTGTGTTTTTATTGAAAGGTTTATTTGGCATAAGTTCCACCATATTACCATGCTTTTGCGGTTAAACCATTTGCTCCAGTTTGTTCTATCCATTGTTTAGCGGAAAGGACAAAATTATTGCTTCCTGCCTGGCTTTTAATTATGGCGAATTCGCCATAATTAAAATTTGGATTATAAACACTATCCCAAATGCCTAAAAACTCGATGGTGTTTCAGTTAGCTGTTTGGGTTTTCATTTTTGTTGTTCAAAAATTCGTCGGTAAAATGTCCTCTTTGTTTAGGTTTTAAAAATTTATTGTTGTTGAATGCTTGCGATTCTCCTTTTGGAATTGACAATGAAGTCCAACCGTTTTCTGCAAGCATTTTTCCTAAGAATACAATTTGACCAATATGATATGGATAATGTGCAAGTTGTCTACTAATGGCTTCGGTTACTGTATGACCTTGATTGCGTATATAAATAATTTTATCAAGGTCATTAATTGTCAATGAGTTGATTCCGTTGAAAAGACAAGTCCAGCCTTTATTCCACTTTTCTAAAAGTTCTTCTTTACTTATTATGTCATTTTCAAATTCAGCGTCTCTGTTACGAAATTCTTTTTCTCCGTCTGAAGTCAGAAAGTCTGTCCAACGTGAAAGCATATTTCCTGAAAGATGTTTAACGATTGTCGCTATGCTATTGCTGTCTTCATTGTATTGCCAAAACAATTTATCGTCCTGAACTTGTGAAAACGTTTTGTCTCCAAGCATTTTGTAATATTCGAATTGTTTTCTTGCGCTATCTAAAAAGTCATTTTTCATAATTCCTTGCCTGTTTGTTATTTTATTTTCACTTGATCGCTATAATCAAATATGCAAAAGATTCGTAGTAGTTTTTTGATTTTCAATATTGTTGTGGTTAAAGAAATCCTAAATTTTACTACTTATCCTCAGTGTTTTACAACCCGATGATACTTTATTTCACAAAGTAAACTTTGTAAAGCGACAGAAATAAAAATATAAGACCAAAAGCCAAAAAGGTTAGCATTTGAGTAGCATTCCTTATTTTAAAATTTTAACGGCACGGTATTTTCTAATGTCTATAAAATTATAAAAATGAAGAAAAGTATTCTATTCCTATTATTTAGCTCATTATTGATAACGAGCTTAATATCTTGCAAAAAATCAGATTCTGATGGTGTTGCTGAAGAAGCCAATCTTGAAATAAGAATGACGGATGCACCTTCGGCGCTAGAAGAAGTAAATATCGATATTCAAACTGTTAGGGTAAAGTATAGAGATGATGTAAATGACAGTACATTAAATTGGGTTACCCTAAATACACAAGCTGGTATTTACAATTTATTATTATTACAAAATGGTGTAGATACTTTGTTGGCAAACGGGTTAATACCTCAAAGACAAATAAAAGAGATCAGGTTAATACTTGGACCAAATAGCACTGTAAAAGACAATGGTACTATTTATCCACTGACTGTTCCAAGTGGTTCAGAGTCTGGCTTGAAAATAAAATTCAGTAAAAAATTAGATCAACCTTTAAATATATTGCTAATTGATTTTGATGCTGCCTTGTCTGTTAGCCAAAATGGAGCTGGTAAATATATGTTGAAACCTGTGATTCGAATTAAATAATATATAGTATTAACTTAAGAGCTGTTCTTTATGAACAGCTTTTTTTTTGCGTTGAATTTTCTCATCTCTATTTTCTTCTTGCTGCATTTATATAAAATCTTCCCTGTTTCATGATTTTGTTTTGAAAAATCTTTGTTTAAAAGCTTTCTAGGGTGAGATCACGGAGTTCCGACCATTTTACATCAAACTGGTATTTATTTAAATTTAAAACACTTTATTAATTAAACCCGAAAATATTTATTTCACCGAGTAAACTTTGTCGAGCGACAGAAATGAAAAGACAAGACCAAGAAAAACAATAAAGGATCTAACCCAATTCATCGAACTCCATTCTGATGCTAATTTTTTAAGTGTTTCTGTATCAGCAAGCTGATCGGATAAAAACATAATATCGTTTCGTGGGTGGAAATAAGTAAAGCTCAATATATCAGCCGATATATAAAAGAATAAAGAGATACCCAATAACCATCTTACCGAAGGTACTTTTTTCCAATGTAGAATTAATGTCAACAAGGTTAACATTTGGGTAGCAGGAGAAAATATTTTAAAATAAGTACCTGGATCTGCTGGCTTAAAAAAGTTCTTTGCAGCAATTATAGATTCAGGAATATTACTTTCCCAATCAACCGCATTTACGATGGAATTATAAATATTGACAAATAAAACACCACTCGCAAAAGCTATGGAGGCAAATAAAATTATCTTTTTCATTGTTGTTTAGTTTAAATTTTCTGGGTCAAAAATATTTGTCGTGTACCGGATGCGATAGTACAAAAACGACAAAATTAAATTCTGTCCCAATCTAACTGAAACTGTAGATGTTCACTGGAAAGTTCTTTTTGAACGAGGGTAGGAGTGAACTTTGCGAATTCTTTAAAGTCTTTGATGAAATGCATTTGGTCGTAATAACCTGCACAATGGGCTATGTCTGTCCATTTAACCGCCTTTTGGCTTTCCAGCATTTTATACGCTTTATGAAATCTGGCAATTCGTGCAAACATCTTTGCTGGCATTCCCAGTCTTTCCTGGCATTTACGCTCAAAACTTCTGATGCTCATACAAGCCATTTTTGCAATATCAGCGATGTCGGTATTGTAATTTGTAATCAAATATTGAAGAGCAAAATCTATGGGTAGTTCACCTTTTACCATCGATAACTTATGCAGAAAATAATTTTGTATAATACCATCCAGCGCATGAAAGGATAGTGTATCGTGGCATTTATCTAAAAGTTCGTCTATTTCTTTACCGATCACTTCTCTGGCACTGGTTCCATTATCAAATAATTCTGTCATGGGTATGCCTAAAAAACGGTTCAAGCCACCGGGATGAAAAATAACCGTTATCGCTTTATGGCTTTCTTGCACCAGCAGTTTTACGGGAGTTATTTGAGGACCAATAAGAGTACAAGATGTGCTGGTATTAAAATTAACCTCACCTGCTTTTTTTACTTTGAAACGGGTGAAAATATTAATGAATATAGCTTGATCAGGCGAAGGCATAAAATTACCTTCCAAATTTATCGGTAAACCTCCAAAATCAGCGTCTATCAATATAATATGCTTTACTAATGAATGTAAGGCAGGATGAAGTTCACAACGCTTTGTCCTAATATTTTGTATTATTTCTGGCATGTAAAACAGTTTTTCATGTTAATCTGATTCATAAAAACCAAGATAAACATACCATGGTTATCAAGGATTTGCATCTGATAGGTAAATATGCAAAAGTTTTGCAGTAGTTTATTAATTGTTTAATGGGGTAATATTGTTTGTGAATGAGAACATTCTAAATTATCGACCTTTTTGCATGAAACTCCGACCTTTTTGCTCGGCGTTTTGGGCTTAAGCCCAAAAGTTCCGCCCTTTTTGCATCAAATTCCGACCTTTTTGCTCTGTGTTCCGGGGTTAGACCCCGAAGTTCCGACCTATTTGCATCAAACTCCGACCTTTTTGCTCGGCGTTCCGGGGTTAGACCCCGAAGTTCCGGCCTTTTTGCATCAAACTCCGACCTATTTGCTCGGCGTTACGTGGTTGGACCCCGAAGTTCCGACCTTTTTACATCAAACTCCGACCTTTTTGCTCGGTGGTTCAAATATCATTACTAAAAACTTCTATTATAAAATGAAATGAATTTTTGTCAGTATGTCCACTCACCATGACTAACTGGTAAACGATTTAATTCCTCTTTATAAAACTTCCATTTTGGTAAAAACTTTTCAATGTATGCTAAAAAACGGTCGTTGTGATGTCGTTCTAATAAATGTATCATTTCATGAACTACAATATATTCTAAACAATATGTCGGTTTTTTAGCCAATTCAAGATTAACCCAAATCCTTTTTTGTTCTATATTACAAGTTCCCCATTTGGTTTTCATTTGTTTTACTCCCCAGTCTGATACTGTGACTTCGATAATTTTTTCCCATTTGGCTATGAGTGCAGGAATTTGATCTTTTAATTGCTTGCGATACCATTCATTCAAAATATTTTGTCTTTGTTCAATACTTGTATTTGATCTTACAAAAAGGTCAATGAACGTTTTGGTTTTAATGATAACCACGGGTGGTGATTCTCGTTCGATGACTCTTAACAAATATCTTCTTCCTGCAAAATAATGACTTTCTCTTTCGGCAAATGCTCTGGGTGATTGTCTTTCTTGTTTTTCAAATTTACGTTGGTTTTTTTTTATCCAACCTAATTTAGAAATCGCAAATAATCTTACAGCTTCGTCATCAATATTTAGGGGTGCAGCAATTCGAACCCTGCCAGTTGGAGGGTAAACTGAAAGATGCATATTTTTTATGCTCTTTCGTACCACATCAATGATGAAGTCACTGATTTCGATTTGATGCATCTTAATATTCCTTTTGATTTGAAATTAAATCAAATATTTTACTCACAACAGCTTCATCTTTAATGTCATAATCCGATAAAACTTGCCTTATGATAATCTCAACATTTCGTCTTTTAATATGTGTACTTCTCCAGTCATCATCTTTGCCATATTGAACTTTTTTGTCCAGCGCAATCGACAATTCTTCGTTTTCCATTAAGTTGTCGTAAAGTGCTTGTTTGGGTTTTGTGTCAATATCTTTTGGATACGACTTCTTAGTATTTGGCTGAATATTGTTGGCTAAATCTTCATATTTTTTTAATAGTTCTTCGTAAGTTATTGCACCTTCTTTTCTTAACCGTATTAACTCCAAAAGCAATAAACTCATTTTTTCATAATAGGCAGGATTAATAGGCATTTCCTGAATAATCGTTTTCCGCATATTATTTTCAATGGTTTCACTCATTGCCGATTTATTTCCTTTAATGCTACCGGGCAATTTATCAATGGCTTCTTCAATTCCATTTTCAACAATAAGTTGAAGTAATGTGGCTTCGCCTAAATTAGAAAGCACACGGCTTGGATCGGCTGTAAGATACATATCCAACATCTGACGCATATCGGGTTCATATTTTTTTAAGTCGATATAGTCGTGACTGTAAAGCTTGATGCTGTTTCGCATTTCAGCATAGTAAATTACTTTCTCTTTTATTTTGTCTGCTTCGGCTTGTGTGTAACCTGCTTCAATCATCTCAGCGGCTATGTTGTTGTAAGCTCTAATTAATGCGACTACCAATTTGTATAAAGTCAATCGTTTTTCTTCTCGGTCTTTCAGGTCGTCTTTGTTGCTTGAGTCGCCACAGAAATAATGATAATATTGTTCTATCTGTTTTGGTGGTGGAACGTCTAAACACAATTGATGCAATGCCTCTATGGAATCTTCTAAACGTTCTTTTGCTTTTACTAATCTTTCTGTCAACAAGCCTTTTACATCTTCTTCATCAAAGGCATCAAATGCATCTGAAGTATAATCTGTAATTGATTTATTGAGATTATCTAACAGGTTTTTATAGTCAATAATATATCCAAATTCTTTATAATAAGGGTCGTTTTCTTCTTCCTTTCCTAATCTGTTGGTACGGCAAATAGCTTGAAATAAACCGTGGTCTTGCATCTGCTTATCAATGTACAAATATGAGCAGTGTATCGCATCAAAACCTGTCAATAATTTATCAACTACAATAAGCAATTGCATATTGGCAGGTTCATCTTTGAATTTCTTTTTAGCAAACTTTTCAAAACTCTCAGCATCCGTAAAGCCATAGTCTTTGAGCATTTTTTGATAAATCTCAAATTGCTCTTTTTTCTCAGTTTCTCCGTTTCCAGTTTCTTCAATTTTTATGGTGTTTTCATTGGGCTCAAAACTAGTAATGATACCGCATTTCTTTATCCCAAAGCTTTGAAATAGCTCATAATAGCGACAAGCTTCATAAATACTTCTTGAAACTAAAATTGCATTCCCTCTACCATCTTTCAAGCGTGGTTTTGTGATGAAATCTTTTTTGATGTCAAATACAATTCTCTCCAAACGACTTTTAGTGCTTAACACTTTTTGCATAGTGCCCCATTTCTGTTTCAGCTCTGCTTTTGGCAGGTCGTTCATTCCTTTGGTTACAATTTCAAACCAATCGTCAATTCCTTTTTGGTCTAATACATGTTGATCAACATCGCGGGCTTCATAGAGCAAATCCAAAACAACTCCATCTTTTACTGCTTCGTCAAATTTGTAGGTGTGTATGTACCTACCGAAAACTTCCAGACTTTTCTTTTTGTCTTTCTTCAATAAAGGTGTACCTGTAAATCCAATGAAAATTGAATTTTCAGGCAATATGCTTTTCATTGCTTTGTGCAAGTCACCACTTTGTGTTCGGTGACATTCGTCTATAAAAACCACAAATTCTCCCTTAGGCTGAAAATCCTTGGATTGTTTTAATGCAGTTACAAATTCATCAGTTGCATTTTCCTCTTTTCCACCAAACTTATGCACCAAGCTACAAATCAATCTGGGCGATGTATTATTCAATATTGAAACTAAATCGGCTCCGCTTTTAGTTCGTTTAATGGTTTCGCCAACACCTAAAAACACGCCTTCAATCTGTTCATCCAATTCCGTACGGTCGGTTACAACGAGTAATCGGGCTTTCGGATTATTTTCTAAAATCCATTTAGCCAACCACACCATGGTTAAACTCTTTCCGCTGCCTTGTGTGTGCCAAATGATGCCGCCTTCTTTGTTAGCAAGGTATTTCTGAGCTTCTTTTATGCCGAAATATTGATTGGGGCGACATAATTTTTTAGTGCCAAAATCGAAAATCACAAAGTTGTGAACGATTTCGAGTAAACGTTCTTTGTTACAAAACTGAATGATGTGTTTGTCCAAGAGTATTTCATCCGGATTGTACACATCGTTATCTTCTTTCCATTTCAGAAAGTATTTTTCTTCCGTTTTTGTGGTGCCATAAAACAAACCATTACTGTCGTTGCCAGCCAGCACCAATTGAATGGTAGTAAAAAACCAAGGATTGAAATATTTAGATTGGTTACTTATATTTTGCCTTATTCCTTGAGATGCTGATTGACTAGCTTTTTTTAATTCCAAAACACCAATGGCAATACCGTTTATGTACAATACAATATCGGGTCTGCGTTCTTTAAAACCTTTTATGGTTACTTCTTCGGCAATGGCGAAGTGGTTGTTGATAGGATTTTCCCAATCAATAAAATCAACGTGTTCAAGTCTTTTAATGGCATCCACCTTTTTCGAAGTTCCATAGCGAAGCATAGAATACACTTCTTTGTTTGCAGTGAACAGATCATCGTTACTATTAATGTTAGCTTCTTTTTTTAAAGCAAAAATGGCTTTGTTGATAAGTTCTTCGCTGTATTTCGTTTGCAGAAACTTGCGCAACTCTGTTTCTTCTATATTGCTGTTATTTGCTCGTTCTTCCCAATTACCTAAATACTTGTACTGCAATTGCTCTTGAAACAAATGCACAATTCGGTTTTGGGTGGCACGTTCTTTTTGACCTACTTTGCTCATAGTTCTAATTTTTTAAAAAATGTATCTTTTTCCCAATTTTCAATATTGGTTTCGATATAATTATAAATTCGTTGGTATTCCGCATCATTGCGAATAATGTGGTCGTGAAAACGTGTTTGCCAAACCGGCATTTTGGGGGAATTACGATATTCATTGATTCGTTTGGTGGCGGACGATTTAAAACCTGCAGCAAACGATGAAATTGATTTTGGTAAACGATAGGCAACACCGGTATTGCTGGGTGGTGCCGTTGGCGTTTGTAGGGACGCACGGCCGTGCGTCCCTACAATGCCGTTCGTCCCTAAAACAATGCCGTTATCAATCCGCAAAATGGCATGTATATGGTTGGGCATTATTACAAATGTGTCGCAAAACAATTCGGAACGCATATTAAATGAAAAATTCCATTCCTGATAAACCATTTCGCCAATGGGTGATAGATTCATTTCATTGTTTAAAATTTCGCCAAATATCCATTCACGACCTGCGGTGCAGATGGTAATGAAATATGTCCCATCATCGGCATAATTCCACCATTGTGCCCTTGCGGTTTCGCTGCGGTATTTGTTTTGAAATTTTGCCATATTACACCAATCTTATTTTCCCCGTTAATAAATTCTGCATCATCCCCAATTTTACCTTTTTGTATTTCTCCAATTTGGTTTCTAAGGCGGTTATCTCAGCATCCATATCGGAAAGGATTGTTGCGATGTGGATTTGTTCTTTTAAATTTGGAAAGGAATAAGTGATTTCTGAAAATTCCTTTTTAGAAATCATCATTGTTGCTGTTGTTCCTGCTTTTCCAATTAAATATGATTTGCTGTTTTCAATTAAGAAGTATAAATAATCAACACTATTCTCTGCATTAGGTATAATTGCATTTATCTGTTGATTGCAAGCACCGTCATTTCTTAAAATTGCATTTTTACCAATGCTGGCAATACAGGTAACCAATAAAGTATTTGCTGGTAGTTTTCTTATTACTTGAAGTCCAGCAATTGTTACTTCTCGTTCAGAACGAATAATGTCTTTTTGAGTATTTAAAATATCTGTTGGAGTAATCCAAGGAATTGAGCCATTCCAATATTCTTTTATTTGAGTTGGTGGAGTACTGCCTGTAACAATTGTTCCAATCTCCCCCAACTTCTTCACTTCCCAACCCTCTTTCGGCTCCAGCAATTTTTGCATGGCCCCTTGTTTGATGTTGCGTTTTTTGGCAATGAGTTTTTCTAAACCACTTATCAAGGCATCTGCATCGGATAGGGCGGTGGCTATGGCGGTTTGTTCTGATAATTCTGGAAGAGAAATTTTTATTTTTTGAAGAGTTTTTTTATTAAGGCTTGGAACTCCTGATGCTTCATTAAATTCTTTCCACTTAATCAAACAAAATTTATAATAAATAAATTTAGGGTTGGTATTTAGAAACTGGTGTGTGTAAAACAATGTGTCAACCGTCCAAAATTTTCCAATAAGAAAAACAGGTTTATCTATTGTTCCTTTTCTACCAATTCCAACTGATTCTCCATCGTAAAGAAACTCATTTACATAAGTCATTATTCCGCCAGTTCCATAAACAGGTATTTCACCATTCCTCAATTGCTTATAATCTCTGCCGCTTCCAAAAGTTAAAATTTCACCCAACTCTTTCACCTCCCAATCACTTGGAATTAAACCCACTTCGGTTTGTTTATATTTCTCTACTATTTGTATCATTTTGCTAATTTCAATTTTGCCAATACATCGGCACTGAGTGAATCCATTTTGGAAAATGCAAACCATTTTTTGCCCAAGTCTTTAAGTGATGCTCCCAAATGATAGAGTTCTAAATGGTTAATAATTAGAAAACGGTCGTGGCTATCGGCAAAGGTTTTAATTTCGATAGGGGGGTATTGACTGTTGTGTTTGTCTATGTCTAATTGTAATTGCTTGCTGATGCTTTTGGTATAAATGGTAGCATGTACTTTTTTTGAGCGTTTGGCTAATAAGGTCAGCACAGTTTCGTCAACATAATTATCAATCAAGATAATATCGGATTTGGCTTTTTTGATAATCTCTGAAACAAAAACGTATGCATCAAATATTTGTCCTTCGAAGAAAATACCCTGATTGGGTAAATCTTGTGTTTTTAGTTGCAAAGAGATTTTATTTACTTCTTTAGATAGGTTTTCATAGTTATTTTCAATTCTATCTATACGTTGGTTGAGTGCATAACCTTTCAATAAATAATCTCTTAAAACATGAGTAGCCCAAATTCTAAACTGCGTGCCTTGTTTTGATTTTACACGATATCCTACTGAAATAATTACATCCAGATTATAATATTCAATACTCCGTTTCACTTTTCTTTCGCCTTCTATTTGAACTGTCAAGGAATACTTGACGGTTGCCAATTTTTCCAGTTCTCCTTCTTTGAAACAATTATTGATATGCAAACTGACATTTTGTTTGGTTTGTCTGAACAATGCGGCCATTTGCCCTTGTGTAAGCCATACGGTATCATCATCTAATCTTACCTCTATATGTTCAGGCAATTCATCTGATTGATATAAAATTATTTCGTTTTTCATGTTCTTTACACCTTATTCCTATTAGTCCCTGAAGAAATTCTTTTTTATAGGGTTTCCATTGCAAAGCCCATTTTTTCAAGGTGCTTCTTTACTTTTTCTTCCAATAGTTTTACATCGCTTGTTTGCTTTGGCAATGGTGTTTCGTATCGTTCAGCCAGTTCTTTTATGCGTTGGGTAAGGCGTTGGCTAATGCGTTCCATCTCGGTTTTTACACTTCGCTCTATGTTTGCCATCCATTTATCGTCAACCACCAGTTGTTTTATTTCGGTTTCTGTCAATGTTTTATAGCGAGCCAATGCTTTTTTATCCAACTCGGCTTCTGCTTCTTTTATCTTTTTGTTGAGTTCGGTCTGCTTTTCAGTCAATTCAAGATATTGTTCCAATACGGCTTGTTCGCCATAAGCTGTTTCGGCTTCGGCTGCAAGTGGTAAAGTTTCTTTTTTTTCTTTTAGTTTACTAGCCAGAATTTTTTTCAATCGATTTTGGATATTAACTTTTACTGATAATTTATCAATGAAATCAGCAAAATAACCTTCTTCTGTAGTCTGTTCTTCTTTTATTTCTTGCAAAGTGGTAGCTGCATTTTCTCTTTCAGCTTCTAGATTTTCAATAGCTTTTTTTTCAGTTAAAAAGTAGTGGTCAACAACCAAGGTTTTAGGCACCAAATCACAATCCCAACCTTTGTCGGTATCTTTACCTGTTTTGTTCTTTACCAAAATGCGGTAAGGTTCAGCTTTCCAGCCGTCTACAGCAATCAAATAACAATCATCTTGCATGATTTCATTCCAGTAATTCATCAAGTGCTGGTAAACATCATATTTGTCCATTAAAGCTTTGCCGGTGTAGGTTTGCAACACATCCTCCGAAATGCTGTGAATGGTTTGTTTGGGTTTAATGCCAACGGTCAAGTCTTTTAAGAAAACGGTATTTCGTGTTTTCCAAACGGTAAACAAATTGTCCATTTCTATACTGAATGTGATAAATTCAGGATGGTTGAAAATGGTTTGTTTGATGCTGTCTTTACTAATTTTAAGTTGGCTGTACCCATTGCGATTGTTTTCTGAAAACAATTCGTTTTTCAAAGTTTTGTACACTTCCCAATATCCATTCATTGCTTCTATATCAGCATTTGGGATTCCGCCTAATAAATGAGCTTCAATGTCTTGTATGTCTTCTATTTCCTGACTGTCAATGTATCGGGGAATATTGAGATTGAAATCATTTTTTGGATCGCTAATCTCTTTGTACGAAACAAAACGACTGAACTTAGGTACTTCAATTTGCTTGTTAAAAACATCCGTTATTTTATGAATATCTTGCTCACGCAAGCGGTTTTTATTACCGTCTTTAATAAAACCTTTGCTGGCATCTAACATAAAAATGCCTCTTTCATCTTCCGAAAGGTCTTTAGAAGTTTCAGCATTTTCCATATCAATTACTATTACACAGGCAGGAATACCCGTGCCGTAAAATAAGTTGGCAGGTAAACCAATAATGCCTTTTATATAGCCTTTTCTAATCAGACTTTTGCGGATTTCACTTTCTACATTACCCCTGAACAATACACCGTGTGGTAAAATGCAAGCACCTTTTCCTGTACTTTTTAGTGATCTGATGATGTGTAATAAAAAGGCATAATCACCATTTTTTTCAGGAGGTATTTTACCTTCTTCAAATCGACCATAATAATCATCAGAAGGATTAAACCCATCCATCCAATTTTTGGAAGAAAAGGGAGGATTAGCAACTACAAAATCGAAGGATTTGAGATTTCCAGTTGCTTTATCGGTATGCAAAGGATTGGATAAGGTGCTTTGTCCTTTTTCAATTACTGCTTCGGGGTTGTTATGCAAAATCATATTCATACGAGCCAAAGCGGCAGTTACCACTGTCTTTTCTTGTCCGTATAGATTCACTTTAATTTCGGCTTCTTCGGCCACTTTCAACAATAACGAACCCGAGCCACAAGTAGGGTCGTAAATGGTTTGTTTTTCTTTGGAAATTTTTCTAACCCCAATCACTTTCGCCAACACACGGCTTACTTCGGCAGGAGTATAAAATTCTCCTTTACTCTTTCCACTTTCCGAAGCAAAGTTTCGCATCAAATATTCGTAAGCATCGCCTAAAATATCATCGCCTTCTGCACGATTTTTACTAAAGTCTAAAGCAGGATTTTCAAAAATGGTAATCAGGTCGGTGAGCTTGTCAACCATTTCTTTGCCTTTTCCCAGTTTTTCCTCATCTTGAAAACTGATGACATCAATTACATTCACCAAGTCGTTTTCTTTAGCCAATGAACTTATGGCAACATCTATTTTTTCGCCAATATCTTTTTGCCCTTTTAAAAGTTGCATATCTCTAAAACCACCACCAACAGGAATTTTAATTAAACCATTAGGGTCGTTTGCATATTTGTCACTAACATATTTTACAAAGAGAAATACTAATACATAATCTTTGTATTGGCTTGGTTCCATGGAGCCTCTCAACTTGTCGCAACTTGCCCATAGAGAACTGTATAATTCTGATTTTTTAATTGCCATTAATTTTTCTTAAATTTTATAAAATTTAGGTTTTGCTCCGAAACCTGCATTGCTTTATTTTCCAGTTTCACAACAACATTGAATTGGTCTGCTAACAAAAGGGTCATTATTTTAGCAAAATTGGGTATCTGCTCCAGTTTGTTTTGCAGTAATCTCTTTTGGTCGTTTTGATTTTCACATGTCAAAATTTGCTTTCATTTTAAGTTTATGGTAGACCTAATATTTTTTGCTTTGTTATTTAGCCTTGCTTTAGCTCTCAAATATGCAAAAGTTTCCCAGCACTTTTGATAGTGTCAATAAAAATTACCTTTCCCTCAAATACCTCTCTTTTCCAAGCCTTCCTTCACCATTGGTATTACCTCTTTTCCAATCAATTCAATTGCTTTCATTAATTTTTCGTGTTGGGTGTTGGCGGTATCCATTTGGAAATTTATCCTAACTAATCCACCCAGGGCATCGCTATGGCGTATAATTTTATCGGCTACTTCTTGTGGGTCACCAACCAGAAATGCTCCGGTTGTGCCAGTTTGAGAATCAAATCGTTCTCGGGTTACGGGAGGGAAGTTTCTGTCTTTTGCCATTTGTCCAGACATTGCAATTTTATATCCCTCGTACATTTCATCTTTGGCTTGTTGGCTGGTTTCGGCTACATAACCAAAGGCGTGCATACCTACCATAAGTTTTTCTGGAGCATGTCCTGCGCGTTTTCCTGCTGCTCTATACAAATCAACCAAGGGACGGAAACGATGTGTTTCGCCACCAATAATGGCAACCATTAAGGGTAAACCCATGGCACCTGCACGCACAAAAGATTCGGGTGTACCGCCAACGCCTCGCCATATGGGTAAGGTTTTTTGTACGGGTCGTGGGTATACGGCTTGGTTTTTTAATGCTGCACGAAATCTACCCGACCAATTCACAAACTCATGATCTCGAATAGTTAATAAAAGCTCCAGTTTTTCTTCGTACAATTCTTCATAATCTTGCAAATTGAGTCCGAATAGGGGATACGCTTCAATAAATGATCCACGGCCAGCAATAATTTCTGCTCTTCCATTGGATATAATATCTAAGGTTGCAAAGTTTTGAAAAACCCTAACCGGATCTGCTGCACTCAAGACTGTAACAGCACTGGTTAGTTTTATGCGTTTGGTTCGCGCTGCTGCTGCCGCCAAAATCATTACCGGTGCCGAATCCAGAAATTCTTTTCGGTGATGTTCGCCAATGCCAAATACATCCAATCCCATTTTATCGGCATATTCAATCCTTTCGAGCAATAAAGCCATGGCATCTTGGCTTTTTAAGGTTGAAACCGATTCTTCAAAATTTGCTGCAAAACTGTCGATTCCAATTTCCATGATTTTTTTTTTCAAATCTAAGGGTAATTTTCTTTTTCAGCTAGGGTGTTATTTTTTAAGATTTAATAGGTTTTTTATGAAAAAGCACGCGGATAGCGCGGATTAAAAACGCTGATTTTAATATTCTTTGTAAAAATTGAAATGATATAAATATTTTACTATTCAATATTTAATCTCTCAAATCGATCTTTTATTAGGTTTTTGTAGGCTGTTTTCATTTCCTCTGTTAAGAAACTGATTTCGATAAAATCTAACCAACTTGATTTGGCCCTTTCCATTTTCTTAAAAATGTTTTCTTGCTGTTTTGCTTCCAATCCCATTGTGGTAAAAGCATTAATAAAATCATTGCGGTTAATTTTTTTCTTTTTGCCATTCAGTGTTAGTGCCAAGTCTTCATCATCAGCAGGATTTACCAACGTTGTCGCCACTAAGTCGTAAGCTGGTGAAAAAATAGGACCAGTTGAATGTTGATCAATCAAAGAGAAGTTTTTAAGGTGCATATTTGCATTGCCAGTTAGAAAAGAAAACAAAACCAATTCAAAAAAATTGATGGTATCCAAGCCAGGATTTGCAGAATATTTTAGTATAGCCTTTGCTACTTGTTCATGAGATCCGCGGTATTTATCTTCTGTGAGTTTATCTGTAAGTTGACACATATCTTCCATATGGAGTTTCTCTTTCTTCATTCTATCAATTCGTTTGGTAATATAAGAAAGATTGCCAGAGGCCAATCTGATAAGGCTATGCGGTACAACTTTAATTTTTGCAATGCTTGCCAAATGCATGGTCAAATCTTCCACTTCTGGAAGTTGTGGGTAATGTGGTGTTGGTGGTTTTAATATATACCCTCCCCACATGCCTACAATTGTGAATCGCCTAGCAAGATCTGGTTTTTCTGCTGATGCTAGATGAAGGGATAATTTAGGCTGCACACCTGTAATAACAGTTTGTGTTTTGATCACTTGAGCTGCCAACTCCTCTATATTGCTTTCGGAATAAGGTAAAACAGGAGGAGTTGATACTCCGAATATCTTTTTGCTACAAGCTGAATGAAAATCTATTTCATTTTCATTCAGTAGTTGGTAACAATATAGGCATCGTTTGCTCATGCTTCATTTTCAATTATTTGATGAACACTTACAGCACCAATACAATCTTTACAACAGGCAAGTAGTAAGCCCATCCGATCTCTGGGATTAAGTTTCCAATTCTTTTCAGCAATGTCCAGAAGCCATCCTTCGGGTATTAATCCATCAAAAAAGGGGAACAATACTTGGCTACTAATTACTTTTTCCTGAATAGGCAAAGTG
The DNA here is from genome assembly GCA_031412335.1 of bacterium. Classification (GTDB taxonomy): domain Bacteria; phylum Bacteroidota; class Bacteroidia; order Sphingobacteriales; family Sphingobacteriaceae; genus JBBQYA01. Next base: position 201,969 of record JANOCT010000001.1, on the reverse strand, counting down.
AGACTTACTGGTTTCGGATTCTTCATTTGAAGGTAGGCAGGTGCATATTGAAAATGATATCCGTTTTCATCCTGACTTAGCCAACCAGCCATTTCATTATGCATTTTTATTTCAGCCCTTCTCATTGTGGTTGATTGTTGATTGTTTTTCGGATTTTACAGGTCCCATTTCATAGCCGAACATATTTAATATTTGGTTCACTTTGTCCAGCCTCAGTGTTTCCTTTCCTTGCTCCAGTTCTCTGATAAACCGCAGTCCGACCCCTGCCTTTTCAGCAAGTTCCGGTTGTGTAATTCCTGACAAACTTCTTTTTTGCTTTATGAATACTGATAATTTCATTATTTTATACCTTTTCGGGTGTAAATATATGTATTTTGATATAAATTATACCATATAGGTTATAAATTTATTTTTCAATTCTATTTTGTACCTTTTCGGGTATCAAATAGCAGTTAACTCAAAGTTGCAATTTGTTTTAGCAGATTAACTTTTTCTATTTCAAAATTACTTTTGATTTTAATTCTGGTTTTATAATCTAGAAAATCAGAAATATCCAATATTTTAATTTGGTTTTTATGATCAGTCACTTCAATTCTGTTTAAATGAATTGATATTTCTTTAATTTCTTCTCGTTGAATTATTTGTGGAGAATTATCATTTTTCAATTTATAAGTAATTGTATCAATAGTCCAATCAATAAATTGATTTGAACTGTTAATTAATAACTTTTGAAACTTACTGAAGTAAATGATTGGTGATATGACTAACAATAACGTATCAATCCACCATCCAATTCCTGCTATTTTTTCAGGATATCCTATGAAGAACTTTATCAACCCTAAAATGATTAACCCAATCATTAAAAATCTTAATGCCTTCCAATACTTATCGATCGCTCTATTTTCAATTCTCTCTATTAAAAGATTAGTTGATTGTTGAATCTGGTTTTTCAAAAGGTTGAAAATTAAAAAAAAAGGAAATTTATTTCAGCTACTTCTTCGCAAAAACCTTTTTCAGAATGTCGGTTATTCTAGCTGCTGGGTCTCTTCTTATTTTAGTTTCTTCTTGTCCAACCAATACAAATAAACCTTTTATTGCCATTCCAGTGGTGTAGGATGATAAATTTGGATTCATCTTTTTCACTAAGGGAATTTTATTATAGGTATTAATAATATCTGTCCAATATTTAGTAGCGTTTACTGTCGACAATGATTTATCGATTATTGGTTGAAAACGAGCTTGTAATTGAGTTCCAGTGGTTCGTCTTAAATAAGAAGTTGCAGAGGTATCAGATCCTTTTAAAATTCCAACTGCATCATTTATCGACATAGAAGTGATCGCATTTACAAATACAGGGGCGGATTCTTTTGCAGCGAGTTCCGCACCTCGATTTAAGGCTACAATAAACTCATCTACTTTATTACCTAAACCAATTTGTCTCAATTTCTCTGCAACATTCTGTGCTTCAGGTGGAAATGGAATGAATAATAAGGGATTTTTATAATATCCATCCACTTTTGATGCCGTTCCTGATGCATTTCTGCTTCCCACACTTAAAGCTTCTTTCAATCCACGAGTTATTTCTTCGGTTGTAAGAGGCGTTCCCGAATTATAAATTTCTCCGGCTTGTTTTTTTATTTTGTTAAAATCAATTTTTTGAGAACAAGCACTTAACACACAGGTGCTAATTAGAACAAGGATAAAGCAGATTTTTTTCATGTATTGATTTTTGCAATAATAAAGCCAAATATAAAATTCAGAATTCATCTTATAAAAATGAATCTGAATTATATAAAATAATTTACTCTGCAATAAAATTTAGCGAAACTGAATTAATACAATATCTCAATCCAGTAGGGTTGGGGCCATCGTTGAAAACATGACCAAGGTGTGCATCACATCTGGCACAAACCACTTCATCTCTGCTCATTCCATACGAATCGTCGGTGGCTGTAAACACATATTTTTTGCTTACCACATCATAAAAACTAGGCCATCCAGTACCGGAATCAAATTTAGTTTTGGACGAAAATAAAGGCAATTCACAATTGCTACAAACATAGGTTCCTGCTTTCTTATTATCATGGTACTCACCTGTAAAAGCAACCTCAGTACCTTTTTCGCGGGTTACATTATAGGCTAATGGACTCAATTGCTTTCTCCATTCTGCTTCTGTTTTTACTACTTTTTTAATTACAATTTCTTGATCTGTTGAAATTTTAACAGTTGAACTTGTTTTTTCTTTTGCACTTTTCTGTGCACAGGCGCTTAAAACAAAAAATGTAAAAGCGAGTGTTATGGTTAAATAATTTTTCATGTTACAATTAACGAGTTGTAAATCATTTTAGTTTTCAAGGTTGGAAAAAGGTTTTATTTCCATGTCAACAAATTACTTATCTTGCTTTTTATCTACAACGAAAAATGGCCAAAAAAATTAATCAGCAAGTAACATTTGAAAGCAGAAATGAATTAATTGATTTAGAAAAAGATGATTTAAATTTATTGTTAGAAGCCAGAAAAGCATTAAGTGGATCTCATTCACCATATTCAAAATTTAAAGTTGGTGCAGCCATTCATTTAGCCAATGGCGTGATTGTGAAAGGGAGCAACCAGGAAAATATGGCCTATCCATCTGGCTTATGCGCCGAACGAGTGGCACTTTTTGCAGCAGGATCAAATTATCCGAACGTTTTAATTGAGGCTATTGCCGTCACAGCTTTAGCTGATTATGAATTAAATGAGCCAATTGCACCTTGTGGTGCTTGTTTGCAAGTTTTAGCTGAATATCAACAAAAGCAGCAATCGAAAATTAGAATTATTTTGAATGGAAGTTCTGAACAAACCTATGTATGTGAAGGAGTAGAGAATTTACTACCTTTTCAATTTGTGGTAAGCGAATTAAAAAAATGAAAGTTTGAAACAGAACTACTTGTTTCGGGTTTACAGAAAATGCCGTCCACCGTTTGCAATGATCAGTTTCTTGATGCCTGTCGCCAATTAGGCGATAATGATGCAGATAGTTTGGTTGAGTTTTGTTTTGCGAATGAAAAGCAAAATGATTTTTACAGCGCAATTAGATTTTCGGGTAATAACCAGGAATTTAAGCAATTGGAAATTTTTGATTTTGTCCCATCAGGTAAAAACAATTTATTTTTAGCAATAGATACTCTTGATAATCTGAAGTTATCAAAAGGGACTACTTTTTTTCAGCAGTATGAACGAGAAATACTGTTTTTATTAGGGTCTCTTTCTTTACCGTATTGTTATGCTGCTGCAAAAGGAGCAAAAGTTCTGTGTTTTTCAGATCGAATTATATCAAATCCTGAAAAGAGGTTATCTGAAACAGCTTCATTTGTGATGAAAGTAATGGAGCCTGATGCTTTTTTAAGTACAGGAAATGGCATAGTTGCCTCCATTCAAGTGCGACTAATTCATGCAATGGTGCGTTACCATATTCGGAAAAGTAATAAGTGGGTTGAGCTAAATGAAATTCCAATAAACCAGGAGGATATGGCTGGTACTAATTTATCTTTTTCGTTAATTGTTTTGCGTGGCTTACGAAAAATGGGAATTCGATTTACCGATGCAGAGGCAGAATCTTATTTATATTTATGGTCAGTAGTTGGGCGTTTTACAGGTGTTAAACCTGAATTACTCGTACCGAATAGAAAATTTGTGTTTGATCTGGAAAAGAAAATTTCAGAAAGACATTTTGGTGTATCTGCTGAAGGACAATTACTTACTCAGTCCTTGGTAACATATTTAACTAATTCTATTCCAGTTAAAATTGTACAATCGCAACAGGAAAATATTATGTTTTATTTATTAGGCGATAAAGTTTCTCAGATTTTAGGAATTAAAAAAACTGGAAATGCGATAATTTCCGAGCTTTTAGTTTCGAATGTTCGTCAGTTAATTTCTGAAACAGAACTTAAAAGAATGAAACAGCAGCTAAAACAGATATCCTTTTCTTAAAATTAGGATGCTAATTTAATCTCTGATAATTTTTCGATACTCTACCTGTTTTTTGACTTCAAATGACATGTGTTTGGTTAAAATATCATCGTATTTTTTAGATAAATTAAATCCAAAACCTGATTCAAGAAATTCATCAAAGGCAGTATTCCAATCACTTCTCAAAGGGAAAATAAATCCGAAATACTCATCCTTTTGCAAATAAGGCTGTATTTTTAAATACGATTTTTTGTTCTTTTCCAAATATCCCCAATACGAAACAATGTCTACAAATCCTACATAATCAGGATTTTCATTGATTTTCATAAGTAATTCTATTGGCGAGCCCACATATTCAATTTTCATATCTGGTGCAAAAGAACTTTGAAGTTGCTTTACCAGTTTTTCCTGAGATGATCGTGTTACTACAATTGCCGTTTTATTGTTGTAGGTAGTTCGTAAATCAGCAATTCCAGTCACTGTTGGAACTACACCATTGCTTATTAGTAATGATTTGTTTTGTAAGTAAGGAGAGGAGAATTTAACATCCAACATTCTTTCTGGATTTATTGTAATTCCAGATGAACCAACTATTCCTTCTTCTCTCATTTTTATGTCATCGTATAAAACATAAAAATCTTTATTACTAATAAAGTTTAATTTTATTTTTACTCCTTTTTGATTTAAAGACCAATCTGCAAATTCTCTTAAAATATCAATTTCAACTCCTGTTAGGTCTCCGTTTTCGTTTCGGTAGGCATAAGGGAAGTTTTTTAAATATTGAACATTGAGTGTAGCAGAACCTGTTGCGACAGCATGAGCCCAAGAAAGTTTACTTTTTTGAGCAAAGGATTGTACAGAAAATATTAAAAGAAATAGCGTGAGAACTTTATTTTTAAGCGTCATGATTAGAGATTTAATTCAATGACGACTTCTACGAAACTTTAAATAAAAAGGTTATCAGTATTATATTGTTTTGTTTTAATGCCTCTATGATAAGTTATCTCATCTTCTGGGTTTTCATCAAAGTATAAATGATCAAGGTCTTGCTTTTCATCTATATTTTTAGCGAGCAATACTAAAGCTCCTGTAACTATTATTCCAGATGTAAGGGCGATTATGAATGTAGATGTCTTCATGATTAAATTTTTATTTTTATAAGCTAAAAAAATGCCATTTTATGGTAATTCAGGCAATGGTAAGGCCTCATTTTCAATTAATGAATCTAAATTGCTTGTATCTTTTCTGGCAGGCATTCGATTGGTGCAATAATATTCTTTCATAATTTTTACAGTTGGCTTAGGGAATCTTCCTTCTTTTATTCCTGATTTTGGATCAGCGTAAACTTTTTCCATGTATTTGCCATAAATGGGTAAAGCAGTTTTAGATCCTTCACCTAATTGTGAAGTTCGGAAATGCACACTTCTTTCATCAGCACCAACCCAAACTCCTGTAACCAAATCTTTGCTAAATCCAAAAAACCAGCCATCCGAATGATTGGATGTTGTGCCCGTTTTTCCTCCAATTTCATTGCCTTTTTTCCACAAATCGTATTCCCACAATGCTTGTGATGTTCCTCCTGGTTCTTCAATGCCTCCTTTAAACATGTATAACATTAGCCAAGCGTTTTCTTCGCTAATTACCCGAGTTGATTTAGGTTCAAATACAGCTAGTGTTTTCCCATCCTGATCATCAATTCGTTGAACTATAAAAGGCTCATTTCTATTTCCTTTATTTAAAAAGCTGCCATAAGCACCTACCATTTCATATAAAGAAACATCGCTAACACCAAGGCAAATAGAGGGTACAGATTGCAATGGACTTGTAATTCCAAGTTGATGGGCGTATTTCACTACATTATCCCAACCTATTTTCTCGGTTAATTGTGCTGTTACTGAATTTACCGACCGGGCCATTCCCCAACGGAGTGTCATATCATAACCTGTAAAATTCCAATCGCTGTTTTTGGGCGACCATTGTTTTTTCTCGCCGTTCTCTGTGTAATTAATCGTAACAGCTTTATCAGTTATTTTATCGCAAGGTGAAAAACCATTTTCTAAAGCTGCACCATAAGCAAATGGTTTAAACGTGGAGCCTGGTTGACGCTTTGCTTGCTGCACATGGTCGAACTGGAAGTAATTGTAATTGATATCACCAACCCAAGCTTTTATTTTTCCAGTAAATGGATCTAAGGTGATTAAACCCGAATGTAGAATAGAAGCATAATATTTAAGAGAATCTAAGCTGGAAAACGTAGTGTCTTTTTCCCCTTTCCAGGTAAAAACTTTCATTTTTTTTGGTCTTCCAAGTTCTGTATAAATTGAATCGGAGTTATTTTTATATTTTTTTAGCAATGCTTTATACCCAGGCATTCTGCTTGCAAGATTTTCAATAAAACCTGAAATTTCTTCATCATTCTCATCTCTCCAAGGATTTTCATTATCCCAATGACGATAGAATTTTTGCTGCAGATTTTTCATTTGTTCGTTTACTGCTTCCTCTGCATGCGATTGCAAGCGAGAATCAATGGTTGTGTAAATTTTTAACCCATCAGCATATAAATCAAAATCATTTTTTTTTGACCATTCTTTTAAACTTCTGCTTACTGCATCTCGAATATATGAGGCATTTTCAACTGATTCAGAGGCATTGTAAGGAAGGAGTTTTACTTTTTTACTTGATAAATTTTCAAATTCGCTTTGGCTTATTTTTTCATATTTTAACATTTGACCCAAAACTACATTTCTTCTTTCCAAGGCTTTTTCTTCAGATTTGAATGGATTATAGGTAGATGGAGCTTTCAATAATCCTATTAATAATGCCGATTCAGCAATGGTTAAATCAGAAACATCTTTGCTAAAATATGTTTTGGAAGCTGTACCAATCCCATATGCGTTGTTTCCAAAGTTTACAGTATTTAGGTAAAGAGTAATTATTTCATTTTTAGAATACACATATTCAATTTTCAAAGCAGTATTCCATTCTTTAAATTTAGCAACAACCACTCGAAGCCCAGGTATAAAACGAATAATACCTTGCGAACTCCTATACCTGGTTCTGAATAGGTTTTTGGCTAATTGTTGGGTTATAGTACTTCCACCACGGTTTTCGCCTTTTGCATTATAATAAACAATAGAAAAAATGGATTTAATATCAACTCCTGAATGATCGAAAAACCGGGCATCTTCTGTTGCAATTAATGCATCAATTAAAGATTTAGGTAATTCATCAAAAGTAACGTTGGTTCTGTTTTCTTTAAAAAATTTACCAATAAGTACACTATCTGAAGTATAAATTTCTGTAACGAGGGAAACTTGTGGCTTTTTTATTTCACTAATGGATGGAGAATATCCAAATAAATAAAATAGATTAAATTCAATTGCTAACAGAAAAACAATAATCGCCAGCAGTATCCAACAAAAAAATAAGAAGATTTTTTTTAGCAAAGGTTTTACTTTACTCATTTATAAAAACAATAAAATATAATTAGTAAACCTACCATTATTTAAAATAATGCCAAGTTGTTGGCGACAATTTTACACAAATTAGAAGGTTAATTTCATTCCATCGCTTGCCCAAGTCAGATTTAAGGATTCTTTTGCCGCTAACATTTCTGGACCAAGGTGGGTAAGTACGATATTACTGCAATTAAGTAAAGGTATGTTTTGAGAAATAATAGAATAACTTAAATGCCCAGGGGTGTTTTTATCATAATTGGTGCATTCACAAATGAACAAATCTGAATTATCTGAAAGTGGTATTAACTCTTCTGTCCATTCGGTATCGCCAGAGAATGCTAGAATTTTATCATCCATAGAAATTCTTAAACCGTGCGGCATACTTAATGAAGCATGAATTACTGGAAAGGCTTTAATTTTTAAGGATAGAAATTCAAATTCCTCATGTGTTTTATATTCTATAAAATGTAAATTTTCATCATCAATAATAGACTCAATTCCTGCATAAAGGATAGAAAATAATTGCTTCGTTCTCTCTTTTCCACCTTGGGGAGTTATGATATAAAAAGGCTTGGTTCTCTCTTTTGATTTAAATAATTCCAATAATAAAAATGGTAGACCGCCAAAATGATCTCCATGAAAATGACTAATTAAAACTGCATCTAAATGGTGTAGATTAATCGCATATTTTTTTAAACCAATTAATGCACTTGCTCCGCAATCAATTAAAAATGAAAGACTTTTATATTCAACATGAAAACATGAATGAAATTGAGCACCGGAACTAAACGCATCACCACAACCCACCACAGTTATTTCTATTTGATCATTTTTCATGAATGCAAGATAAAAATTAATGGAATTGGTTTTAAACAAAAATGACCGGAGAACCGGTCATTTTATTGTTATTTTTTTGGTGAAGCTTTCTCCGCCTCTTTCATTCCTTCTTCTATCATTCCATAAAACTGATCTAATTTCGGAAGAATTAATATTCTTGTTCTTCGGTTTGCAGATCGTCCGACTTCGTTATCATTACTTGCTAATGGATTGTATGAACTTCTACCTGCAGCAGTCAATCTTTTTGGATCAACCTTAAAGTCATTTTGTAAAATTCTTACAATCGTTGTTGATCTTTTAGTACTCAAATCCCAGTTATCCTTTAAATTTCCATTGAAATAAGGGATGTTATCTGTGTGTCCTTCTACCATAACATCCATATCAGGTTTGTTGTTAATTACTTTCGCCACTTTACTTAATACTTCACGAGCTCTTCCAGATACTTCATAGCTTCCGCTTTTGAAAAGTAATTTATCAGAAATAGAGATAAAAACCACTCCTTTATCTACATTAATTTCAATGTCTTTGTCGTCCATTGAACCAACAGCACCTTTTAAGCTAGTGACTAAAGCAATGGTTACGCTATCTTTTTTATTTAATGCCTCGTTTAACGTTTTAATCTGAATATCTTTTTCTCGTAAACTTTCTAACGATTTTTCAAGATTAGCTGATTCTTGTTTTGATAAAGTTGACAAATTTCCAATGTTGTTCAACAACATGTAATTCTGACCTTTTAATGATTCAATTTCTTTGTCATAAATTCCTTTAGCTGATTCTTTATCACGATTACAATCGTTTAATTGATTTTTTGTTAGGCTTAATTCGTCTTGAGTTTTTTTGTAATTATCACTAAGCGCATTGAATTTTTTCTTTGAAACACATGCGCTTAATAAAAATGGCAGGGCTGCTGCAATAATTATGGCTTTTTTCATATTTGAGGTATAATTTTTAATTAAGATAAATAAAGTGCAAAGATGGGTTTTATTACTGATTTTCCAATAATGGTTTATTTTGGTGCTTATAATTAAGCAATACGTTTTTATTGAAGTAAAAATTGTGTTTGGGTTACTATCATTTTACATTAATTATAGTTGACATCGCATTTGTGAAGTACTTTATTCTAAGCAAAAAGAATTCTCAAAACTAATTTTTATAAAACAACCATTTACCAAGTTCTTTAAATGTTGGTTTTTTGCCATACATTAAAATTCCGGTTCGGTATATTTTAGCTGCAATCCAAACAGTTCCAATAAATCCAAAAATTAACAAAACGACAGAAAGTACAATTTCCCAAGCTGGAACACCGAATGGAATTCGAGTCATCATAGCTACAGGTGAGGTGAACGGGATAATGGAAAACCAAAAAGAAACAGCACTATCAGGCGATCTGATAATATAATTGGAAGATACGATGATGGACAAGATTAGTGGAATGGTAACTGGAAACATAAATTGTTGCGCGTCTGAATCGGAATCTATAGCTGAACCAATAGCGGCAAAAAGTGCACTATAAAGCAAATAACCTCCAACAAAATAAATTAAAAAACAGCCTACTAATAATGGAAAATTCAACGTACCAAGTGCGTCCATTACTACTTGTGTAGCATCTGGAGGTACAGATTCAACATTTGCACCGCTTTGTGTCATTTCTGTTTGCACTGATTGTTGAAATTTTTCGGAAGGATTGCCACCAAAGAAAGTTCCGGCAAGTGCACCCAGAGAAACGGTTACTACAATCCAAAGTAATAATTGAGTAAGACCAACCATAGCAATTCCAATAATTTTTCCCATCATTAATTGAAAGGGTTTTACGGAAGAAATTAATACTTCAATTATTCGAGAAGTTTTCTCTTCGGTTACTCCACGCATAACTTGTACACCATACACGAAAATAAACATATAGATCAAGATGGAAAATAACAGTCCGATAAAGGAAGTTGCACCAGTGCTTGCATCTTCAATTCCTGATTCCGTTATTTTTTTAGTACTGATGTTTACATCCGTTTTCAGATTGTTTAGTGCATTGGTGTCTATTCCAGAAGCAATCAGTTTTTTATCTCGAATAAGCAATTCAAGTTGATCAGATATAGAGCCAATTAAGGTAAATCCTGGCTGTTTTTCTGATAAAATTTCAATTCCATCAGGCTTGTCGTTCTTGAATTTTGGCAAATACAATAAATAATCTGCCTCACTTTTTAAAAAGTTATTTCGGTTTTCTTCCAATGTCTTATCCGAAAACTCAAATTCTATCGTGCTGGTATTATTCAATTTTCCTTTGAAATAATCATTTTCGTCTACAACAACAATTTTTTTGGATTCTTCAAGCTTATCGCCTTTAAAAATCAATGCGAAAACAAGCCCGTACATGGCCATAATTAAAATAGGTACACCGAAAGTAACAAGCAAAAACGATTTCTTTTTTACTCTAGATAAATATTCTCGCTGAATAATTAATAAAATTTTGTTCATTTCAATAGGTTTAAAGGGCTATTTCTAAAGGTTTGTTTACACTACTAATAAAAATATCATTGATAGAAGGTATTACTTCTTCCAATTTTACAATTTGAACTCTGCTTAATAAAGCTCCAAGTAGTTCATTGGCAGTTTGGTAGGAGTGAAGTTCGAAAGTTGCTGTTCTAAATCCATCTCCTTCAACATCTGTTTTTAGTTTAAAATGAAAACTAAAATCGCCACTTATGTTTTTCAGATCACCTATGTAATCTATTTTGTAGGTGTTTGATTTGTAGCTATTTCTTATTTCTTTAACCGTTCCATCCAGAATTTTTTCTGATTTATTTAATAATGCAATACTATCACAAAGTTCTTCTACAGATTCCATTCTGTGGGTTGAAAATATGATGGTTGCACCTTCTTGATTCAATTGCAGAATTTCATTTTTTATGATTTCTGCGTTAACCGGATCAAAACCACTAAATGGCTCATCAAGAATTAATAAACTTGGCTTATGCAAAACAGTACTTACAAATTGTACTTTTTGCTGCATCCCTTTACTCAGTTCTTCTACTTTTTTGTTCCACCAAGTTTCTATTTCAAGCTTTTCAAACCAATACCGAATTCTTTTTTCGGCGTCAGATTTACTCATACCTTTTAATTGAGCGAGGTAAAGCATTTGCTCACCAATTTCCATTTTTTTGTACAAACCTCTTTCTTCTGGCAGGTAACCAATATCGGAAATATGTTTTGCTCCTAATTTTTCTCCGTTTAAAAGTATTTCTCCACTATCAGGTGCTGTTATCTGGTTTATTATTCTAATTAATGAGGTCTTGCCTGCACCATTCGGTCCTAACAAACCAAAGATTTTTCCCTTTGGAATATACATACTCACATCATTTAGTGCTCTGTGACCAGCATATTGTTTTACAATGTTTTTTATTTCAAGCATAGGTTTATCAAAAATTGAAGATAGTAGAATTAGAAATAATCAAAATGTATTTATCTAGCATTTGCAAGTTCGAAAACTGCTTTATCTGAGATGGTAATGGTTGTTTTTGGGTAAATTTCAACGGCATTTATTGCGGCTTTAGCCACCAAATATGAATCAATTGGTGTATATTTTTTCAAGATGCTAAAGTTGTTTAAAAACCCAATAATTGCAAGACTAATTTTTTCGCCAGATCGTTCAATTTTACGATTTCCTTTTAATGAAGCTGGCTGAATAAAAGTAAGACCGTTGAACTTTAGCTTTTTAATATCTTCTTCTAGTTTACCTTTTATTTTAGCATAAAAAAATGGAGAAGTACTATTGGCGCCTGCTGAAGAAATTAAGACAAAAATACCAACTGAGTTTTTACTGCAAGCTTTTGCAAACTCATATTGATAGGTGTAATCAACTTTAAATTGATTTTCTTTTGAACCTGCAGCCTTAATAGTTGTACCCAAGGCCGAAAAAGCAATATCACCTTTTACCAATGACTGCCAGGTTTCTGGTTTTTCAAAATTCACCAAATACTCTTTTAATTTTTGATGTGTTTTGCCGCTTGGTTTTCGGCTAAAGGAAATAATCTCATCATAATTATCGCTTTCTAATAACTGATTTAGTATATCATTTCCTACCAAACCTGTCGAACCAATTATTAATGCCGTTTTCATTTCGTAAAAGTATTACTGTTTTTTAATTTCTCTAATATCCAATAATTGACATTGTGTTTCTTATTAAAAACCTGAAAATTATTTGCTGAAAGCACTTTCTCTGAAGCCATGTTTGTGTCTAGTGTCTCGGCTCTAATTATGTTTACTATAGGTTTTTCAAAAGCCCAGGCAACGAATAAACCAACCATTTCTGTCATAATTCCTTTTTTTCTAAATTCAGGATAAGTACTGTATCCTATTTCTACAGAGCCAACCTCGTTGGGTATATTTCTAAAAAAAATATCAGCAACTAATAGGTTTGGAGAATTTAGTTTTGCCATCCAAATTGTTTTAAAAGGATTAACAATTCCAGTTTTTGAAAGATAAGGCAGTTTATCAATTTCTATTAGCTCTTTAAATTCTTCGTCAAGTTCTCGTTGTATAAAATTACAACCCAAACTTTTTTCAAGCATTCCATTGTTTTGTAAATAAAATTCGAGTTGCTGATAGCTTAGGGGAAATATATCAAGCCTTTTCGTGTTTATCATAAAAAAGAAAAAGCTAATTTGGCGTTTTAAAAGATGATAATAACGTAACGATGTTGATTGTTAATAAAAACTATAACTGCTTTAAAATTTTATTTCTGTTAGCAATTACTTGTTTTACAATTTCTTGTGAAGAGGAAAAGAAATTTTACGAATATTTAGCACCAATAACTGATGTAAGTATGCAAAATAATTGCGTACAAGGAGATACTATCCCGATTTTATTAACTTTTTTATATCAGGATAGTTGTGCTAATAGTTTTAGAATTTTGAATGAAAATCAATCTACTTTGAGTAAAAAAATTACCATTTATTCAAACTATGATTTTGAAACTGAATGCAATCAAAAAGGAATTTTAAATAAGCAAACCGTAAAAGTATTGATGAAAGATACTGGAAAAGTTATTTTTTTATTCCGTAATCCATTACAAACTAAAGGTAAATTAATAGGATTTATTAAAGATAGTATTAACGTTTCTAGAAGAAACAAATAAGCAAGAATCTTAAAATGTTTTTTTTTGAGATTCTTCTTTGTCCTTTACACCGCCTTTTTTATCTGATGGATGTTGAGCATCTTTTCTCACTTGGCCATTATAATCAGCTTTTTCTTTTAAATCATTAGGTGAAGGTTTTCCATCTTCTCGGTTTTCTTCAACAGCTGTAAATTTTGGTTCTTTGGTTTTCGTTTCTGGCGATCCATCTGTAACTCCGTCAGAGGCTGTTACTCCATTTTCTTCTTTTGTAATAGAAGGAAAATTGGATTTTGAAGTATCAGTTGGTTGAACTGAATATCTCATTTCACGTTTTGATGTCATAATTTTCAAGATTAATAATTGCCAGCATATTTAAATATGCTGGCAAATTTATTTTTCAAACTGGTCGTCGACCACTGATAATATTAAATAAAACGGCAATTACTGCGATTACTAATAAAACGTGAATGATACCACCAGCTGAGTAATAGAAGAAACCAAAGGCCCAACCAATTACTAGAATAACTGCGATAATGTACAATAGATTGTTCATGATATTGATTTAAGTTTATGTTATATATAAATCATATAGGTCAAAACCTTGCCATTTGAAATTTGAATAGCTTGAGTAAATTCAGATTATTTTTTTAACACAAAAAACCTGTTTAGAGTTAATTAAAATGACGATTTTTAATTTTATAGAACCTAAAAACAAAATTTTAAATTGTTTTTGGCATAACAAGCATTATAAATTGAATACACAAATAATAGAAACTTTTACTCATAAAATTTAAAACAACCTATCTTAAAATTTACAAAAGGCCTTTCAAATGATGATTGCATTATTGTTAGATTTGTTCAAACATCCTTATGATCATTTTCAAGCTAATTCGCGAAAGTTTTGTTTTTGCATTCACTGCATTAAGAGTTAATAAACTAAGAACTTTCTTATCTCTATTAGGTATTTCAATTGGTATTTTCACGATCATTACTGTTTTCACTGTTGTAGATTCGCTTGAAAACAACATACGAGGAAGTGTAGAAAAACTAGGGGATGATGTTCTCTATGTACAAAAATGGCCATGGGTTATCGATTCAAATTTCCCATGGTGGAAATTTTTTCAACGACCAGTACCAAGTTATAAAGATTTTGATGGACTTACCAAGCGAATGGAAAATGTAACCGGAATTGCTTATGTGCTAGATGTAAGTTCCAGAACGTTGAAATATGGCAATAACAGTGTCGAAAATGTATCCGTTTCGGCAGTTACTCACGATTTTAATAAAGTACGTAATCTTGAATTTGAAGATGGAAGGTATTTTTCGGCAATGGAATCTCAAAGTGGTAAAAACTACACGGTAATCGGCTTTTCAGTTGCAGAATCACTTTTTCAAGGTGCGGATCCAATTGGTAAACATATTAAAACTTTGGGTCGTAAATTATTGATAATAGGGGTATTGAAAAAAGAAGGAGATGATATTTTAGGTTCAAGTTCGGACAATTCTATTTACATTCCGATGAATTTTGCCCGAATGATTATTGACGTGAGAAGTGATAATTACGATCCATTTATCATGGTTAAAGGTTCTGGAAATGTGCCAGTTGCTGAATTAGAAAATGAATTAAAAGGTGCTATGCGCTCGGTTCGAAAAATAAGTCCGAAGGATGATGATAATTTTTCCATCAACCAATCTAGTTTGCTAGCCAAACCAATGGAAAGTTTATTTGGAGTTTTAAACATAGCCGGATGGATTATTGGAGGGTTTTCCATTTTGGTAGGCGGCTTCGGAATTGCCAATATTATGTTTGTTTCGGTTAAAGAGCGAACCAGCGAAATTGGCATTCAAAAATCATTAGGGGCTAAAAATTACTTTATCTTACTTCAGTTTTTGGTAGAAGCCGTAATTCTTTGTCTTTTAGGAGGCTTAATCGGTTTAGCTTTGGTTTATTTAATCACTTTAGCTGCATCTGCTTTTGATTTCAACATTGCCTTGTCTCTAAAAAATATTTTCACCGGTCTGTTTGTTTCAGCTATTATAGGCACAATATCTGGTTTTTGGCCAGCTTGGACAGCAAGCCGATTAGATCCTGTTGAAGCAATCAGATCCAAATAAAATTAAAGTATATTTTTCTTCAATGCTTCGGCAATCAACTCTTCTTTATTAATTGGAACGACTCCAACTTTTTCGCAAACCAATCCACCAGCCAAATTTGCTAATTCAGCGGCTTCAAAAACTGATAAACCAGCTGCAATAGCTAATGATGCGACACTGATTACGGTATCACCTGCACCAGATACATCGGCAATATTTCGAATATGTGCTGGAATAATTTTGCTTACTTCTCCATCTGCAA
Organism: bacterium; assembly: GCA_031412335.1. Classification (GTDB taxonomy): domain Bacteria; phylum Bacteroidota; class Bacteroidia; order Sphingobacteriales; family Sphingobacteriaceae; genus JBBQYA01. The sequence continues at coordinate 186,257 of JANOCT010000001.1, read as the reverse complement.
TTAATACACCTGCTTCTGATAAAGTTATCATAATTGCACCAGCATGAATTTCATTTTGCAATTTACTTACTGCTTGTTCTAATTCCAGCAAATTTTTATAACTCACATTTACCTTCATTCCATCGTTTAATTCCTTCAAATTTGGTTTAAATAACGTTACATGATGGTAATGGTGAAAATTTCTCTTTTTAGGATCAACCGTTACAGGAATGTTTTTTAAATAACAAATGGCTACCACGTCAGCAATCAATTTTTCGGTAATAACCCCTTTATCATAATCCTCAAAAATTACCACATCGATTTTTTCTTTATCAATTAATGATTTTATAACATCAAATAGTTCTTCACGTTCACTTTCAATAATCTCCTTATCCGTCTCAGAGTCAATGCGTAAAACTTGTTGAGTATGACCAATCACCCTGGTTTTAGTAGTAGTTATTCTAGTTTCAGATCTGATAATTCCATCTGTACGTATTTCTGTACTTTTCAATAATTCAATGAATGAATCTCCTTCAGTATCTGTCCCTACGACCGTACATAAAATCGGTATTGCTCCTAATTCACGAATATTTAGTGCGACGTTAGCCGCGCCACCTAATCGGTTTTCTCGCATGGTTACATTTACAATTGGTACCGGAGCTTCTGGTGAAATCCGTTCTACCTTGCCCCACAAATAGGCATCAATCATTACATCCCCAATAATCAATGCTTTCAGATTCGAGAATGATTCGATGGCTTGTTCTGGTCTATTAAGCTTCATTTAAACTAATTTTGCTAATGCTATTTTTATTCTTTTTACTGCTTCTATCAATTTTTCTTCCGCTGCGGCATAAGAAAAACGCAAACTATTTGCATCGCCAAAAGCCTCACCGGTTACTAAAGCTACATGGGCTTCATTTAATAAATAAAGGCACAAATCCGTTGAGTTTTCAATCGTATGTTCTACATTTTTTTTACCAAAATAATAACTCACATCCGGAAAAAAGTAGAAAGCACCTGCAGGTTTATTTACTTTAATACCTGGTATTACTTTTAATAATTCATATACTACATCTCTACGATGTTTGAAAGCTTCGCACATTTCGTTTGTAGTACTCATATCTGAATTTAATGCAGAAATGCCTGCTCGCTGTGCAATAGAGCAAGTTCCAGACGTTATTTGACTTTGCATTTTATCACAAGCGGCAGCAATTTCTTTGGTTGCAGCCAAATATCCAACTCGCCAACCCGTCATGGCGAATGCTTTAGAAAATCCATTTACTACAATTACACGATCTTTTAATGCAGGCACTTGTGCAATACTAAAATGTTCTCCTATAAAATTAATATGCTCATATATTTCATCAGAAATAATGGCAACTTGTGGGTGACGAAGAAAAACTTCTGCTAATTTCTCAAGTTCAACCTGACTGTACACACTACCAGTAGGGTTACAAGGCGACGAAAACATAAAAAGTTTTGTTTTCGGAGAAATTGCTTTTTCTAATTGTTCGGCAGTTATTTTAAAATCTGATTCAACAGTTGAAGGCAAATAGTTTACCACTCCTTCAGCTAATTTTATCATTTCGGAATACGAAACCCAATAAGGAGTAGGAATTAAAACTTCGTCTCCTGGATTTAAAATACATAATACTGCGTTGGCTAATGCTTGCTTTGCTCCAGTAGAAACCACAATCTGATCATCATCATATTTCAAATTATTTTCGGTTAAAAATTTTTTCGCAATTGCTTTTCGCAATTCTGGATAACCAGCAACCGGAGTGTAAAATGTATATCCTTGATCTATAGCTTCTTTTGCAGCTTTTTTGATATGATCAGGTGTTTGAAAATCTGGTTCTCCAAAACTTAGATTTATTACATCAATACCTTTAGCACTTAATGCTCTACCCATCTTTGCCATGCTTATGGTCTGCGATTCGGATAACTCGTTTATTCTTTCTGATAATTTGATCATATTATTCGTAGGAAGTACTATAAAATTAAAGCCGGTAGCGAAGTGTGAAACTCGTAACCAGATTGTAATAACCCAAACTATTATTTACTCTTTTTGCCACATTTACAACTGAAACTGTGCTTCGTAAATTGGCACTTAAACGATCGATAATTTTATAACCAACACCACCACCAATACTGTAATCGGTTCGGAAAAAAGATTCTGTTTGGTCTGCGAAATCAAGGCCATTACTGAATTTTGCGTTTAATAATAATCCTAAACTTGCGCCAGCTTCAACATTTAATTTTTTTGATGCTTGGTAAAAAATATAAACCGGAACTTCCACATAATTAAGCCTTAATCTAAATGGTTCTATGGCAATATTGGCAGAATCGTTGACACTGCTACTTCCTTTCTGCGCATATAAAAACTCGAAACGTATACCAGTTTTTGGGCTAAATTTACTTTCAATTCCTGCACCAATTTGCAAACCAACTTTATTGAATCCAATGAGACTATCCCCGTTTACTTGAGATGCGTTCATACCTGCAATTAACATGGCATTGAAGTTTTGCGCTTTAGTTGCTAAGCTTACAAAAATCAGAAGAAAAATTAACCAACATTTACGCATATGCTTTGGAAAAACCACAATTTCAAACATAGTTAAAAGTTTCAAATGTGGGCTTAATACTCATTATTTTAATTTAGTTTTGATTTTAACTCCAATAACATTTGAAATCAGAATCGAGCAAAATTCTTTTTATCTCTCTGGTAATCAGTATTATTTTATCGGCTATTAAATTCACTGCCTGGTTTATCACCAATTCTACAGCAGTATATACCGATGCTATGGAATCGCTGATTAATATAGCTGCTGGAAGTTTTGCCTTATATAGTATTCACTTGGCAGCCAAGCCAAAAGATGTTAATCATCCGTATGGTCATGGTAAGATTGAGTTTTTCAGCACTGGTTTTGAAGGTGGCTTAATTGTTATTGCAGGATTTTCTATTTTGTTTAAAGCATTTTGGTCTATCGCTTATCCTGAGCCAATCATTAATCTTGCAACAGGAGCATTTTTTATTGGTTTTACTGGAATTGTAAATGCTTTTACCGGTTATACATTAATAGCACGTTCAAAAAAATTGAACTCTATGACTTTGCAAGCAGATGGCAAACATTTAATAACAGATGCAATTAGTAGTGTTGCGATCGTTCTTGGTTTGTTAATTATACAGTTTACAGGCATTTTACTTATTGATTCTATTATATCAATTGCAGCAGGCCTGTTTATTTTTTATCAAGGATATTTATTGTTGCGAAAATCTATTTCAGGTTTAATGGATGAAACAGATTTGCCCTTATTGAATGAAGTTATAGAAAAGTTAAAAGCGGAGCGAAAAGATGAATGGATTGATGTTCATAATTTACGTGTGCAACGGTATGGAGCCGATGTTCATGTAGATTGTCATTTAACCTTGCCTTATTATTTACAATTGAATCAAGTGCATGATCAGATATCTTTCTTAGATAGTGCTGCTACCAAAGCGCAAACTAACGCTGAATTTTTTATTCACACAGATCCATGCATTCCGAGTTGTTGTCAGTATTGTAGAGTTAAAAATTGTGCAGTTCGACAATATCCTAAAACATTGGATATAAATTGGACTATAGAAAACATGGTGAAAAACCAAAAACATAAATTGACCATTGATGCGATTTAATGTAAGAGTTTATGGAATATTAATTCATAATCAGAGGGTTTTGCTTTCAGACGAAAAATATAAATCATCTATTATTACCAAATTTCCAGGAGGAGGGCTCGAATTTGGCGAAGGTCTGCACGATGGTTTAAAGAGAGAATTTATGGAAGAATGCGGAATTGAAATTGATATTATTTCTCATTTTTACACAACAGATTTTTTTCAAGCATCTGCTTTTGACGATTCTCAAGTACTTTCTATTTATTATTTGGTAAAAAGTAATTCCATTTCCCAATTTCCAAATTCAACTACTCCATTTTTATTGGATGATACTACAACTCAACACATAAGATTTCATGAATTAAGCGAGTTGAACTCAACTAGTGTGAGTTTACCGATTGATAGAGTGGTGGTGGGGATGTTGAAGGGTAAGGTTAGATAGTTTATGTAACTATAAATTGTAAATTATGGTAAGAATTTTTCAAAATTGCCTATAACCCTATTTTATTTGATTTATTAAATCTTCCTTATTTTCTAAAAACTCAAATATATAAACATTTTCTTTTTCAAATTCAATCACATACCCAAGTTTCATTTTTATAACTTTTTTAAGAGACAGTATCTCAATTTTCTTTTTTAGACGATCTAGATTATATAAATATAAATAGCCTTCTTTAATTTCAAATTCAGTTAATATTCTATTTTTAATGCTGTAAAATGAATGTAACCAAAAGAATAATAGAAAAATTAAAACAGTAATCAATGTTAATTTTATTTCTATTAAAGAATCGTTCCAAGTATTTATTAAAATAAAACCCATTGCAATTGTACCACTTAAACAATGGAATGCTAAATTTTTTCTGTTATTATTCAACAATATTTTCTGATTCTCTTTTAAAATTTTATATCTCATAGATTATTATTCGTAATAAAATTGTGATTTTTGTCATTCTTATTTAATCCAAATCAGAAACTTCTTAAAATTTCTCCCATTGCACTTTTGACATTTCAAATTTCAATTCATCTTTACCATGAACTCCATTTTGTATCCAACCAGCATTTATGTAAAATTTCTCAGCTCTTGTATTAGGTGATGTTCCTAACCAAATGTTTTCTTTTCCATTTGAAAAGTACCAATCAAGCATAATTTTATGAAGTATTGAACCAATTCCTTTGCGTTCAAATTCCGGTTTTAAAAATAAGGCCCAAACATTATCTTCTTTAAGATCAACAATTGCAAATCCAATAATCTCGCTATTAATTTCGCAAACCCAACCTTTTCCACGTTTAGTTAAGAATGATTCGCAATCCTCGTCTGTAACTAAGCTTGGATCTGACAAAACATTTTCTTTTACAGAATGCCTTACAATCTGAATTTGCGGAATATCATTTTTATTAGCTTCTCTAAATTTCAAAATAATTCAGATGTTAGGTTTCGTAAAAGCAAATACTTATGATTAAATGATTTTTCTTAAATTTTATACAGATTTATTTTTACAAAATTCTATCGCAGATTTCTCTTCCACATAAGTCAATCCTTTCTGATCACCGATAATTTTAACATCTAATTCTATTTTTTTTAGATTTCTAACCATTTATTTATGTGAAATATATTCTTCTTTAATCTCACCTTCAAAAACATCAGGAATTAGAAGCGTATCATCTTCATTCTTGCTCATTTTTTCAAAAAACTTCTCCCAACCAACTCTGGGCAATTTTTTTGGTTTTAAAATTATGTAATCGTTTTCGAGAATTAATTCTAAAGAATCTTTGATTTGGTATCTTTCAATTATCATATCTGATAAAATTATCCCTTTTGAATTTCGGATACTTATTACTGAAATTTCCATTTTTTTAAATTAGATGAATTTAAATCATTTTTTAAGAAAATCAATTTAAAATATTAGGCCAATTGAAACTCTTCTACCACTTTATCCTCTCTTTACCCAAAAATGCAGCAATACCTTTTTTGCAATCATCAGAAGATCTTGCTTTAGCATTAGCTTCCGAAGCCAGTTTCAATGCTTTATCCAAAGATAGTTGAGGAAGATTAGTAATCAATTCCTTGGTAAGTTTTATGGAGTTTCCTGAACAACGATCAGCAATATTTCTGGCATATTGATGTACTTTTTCTTCGATTTCGGCTGGTTTAACCACATAGTTTACTAATCCGGCATATCGTGCATTATTGGCATTTATTAATTCTCCGGTTAATAATAATTCGCGAGCTTTTCCTTCACCAATTTTACGAATCAAAAAATACGTAACCAATGCTGGCACAAAACCAATTTTAACTTCCGTATATCCAAAATCTGCTTCAGGCACAGCAAAAACAAAATCGCAAACGGTAGTTAATCCACAGCCACCTGCAATAGCATGTCCTTCAACTTGGGCAATAGTTACTTTACTCAATGAGTAAATGGTTTCAAATAATTTTTTCAAGGAATCCGAATCTGCAAGATTCTCTTCGTAGGTATTTTTTTGTAGATCTTGTAAGTAATCTAAATCTGCACCTGCGCTAAATACGTCACCATTTGCGCGTAGAACCACTACTTTTACTTCTTCATCTTTTTCTGCTTTCGCAAATACTTGGGTTAATTCTTTTACCAAAGTTTGGTTTAAGGCGTTTTTTTTCTCAGGTCGGTTTATGGTAATGTATGCAATTCGGTGATCAATACCATAAGATACCATGCTCATTTCTTTCTTTGCCATGTTTTTTAATTTTGGCAAATGTAAGATTTATAATCACAGCACAATTGTTAATGCTCCTTTGCTTAAAAAATGAACCTTTAAATTTTTTATTTTTGACAGTTCTTCAATCATTTTTTCTTCTTCTAAATTGTATCGTTTATCTACAATTAGAGTTTTGGACTTGCATTTTTTGATTAATTCTAATGCATTGGCGATTTTCATTTTTTCAAGAAATAGATAATCACATCCCTTGATTGGAACATTTTCTCTATTTTTTTGTGAACAAAATATCAAGGTATTATTTAATTGTAAATAATTTTTAGCTATAAATAAGTTGTTGAATAAAGTATCATTTTCTATATAATCAGGTTTTGAAATTCCATAATGATTGAAAAGATTTGACGTTAAAAAATTTATTTCCTTTTTGTCTATGGTGGTTTTTGAAATTACAACTCCTTGGTTTCCATTTATTACAGAAACGATTAATCCTTTATCTGAGCTATGAATAACTGCTTTTTGAGTTATACTATTTCGAATGGAATTAAAAACTCCTATCCCAACTATAACTACTAAACAGGCCATTATTTGTAAAATGTACTTATTCTTACGGGTTTCTATAAATAGAATTAATAATATTAAACTGAATGAAAGCAAATAAAATTGGGGAGTTGAAAACCAAATAGCACGACTTACTGCACCAGGTAAATTACCGATTGAAGCTAAAAGGTAATTCATAAAAATAATAATGTAATGAAGCAAAAATCCTATTTTTTCTGCAATCCATATAAAAGGATTGGCAAATAGAACAAAAACACCACCATACAAAACCATGGTTGCCAGGGGAATAACAACTAAATTAGAAACCAGAAAGTAGATTGGAAACTGATGAAAATAATATATTGATAAAGGAAATGTTACTAATTGCGCAGCAACAGAAACAGTAATTAATATCCAAGTCTGCCTTGCTAACCAATTATTGGGTGTGTATAATTCTTGAAATTTTGGTTGAAAATAAATAATGCCTGCTAAAGCAATGTATGATAATTGAAAGCCAACATCGAATAAATAATTTGGATCATACAACAATAGTAAAAGAGCCGAAATAGCGATAGTATTAAAAATATTCGAACTACGCCGAGTTGCTAAACCTAAGATGATAAAACTAAGCATAACTGCGGCTCGGTTTACTGCAGGCGAAAGACCAGAAATAATTGCGTAAAACCAAACAGCAATAATTAAAAGTGCAGCTCTTAAAATGTATCCATATTTTATTTTAGTCATAAAAGACAGCAGGTAATTAAGCATGATGAAAATAATACCTACATGTAAGCCAGAAACAGAAAGTATATGCGTGGTTCCAGTATCTTGGTAAGCTTGAACAATATCATCGCTCAAATCAGCCCTATAACCTAACACTAAGGTAGAAGCAAGACTTACAGACTCATCATTCAATAAATATTTTTTATATAGTAAAATGCAATAATCACGTAAGCGCATGCTCTCGTAAATAATTGGGTTTCCGCTATTTTTACCCAATTTTTTCATTTCCCATTTACGAATGTATGATTGATGATAAATTTGTTTGTTCGCCATATAGTTTTTGTAATTAAACTGATATGGATTCAATGCTGGGCTTATTTCAGCAAGGTTAGATTTGATCAAAAGCTCATCGCCATAATATAAACTTCCAGCTTGGGAAGTATCACCGAGATAAACCAAAAGATTACCTGAAACTGGAAAGAGAGAATCATTTCGAACTGCGTTCAATACGTTTACTTGAAATAATATTCCTTTCTTTTTAAGTTGTGGTTGTCCGATTATTTTAACGTGAAGATAGTCAGAGGATATTTTTTGAAAGTAATTGGGTTTAAATCGTTCATCAGTCCAGAGTTGAAGTAAAGCACCGATGGAGAAAATAAAACAAAAAACGATTGTACCACTTACCCATCTATATCTGAATCGGTATTTACGTTTGTAAAGAATAAATTGGAAAAAGGCTAAACAAAAGAATAAGATAGTTATGCCTATCCAAATTTGTAATTGGGTAGGCGAACCGAACGATTTTACAAAAAATATCCCTGCGGAAAGCGGTAAGACCAACCGTAGAATTGGAATTTGCGAAAGTAAATATCGGTTCATCGTAGGCAACGATCGGATAGTACATATCTTTAATAAAGTTACAATTTTATTTTTTGAGTTACCAGTATATAATAAAAATTATTTTACAAATAATCTTTAGAATAACAATCTGATTTGGGCTTTAATTTCACTTCGACTATTGCCTTCAATACGGTCTAAGCCGGAGCCAAAAGTGGTAATATTTTGTTTAATGGTTCTAGAGTATCGTAAATAAAAATCAAATCCTTTTGCTACGTTATATCTGGTAGAAATATAATATCGAGTTCCTTGATCGCTTAAGACACTGATTGAATATGCATAAAGCACATCATTTTCGTAAGTGTAAATTCTTGAATTGTAATCGTCAGTGTCAAACAATAAATATCGCGCATCAAAAGAAAGTGGAAATCTAGGATAATTAAAACTTACATCTTGATACAATACAAGTCCGTTTTGCTTTTCCTGATTCTCGAAATTAAAACTCGTAAACTCTACCCGGTTTCTAAAAGAAAATGCTCCAGGTGGTTTATAATCTATTTGATATCTGAAACCACGCAAAAAAGTATTAATTACCTCATTGCTAAAATCTTCGTTATTCGGTTTATTTCTTTGTTTTTGATCATAACGAACTCTCCAATACATTTTTAATTGTCTGGAAGGTGTAAAGGTAAACTGTGCAGTTCCATCATGCCCTGAAGAAGGCGCATCGACCAGAAAGCGTAAATATGGAAAACGATAAACATCTACAAAGCCAGAAAACTCATACTTTTTTGAATAAACATATTTAAAACCCGAAAAAAAACCTTTTTCATTTCGGGCGTTGCTACTTTCTGCGAAACCTCCATTGTATAAGGTGTTATAACCTTTGTCGTAATTTCTATAAACAAATGCCAAAGTTAATTTAGGATCTACTGCCATTAATAAACCACTTAAAAATGCTGTGGAATTTGTTTCACTCATAGCTGCTTCACCGAAAAAATGAAGATTCTGAAACGTATAGGTATAATCTACAGAAAAAACGGTATTAGTTTTACCTGAAAAATTAAATCGGTTATATGGTCGTGGAGTTGGTTTTATAGCATTACTCAATTGAGCAGTAAAACCTGTAAATCCGATGGAAAGTCTGCGCTGACGAAAAGTAAGATTACCTCCAAAAGTTTGAACACCCACGCTGCCTTTTTTTGCTATTTCGTTTTTAGTACGATGAAAACCTGTTTCAGAAAAAGATGAAATAAATGTTTCTTGCTGGGTAAGACCGGTATCGGCTGCAAAACTACCATCTTGATTTCTGAATGAATAAAAGCCTGTTAGAAAAAATTTACCAAATTGAGCACTTGTAGCTGCACCTCTGAAAAAAGAAACTTCGTTAACGGATGTGTAAGGCCTTATTCCAAAATTTGGTTTTTCAACTGTCAAAATATCAACACTTTTACCAAAAGATAAACCTGAAGAAAGTGCAACACCTTGCCCAAATCTAAGTTCATAATCTCCGATTGCGATGCTGGTAAATCTGCCAACATTTCTTAAAAATAAATGTCCTGTATAATAATCAAATCCTTTTGTTTGATTTCCATTAAAAAATTGTTCGCCTGCATCTTTTTCTGCTGTAAATCCTGCACTTATGGAATTGCCATAAATAAAACGATAACGGGTAAAAATTTTTGTAGGACTGCCAAGGTATCGCGAAGCAGTAGTGTCTTCGTCTGGTATATTATATCCTCGTTGTGGTTCTAAAATCTGAGTTCCTCGTACAAAAAGCTCATTTCTGCCTTCTTGGTAAAGTTGCGATAGGCTTATGTTTGCTAATGAATTATTAAGATTGATGGTAATAAAAGGAAGAATTGATTTAATCGTTTTTAAATCAAAATTATCGATGGATTGTAATTCCAATAAATTAATTAATCTACCATTTTTGGCGATATGTTCTTCAAATGCAGAAATCTGTAAACTATTTAATAAAGTTAAATCAGATAATTCTGCATTAGTTGCTTTATTCAAATTCAAAGGGTGATCCTTATAAAATTGTAACTGAACAAACAATGCACTATAATCATAATCTTCGCCTAATTGCTCAGCCAGATCTTCGATTATTTGTTTGATCTCTGTATTTTCAATTTCTGATTGAGCAAATGTTTTTTGATTAAAACTAAGCAGCACCATAAATAATAGTACCACTGAAACAAAAGATTTGTACTTAATTAAATACATAAGACAAACTCATTTGTGGAGAATAACCTAAAATCGGATGTGAAGTAGTTGCCAGATCAATTCGTAGATCTTTTAACAATAATCCAAATCCTACATAATAATTAAAAGGTTCACCAGAAACACCACCACGAATGGCAATAATTTTGGTTGGGCGGTAGGAGAGGCCAGCTCGTAGAATGGCATTTTGATCCAAATCCTTTTGAACCTCAACATTAGCGCTTACTTTTTGAGATGGATTGTAAGAAAACCCTGCATTAATAGCTGTAGGAATTAAGTCTTCAGTTGTTTCAGAAAATTTTTCTGCAGATGGATTTTGAATATGAGCACCTAGTGTAAATTTATCCGATAATTTATATTGTAATCCCAAATCGGCAGAAACTGCGGTAGAATTACCATATTCTTCAATTTTGATGGAGAGATAATTTAGCTTAAAACCAAACGAAATTTTTTCATTAAACGCTCTGGCGTATGCAATTCCGATTTTTTGTTGTTTGTATAAATCAAAACCAAAGTCATTAAAGCTAATTCCAAATACATTTTTAGAAACAGGTAAAATGAAAACTGCTGCACGTGAACTTAAATCTTTTATCAAAAATTTATTTTCATAGGCAATACCAATGCTGGGCTTTTTCACCAAACTCAATCCGGCTTGATTTTTTTGTATGCTCCACATATCCGAAATAGCTACGGTGGCATTTCCCATAGCAGTAAACTCAGCTCCAGAAGTATTAATTACATCTTGAGCATGGGAAAAAGCATAAAAAAATAGGAAAAGAAATAATAAGGTAGACGATTTCTTCATGCCTAAAAATATACACTTGAATTGGGTTTAGGAAATAAAAATAGAAAATTGATAAATTACAGGATTTTTAATTCAAAATCAGCAATTTCTTATTGCTTCACTACCTTAAAACTATGCTTTCTATTATTCCCAAGCGTTACCCAGTACATGCCCTTTGCTAAATCAGCTAAATTTATCATTGAACGCTGTTCGTTTAATGTTCCATTTTGTAATTGTCTGCCTAATTGATCGTAAAGTATGTAGTTGATCCCAATTAGTTTTTCATCTATTTCAATTGTTAACTCATTTGTGGTTGGGTTAGGATAATAGTTTATGGTAAACTCTTGGTTTTGTATCTCTATTAAACCTGTAGCGGTATTATCTTTTAAACAAAGCACTACGGCGTCATGATTTATTGAACTTGAATTAATTACTGTTCCAGTTAAATAAATTCTTTTTCCATCAATTGTAATTCCATTCAATTCTTCTTCTTTATTTGCTCCTAGCGTAAATTCTGTTTGGTAAAATCCTGTTTGATTAAATGTACTATCAATCGTTCCATTACTATTTAACCTCATAACCATAAAATCTTTTAAACTCACTGGGTTTTCTACATAGCCACCGATTAATATTTTGTTATCGGGAGCAATTGCCATACACGTAGCGCCTTCGTTGAATCCCATCAAATCAAAACTTGCTTTGCCATTAATGCCAAAAGTTGAATCTAATCTACCATCAGGAAATAAAGCTGCTACAAAAATATCTTCTGTACTTGTTCCTCCAGTTAAACCTACAACGATTAAACGACCAATGCTATCTTTCTTCATGTCGTTCATTTTAGTATTGGTATTTAACACTTTATACCCGTTACCATCAAAGTTATAATCAAAACCTCCCGTAGAATCTAAAGCAAGCAAAATTGCATTCCTACCGGAGAAGAACCCATTTGTAAAACCTCCTACAACAATTTGATTATCATTCAAAACCGATATTCCCCTACTTATAAAATTACTATTACTTGCTGGATAGGGATATTTTTCCACTCCATCAGTTGAAAAGGTAGAATCAATTATTCCATCTTTTGAAATTTTAATTACAATTATTTCATTGGTGAAAGAAAAATCACCTTGAGTAAATGTGCCTGATAAGTAAATATTGTCTTTAGAATCTCTGTCAAATTTTACAATACTCACCTCTTTATAATTTACTGGATCAGTTTTAAATAAAAAATACCCATTAGTTCCAAAAGTAGTATCGATAGAACCATTGGGATTAAATCGATACACAAATAGGTCATATGAATTGCCAAAGATAAGACCACCAGAATAGGAAACCAGAATTTTTTGATCTGTTTGAATTTGAATAAATGGGAAAATATCTGGAGAATATTGATTAGTGGTAAATGAAATTTTTCCATCTCCACCTCCAAAACTTAAATCAAGATCACCGTTTCTATCATATCTAGTTAAAACTAAATCTAAGAAATAATATCCAAACACTGTAATAGGATTTTCGCTTAGAGCAGTAATCATTAATTTACCATCTTCATCTATTGCAGAAAAGTATCCAATATCAATCTTATTAAATAACGGAAGATCAATTTTTCCAGCCTGGTTGTAACTGGAATCAGGGAGTACGATTTGAGCATTAACTTGTCTATTATAAAAAAATATAAGAAATAGTAGAAATAGGAATGTTTTAATCACTTTGAAAATTTTAATAAAAATAATGAATATCGTTTTACTTTTTTTAAATCTTCATTTTCTTATTGCTTCACTACCTTAAAACTATTCTTTCCTTCATCACCCACCCGAACAATATACATCCCATTTGCCAAATTTTGCAAATCAATCATCGTTCTGCTTTGGTTTAATTCGCCCGATTGAACACTTCTACCCAATTGATCTAACACCATGTAATTTATACCAATTACTCGATCTGGTATTTCAATCGTGAAATTGCCATCTGTTGGATTTGGGTAGTATTTAATGCTTAGGGTTTGGTTTATTTGTTCTATTAATCCTGTTGCCGTATTATCTCGCAAGCACATAACCACAGCTCTGAAATTTACCTGATGACTAATTGTTTCTGTTCCGGTTAGATAGATTCGCTTGCCATCGATCGTGATGCCATTCATTTCATCATCTCGGTTTGAGCCAGCCGTGAATTCAGTGATGTAATACCCTATTTGATTGAATGTACTATCTAGACTTCCATCGCTATTTAGACGCATTATCAAAAAGTCTCTTTTTGTAATTGGATTATTGATAGGATCATTTACGTAACCACCAATTAAAATTTTATTTTCTGGAGTTATAGCCATACAAGTAGCAGCTTCATTTAATCCCAACAGATCAAAACTTGCTTTTCCATTAATACCAAAAGTAGAATCTAATCTTCCATCTGGAAATACTGCTGCTGCAAAAACATCTTCGGTGGAGATGCCGCCCGTCAAGCCAACTACAATTAAACGACCTGTACTATCCAACATCATTTCACTCATTTTGGTGTTGGTGCTTAGAATTTTATACCCGTTTCCATCAAAGTTATAATCAAATCCTCCGGTAGAATCTAATGATAATAAAATAGTGTTGATTGATGAGAAAAAACCGCCAGAATAGCCTGCAATTACTATCTGATTATCGTTAACAACTGTTATACCTTGTCCAACATAATTACTAAACGCAGCTGGATAAGGATATTTCTCGACCCCATCACCAGAAAAGGTAGAATCTATTTTGCCATCTTTTGAAATTTTAACGACAATTATTTCATTAACTAAAGAAAATTCATCCTGAGTGAAAGTAGCAGAAAAGTAAATGTTCCCACTTGAATCTATCGAAGATTTAATAAAACTAATGTACTCAAAATTAATACTGCTTGATTTAAATGTAAATCTACCATTATTTCCAAATGATGAATCTACATCTCCATTAAATTTAAATTTAGTTGTAACTAGGTCATAATAATCAGCGTTTGTTATACCACCCATGTAAGTCACAAAAAAACCATTTTCTAATATTTTAATTATTGGATTTATTCCTCCTGCTGACTGAGCAAATGTATTAAAACTAATTTGACCTGTACCATTACCAAAATTATTAAATGATAATCCATTATAATTTTTATTAAATATAAAAATTTCAAAATATTGTGATAAACCATTAATTGGTGGATTATATTTTAAAGAGGATGTTAGTAAATTTTTATTGAATAATACTTTAGTATCATAACCTATATCAATTTTGGTATTCAGAGAGAGGATGTTTTTTCCATTTTGGTTGAAACTTGAATCTGGTTTTATTATTTGTGCAATAGATTGAATCACTAAAAATGTTAATATGGTAAATATAAAAGTTGCTTTCATTATCAAAAATTTAACTAAACGTATAAAAAGATTTTTAATGCCATAAAAATATTTTGAAAAATTACATAATAATAACATAAACTTTAATTAAAGTTAACATTGAAATTGCAACTTTAAAATAAAAATTTATGAAACTCCATATTTTAGGTCAACTTTTAGTTATTTTATCGTTTGTTTTTGGAAACTTCAATGTTTTTTCTCAATCAACCATGAATCAATCCATTATAGGTGGAGTCAATATTGATATAAATCAAGCTCCATATCAAGTATCTTTACAAGATGCGAATGGCAATCATTTTTGTGGAGGTATTATTTTATCTGATCGATGGATATTGTCTGCATTTCATTGCTTAGATGAGGGGGTTATTGCATCCAATGTTACAGTTCATGCTGGATCTACCGATCGGACGGATAATACGAAAGGACAAAGAATATTGGCGCAAACAATAACATTAGGCCCTTTTGGATGGACAACCTTAACTAGAATAGGCGATGTTGCATTAATAGAATTATCCGCACCTCTTCAATTTAATGAAAATGTACAGCCTGTAAAATATGCTAATTTGTGTAATACTACAATTAATGATTTGTCAATTTCAAAAATTGGGTTTTTAAGTGGATGGGGCAGGACTTGTTGGAATTGTTCATTTTCACAAACTCTTAAAGGATTAGAACTTCCTATTATATCTTCTACTTTAGCAAATCAAATTAATCAAGCTGGAAGCCCGGGCATTTCATTAGTAACAAATAATATGATTCCTTTTTACTCCTCTATTGCTGGTATCTACACTGGAGATAGTGGTGGACCTGTAGTAATTAAAAAAAATGATAATAAAATCAATATTGGATCTGCAAGTTGGGGATTAAAGCATCCAGATACTATATATCCATCTGTATATGTAAACGTTCGCGATTACGCCACTTGGATAGAAACAACTACAGGCATTTATGCCTCCCGTTCAGGAGTCGACCTTTATCTACAAGATCGGCCTTGGGATATGGCAAACGAACCGAATAATGTAGATTATGCTTGGATGAGTGAAGATATTTGGGTGCGTAATCAAGCAGATGGCTTTACGGTAAAAGAGCATCAAAATCCAGAATTTCAAACAGGTTCGCCTGTGTATGTATATGTACGGGTGCGAAATAACGGTTGTGAACCTTCGCTTGGTACAGAATATTTAACCTTAAACTGGGCTAAAGCTGCAACAGATTTAATATGGCCAAATGCTTGGGATGGTACTACAAAGATTGGTCAAAACGGTCCAATTGCCGGAGAGCCAATAGATGTTAAATTAATTCCAACTATTGAACCTGGAAGTTCAGAAATTATAGAATTTGAATGGACTTCACCAAATCCAACGGATTATACTGGAATTAACCCAGAGCCTTGGCATTTTTGTTTGTTAGCAAGGGTAGAAGCCACCAATGATCCAATGGCTCAACAAGAAATTAGTAACCTGAATAGTAATGTAGTAAACAATAATAACATAGGATGGAAAAATGTAACAATCGTAAATGATGTGCCTGGCATTGTGGACGAAGAAGTTTTGCCAGGTGGTGTAATTGCGATCGGAAATATGAATGAAGGTAGAGAAACTTTTGATTTTGAATTTGTTACTCACGACTTTGAAAATGCATTGATATATGAAGAGGCGGAAGTGAAATTAACATTGGATGAAACCACTTGGCAAATTTGGATGGATGGCGGAAATCAAGCTGAAAATATAGAAATATTTGATGAGCAAAAAAGACAATTATTGGTAACAAACAATAGCGCATGGCTAAAGAATTTATCATTTGAAAGTCATGAAAGAAGTACCATTCACGTAAGTTTTAATTTTCTAACAGAAGAAGTTACAGAGCATTCGGAGTTTGATTATTTTGTAGTACAAAGGCAAACTGATGGAAGTATTATTGGAGGAGAAAATTATCACATTATAAAAACCAATCCTGAAAGAGATAATTTCTTAGCATCTGGAGGTAGTGATAAAAATATATCAAAAACTGATAGCATTGAATTAGTTGCTTCATCAATTGGAGAACCTGCAATTTATAATTGGTACAATTCTGAGGGTGATTTAATTTATAC
Organism: bacterium; assembly: GCA_031412335.1. GTDB lineage: Bacteria > Bacteroidota > Bacteroidia > Sphingobacteriales > Sphingobacteriaceae > JBBQYA01. Next base: position 169,366 of record JANOCT010000001.1, on the reverse strand, counting down.
AGGAATGTCAATTATGGTTTCTCCAGAAATTACAGAAAAATACAAACTTGAAGTAATTGCTATAGAAGATGGATATAAAGATTATGACGAAGTTACCGTGAATGTAAAACAACATGAAATAAAAAGTATTTCACCAAATCCAGCAAGCAATACAGCTACATTAGTTTATCGAATTGAAAATGCAGTTTCGGCTTATTTACAATTAACAACTCCTTATGGCACTACTTCCAATAATTATATTTTAGATCTAAATCAAAATCAGATTGTCTTAGATTTAAGTTCATATCCAATTGGAAATTACAGTGTGATTTTGGTGGTGGATGGGGTTTTGGTAGATACAAAGAGTTTGAGTAAGCAATAAAAATATATTAATGAAATATCTAACTTTTTTAATAATCATATTTTGCTTTAGTAACAAAGTAAATGCTCAGTCATTTTTTTATTCCTACACGTTTAATAAAGCAAATAATCCAGATACCATAATTGTAGTACTTGAAAAGGAAGGAGCTTTTTTTGAAACTACTTTAGATAGTATTATTTCAACATCAATATTAAATACAACTAAAATTGAAAAAAAAGTAATTCATTATTCTGGAATAGGTGCACATACAGTTGCTTCTTATGAAACTTTAAATATTCCAATTTCTATAAATCAACCATACACATTAAAACTTTATTCTTATTGGCATCATCCATTTATTAACTTACTTCCATTTCCTTATTTATGTGATTCTTTAATAATTAATATAGGTTCAACTGGTATATTTGCCAACAATAAACAGAATCCGAATTTTTCCATTTACCCTAATCCTGCTTCTGATTATTTAACAATTGATCTTGAAAGTCTAAGAGATGTAACAGCTATTAAATTAGTTAATCTTTTAAATCAAGAAGTAAAAGATTTTCCTATAAATTCAAATAAACTTGATGTTCAGGATGTTAAAAACGGATTTTATATAATTCGGATTTTTACAAAAAATGCCGTGTATGATAAAAAAATTCAAATTTTAAAATGAGGATTAACAAATAAAAATAAAATTCAATATTTAAATTTTCTATTCTTCACAACCAATCAAAATAATACCCATAATGATTTTTACAATTTGGGTTAAAAGCTGAATTACAATTGGGGCAATTTGTTGAATTAGCTAAATAATTTTCGATAGAAAAAATACTTTTGCATTTGCCGCAATACATGGCTTCTGATTTTTGCTGGTCGAAACTCCATTTTTCTGCTACATGTTTAGCCAATTCATCATGACAAAAAATACACGCATAATACGTTTCGCAACAAGGTAATTGAATTGCAAGAATGTCTGATTCAGAAAAATAATGTTTGCATTGCGCATGTGATGAAATTTCCACTCCATCTACTTTTATCATAATTGTTCTTTCAATTTCAACATAAAAGCTTTCAGATTTTCGAGTGATGCAATTACTTTTCTGGTTTCAGAAAGGGCTTCAGTTCCGCTTTTTAGTTTGTCTTTAGCACCTTGCAAAGTATATCCTTTTTCTTTTACCAAATGATAAATCAACTTGAGGTTTTCTACATCAGCAGGTGTAAATAAGCGATTTCCTTTTTTATTTTTCTTGGGTTGTAATACTTCAAATTCGTTTTCCCAAAATCGGATTAAAGAGGTGTTTACACCAAACATCTCGGCAACTTCGCCAATGGGATAATATAATTTATTGATTTCTTTTTCTTTATAAGGCATTCTGTAAAATCATTAAAAAAATAAAAATATCAATCGAATGATTGATTTACTTTCGACGACATTTCCAACATTATTTCATATTCTTGAGGAGTAAGATCGTTGTAGTAAAAATTTATCGGGTTTATTTGTTTTCCATTTTTATGAACTTCGTAATGCAAATGCGGCCCTGTTGATAAACCAGTACTTCCTACATTTCCAATCACTTCTCCACGTTTTACTTTTTGCCCTCGTCGAACTTTAATTTTACTCATGTGCGCATATCGAGTCATATAACCGTAACCATGGCTTATGTCAACCTGATTTCCATATCCTCTTTCTGCGCCAGCATTTATTACAACACCATCACCCGTTGCATATATTTCTGTCCCAATAGCAGCTGTAAAATCCATACCCTGGTGCATTTTGCTTGTTTTATAAATCGGGTGAATTCGGAAACCAAAACCAGAAGCCATTTGCTTTAATTTTTTATTCGCTACAGGTTGAATAGCAGGAATAGAGGCTAAAAGCTCATTTTTCTTTTTCACTTCTTCTACCAATTCATCATACGATTTTGATTGAATGTACAATTGCTTAGATAGTTTATCCATTTTTTTGGTTGATTCAACCATTAATTCAGAATAATTGTAATTTTCTAAATTGCGATATCTGTTAACACCACCAAAACCAGCTTTTCGTATATCTTCATCTATTGGGTTAGATTCAAATATAACTCGGTAAATGTTATCATCCCGATCTTGCAAATCTCCTAAAACAACATCCATTTGTTTCATCCTATCTTTCAATATTTCGTATTGCAATTTGAGTTGAGAAATTTCTCGCTTTAATTGTTTTTCTTTTGGAGAATCGAGATAACTATAGCCGAGAAATAAAATGAAAGATGCGAAAACTGCTGTAGCTGCTAAAAATCTAAACACTCGCCAAAGCTTAATGCCGATACTAACTGTTACTTTTTCGTATTTGAGCGAATTGGTGTTGTAGAAATATTTTACTTTAGCCATTTGAATAGAAAAAGTTCAGGTTTTAAACGTAAAGAAAATAATTGCAAAGCTATTAATATTTAATCGAGTTGTGCAATCTGGAGTTTTACAATTGAAGTTTATCTACTAATCCGTTTTTTATATACTAATGACATCCAACGAAATACGTCAACAATTTTTAAGTTTTTTCGAATCTAAACAACATATAATTGTTGCATCTGCACCCATTGTAGTTAAAAACGATCCCACTTTATTATTTATCAATTCAGGAATGGCTCCGTTCAAAGGAATATTTCTTGGACAGGAAAAAGCAAAATTTGCAAGAATTGCTGACACTCAAAAATGTTTACGGGTTTCAGGAAAGCATAACGATTTGGAAGAAGTTGGGATTGATACCTATCATCATACCTTTTTTGAGATGTTGGGTAATTGGAGTTTTGGCGATTATTTTAAAGAAGAAGCCATTGCTTGGGCTTGGGAATTACTAACAGAAATTTACAAAATTGATAAAGATCGTTTGTATGTAACGGTTTTTGAAGGATATGAAAATGATGGTTTAGATGCGGACAATGAAACACTTGAAATCTGGAAAAAATTAATTGATGAATCGCATATTTTGTATGGTTCTAAAAAAGATAATTTTTGGGAAATGGGTGATTCTGGTCCATGCGGGCCATGTTCAGAAATCCATGTTGACTTAAGATCAGATGATGAACGAAAATTAGTTGATGCTAAAATATTGGTTAATGCCGATCATCCGCAAGTGGTGGAAATTTGGAACAACGTTTTCATGCAATATAACCGATTGGCAAGTGGTAAATTGGAAGAATTACCTGCCCGACATGTTGATACTGGTATGGGTTTCGAGCGATTGTGTATGGCATTGCAAGGCAAAATATCCAATTATGATACGGACGTTTTTCAACCATTAATTCAATTTTTTGCAAAACTTTCTGGTTTTCCTTATCCAGAATTAGCTGAAGAACGAAAGGGCGAAAAAAATAATCAAGCAATTGCCATGCGAGTAATAGCTGACCACATACGCGCGGTAGCTTTTACTATAGCAGATGGACAACTTCCTTCGAACACAGGTGCTGGTTATGTAATCCGAAGAATTTTGAGAAGAGCAGTTCGATATGGATATACCTTTTTGAATTTGAATGAAGCATTTATGTATAAGCTGTTACCCATTCTAAGTCAACAATTTAAAGATATATTTCCTGATTTGTTAGCTCAGCAAGAATTTGTACAAAAGGTAATTATGGAAGAGGAAAATGCTTTTCTAAGAACTTTAAGTGGTGGAATTCATCGGTTCGAAAAATATAAACCAGCTGAAAATTCAACGATTATTTCTGGCGAATTTGCCTTTGAGTTGTATGATACTTTTGGTTTTCCGTATGATCTTACTGATTTAATGGCAAGAGAAAAAGGTTGGGAAGTTGATTTACCGGAATTTACCAATTGCCTAAACGAGCAAAAAAAACGATCTAGAAATGCTACTTCATTAGAAACAGAAGATTGGGTTGTTTTAAAAGAATCAGACGCTGTTTTTGTGGGTTATGATGTTCAGAAAACGGATGCTACTATTTTGAAATACAGAAAAGTAAATGCAAAAGGGCAAATATTTTACCAAATGGTATTAGATCAAACTCCGTTTTATGCAGAAAGTGGAGGACAAGTCGGAGATACAGGAGTTTTAATTAGCATAAACGAAAAAATTGAAATATTCGATACAAAAAAGGAGAATAATGTAATCGTTCATTTAACTAAAACTTTGCCTGAAAATGCGAATACTCGTTTTTCTGCAGAAATAAATACTATTAAAAGACAATTAATTGCCAACAACCATAGCGCAACTCATTTGCTGCATGCTGCTTTAAAAGAAGTTGTTGGAAAACATGTAAACCAAAAAGGATCTTTGGTAAACGATGAATATCTGCGATTTGACTTTTCTCATTTTGCAAAACTTACTCCGATAGAACTTACAAGAATCGAAAATTTGGTGAATGAAAAAATATTCCAAAATATACCATTAAAAGAAGAGCGCAATGTGCCTTACGATCAAGCAATTAATTCGGGAGTAACGGCTTTGTTTGGTGAAAAATATGGAGATTTTGTGCGTGTAATTACTTTTGATGATGAATATTCTAAAGAGCTTTGCGGTGGTACGCATACCAAATCAACAGGTACCATTGGAATTTTTAAGATTATTGCTGAAAGTGCTGTCGCTGCAGGCGTAAGACGAATAGAAGCATTAACCTCTAGAGCTGCTATTGAATTTTATGAAAAACAAGTTGCGGAATTAGATTTATTAAAAGCAAATTTTAGTAACCCTAGCGATTTGAATAAACAAATACAACAACTCTTGGACGAGAATTCTGCTTTTAAAAAAGAACAGGAAAATGTATTAAAGAATAAGATTTCTGAATTAGCTGATGATTTACTTTTAAAAGTTGAAAGTATTAATGGAATTAATTTATTGGCAATTGAATTAGATTTACCTAATGTTGATGCTGCTAAACAATTAGCTTATTTGTTAAAAAGTAAAGTAGAGAATCTGGTTTTAACTATTGCAATTGTTTCAGATCAAAAGCCATCATTAACTGTATTAATTGCAGATAATCTAGTGAAAGAAAAATCATTAAACGCTGGAAAAATCATTCGCGAATTAGCTGCTTTTATTAATGGTGGAGGCGGAGGGCAGCCCAACTTTGCTACAGCAGGAGGTAAAAATAAAGATGGAATAGCTGCGTCGCTTGCCAAAATAAAGGAAATTGTTGAGCAAGCATGAGTACAAACAAACTCAATGATCTTAAAAAAGAAATAAGCAATGTGCCACGTAAACAACTGGAAACAATTTGTTTACAATTAGCAAAGCATAAAGTAGAAAATAAAGATTTACTTGCTTATTTATTATTTGATTCAGATGATCCCTTGGAATATGCTCGTCAAATTAAAATAGAATTAGATCAATTTTTTTCTATTTCTTTTCCAGCAAAAACAAATTACAATGCCGCAAAGCTTTTGCGAAAAGCTCAAAAATTAATTACGAAATATAGTAAATTTACTAAAAGTGCTGCAGGCGAAATTGATTTAATGATGCATTTTTCTGATTTGTTTTTACAAAATTTTAGTTTAAGAAATCATTATCATCCTTTGCCTCTAATTTATTTTAGATCCGTATCCAGGCTCGGAAAAATTATGATAAAACTCCATGAAGATGTATTGATGGACTATTTAGAATCGTATAACAAACACGCCAATAATGCTTTGCAAAATATGAATCATGTAGAAGTTGAACGATTTCCGATTTATATTCCTGAGGAATTTTAATATATTTTTAAATAAATCCTTTATTTTTTTTCAAAAAATCACATTCGTTAAATTATTCTAAAAAAAACTTATAAGAAATTAAATATTTGGTCGCTGTGTTGGGTTATTTAGTTTTTATGATTCTATTTTTATAGTTAGAATTATCTCCTTACTATTTTAAAAGCCATGTCTCTACCATGTCCTTGCATGATTGCAAGGTTTATCCAACATAAAGCAAATTTTTCTAGCAACTCTACTTTATCGTCACCACCAAAATCATAACAAGATGCAAAGCCAATGTCTTTAGCTAATTGCTCTGCAATTTGCTTGGATTGTTTGTTGTCACCGGCACAAAACATATCAATGCCCTTACTTTTGTAAATTGGGTTGAGCATATTTTCAAATCCCGTAGAGTTGAAACATTTTACTACAGCCTCAGATTTAGTAATTGCTTTAATTGCATGATAAGCTGTTGGGTAATTATCAGGTTTAACACGAATTGAATTAGTTGCATCAATAATTGTCTTGCCAGCTAAGTTGCCAAGTTGCGGAATAATTTGCAAAACGGCATCTGGTGGAGTAGTAATAATTATTATTTCTGATTGTTTTGCTGCATTTTCAATTGTCGCAAATCGGTCTTCACCGATTTTGGTTGCCAGACTAATTGATTTTTCACTTAATGGCAGTTTTGCACCCATCAATACAGAGTGCCCTGCTTTAATAAGTTGTTGTGCTAATGCACCTCCAACATTTCCAGTTCCTATAATTGCAATGTTCATTTTTACTTTTTGTTTAATTGAATTCGTATCGTAGAAATCCCCCAATATTATTTGTATTTACAAAGGTAGAATTTCCAAACTCATTAAAATCAGCACCTGCACCGAATTGAAATGAATTAATTTTCAAGCCAACTCTTACCCGCTGAAATAAATTGAAGTTACCCGTGCTTACTGTTGGAAAAGCATTTACCAACTCCAACTGTGTAAACAGGTTTAATTTCGCTGTAAGTTTTGGTTCAAATCGAGTAAGAATAAATAAATCAAGCTTCGGGTTTTTTAGCGTTTCGCAGACAATCCAACTGAAAAATGTAAAATTATTCATATGATGAAAATATTGAATACCGGCTTTTGGATAAACGCCCTTGTTATTTACCTGTGCTACTATAACTGGTGCAAACCCCTTCAAATTTGGATGGTTGTAACTTACAGCTTCAGTGAAACCAAATGTAGGTAAGTAGGTAGTGGAGGTCTGCTTGTAATCAATACTTACCCGATTACGATTAAAGAAAAGAAACCTTGAATTTGCTGTTTCTTTGTTCTTAAAAAATTTAAAGAACAATAAATCAAAACTTGTTTTCTTATTACCTACAAAGACTTCCACAGGTATTTGTGCAAATGAACCACTCATTAAAATGAATGATGCAATTACAGTGAAAACTATTTTTGATTTCATTATTTGATACTCGTTAGAATATTCAAGAACTCCTGCGGTTGTACAACAAATGGTAAGTGCGAAGTTTTCATTTCATACACTTTTTGAATTGAGCCATTGTCTTTAATCATTTGCTGTTGTAAAGCATAAGGAACAGCGTAATCATTTCTCGTAGAAATATAATATTTAGGCAAACCTGTGAATTTTGAAGTTAATGTTACATTATCATTTAGTCCTTTGGTTGGCTCTGCCCGGTGATATTTTACCAAAACATCTTTCATATATGGCGGACAATCGGCACATACAACAGTAGCAATTGCTTCTTTTTTAATACTTACCAAAGAATAGTCCTTATTGAATTCAAAAACTTCAATTGGTTTATTGTTTAAAAATTTGTTGGTAATACCCGAAACATTCTCGCCATTTTTTGGAAGATAAGCCGACACATAAATTAGCTTTTCAATTTTTGTAGGAATATTTTCAGCTACTTGTGAAATAATAACACCTGCCATACTGTGCCCCACTAAAATTACTTTACTATTTGCTTTATTGACTGCATCGGTAACCGTTTTCACGTAATCATTTAAACCAACTCCAACACCGTAAGTATTATCGGCACCGTGAGCAGGAAGATTTACAACAACCACATTTGCATTTACTGCTAATTGATTTCGAACAAATCCCCAAGCGCTTTCATCAGCCCAAGCACCATGAACCAATACATAAGTAGGGTATCGGGATTTATCTTTTTCTAGTTGAGCAATGATAAGTTGTGCGGCTTCTGTTCCTGAATTTTGTTGCTGTCCGGTAATTAAATTTCCGTCTTGCACTGCATGTGCTTCAAACATTGGAGCAACTACAAATTTGTTGTTAGGCATCTTTGCTGCTTCGTCCTCTATTATGAAAGGTTGAATTTTCTGACCAACATACGCATCGGCATAATTTTCTTCACTGTTTGCAAAGCCTGTCCATTTTTTACCCTCTACTAAATATTTACCGCTAGGTAATTTTGTAATGCAAGTTCCATGACAGATTGTTCCTGTTGGTTTTCCAGTTGAATAAAAATCAACAAAGAATTTCTGCAATTCAGTATTGTTAATAAATGTATACATCGGGCCTTGTCCTCCACAAACCAAAACTGCTTTGTAGTCATTGGGATTAACTGTTGAAAGTTTAATAGTATTTTTTAGTAATGCAGCTTTTGATGGGTCTTTCAAAAAACCCAGTGATAAATAATCCCAAGCCGCATATTTGCTCTCGTCCTCAGGATTACTAAAACCATCAATTTTTATTTCTCCACCATCGGGACTTGCTATGTCAACCGAATAGCCAGCATTTGAAAATTCCCAATAAGGGTGAGTTAATTCGGCAGCCCAAACTCCAATGGGCCATCCTGTTTGTTTGTTAATTGATGGATTAGATGCGATTAATAATACTTTGCCGTTGTTTCCTGCATTGTGTTGTGCAAAGGAAATGTTAGAGATCAGTAATATTGCAACTGATAAAATGATTGATTTTAGATACTTCATCTGATTATTTTTAATTGTGTATGAAAATTTCATCTGACAAAGATGAGCAGATATATTACTTTTGTCATCATACACACTCAAAGTAGTGATACACTCTTTTTGGAAAGCATAAATGATTGTTGATGTTAGATTTTGGATTATTGAGCTTAAAAAAATTAATTATGAAGGATAATTTGATAAAAGAAAAATCATTTGAATTTGCATTAATGGCTGTGGAATTATATAAGTTGTTGTTGTCAAAAAATGAGTATGTACTGTCAAGGCAATTCTGTAGAAGTGCTACTTCAATTGGTGCTAATGTGGAAGAAGCATTAGCAGGGTATAGCAAAAAGGACTTTGCGGCAAAAATGAGCATTGCTTCAAAGGAAGCTAGAGAAACGATGTATTGGATAAAATTAATTGATGCTGGAACATTTGTGGAGAATTATGATTTTGCAATTTTGAGCGAGGAATGTGAAAGGCTTATAAGAATTCTCACATCAATTGTAAAAACCTCTCAATCCAACATCAAAAATCAATAATCAAAAATCCAGCATTCAAAATCAAAAATCCAGCATTCAGAATCAATAACCCAAAATCAAGAATCCAGCATTCAAAATCAAGAATCCAAAATCAATAATCCAAAATCAAATAAATGCCTGACTTTATTTACAACAGCAAAGTTTACTACAATCCCGTTGAATTTGCAATGGACAGAATTGGTGGCACATGGAAAATGCCTATTCTTTGGAGATTAAAAGACAAAGTTCTTCGATACGGTGAAATCAAAAAGGATATTCCACATATCACTCACAAGATGCTGACATCAAAACTTCGAGAGTTAGAAGCAGAAGGATTTGTCAATCGGATGGTATTTCCAGTTGTGCCTCCGAAAGTAGAATATACTATTACAGCAAGAGGATTAAAAGCCATTACCATAATTGAAGTAATCCGAAATTACGGTCTTGATTTGATGAAAGAATTTGACGTTGATTCAGAAAAAATCAAAACACAAAAGAAGTTGAAATAGATTTATACTCAAAAATAATTTGAATCAGCTTCATCTAAAGTCCTGATTTATTTTTTGCTTTTTTTCCTCATTAGCTAAACACTTTTTTGTTTTTTTTGGATTGCTTAGGTATCGCAAAAAATGAAATTTTGATTTAACTGTTAGAATGAGTTGGCGCTTTTCAAAATTTATTTTTTGTATCGGCTGTAAAAATCCTGTAATTAGTTCAGGGTTTTACGGAGAAGCGGTTTTTGTCTTTGTTAATATGCTTTTGATAATGACGTAAATATTGACCACCATTTTGCTTTCCCTTCATTATTTCCAAGTCTTACCATTATTAGGTCTTTTGTTGGATTAACGTAAACAAATTGGCCTAAAATACCTTCTGCCATAAAATCTTCATTGGGTGTTGGCAACCACCACTGATATTGATAAAATTTTGCGCTTCCTTCTGTTGTGTCAAGTTTAGTAGACTCTTCAACCCATTTTTGTGATACAATTTGCTTTCCATTCCAGTTTCCTTTGTTTTTATAGAGGCGCCCTATTTTAGCAAAATCTCTTGCTCTTGCGTTTATACAGCAAAATGTTTTCTCTAATCCATTCTTTTTCCTGTCAATACTCCAAGATGCATCATACTCCATTCCAAGCGGTGTCCATATTTTCTCTTGTAAGTATGAAGTTATTGACTTATCCTTTAATGAACGTTCTAAAACCAAACCCAGTAGTTGTGTATTACCACTCACATATTCAAACTGTTTACCAGGTTCTGTTTTTAATTTCATCTTTCCAATTTCTTTTCTAAGATTAAAACCATAATAAAATGAAGCCGCATCTCCAAATGGATTAACATAGCTTTCATTAAACTTAATACCAGATGTCATTTGCAAAAGGTGTTTAATAGTTACTTTATTAAACCCGTTTTTTATTAATTCAGGAATGTAGTTAGTGATTGGCTCGTCAACGGATTTTATTAAACCTTCGTCAATAGCACAACCAATTAAAATTGAAGTAACAGATTTAGACATTGAGAATGAAGGAACAATGCTATTCTTGTTAAAACCTTTAAAATATTTTTCATACTGGATAGTATCGTTCCTAATAATCAAAAAGGCTACTGTCTTGTTATCGTCAAGATAGTTATCAAACGGAATTCCATCTAACTCCTTTGGAAATTTACCTGATTTAGTAGTTTCGAAATAGAAAGGAGAAGCGGAGGCTGTTAACGGTCTCGACTGAAATTTTTTATAGTCTTGTATGTCTGCAACGTTGTAAAAAACGAAGCGTCCTAATTGACAAGAATTTAACAATGTTGAAGTAATAATCATTAAAAATCCAAATCCAAGTATTCTAATTTGTCGTTTCATATTTGTCGTTTTGTTTCTACTTTTTTTGTCCAACTATAGGCAATAACTAAAAGTTATGTGCAAAGAGTAGGGGCATTTGTAAGTTTGGAACCTTGAAATTTATAAATAAAAGCCGATGTTCACCAATCTAAGCTAAGCATCACTCCATACCATCGAACCAAATCTTGGAAATTCACTTCAGATGGTTGATTCAATTTCATTTCCCAATTACACAAATTTGATGTTGGCTGATGCCCGATTTTTTTTCTAAAGTCCTGCGATTTCTAAAAATATATTCGACAATTCTTGTGGCTTGCTAAAAAACGGTGAATGACTAGTTGGTAGACAATATACTTTATCACACACAGTATCTGTGTACATTTTGTGTTGTATAAATGGTGTGACTGCTCTGTCCTCTGTACATTCTATGTAATATTTTGGAACTTTTCCAAAATTTTCATTTGTCAATTGTAAGGGTGTAATTCCTGATTCTATTGGTTCATGACTTAATAAAAGTTTAGCAAGTTGAGTTATGTTTTCATCACAATCGTGATACAAGCCTTCCTTGAAAATTTCGGGTTTTAAGGTAGATGCTTGTAGTTTTTCGTCAAACTCAACGTAAGGCTTTAGAATCCCTTGCGTGTCTTGAACTGAATACTCTCTTTGTGTCTTACCATTTGGTATTAAGTAAGCAGCCAAATAAATAAGTTTTTCAATTTTATCGGGTCTATATTCAGCGGCTTGCGAAATCATTATACCGTTTTTACTGTGTCCAACAAGAATGACCTTGCCTTCGATACTGTCGATTAAATCGCAAATTTTTTGAACAGTAGAACTCATTTTTACTTCCTTGATGGGTGTTTTATCTCTACCCATTCCTGGCAAATCAATGGCAATTGGTTTGTGTCCATTATTTTCAATAATTGGAATTACTCTATGCCAATTCCATGCGCTGTGCCACGAGCCGTGAATTAAAATAAATGTCTTCATTTTAGATTTTTTTTCAAAGTTGTTGAAATTTTATTTAATTGAAAAACCCTTTAGAATTACAGTTAACGTTTTTGGATTTGTAAAGCACAGGTTATTTATCAATAGTCTTGATGTGAGGAAATGCTTTTTAAAAATATAAATCTAAAAACCTTTTCGACTCAAATAATGATATGCTAAACCGCTGTTAAGCACCACATTCGATTCTAATCTATCCAAAGTTTAAAAAGCGAAATTTAAACTTTCAATTATATCTTTGTTTTATAATCGAATTATAAATCCTACAATAAGACTTTGGAATTGCAAATCCTAAATAGTTGATTACTTCACTTAATTAATTTGTAGATCGGAGATTTACTAACGCTGCTAAGTAGTCTGGCAAGTTATGCCCTTCAGAATATTGACACTATGACGAACTGGGATCATATGATTGATTTTAGATACTTCATCTCATAATTTTTTCTTTTTTTGAAAAATTCATTTGACATAGATTAGCAGATATATTACTTTTATAATTATATAAACTACAAGCAGTGATTTTCTCTATTTGATAAATATTAATAATTTCAGATTATCAATTTTTGATTTTAGCTAATATGAAAGATGATTTTATTTAAAAAGTCTTTTCAATTTTCTTTGATAGTGGTAGAACTTTATAATTTGTTATTATCTCAAAAATGAATACCTAACTTCTAGCAAGTTTTTAATGAATGCTTCAATCAACGAAAATCCATTTGTATGTGCCATACTGAATTTGATGCTTGACTTTGTAAAAATAGTGTATAAGCATAGCAGAATATTAATCTAATTTAAATCATAATTGAATAAATAACATCACATATAATTTTTATGAAAAAAATATTTATACCATTTCTGTTTTTATCTATTATTTTTTTTAGTTGTAAAAAAGACAGCAATATCAATCCTATTCCGACCGGTGGCGGCAACACAATTGACACTGTTGGTACTATTTATGCTGCAGGATATAGGTTTAGCGCCTCCACTTCAAAAAGCATTGCCACATATTGGCGTGGCAGAACAGAAGTAAGCCTTACTGACGGCACAAAAGAAGCCTATGCAACAGGTATTACATTGGTAGGAACTGATGTATACATATGTGGATACGAAATAACCACCGCCGCTAAAGCAATTGCAAAATATTGGAAAAATGGTATTGTTACAAACCTTACAGATGGAACAAAATCGGCTGAGGCAAGTGCTATCTCAGTAGTTGGAACAGATATATATGTAGCAGGTTATGAGTTGAATACAGCAGGAAAAACCGTTGCTAAATATTGGAAAAATGGCACAGCAATAAATTTAAGCGATGGTTCATTTGATGCAATTACTAAAGGACTATTTGTTTCGGGAAGCGATGTGTATGTAACAGGCTATGAGTCAAACGCAGCAGGTAAATCTGTTGCAAAATATTGGAAAAACAGTACATCGGTAAATTTAACTGGTGATTTTTCAATTTTTACTACAAGCTCAATTGCAGTAAACGGGAATGATGTGTATGTAACCGGAACCAATTTTACTCCTTTGGGTTTTAACCAGGCATATTGGAAAAACGGTTTGTTGAGTAATCTTGATGCCAGCAGTATTGCAGAAATTAATTCAGTGAAAGTAAACCAAGGCAATGTTTATGTTGGTGGAAATGATGCAGGAAAAGCAGTCTACTGGAAAAATGGTGTAAAAAATTCACTGCAAAATAACGCATCTGCTGTTGAACATGTGAACTCCATTTTTGCGTTCGCTGGTAAAGTGTATTGCGGTGGATATAGAGATTTGTTCGGTTCTGGGGAATTTGTTGCAACAGTTTGGTCTTCGGGCACTTCAACTGATTTAAATACAGCCACCAAATCGAAAGTCAATTCAATTTATGTGGTTAATTAAAAGGTTTAAAAAATCTCAACCGGGTAAAAATAAATTAAACATTAAAAACAAATAATTTTATCAGACCATAGTTGTAAAATACTTTGTTTAGTCTGCCTACTAGAATGTTAACTAACTTTGCCACGTAGGCTAGAGACGTTTGCCGAACTGAATTTTGAGACTATTGAAAACTAGCCGTTTAAAAATTTGAAGAGTTTAAGGACAGATTAATCCTGAATCTGCTATACATTTTTTGTTTTCAGTTAATATTTTTTTCTGTTCGTTTATTTGAAATACTTTGCATTTCTGTAAGTTGCTATTAGCTATTAATTCTTTTTCAAAGTTTGATTGTCATATTTGTAGTTAGCGAATAATTATTGTTTTCATTTGCAAATATTTTGTCTTTAGATTGAAATATTTTTCCTTCTATTCTAAATTTTATATTGTCATTTAGGTCAAAGTCAAAGTTTGAAGAAAGACCAAAAGTTTGGAAGCCATTTGTTGTACCTGTTGAAATAATAATTTGTTTTGGGTCGCTATAATATTCTCCACGAAATGCAATTCTTGTTTTTTCGTTTATACTTTGTTTGATTATTAAAACGGGTGAATACCAAGTTCCATAAGAAGTGGAATTAAATTTATCCATTCCAATGTCGAAACCTGCAATAATTCCAAACTTATTTGTTGGCTCGTATTGCAAATAAAAGTTATGAAATTGTCTAAAAGCTTTAATACTATCAGGTTTATCACTACCAAAAAAAGTGCTGTAATTAAGAAGTAATTTTTTAGACAGTTTATAAATTGTTTGTGATCCAAATGAAGGTTTTTGAATATAATCAGGTTTGCTAATTTTTTGCCACCCATTTAGATATAAAGCTGAAATACTTAATTTTTCATTTTTTGAAGTGTAACCAAATTTAATACCTGTTTCATAGTACGGTGAGTTTTCAGCAAGCAAACTTCTTGTTAAAGTCCAACAATCTGCACTTATAGTACTTTCAAAACCAATATGCGAAGGAATAATTCCTACGTCTAACCAGATATTTTGTTTTTTTGAGATTTTGACACCAACATTTGCTTCATAAATAAATTGAGCCCAAGTTGGTTCAGAACTCAGGTTGTATTGAGCATAATTTCCTGCCATTAATCCAAATTTGGATCTGTAATTTTTATCTAAATAGGTAGCTCTTAGTAAAAGTAGATTGGCATTTAATTCATTATGCCGTTTATGATTGTAAAGAAAATCAGACTTTTCGTGATTTTGTGGATTTGAAAAATCATAACTATAATACAATTCTCCATAAGCACTAAAATTTAATTTTTTCAAACTATCATTTTGCGAATAGGCTTGTAATGATATTAAAGTAATTAAAAGTAATAATCTAAATTTCATTATTTGACTGTTGTATTTTTAGGATTTTTATAGTGACATCTAACCTGCCTTGTATTTCTGATACCTAAACTTAAAGCACTGAACTTATTTTAAGTGACTTCCCTTCCTGCGATGTGATCCTGCAAGGTTTTAGAAATACAATGTTATGCGTTCTAGCTAATCTAGCGAAGAAGGTTTGCAGTTTCAAGATTGATGTTGTTTAATCATGGTTATTCACTTTGAATGTATAATTGATAAATCTGTTTGACGGGGAATGAAAACGAAACAATCCACTCCTTGTACCAACCCAAATGTTTCCGTCATTATCTTCTACTATCGTCCAAACATCTGTACTGCCAAAACTGTCTATTTTTTCAAAACCCGTAAAAGACTTTCCATCGTAACGACAAAGTCTTCCTACTCCTGAATCCCACTTACTACTGCCGCAACCAAACCAAATATTCCCCTTTTTATCCTCGTAAACACATGTAACTGTATCATTGCAAAGGCCTTTTTCCTTATTAATATGGGTAAAGGATTTGCCATCATAACGGCATACGCCATTGTATAAATTTGCGAACCATATGTTCCCCATTTTATCTTCTTTGATATCCATAATTTGACTACTGAAACATCCTTCGCCAACCACTTTAGAAAAACTGTTTGTTGCAGAATCGAAACGGCACACGCCTCCAGCTCTTTCACCAAACCAAAGATTCCCAGCCTTATCTTCTAAAATACATTGAATTGCATTACTTCCCAATCCTTGTTCCTTAGTAAAATTGGTGACCGAACCTGAGATGGGATTGTAACGACAAACTCCCCAGCCATTACTTCCTATCCAAATGTTTCCAGACCTATCTTCTACAATACAATTAACATCAAATTTGCACAGTTCTTCTTTCTTAGTGATATCGATAAAGGATTTACCATCATAACGACATACCCCAAACTCAGTACCGAACCAAAGATTCCCTGCTTTATCTTCATAAACCGATTCAATACTGTTACTATTCAGTCCATCTTGCTTTGTAAAATTAGTAAACCCGCCAGAGACAGCATCGTAACGATACACGCCCTTGCCAATAGTTCCGAACCAAAGGTTTACGCTTTTGTCACGCAAACTGCAACGAAACATATTTCCATCCACCTGTCCGTAACAGGGAATAAATACAATGAATAAAAGTAGGGTGCAGATTTGCTTGTGTAGGTAATGCTTTTTCATTTGTCTGTTTTTCTATTTAAAAAGTCATTATTTGCAGTCTGTTTCAAGTTAGCGGTGTCTTTCTTGAGTATGACGCTTAATTCTAAAATATCAGAACCTCTTTATCCATTTTATAAAATTAACTTATAATTATGTAACTGAAAATGTTTTAGAGTTCAATTCAAATAAAAATATCGTTCTATATCTGATTCAAATTAATTAAATGAGCAAAAGGGAAATTTAGAATTTTAAATATATAAAGGTTTTAAAATCAGATTAAAAAACCTTCTATAAGGTTTCGGAATTACAAATTTCAAAGAGGGGAGTTAGATTTATTTCATTTTAATTTATTTGTAAATTGGAGATTTACTAACGCTTCGAAGTAGTCTGGAGACATAAGCATAATAGAATTTTGACACTACTGCAAACTAGGTCACCAAAAAAAATATTAGCGGTTTGTTGTGTTTTTCGTTTCTAATTTCCAATTAAATAATGAATCTGATTCACCAAATAGAATAAAGTTATTTTTTTCAAGCACTTTAAATGATGCAATATTTGTTTTGTCAGTTGAGGCAGTTATTGATTTTACTTTCTCTTGTGTTTTTATCCATTCAATAATTCCTCCTACAATTTCTGTCATAAAGCCCTTTCCTTGAAACTCTTCGTAAGTTCCGTAACCGATTTCTATTTCACCATCTGAGTTGGGTTCTCCTACCATACATAAGTCGCCTATCATTTTGTTTTCTACTTTTGAAATTGCTGTCCAAAGGGTTGAATATAAATAATTCTTGGTTTTGTCTGCTACATTTGGGAGAATTGTTTGTTCAAACGCTTCTTTTAATTCAGGTGAAATTGTTCTTGAAGTTTCATTCAAATTAAGTTCTTCTTCCAAAGAGTTATCACATTTTGTGTATTTAACTAATTGTCCATAGGTCAATGGTTTTAAAATTAGTCTATCTGTTTCTATCATTTGGTTGATTTTGTAGTTTTTCTGTATAGTTTATATTTCGCTCTACAATAATCGCTAATTTTTCTTTCTTGGCTTCAGTCCAGAATTTGATTAACCAATCTTCTAACAAAAGAAGAGAGGATTAAAAACAGAAATTAAAAGGTCAAAACTAGTATTAAAGTTTGTCTAAAACCTTTTTGAGAAGTGAAAATGTTAAGTCTTATTTCCTATTATTTTATTTTTGAGAACGGATTTCTTATTAAGGTTTAAGGCTTAACTTAGTGGAGGATTTTTTCTATTTCTGACTCTCGCTATCTTTAAAGTCAGTAATAGTCTTTCCATCATAACGATAAACGCCAGTACCAGAGCCAAACCAAATATTTCCTTTCGCATCTTCTACTATCCCCAAAAGCATTCCTGATTGTGACTTTATTTCGGTTACAGTTGGCTTTTCATTGTATAAGTTTTTTTGATCATATCGGGAAAGCGACCAAGCTTGCCCAATACTAGGAGGTCCATCTGCACCGGTGGTCCAGATGTTTCCATTTTTATCTTCGATGATATCATAAGCACCTTTCTGCGATACTTTGGTGTAGGTGGTGGAGCCTTTCCTGAGCGCAGCCGAAGGGTCATAGCGCCAAAGACCACCTGAAATGATTGACGTACTGCCTCTTTTATCTTCTATTATCGTCGCACCGAACCAAATATTTCCTTTTCTATCTTCGGTAATTCCCCAAACGTTGTTAAACGCTTTGCCTTCTTTGTTTTTTAAAACAGTAAATGTTTTTCCACCTGTCCTGAGTGTAGCCGAAGGATCATAAACGAACATATTTTCTTGTTGTGCACAAAACCAAAGTTTGCCGGATTTGTCTTCGAGAAGTAAACGAATTTTATTACTGGGATATCCATCTTTTGTGGTAAGCTTTCGAAAAGATTTCCCATCGTAGAGGCTTCCTTCGAACCAAATATTACCTGCTCTATCTTCATACATATGCAATGCATAATTACTGGCAAGACCCTCCTTAGTTGTAAAATGTTGAAAGGTTGTTTGCCCTGAAGGCAGGAGGTAAACACCTGAATCTTTGGAACCGAACCAAAGATTTCCTTTTCGATCTTCCAAAACATCCCAGAAGCTGGAGGAGCGGGGCGAACTTATTTTACTTGTTAGGTTGGTAAACGATTTTCCATCGTATCGAAACACGCCCAAATAAGAAGCAATCAAAATATTTCCGTTTCTGGCTAGCCTTACATTCCGAACCATACTCATAGGTACTTTGGAGGTGTCCGCTTCTTTAAGTTGCGCCTCGGTGTAATTTGCTATCTTGGGATTATTATTATCTTGTTGTACTTTTTTTTGGTTTTGTTTACAAGATGTGAAAAAAACAACCATCAGGAACAAAGCACATATATAAGGGTATTTCATAATTTGCCTATTTATTTAATGAATCTCTTCATTTTTAAATCAATTTCAGCATCCAGCATTACCTGCCACTGCATACAATACATTACCCGAAGCATAAATTCTAAATATATTATTTTCAACACCGGGATGAACTTTATCCCAAGTTTTACCCATATCCGATGATTGGAATATACCATCTGGATGACCACAAATAAAATAAGCGCCCATTTGTTTGATCGATGAAATGTCGGAAGAAGGTGGAAGTCCTTCATCAATGGCTTGCCAGATTTTTCCACGATTTAATGAAATGCGTATTCTTCTAGATTCAGTCTTTTCGTCATAGGTTATCGCAGCAAATCCTCCTTTAATACATTCAACGGTTATACCCATGCCACCGTCACTGATTACACTTTGCCAGTTTTCACCATTATCTGTCGAACGAATGATACCCCATCTACTTGTCGCAATTAGAACTCCTTCCGACTACACAATCTTCATTACCAGTCCTTTTTGTACTTGTTTCCAGTTTTTTCCTTGGTCAGTAGATTTGTAAAGGCCTTGGTCGTAAGCGATGAAAATCGTTCCATCGGCTTTTTCAAAAATAGTCTGCATTGCATATTTTTTGAAATTTGGATATATCCGAAACCATGTCTCTGAAGCGGGTTCCTTTTTGTAAATCTGGCCACCATAATTGAAGGCCATGACGCCAGTACGATTGAGAACTATAGAATTAGAGGATTCCGAGGACGAGCTTTGTAATTCAGGAATTTTCTCTTTTTCCCAAATAGGAGTTTTAAGATTACTCTTACTGTGATAAATTTCATTTTTTACTTGAAGATAGAGATCTGACTCTCCAGCTATAAAATTTACTGGCTCAACTTCAGGCAGCCCTGAGCTAATGTCCTGCCATGTTTGTCCTCCATCGACAGATTTAAAAATGATATTTACAATCGACGATTTATTTCTGAATCCGATGGCATATGGGACTTTTGTAAATGGATCTTTCAAAGGCTTATCGCTAACCGTCGACCTTGTAAATGATTTAGTCCCTTTGTTTTTTTTCTTCGCTTTCTTTTCTTTTATTACAAACGAATTTAGCAGAAGTAATACTATGAAGAGGGCTGGTACGAACACAAATAATTTTTTCATTTTTTTAAATTTAGAGTATAACATATTGATTAGTAAATTAGCGGAAAGTAGAAGTTGGGACAATTCGCATTATTTTTCCTTCCTTTATTTTTATCATTAAATATTAGACTGAATAAAACATTTCTTTTATTTTTCATATCATTTCTAATTGATTAAGCGAATGTACTTTGATATATTTCGGCTTTAGAAATTTGGATTGTAAATAAAAATGTAAACTTTGTAAATTAAATCTTGACATTATGCTTAATAGCCAAAACCTCCTATCCGGGAAACGCAGGTACCTTTTTGGATTCATGTTGCTTTTGTTTATTTCGATGATTTTCGCAGCATTAAGTATGACGGGCAATGATGATTTTGATATTGCTAGGAGGGAAGTGGTGCTCCGAAGAATAGGCCATGAAATATTGCTTCAGGCTGGAGATAGTACATCCAGGGTTCTTCCGATAAAAAAGATTGCTGAAAATGAATATCAGATTAGTTTTGAAAAGGAACTTACTTTTCAACCCGATTCCCTGGTAAATATTAGCTTTCGATTATTAGCCAAAGACCCTCTCGTTGGTGATTATGTTCTGAATGTACTTAATTGTGAAAACGCAAGTGTTGCTTATGGATATGCGATATCAAACCATAAAAAAGATGATATTATAGCATGTATAGGAAGAAAGCAACCCGTAGCCTGTTACATTATTAATATTAAATTTAAACCGACGGGTATAACTGCAAGAAAGAATACCTATTTTTTGGGAGGAATGTCAATTTTAGCATTTGTTGGCTTTATTTTTTTTAGCTCTGTGAAACAACGGAGAATTTTACCTGAAGTTCAATTTACTGAGCAATTAACAATAGGCCAGTTGGTGTTTGATGCGAAGAATCGGAAGTTGATCATAAACGAAACAATAATAGACTTAACTGGAACTGAAACGCGTTTGCTGCTTATTTTCGCTTTGTCGCCTAACGAGACGATAGCAAGAAGCAGACTGCAAAAAGAGATATGGGAAGATGAAGGTATAATTGTGGGGCGAAGCTTGGATATGTTTATTTCAAAACTTAGAAAAAAACTAGAAATTGATCCGAATATCAAGATTGTTGTTTTGCGCGGCAAAGGATATAAACTTGAAATTAGCTAATAAGAAAATGTAAAGACTAAGAATAGATATCATCCAGGTCAAATTCGACAAGTACCAACTAGGATAAACCTAATAGCTGCGATACTATTAGTAATAGCGGGACAATGAAATCCCATTGATTTGTTTTGTTATTTCTTTTAGTTGTATGAATTATAAGAAGTTATTTGTAAATATGAGGATTACTAACGCTGCGAATTTGAATTGAAGCGTTCGCCGAACGGAATTTTGATACTACGGCTAACTGGATATTTTATTTTTTATTGTCAATTCTTTTGAGTGCTAACTGCCCAATAATTTCCTGCAAAGTCATAAAATGAACCTCTAGTATCAGGGTCACCTTCATTGTTAATTGGTTTTTCAATTATTTCACAACCTTTTTCAATGGCTAAGTCAAATGTTTTAAAAACGTCAGGAACGTAAATATGAATCATTGTTTTGTTTGCTCCATAATTTTCGGTGCTGTCGCTAATCATAATTATGGTGTCGTCCAACAACAATTCTATATGAGCAATTTTTCCATTTTTGTGTTCAAAACGTCTCAAAGTTTTTGCATCAAAAATTACTATTAATAAGTCTACTAATTTTTGTGCATTATCAACAATTAAGTATGGTGAAAGTGAATTGTAAGAGTCAGGTTTGTAAGGTTTCATTTCTTATTTGTTTTTTTATTGGATGTCTTTTTAAAATTCCAGCTAAAGTTTTTATGCTTGGCGATTTGGCGGAATTTAGAAGCACTAAACTGTCAACCAAGTACCAAAATTGATGCGAGGTAGAGTTCAATTAACCGCTGAACTCGCTTTTTTTCGAAACGCCTGTTATAGGTCGTTTTTCTTTTCTATCCGAAATTACTAAAATTATAAAAGCAATCAATGCCCAAATAATTCCGTTTATGCTAATCATTTTTTCATTAGTCAAGGAGTTTTTAAAAAACATAAAAAAACCAATGTTAATTGACAAATGAAAAAAAATAGAAACCAATAAATTATTTTCAGTTTTGTCTAAAAGTTTTCTCAAAATGACTGAAGATGAAATAGTAAAAAGAAGAAATCCAATCATATATGTTATTCCATATTGATAATTTCCAATGTGCCAAAGACCCCAAAATAATCCAACAATTATTGTTGATGGTATCATTGCATATTGTCTTTCCATAGTAGGTTGTAAAAACCCTCTCCAACCGATTTCTTCTCCAACTGCACCGAATATCATTCCACCTATGAATAATGGAAGTGTTGTTAGAAAGTTATTTGTGTGTCCAAAATTTAGATTAAACAAAAGGCATAAATAAAAACCAATTGTTAATAAACCAAAAGGTATTAATAAAGCAAACAATAGACTAATAAAACTTTGTTTATCAAATTTAATATTCAGACGAGTTCTGAGTGTTGGAAAAATTCTTATCACTACTAAGAAGGCAATGGCAGGAGCTATTTGAGGTATTGCAATTCGGTCATAGTTGATTTTTAATTGCTCTTGCCCAAAACCTAAAATCAGTGTGAATAACACTGTAATGATGTAAAATATAATAAGTCTTAATTTCATTTCAATGTTTTTCGGCTTCCTGAAACGCTTTAAAATGCCCGATAACGTTTAGCAGATTGGCGAAAGCGGGGTTTTATTGAACAAAACTTCTTTATGAGAACTTCAATACAATTATAAGAAAAACTACAATACGAAGCATTGAACCCCCGCTTTTGCCTATGTGCTATTATCAGTAGTGGTTCTGTTCTTTCACCGGTCTACTATTTCAAGTTAGTATTGTATGTGGGTTATCTTGTGATGTAGCTCGAAGGTTATTTTGATTTTTTTAGCGGTGATTTGTGTGTTGGCAAAAAAAGGAAATGTGCCAACGAATGCGTGGGCATTTGTGGCACAAAATTAACTTCAATGGTCACACTTTTTACTGTAGTTGTTTTACAACTTCAGCTTTGTCAATGAAACCAATATTTGTCCAAGTGAGCGTTTTGTTTTTGTAGAGTTGCAAAACTGGTAGCGCATCTATTTTTAATTCTTTACAAAGGGCTTGATTGTCGTCTGCGTTGATTCGGATGACAACAACTTTGTCAGCCATATCTTTTGAAATTTCGTCTAAGTATGGTTTCATTTTTTTGCAAGGGGCACACCAGTCGGCATAAAAGTCAATTAGCACTAATTGGTCAGAGTTAAGCAATGCGTCAAATTGTAGTTTCGACATTCCGTTTGATGAAACCGTGTTGTCCATGGTTTCAGGTAGGTTCGCACCTCTCCATTTCATTATTCCTCCGTCTAATTCATATACAGTTTTAAAACCGTCCGACCTCAATTTGTTGGCTGCTGCTGAACTTCTGCCCCCACTTAAACAGTAAACAAAAACAGGTTTTGATTTGTCAAGCGGTTCAATTTGTTTTTCAAATTCGTTTCCGTTCCAATCGTAATTTAATGCGCTTGTTAAATGTCCTTTTGAAAATTCATCTGGCGTCCGCACATCAACAATTATAGCGGTTGGCAACTCCTTTATTTTTTCTGCAAACTCGGTTGCTGAAAGGTTAGTCTTGGTTGCTGAGTTGGTTTGTCCGCTGCTACAACTGTTGAATAGTATTGCTATTAAAGCGATTGCAAATAGTTTTCTCATTTAGTTTGAATGTTGTTTGATAATTTGTTCAAGATTATTTACCGAAACAACTCCCGATTGTCTCCATTTAATTTCTCCTTTTTTGAAAAGCATAAGAGTTGGCACACCTTGTATTTTATAGGTACTTGCTACTTGCTGATTTTTGTCAACATCTATTTTTATGATTTTTGCTTTATCGCCAATTTTAGATTTTAATTCCTCCAAAATGGGTTTCATCATTTTGCAAGGTCCGCACCATTCTGCAAAAAAATCTACAAGTGTCGGTGTTTCGCTGTTGATGATTTCTGAAAATGTCGTTGCCATATTATTTAGTTTTTACTTCTTCAAATTCTACTTCTTGAATTGTCGTATTAGATTTTTGCTGAGGTTCTGTTGCACAATTTCCACTATAACAATTTCCTGCTGCACAACCAAAAGCAAACAAGCCCATTGATGCAAAATAACCGCCAAAGGCAACTCCGAACCATTGTTGGTTCATTACTGATTGAACAATTACAGCAATTCCTATTAATAGGTATAAAGCTCTCGTAAATGTCCAGTTGGTTAAAATCCTTTCTTTCATTTTACTTTTTTTTGTAAGCTCATCCAGCTACCACCGTTGTGAACTTCTGTAAAGCCATTAGATTTTAAAATACTTTTTGCACTTGCACTTCGCATTCCACTTGCACAATAAGTGATAATCGGTTTATCTTTTTTCAGCTTGTTTAAGTTGCTGCTCAAACTATCCACCGAGATATTGATTGAGCCTTTGATGTGACCGCCTTGGTATTCGCCTTTGCTGCGAACATCTAAGATTATTGCTCCTTGTTTAACTAACTCTGAATAGTCCACTTTTGGACCCAAGCCAAGTAAACTTTTTATTGTGTTTATCATTATTTAAACTGTTTGAGATTGATAATAATATACATCCAACCAAGAGCCACCATTACAACATTCAATACCTTGTTGAGATAAGAATTGAGTTGCCTGACTGCTTCGGTTACCACTTGCACAGCATAAAATCAATGGTTTTTTTAGATTTTTTAGTTCATCCATTCTTTGCTGAATTTCTTGCAAAGGAATATTGATTGAACCGTCTACATTTCCTCCCATAAATTCACTTGCTGTTCGCACATCTACTATTGTGCCTTTTTTTTCTTTGATGATTTGTTCTACGCTCATTTTATTTTGATTTTAATTTGAAAGTTTTCCTGTGAGGCAACTAGTAACACTCTTTAGTTGCATTAATAATCCGTTCTTCTCGTTCGCTTCAGGGTAACCGATTGATAAAAGCATTTGCGTTAATTGTTCTCTGCCCACGGTTTCAATGTGATTGACAGAAACACTATTTGTTCTCAAATCAACTTCTACTTTTTCAACTCCAGTTATGGAAGCTAGTTTTTTAGTTATGGTGTTTACACAACCACTGCAACTTAAATTCGCTATTGTTATATTTTCTGTTTTCATTTTATCGTGTTTTGGTTTTTTCTTTTTGAAACATATTGAAAAACAAACCGCCCATCAATGCTCCATACAAAGTGCTATTTATTGGTTTTGAAGTGATGGCACATGTTCCGCTTGCACAACCCACATAATGGTAATAGACATAACCGCCAATTGCTTTTGCAACTATGCCAATGATGCTCAGTTTGTGTTTTAGTAAAAAGTTCATTTTTGAAATTGCTTTACCGCTTCGCTTAAGTCATATACTTCAGAAGTTCCTGTGAGTTTAGATTTAATAATGCTGCTTCCTGCTGCACTTCTATAACCGCCTGCACAATGAACTACAATGGGTTTATGAAACGGAATTTCGTTAGTGCGTTCTCTTAGTTCGTGCAAGGGAATTTGTATTGCATTCGTAAATATTTTGTTGTTTTTTACTTCTGAATGATTTCGGATATCAACAATGGTGAAAGCATCTTCGTTATCTTTTAGATTATCACTATCAAATAAATTCATTTCAGTGTTTCCATATTCCATTACAAAAGCTAAGGCAATTTGCTTTTCGTAACCAATCTTTGCGGTACGTTCAATCAGTTGGTTTAATATGTTTTCGCTTTCCGCTATCAAATAAAATGGTTCATTTGGATTTACAATACTGCCCAACCAAGTTTCAAATTTGGTATCGTTCATCAGGTTAATGGAATTTTTTAAATGTAACTTTTTGAATTGCTCCTGTGGTCGTGTATCAATAATTGCCATTTCGAGGTTTAATGAATTTGCACAACCTTCGCAGGTAATAGGTTCTCTGTGCTGAACTTTTGAAATACTTGTATGGTAAGTTTCAGCACCTTTTTTATTTATACCAACATCAAATGGAAAATATTTTGGAATGAAAGGCTGGTCTGCCAAAAGTTCGTTTACAAACTCTTGTTCACTCAAATTTTGCAAACTCCAGTTGCTTATTTTTTCAGTTCCAATAGTGCTAGAACTTTGTTCACTCAAACCTTTTCCGCACAAGCTACCAGCTCCGTGTGCAGGAAAAATTAACACACCATCAGGTAAGGTCATTAACTTATTACGAAGCGAATGAAACATTTGCTTAGCTAATTCCGCACGGGTTGCGGTAATTGCTCCAGCTTGTTCTCTTAAATCAGGTCTGCCACAGTCACCAATAAACAGCGTATCGCCTGTAAAAACAGCATTTTCTTTCCCATTTTCATCTATGGCAACTATGCTAATACTATCTGGTGAATGTCCTGGAGTGTTGATTGCCTTTAAAGTAATTCCTCCTAAAACAATGGCATCGCCATCATCAAAAGTTTGGTGTTCATATTCCGCCCCCAATAATTTACTCACATAAATTGCTGCACCTGTTGAGTTGTGAATTTCTAAATGACTACTCACAAAATCAGCGTGTGGATGAGTTTCAATTACAGTTGTTATTTTTGCATTTTGTTGCTTTGCAAAATCGTAATAGGGCTGTGGATTTCTTGCTGGGTCAATCAATGCCATTTCTCCATTGCTCAAAATGGCATAAGAGTAATGAGCTAAATTTTTATCTTCAAATTGTTTGATTTCCATTTTTCTTTATTTTGAAATACAAAGTTCGGTTGATACTTTTGACTTCACAGCTACTTTTGTTACACTACTCAAATTATTTTTGAAACCACATTTTAATCGCTATGCCAACAAGCACTACTGCAAAAGTTTTCTTTAAAATATCTTGTGGAATTTGCGTTGCGAATTTTGCACCGAAGTAACCTCCCACAAAAAAGAATGCTGCCATAATCAATGCGGCTTTTACATCAACAAACCCTTTTTGATAATATTGAAAGGCGGCTAATGCCCCAACAGGAAGCACCATCATTATCAAAGCTGTGCCTTGTGCCATTTGTTGAGAATAACCGAGCAACATTACCATTGCAGGAATAATAATAATAGCACCACCTAAGCCTAGCATACCGCCAAGAAGTCCAGCAACCGCACCAATTAAAGCGATAAGAGCTGCATTTTGCAGTTCCATATTATTGTCCTTGTTTTCGTGTAGAAATTCCGAATGGCAAATACAGCGGACAAAAACTCACAAAACTTGTAAGGATGAAAACACCTGCAAGAACTAACAGAATAATGGCTAAAGTGCCTGAAATAATGTTTGCGAAATACAAACCTGCGATTACAATTGCGACAAGTATTCTAACTACTTTATCGGCTGTGCCCATATTTGGTTTCATTGTTTTATTTTTTAAGTGATTACTAAATTACACCGCAAAAATCCGACAATGAATTGAACTGCACAGCTACTTATGTTACATAAGCGAAATTTTATTTCTGCCAAGTTTTACCAAACCCTCGTCCTCCATTTGTTTGAGTAAGCGAGAAACCACTACTCGGGCTGTTCCTAGTTCATTCGACAGTTGCTCGTGAGTAAGGTGTAGTGTTTGGCTTTTTGTCATTTCGCATTTTCTTTTTATGAAGTTCAAAAGTCTTTCATCTAACTTTTTAAATGCAATTGCATTTACCACTTCCAATAATTCTTCAAACCGTTTGTGATACAAGCGAAAAATATAATCCAACCATTCAGGAAATTCCTTTATGAGTAAACTCACCTTGTCAATTGGTATAAAAAGTATTTCTGTTTCTTCTTCTGCAATGGCTTTCACTTTTCTTGTGTCATGATGCAAACCTCCTAAGAAAGACATAATACAACTTTCACCTGCCTTGATATAATACAATAAAATTTCTTTTCCATCTTCGTCAGTCCGCATAACTCTTATGCTGCCAGTTGTAACAATAGGTATAGCTTTTATATATGCGTTTTCATTGAGTATGATTTCACCTTCCGCAAAAGTTTTAGTGAAACCAAAATCAGCAAGCTTTTCTCGAATTAATGGTGAAGATTTAAATTCTATTATTTCGTTTAATTCCATTTTGTAAAGTTAGTATTTGTTTTAGGTGGTGGGAGGGATTGGCTATCCCAATAACTATCGAGAGGAAAAATTAAATGTGCTGTAATTTAGTTTGGCTTGTTCGATTGCAATGCATCTCTTTCAAATTTGCGAAGCGTTGTCATTTCGTTGTCCGTTGTCGGAACTAATGTTAATGGTTTACCTTGTTGCCCTACCTTTACTAATTTATTGAATATACGAAACTCTATATCCATTTTTTAAAATTAACTTATTATTGTTAATCGGAAAATGTTTTAGAAATCTATTCAAATAAAAATATCATTCAATCATATGTTGGTTTTAAATATAGTATTATAAATACTTCGATAAGGCTTTGGAATTACAAATTTCGAAGAGCGGGTGTTTTGATGATGTTTACTGATGTCTTTGTACATGGATAAAGCAAAAAGCTGATAGAAATATCAATGATAACACTACTATCAGCTTTTTAACAAAGATACTGGAGAACTCCGTATTAACCCATTGAATGGAACCCTACCTTGTTTCCTTCTGTGTCGATAAAAAGTGCAATAAAGCCTCCGTTTTCACCAATAGAAGTTTTGGGCAGAATAACTGTTCCACCGGCACTTTCTACTCTGCCTAATGGGACTGAAAGGTCATTTCCGCCATCTAAGTAAACAGTTGAGCCGGTCATTGCAGGAACAAAGTTTTCACCGCAAGCAATTGCTCCGCCAAATCCGCCTTTTTGTGGATCGGACGGTAAATATGCATATTGCCTATTAGGGTCGTCATGAATTTGAGCATCTAACACTGTAGC
This sequence comes from bacterium, assembly GCA_031412335.1. Taxonomy (GTDB): domain Bacteria; phylum Bacteroidota; class Bacteroidia; order Sphingobacteriales; family Sphingobacteriaceae; genus JBBQYA01. The sequence continues at coordinate 140,250 of JANOCT010000001.1, read as the reverse complement.
ATAAAATGCTTTTGCTCTAGCAAAATTAGTTGCTGGGATTTCAAACCAATTTAAAGTAGTTACCATGTTTATTAAAATTTATATGAGTTTTTATTTTTATCGTTTTTTACTTAATTCGGTACAACTTCATAAATGGCGTTGATATTTCCTTTTGTTGCTTTTGAATAAGAACAAATTGACTTTGTCGCTTCTACCAGTTTTTTTGCGGTATCATAATCCACGTCGTTTATTTTGACAAGAAGATGTGCACCAATATCAAAATTACCGTTATCATGTAAAACACCAATTTTAGCTGTTACAGTAACTTCTCCAATTTTAACTTTTTCAATTCCAGCCGCAACTGTTACACTCGTTCCAAAACAAGCTGACCAAGCTGCTGCGAAAAGTTGTTCGGGATTTGTTGCGCCACCAGCACCTCCCATTTCTTTGGGAAATCTGATATCGAGATCCAATATGCCATCTGATGATTTTGAGTGACCGTTACGACCTGCTAAGGTTGTCACTTCTGCTTCATAAATTTTTTCCATTTTTTTATTATTTAGCTATTTAGATTACAAAATTTTGAGAGTCGGACATTAATTTTCGAGTGAGCTTGCCTAAACCTGTACTTGCTCCTGTAATTAGAATGATTTTACTTGACATGTTTATTACTTTGTTTTATTTTTGTAGTGCAAATATTCAGAGTTAAAATAAATAAAACAAGTAGTACATTTAAAATGTGTAAGTATGCTAAACAATACTAATATTGATAATCAAGAAGTTAAAAACGAAGAAAAAATTGTTTTTGATGAAAAATCTTGCCCAGTAACGGCAACAATGCAAGTTTTAGGTGGAAAATGGAAAGCAATTTTAATTAATGCTATCTATCATACCTCTCCAGCAAGGTTTGGCGAATTAAAACGATCTGTGATAGGAATAACGCAATCAATGTTAACCTCTCAATTGAGAGAATTAGAAGATGATGGTATTTTAAACAGAAAGATTTATGCAGAAGTACCTCCAAAAGTTGAATATACGCTTACTGATTTTGGTTTGACGCTAGGTCCCATAATTCAATCTATGGCTGATTGGGGGGAAGAATACAGAATGAAAAAGCAAAAGGTGTAATGAGCTGAAATTTCTTACTCTTTATTTAGACATAATTTTGTATTCATTTTTTTTGATTACACTTTTTTTGATTACACATATGTAATCAATTTGAAATTTTTTTTCAGTATTGATTACACAAATGAAAAGCTCAAATTGTGTTGAAAATTTTGGGTGGTGGTGAATAAGAAGTTTAAAATTTAAATCAGAGATTTATTAATGTTGTGAAGTAGGATGGAGACTATGCCAAACTTAGATTTAGGTGCGTTTCACTATCCACGATAAAAGAATTACGAGTCGAGAAATGCCGACCGAAAACCTCTGAAACCCTTATTGGATTTAGCCGTTTTTGTACACCTTAATTATTTTATATTTATCGATTTTATTGTTAGTGTTTCTATAAATTGTCCATAATATAAAGGTTCTCCAGATTCATTTGTGAAGGTTACTCGGTCTTGAATTGTTAATCTCTTTATTAACCCTTTTTCAGAAATCCAATCTGTAATCTTAATCCCTTCATACCCTGGGTCATTCAAATATTTCCAGTCAATCTTGAAACAATCAAAGTTTTGTCCAATTAGTTTTACACTTTCAATTCCAATAACTTTTTTGTCAATTTGCAATGATCTTGTATCTGTAGAATGTCTATAAGTCCAAGACGAATTTCCATCAAGTGGTAATTTAACATCTAATGTTGGCTTCGCTTCAAAAATTAATTCATCACTTGTCAATTCGCTGAAGTCTATGGAAGATTTTAAATAACTGCTTTTCTTTGCAAAAACATTTGCTCCAGTATTAGAATAAGCATAGTTTTTTAGACCATCTTTATCTAAGAATTTATAGTGGTTTGATGTCCAATTATCATCAATTTCTTGAGCTTTAAATACTTTGACATTCATGGTATCATTAAGAACTGTGTCCTTTTCAATCCAAACTTTGTAAGTAAAATTTATTGTATCAATATCAATTATCTTATTTGATGTTTCCGACTCGTATTTATTTATGATCAATTGTCGGTAATATTGCCATTCAGTTCCAATATTCATTGGGTAACTACTTATATTTAGAACAATGTCCTTCTCTTTATCATCACAACTTAACATTGCAGTTAAAACTAAAAAGATTAATGCTTTTTGTCTCATGGTTCGTGTTTTTACATGGTAATCAACGTTTGTGCTTGGGCAGTGTTAGGATTTCTAAGCCGCATTCTGTCCCCGAAACAAAGCGTTAAACAAAGATAACACTTTATATTTACAAGTCACTTCACTATTGCGCAAACATTTTTTTGGCAATAGTTATTTATTCCCCAGTCATTATAACTTGGATTTTAAATCTATTATTTTTTTAATCAAGTCAATTGGTAGAGGCTTGTCGTGTGGAAAATGCAAACTGTCCTTGGTTTTTTTTGCTCTATACGCTTGAATTTCATTTTCAATTTCTGTCAAACCGTAAACAGGATAGAAACCAACGTGCTTTTTGTAAGCTGCAAAGTAAAGATGATGTTTACCTACTTTAAATGCTGGTATTTTATAACGGATACTTTCTTCTGTATCAGGCAACACCTCAAAAAATAATTGTCGCAATGAATTTAATTTTTCTTGAATATCAGGTTCAAATTGTTGTATATACTTTTCTACTTCATTAATTGTATCTTTTTTGAATGAAAGTCCTGCTTTTGTTAATGCATAATTCAATTTCGGTATAGTGCTTTTTCCCATTCCATGCAAGGTCAAAATATCTTTCTCACTGTATCCAGATAGTTTCTCCAAAGTTGTTATTCCTTCTCCTTCTAATGCTCGTCTGGCTGGCGCTCCAATTAGTGACAGAAAATTGTCCTTGGGTTTTCTTTCTTCTTCACAAATAGGGCAGGTCGGACAGTCGGAACTCTTGAAGAACTGATGTCCATTTTTGCAAGTCTTTAAATTCTTTTTTGATTCCATTTTGTCTTGGTGGTTGTCGTTTTACAATGACTGCTAACGTTTAGGGGGTTTTCGATGGCTGGGATTATTAGCTCTAAACTTCCTTCGGAGAACTGAACTTCCACCTTGCACAAATGTGTCTACGAAGCACGGAACCCCCGCTATTGCAAACCCCTTGTTAGCGGTTCGTGCTTTTCTGTCTACATTCATTCACCAATGTGTTTGTTAGTGAGTCAAATTGTTGTTGATGTTTATAATCTTCTCTTTCGTCTTGTGTTGTCGTGTCTTTATTAAATACTGTGAAGTCAGAAAAGTGAATTGCTAATGGAGATTCGCTTGATGAACTACCGTCAGGCATTGCACCAACCATACTACCTGAACCGCCTAATAAAACTCCAGGAGATTTTGTTTCCCGTTGCTTGTAGGCCCAAAGCATATTTATTTTTTGTCGCCTCCCATTTTTATCAACCAAATAATATTCGTGGTCAATTGTGCCTGCCTCAAACTTTGGTTGAATGATTAAAATTCCGTTGTCGGGAATTTGCAAAACTCTTCTGCCGTCTTCAGTCGTTGGATTGATGCCACACTTCTCTCCGAAAATAATTCTAAACTTTCCTTCAAAGTTGTTTGGAATTAGATAAGTTTCTTTCTCTGGTCTTGTCAAATATGAACCTAAAAACGAAAAGAGAAAGATTGCAACAACTACAACTATCAAAGTCAGAGGAAATGCAAGCAAGCCAAGAACTACTTTAGAAACCTTTGGTTTTTCATTCGGTTTTGGTAAACGCCAGTCAAGAAATAATAGCTGAACAACACAACCACCAATCCATAGGTAAAAAATTGGAATACTAAAAGCGTTGATCATTCCACCTAAAATCAAATAGATGAAATAAACCCAACCAACAGAAACAAGTCCAGCCGTTAATATTATTAAAATCAGTCGTAGCGAAAAATGAAGTGTCCGAAAAAGATTAAGAATTGTTTCCCCACTAATTGCAAGTCCAACAGCAATTGGGATTGTCCAAAAAATGAATGAGTATTTGTCGCCACTACCAAACCATTCCTGCCGCAAAAGAATTACTGTTGTCGCAATTAAGCAAGTCAGAATGTTGAGCAGTCCGCTGAAAAGTTTTGTTATGTTATGTCGTCTATTCAATGTCTGTTTGTTTGATGTTGCACTGTCGCCACAGAAAGACCGCTAACGTTTTGCAGATACAAGAAGTTGGCGATTTCGAAGCACAACTTGTCCTGCTTTTGCGGGAAACTTTCATTTAACCGCTAAATCCTTGTCGGTGAGATTATGGGATCCTATTTTTTCAGTCTGCATATGTGTCCGTTTTATAAAATTCGTGTTCTGCTTTGTCGAAGTCTTCCAAAACAAGTTCAAAGTCAACAAGATTTTTGTCCACCCATAAACTGTCTTGGTTGCGAAAATTTAGTCCTGATTTTTTGTCCACCATTATAAAATTCACGAAGTCAAAATTTACGGTTTCAACTTTAACTTGGTCACTGTCGCCCGATAGATTGTTTTGCTTGTCGCCAAACAGAATGAAAATAAATTCTTTGTCTTCAAATTCTTGCTTGTCTTTGAAAGTCAATTGTCCTTGTGAACTTTCGCTAGTAAACGGAAAGTGTTTGGGAGCGATTGAAATGTGATTTATATTTCTGTAACAATGAAGTGAAAAACCATACTTATGAGTTTCTTGCCGGTTTATTATAGAACCATATTTACCTGAGAATGTCGAGTGAACAAAGTTGAAATAAAGAACTTCAGAGATGTTGTCAAAAGGGTCGTAACAATGATTGTGTGTCTTTACTAAGTGAGGATAAATTGAATTCAACAGACTTGAGAATTCGAGCATAATTTCAGTGTCCGAAAGATTTTTCAGTTGCTCATCAATTTCTTGATGTTGATTTTTTGTGGTTCGTTTATCTATCATTGTTGTCGTGGCCTACGTGCCTCTAACTCTTGAAAATACAAACCACTTTATCCATTTTTCAAAAATAACTTATAATTAGGAAACTGAAAATGTTTTAGAAATCTATTCAAATAAAAATATCATTCAATCAAATGTTGGTTTAAATATCGGATTATTAAGTCTAAAATAAAGCTTTAAAATAACAAATTCTAAAGATCTAATACTTTAATATAGAGAATCTTAGCTAATATTTTTGTAATCAGAATTTTTGTAATCAATTTTTTTGATTACACTTTTTTTGATTACACATGTGTAATCAATTTGAAATTTTTTTTCTTTTTTGATTACACAAATGAAAAGCTCAAATTGAGTTGAAAATTTGGGGTAGGGGAGAATAAGAAGTTTAAATTTAGATCACAGAATTACTAATTCTGCGAAGTAGGATGGAGATGGAAGCTGAACGGAATTTTGATATTAAGGCGAGCTAGGTTTATAAAACCAATTAATTGTTTGCTGCTTCCTTAAACACTTTTTTGTAATTCAATTTCAGGCATCTCGTCATACGTTCTTCCATTCAATAATCTTCCAGCCGCTTTTTTGTTTTTGCCTCCCCATTGTTTAAAAAAGAAGGCGACATCTGAATTTTCACATTGCTCTTGAATATTTAAAACCCATTCTGGATTCATAGTTCGTGGCTTATGTCCACTTTCTCCTCCTACAATCACCCAATCTATTTTATCAAGGTTTAGTTTTTTTAATGGCCCAATTAATGGTTCAAGCGAAAGAAATTTTACTCTTGCATTTATTTGTCTCAAAAAATCTATTCTGTTGATTACTTTATCATTTTCTACCGAAACTCCCATCCAAATATTATGCGTCCACTTCAACTCTTTATGTAAATCTGAAAGTCTTTCAGCCCTTTTTGTTAATACTTGAAAGACGTGCTGTGGATTTTCGTTCATAACTTTAAATACTTTCTTTATAAACGTCAAAGGTATTTCTTCGTGAAATAAGTCACTCATTGAGTTAACAAAAACAACTTTTGAATTTTTCCAAGTATAGGGAATGTTTAGAGATTCATCGTGGGTTCGAACTTTAAAGTTGTCTTTGTACTTATCAACTCCCATTGCTTGAAGTCTTTTGGACATAATCTCTGCATAGCAAAATTTACAACCTGCTGAAATCTTATCACAGCCAGTTGTTGGGTTCCAAGTCATTTCTGTCCATTCAATACTAGATTGTGCCATATTTAATGTATTTTATTAAATTTAGAAATGATTTCATTTGCGATTTTAACTGCCGATTTATTATTGGAAGCCATCAAGAAATGAAACATTATTGAGTTTGAAGTATTTTTTAAAATGTAAGGTTCAGACACAAATTTAAATAAATTATTCAACCTGCTTTGATAAAGAATTGCAGATTTTTCTATAGCTTTTTGTTCTTTAGTGGTTTTTACTTCTTCTCCAAACAATGTCAACGTTGTTGTTTCTTTATAAAAATGTTTTAAAATATTTTCCTTTGTCATTCCTAAGAATACTTCAAGTTTTGATACCCAAGCATCAGATATATTTGAATCATTTTTTAATAATCTATTTACACCCATTCCAGTAGGAATCAAAATCCAAACGTCAACTGATAGTTTTTGTAAGGCTTCGAGTGAACTCCAATTCAACTGCATTCCACAAGGGTCAATATATGCCAGAGCTTTATATTTTTTTCCTTTTGGACTTGAAAGGAAATTACTCATTGACATAATTTTCTCATTACAATCAGTATTGACTATATGAATATTTTTATCAGGAAATAGCTTTTCAGTATTTTCTCTTAATAATTCGGCATTATCTGTTTCTTTTTCAACAAAATAGAACAAGTCGAAAGGTCTTGGTTGATCTATTTCGATAATTCTTTTTGCTGCCCCAACTATCAATTTCTGATTTTCTTTTTTACCTTTTTTTATGAATCCAGAGCCTGCAAATCCATCAAAGTATAAAAGCTTCCAGTCATATTTTTGAGCGTATACGTTCATTATGTTAAGATATGCTTTTGCATACTCAATCAAAATTTCAATTTTATTTTCTGTCCAATCGCCTCCAAAGTTGTTCATATCTAGTTGTATTTGTGTTTTGCAAGCTTCCTGCTAAATTCTAAATATAGGCAAGTTTTAGTACTTCTCGTATTATTTATAGTACTTTTGAATTACTTAGTAATCAATTCAAATAAAAATATCAATTCTTTATCTAAATCAAACTAATAAAATAAGCAAAAGCAAAATTTAGACTTTCAATAATACGTTGGATTTAAAATCGGACTATAAATCTTGGGAAAAAGCTTTAGAATTATAATTCTGATTAAAAAATTTTATTCATTATAAATGGGAAATATCTTTTTTTCATATGTCATCCATCCATTTTTTATAAATAATAAGGTATTGTAATGAGATAAATTGAAACTGATTGGAAGATAATATTTTTCATATTTATTTTTTGATGTCTTAAAACCTTGTTTTTCAAAGTTTCTGGAGCAAAAAATTATCGAGTTGTAGCATACTTCTGAAAACATTTTACTATATCTAAAATTAGTTTTATTATCGTACTGAAAAGCGATTATACTGTCATAATTCTCTATTTTAAAGTCATTGAACGTTCCTTTATTATCCACAGTAAATGAAATTATAAGCTTATAATAAATACCATTCTCATATAGCTCTGGCGGATATATAAGTTGTTTGAGGATCATTTTTGTCAAGGTATCTTCAATGGTTATCCACTTATTTAATTGTCTTAATGTGATTTTAAGGGATGGATCCACAATCAGCCTCCCTTTATTGCTGTATAGTTTAGATTGGAGAGTTTTCTGTGCAAAACAATCCCCTAATAAAAATATTGTAAATGTGAAAAGAATTATCAGCCGCATTTTTTTTCCTTTTTGAAGAAACCACTAAATTTTAAATATAAAAGTTTCGGAATACTTTCCACAATTCTGGTTTTACTTTTATTATGTTAAGAAACCAAAAAAAAATAAAAACATCATCCTTAAACTAATTGAATTAACTAAACAATGTTTTTATTTATTCCAGTATCATTTTACTAATATAAGTTTAACGAAGTCTAGTTTTCAAATTAAAAAAAACATCAACTCTACTCTGTCCTGTTTTTTTCAATAAGTTCTTTTGGTTTTTGTACTACTCCCGGGTTGTCGAACACATAGCGATAGGTAATATGTTTTTTAGCAGGATATGCACCAGTAGCTTCGTGTATGGATTGCATTTTTGGATTGAAATCGCCAACCCAGGATAATTCGGTTTCGTCGTAATGCTTTTGTGGAAAAGTATAGGCATGCAATTTCATGAATAGGGCAGATTCAAGTCCTAGCTTTTGAAATCTTGTTTTGGTACCCATTACTACTACCCGCAAACGATCGGGTCGGTTAAATTTTTTGGCATATAGAAATCGAATTTTTTCTATTACGCCCAATTTACCTTTGAAGGGTTTTAATAATTGGTTGGCATCTGGCATCACTACAATAAAAGAGGCTGGCTCCTTGTGTACATAGGCAAACCAAATTAATTTCTCATCCATTATCGGAATGAGTTTCTCCAGATTTTCTTTGGCGTTTTGGGTGGTCATGGGTACAAAACCATCGTGATATTGCCAGCCATCGTTATAAATTTCCTTAAAATCTTCAACGTATTTATTAATATTTTTTAAGGTGATATGCTCAAACGTGTTTCCTTCTTTGTTGGCTACCCAATTAGAAATTTTGTTGAAACGCTCTGGAAAAGGAATTTTCATATTTATCATATTGGTTCTCTGTTCGAAAAAAGTAGTAAACTGATATTTTTCGAACAAGGCTTGATAATAGGGTGGGTGATAATTCATTCCAATAGTTGGGTGCGTGAAACCCTCGACTAATAAACCCCAATACCGATCGTTTTCGCCAAAATTAACGGGTCCGTCCATGGCTTTCATTCCTTTGGCAATCAACCAGGTTTTTGCTGTATCAAACAAGAGTTTTGCAGCATCAAAATCATTTATGCATTCAAAATAACCAATGCCACCGGTAGGTTGCTCGAAATTGGATGCTTTATGATGATCTACAAAAGCGGCAATTCTGCCAATTAATCGATCATTCGAATCTTGCAATATCCATCTGACTATTATACCATGGGAATGAAATATATTGGTTTCGGGCTTGAAAATATTTTCTATTTCTACATCTAACGGCGAAACCCAAACCGAATCATTTTTATAAATAATGCGTGGAACTTCTAAAAATAATTTAGCTTTTTTAGGACTATCTACTAAAGAGATTTTCATGGTTTAGGTGCTTGTTAAAATAAAAAATCAATTACTAAATGCGGTTTAAGCATTCAATAATTGATTTATAAAAATTTATGGGTAAGAAATTACAAACAGACAACAGGTTTTAAAACCGATCATCATCTTCGTCAAATTCTGAATTTCCTGCAAAATCGTCTTCTATATCATCCAACTCATCTACATCATCAATTTCATCATTTACCAAAAAATCATCTTCATCGTCTTCGTCAAGTTTGTTTTTCCAATTTTTAGATTCCTTTGGGTTTAAAGGTTTCAACTTGGTTTTTTTAACGGATTCTTGATTTACAGAATTCTTTAACTTTTCTGGAACCTTTTTAATAGGTTTTTTAGGAGTTTTCATTTACTGAAAAATAGATGATAAAGGGTTTAAGATTTGTATGGGTTAAGGGTGAATTTTGCGAGAGATTTGATAATTATTTTTCTAAAATGGATGTTTAAACGTCTGTAACAAAGTTGTACTATTTTTCATTGATTACAAAAATTTTACCAAAATATTATTGAAAATCATTTTCCCCAATTGTTGAATCAGGTTGTGTAGCTATATCTTTTAGTTTAGGCAAATCAGCAATGGAGTTCAATGAAAAATAATCCATGAACATCTTACTGGTTACATACAATAAAGGTTTCCCGGGTGCATCACTTTTTCCTTCGATACTTATCAATTCTTTTTCTAATAATTTATGTACTGAATAATCGCAGTTCACACCACGTATTTGCTCAATTTCTGATTTGGTAATGGGTTGTTTGTACGAAATTATGGCTAAGGTTTCCATAGCAGAAACAGATAGTTTTTTCTTTGATCGTTGTTGTTGTAAGTATTGTATCCCTTTTTGGTAATCTGGTTTTGTGAAAAACTGATAGCCAGCATCAATCTTTTTTAGTTGAAATGATGAATGATTAGAATCAAACTTTTCCGTGATTTTGGTTAAACTTTCTTCAACTTCTGTTTCTTCAAAATTCCTTTCAAAAACAAAAAGTAAGATTTCTGCTAATTCCTTTACAGTAACCCGATCTGCTGAGGCAAATAAAACTGCCTCTATGTGTAATTCAACTTCCTCCATTGCGGGTAAAAGTAGTATTGTATTTTAAAAGAAAGAATAAATGAAGCCTTTGTTTTTTTAATAATTAATTACTTGTTGTTCCATTTCTGCGGGTAGCTCTCTAAATTCGTATTGCTGAGTTCGCAATTGAGGTTTAAATCCTGCATCTGCAATTGAATCCTGAATGCCTTGTGCAGTAAAACGATGTGGAGCACCAGCTGCTGAAACTACATTTTCTTCAATCATAATCGAACCAAAATCATTGGCTCCGGCATGTAAGCAGAGTTGTGCAGTTTCTTTACCTACCGTAAGCCATGAAGCTTGAATGTTTTTAACATTTGGCAACATAATACGACTAAGCGCAATCATACGCACATATTCATCGGCCGTAATGGTGTTTTTTATTCCTCTTATTCTTTTTAGTAAAGTTCCATCGTCCATAAATGGCCAAGGTATAAAAGCCAAGAACCCTTTTGCTGTTTCAGGCTTTTCAGCTTGCACTTCACGTAGCCAAACTAAATGTTCAAATCGCTCGTCAATGGTTTCAACATGGCCAAACATCATGGTGGCGGATGTGGTCAAGTTTAATTGATGTGCAGCTCGCATTACATCCAACCATTCTTTTCCGGTACATTTTCCTTTACTTATTAATCTTCTGACCCGATCGTTCAAAATTTCGGCACCTGCACCTGGCAAGGAATCTAAACCAGCTTCTATTAATGTTTTTAAAACTTCGGTATGGGTTGATTTTTCTAGTTTAGTAATGTGTGCAATTTCCGGTGGACCTAATGAATGGAGTTTTAAATTAGGATACAAACTTTTCAATTCGCGAAAGAGGTTTGCATAATAGGCTAAGCCTAAATCTGGATGATGCCCACCTTGCAATAACAATTGTTCGCCACCATATTTAAAAGTCTCTTCTATTTTAACTTTATATTCTTCAATGCTGGTTATATAACTTTCCTGGTGACCAGGTCGGCGAAAAAAATTACAAAACTTACAATTGGCAATACAAACATTAGTAGTGTTTAGATTTCGATCAATAATCCAAGTTACCACATTATCAGGCTTTTGGATTTTCCTCAATTCATTTCCGATAAACATCAACTCGGCAGTTGAGGCATTGAAATACAAAAACTTACCTTCGTCGGCTGATAGAAATTCAAAATTTAACGCTCTTTTTAAAAGCTGATTTACATTCATAGCATTAAAAGTAGTTGGATATGTTTTTTGTTTTAATTGAGGTAATGTAAATATGGTATGTTTTTATCAATCTTCTATTTATTTTAATTATAAATATTAAATATTTATAGATCAGCGTATTAATTTATATTTTGGGCTTACCCTGAAAAACGGGTCGGGCTATCCGCTATATCTTTTTTGATTTAATTGTTTTTTAATTGAAAAAAAAGGATGCCGCTTCTATCCCTAAGCCAAAGCACTCCTATGTCAAATTATTGTTTATTGAATTAAACCACACAAACTGAACAATTTAATCGTTTAACTCTATCAAAAATGCGTTAATAGCAACAAAAATACTATTTTTAGAAATTTATAAATTAAAAATTTGAATGATAGATTATAAAAGAGTTGTTCTTTCCAATGGTTTGAAATTATTAATTCACGAGGATGCTACCAATCCGATGTGTGTAGTAAATGTTTTATATGATGTAGGTGCTAGAGACGAAAACCCAGAGCAAACTGGTTTTGCACACTTGTTTGAGCATTTAATGTTCGGTGGCTCTGTCAATATTCCGGTTTACGATGAACCTTTGCAGCGTGTAGGAGGCGAAAACAATGCTTTCACGAGCAATGATATTACGAATTATTACATTCAAGTTCCATCTCAAAACCTTGAAACAGCACTTTGGTTAGAATCTGATCGAATGTTGAATCTTGCTTTTTCTGAAAAAAGTTTAGAAGTTCAAAAAAATGTGGTTTGCGAAGAATTTAAACAACGCTATCTCAATCAGCCTTATGGCGATGTTTGGCTATTGCTTCGCGAGTTGGTTTATCAAGTTCATCCTTATCGTTGGGCAACCATCGGAAAAGAGCTTTCGCATATTGAAAATGCAGAAATTGAAGATGTGAAGGCATTTTTTACGAAACATTATAATCCACAAAATGCTATTTTGGTAATTGCTGGAAATGTGAAAGCGAATGAAATTGAAGATCAAGCCGAAAAATGGTTCGGTTCTATTGATCGTGGGATTCGGTATCAACGTAATTTACCCAAAGAGCCTTTGCAAATTGAATCAAGAACTAAAACCGTTCATCGGGATGTGCCAGCTGATGCTATTTATAAAGTTTTTCACATGAGCGAACGTAAAAGCCATGAATATTATATTGCTGATATTATTTCAGATATTTTATCCAGAGGAAATTCATCTCGTTTTCATAAAAGCTTATTGCGCGAACAAAAACTTTTTAGTGAAATAAATGCCTACGTTTCTGGTGATATGGATGCTGGTATGTTTGTAATTGAAGGAAAGTTGAGTGAAAATAACACAGTTTTAGAAGCTGAAAATGCAATTTTAAGAGAGCTACAAAAATTAGTTGATGAATACATTCCTGAACAGGAACTTCAAAAAGTTAAAAATAAAGCAGAATCTACGTTCATTTTCAGTGAAATGAGTTTGTTAAATAAGGCGATGAATCTTGCTTATTATGAATTAATGGGGGATGCCGGAATGGTGAATAAGGAAACAGAAATTTATCAATCCATTACTGCTGAGGAAATAAAGAAATATGCTTCCCAGCTATTCGATTTAGGAAATTCTTCTACGTTGTTTTACCTTAAAAATAATATTAATTAAAAATGATAGACCTACTGGATAGAAGTGTTGCGCCCGAGGCGAATGAAATAGAAAAGTTAACCATTGTAAAACCTGAGAAAATTACTCTTCCGAATGGAATTCCATTTTATTCCATTAATGCAGGTTCTGAGGATGTTGTAAGAGTTGAAGTAATCATAAATGCAGGAAATTGGTTCGAAGAATCCCGTTTGTCTGCCAATGCGGTAAATTCATTGTTAGTAGAAGGAAATTCTACCATGACTGGTTCTGAGATTGCTGATTTTTTTGATTTCCATGGTGCATTTTTGCAAACGGAAGTTGATTTTGATAAAGCATATGTGACTTTGTATTGTTTAAATAAACATCTAGAAAAATTATTGCCAGTTTTTACCGATGTAATTTTCCATCCAACTTTTCCACAAACCGAACTGGAAACATTTATTGCTAACAACAAGCAAAAACTTGCGGTAAACAAAAAGAAAAATGATTACGAGGCTCGGAAAATTTTTAATGAAAAACTCTTTGGATCTAATCATCCCTATGGTTTTAATACAGAATTTAAGAATATTGAAGAAATAAACAGAGCAAATTTGGTCGATTTCCACCAAGAATTTTATACTCCTTCTAATTGTACCTTAATTGTTGCTGGTAAACTTTCTGATCATACAAAAACTAATATTGCAAGGTATTTTGGAAATATAAATTCGGACAGTAAATTTGAATATAATGATGTAACTCATCCCGAAACTTTACATTTTGGTAAATATTACAAAGAAAAAAAGGATGCCTTGCAAACTGCCATGCGAGTTGGTAAAAAATTAGTAGGCAAAAAACATCCAGATTATATAGGTCTTCAAATTTTGAATACACTTTTAGGTGGGTATTTTGGATCTAGATTAATGGCAAACATTAGAGAAGAAAAGGGTTATACTTATGGAATTGGTAGTAGAGTTGTTTCTTTACAAAAAGATGCATACTTTTTTATCAGCACAGAAGTGGGTAAAGAGGTTCATGATAGCGCTTTACAAGAAATTTTTAAAGAAATAGAACGTTTGCAAGTAGAACTTGTTGAAGATCAAGAATTAGATTTGGTTAGAAATTATTTATTAGGCACCATGTTAGGAAGTATTGAAAATGCGTTTTCGCATGCTGATAAGTTAAAAGGGATTCTGTTTTACGATCTCGACTATACGTATTATGATCAATATATTGATAAAGTTAAAACCATATCTGCCGAAGAAATTCAGCAATTGGCTATAAATTATTTAAAAAAAGAAGAATTTATTTCAGTTTTAGTTGGCTAAAATATGGTGAAAAGCTATCATACATTATTTACTTTCTTACTACTCGCATTTTCTGTTTATCAAGTTAGTGCACAAGCACTTGGTACACCAATAATTGATTCTGTAACGGTAAAAACAGTAATGACACCTGGCGGACCTAAACAATTTGCAGAAATTACTTGGATTGCTACTGTAGAAATAAACAGAGATAGTTATTTTATTTACAAAAATTCAAATGCGTTTATCGTCATTGATAGTGTTTTATCTGGTCAAAATAGTTATTTGTATCAGGATGCTAAATTAGCTACAGCGCAATTTATTAACTCTAAATGCGAAACAGAAAAAGAAAACTTTAACGTAGTTGCATCACATTTCGACAATAAGTTTAATTCCTCGTTTAGTAATCCACATTCAACCATTTATTTATCCGAAACCACTTTTGATACCTGTTCTCAAAAAATAACATTGAACTGGAATAGTTATGAAGGTTGGACTCAAGGCGTAAGAACCTATCGCATTTATGTATCTCAAGGAGGAAATTCCTTTACTTTAATTGATTCAGTAAACACCGGTTCGCCAAATACTTATACCTTTAGTAACTTATTAAGTGGAGTTGATAATCGCTTTTTTATCAGAGCAGTAGCATCAGATAATTCAAAGACTTCTAGTTCCAATATTAAAACTTATGTTCCTTCTTTTGGCACGTTTCCAAATTTTGTATATGCTTACGATGCATCTGTAGCAGACAATAACGATACGATAAAGGTTAGTTGGATTTCAGACCCATCTACCTCTCCAATTCAATATACCTTAGAGCGAAGTAAAACCACATCTAATTTTTTGCCGGTTGCTACTTTAAGTCAGCCTGGTAATTTTCAATTTTTATATTTTGAGACTGAAAAAAATGTAAACGAAGTTTATTATTACAGAATAGTTGCTCAAACTAGTTGTCCTGTTAGCACAATTACTTCTGAAGTGTTAAACACGGTAGTTTTAACTGCGAAAACAAATCCTGATTTTAGCAATTTGTTAAGTTGGAACCTAGTGGAAGGTTGGGAAAATGGAGCGCAACAATATGATCTTTATCGAAACGGCACCTTGCTAATTAGTTTGCCTGATGGTGTTACTAGTTATTTGGATACTGATACAGCAATTATTTTAAATAAAACGGTAAATTGTTATAAGATTATAGCTCGAGAAGTAGCTAGCAGTTTAGGTACAAATGGAATAGCGCAATCAAATACAAATTGTGTTTTTCCTGAAAATAATATTTTTGTTCCTGATGCATTTACTCCTGGAGGAATAAATCCAATCTTTAAACCAGTGTTGATTGGAATTGATCAAAAAGAGTATTCATTTAAAATTTTTGATCGTTGGGGCAGAATGCTTTTTTCAACCATCAATCAAGAAAATGGTTGGGATGGAGATATAGCTTCTGGAAACATCATCAGTACAGGAGTTTATATTTATTTAATTAATGCTAAAAAATTAAATGGAGAATCAATTACAAAAAAAGGTACAGTAATAGCAGTGTTTTAAATAAATAAATATCAAATTAATCCCAACGAGGAATGACTAAACCACGCTCATTACAATCATTGAAAAAAGCCCTTGGCGAATCAGTTTTAAACTATTTCAACAAAAATTCTTCAAAAGAATTCAACTATAAACAAATTTCTTCCGCCTTGTATGTAAAAGATTCTATGGCCATAAACATGGTTTCGAAAATCTTGGAAGAAATGACAGAAAACGGAATTTTAACGGAGATTACTAAAGGAAAATTCAAGTTAAAACAGATTAAACAAGTTAAGAATTACATTGTCGGAAGAATAGACATGACGGCTTCTGGTTCAGCTTTTTTGGTTTCTGAAGAAATGACCGATGATGTTTATCTCGCTCCACGTATGCTGCGCGAAGCTTTACATGGCGATTTGGTAAAAGCATTTGTTTTTGCAACCAATAAAGGCAAACGTTTGGAAGGAGAGGTGGTTGAAATTCTTGAACGAAAGAAAATGGAATTTACCGGAGTCGTTCAGCTTTCGCATAAGTTCGCTTTTTTGGTTCCAGACAATCGAAAAATGAATCATGACATTTTGATTCCATTAGATCAATTGAATGGAGCAAAAGATGGAGAAAAAGCAGTTGCAAGAATCATTGAATGGCCAAAAGGTGCTAAAAATCCAGTTGGAGAAATTATTCATGTTTTAGGCAAAAAAGGAGAGAATAACACCGAAATGAATGCAATTCTTGCGGATTTTGGTTTTCCACTTTCTTTTCCTTTAAAAGTAGAAACCGAATCAGAAGCTATCAATAGTATAATTTCTCAAGATGAAATTGCCTTGCGCAAAGATTTTAGAAAAACATTAACATTTACCATTGATCCAGCTGATGCGAAAGATTTTGACGACGCCATAAGTTTCAAAAAACTAGACAATGGAAATTTTGAAATTGGGGTTCACATTGCAGATGTTTCGCATTACGTAAAACCAAATACAAGCCTTGACGATGAAGCATACGAACGAGCTACCAGTGTTTATTTGGTTGATCGGGTGATTCCGATGTTGCCTGAAAATTTATCGAATGGTTTATGCTCTTTGCGACCAAAAGAAGATAAACTATGTTTTGCAGCTGTTTTTATTATTGATGATAATGCCAAAATAATAGAAGAATGGTTTGGGAAAACGATAATCCACTCCGATAGAAGATTTAGTTATGAAGAAGTTCAAGGAATATTGGAAACGGAGGTTGGAGATTATTCAAATGAATTGAAAACCTTAAATCAACTAGCCTATAAACTTCGTGATGAGAAATTTAAAAATGGAGCAATTAGTTTTGAGACTTCGGAAGTAAAATTCAGGTTAGATGAAAGCGGAAAACCAATTGGCGTTTATGTAAAAGAGCGAAAAGATGCACATAAATTAATCGAAGATTTTATGTTGCTTGCCAATCGGAAAGTTGCTGAATTTATTTACACAAAAGGAGGAAAGAAGAATCAATATCCATTTGTATATCGTGCTCACGATGCACCATCGCCAGAAAACATTGAAACGTTTGCCACTTTTGCAGCCAGATTTGGTTATAAAGTAAGTACAAAATCAAGTAAAGATATTTCAAGATCATTGAATAAATTGATGGATGATGTAGTTGGAACAAAGGAGCAAAACGTTCTTACTTCCTTAGCAATCAGATCAATGGCTAAGGCTATTTACACCACTACTAAAAGTTTTCATTATGGGTTGGCATTTGATTATTACACCCATTTTACTTCACCAATCAGGCGATATCCTGATGTTATGGTTCATCGCTTGCTCGATTTTTATTTAAAGGGCGGAAAGCCAAATCCAGTAGGAGATTTGGAAGAAAAATGCAAGCATTCATCAGAAATGGAGAAAAAAGCAGCCGAAGCTGAACGTGCTTCCATTAAATATAAACAAGCAGAATATTTAAAAGATAACGTTGGCGAAACCTACACAGGAATTATTTCAGGAGTTACAGAATGGGGAATGTATGTGGAATTGAATGAAAACAAATGTGAAGGAATGATTCGATTACGCGATTTGACGGATGATTTTTATGTTTTAGATCAAAAAAACTATTGCATAATAGGTCAACGGAAAAAGAAAGTTTATCAACTTGGCGATGAAGTAAGCATCAAAGTAAAAAGTGTCGATTTAGGAAAACGTCAAATTGATTTCACCTTAATTCAGGAATTATTTTAATTCATGCAATCATTATCTACCTATCATCAATTAATAGAAAAGCAAATTGCTGATTCTACTTATCCAAACAAACCAACTGAGCTATATGAACCTATAGCATATTTAATGGCAATTGGTGGGAAAAGATTACGGCCATCATTAGTTTTAATGGCCTGTGAAGCAGTTGGTGGCGATATTCAAAAAGCGTTAAAGCCTGCTCTTGCAATAGAGGTATTTCACAATTTCACCTTAATGCACGACGATATTATGGACAATGCTCCTTTGAGAAGAGGTAAGCTTACGGTTCATGAAAAATGGAATAAAAACACAGCGATACTTTCAGGAGATGTGATGTTGGTAGAAGCATATAAATTATTATTGGATGTAGAACCAACCCATTTAAAACAAACGCTAGAGATTTTCAACAACACAGCTGCAGCCGTTTGCGAAGGTCAGCAGCTGGATATGAATTTTGAAACAATTAGCCAAGTTTCAATTCCAGAGTATATTGAAATGATAAGTCTTAAAACTGCTGTTTTGCTAGCTGCTAGTCTTCAGATTGGTTCATTAATTGGAAATGCTGATGAACAAACTCAAAATCATTTATATGAATTTGGTAAAAACATGGGCATAGCTTTTCAGTTGCAGGATGACTTATTGGATGTTTATGGTGATCCGGATAAATTTGGAAAAAAAGTTGGTGGAGACATACTGACGAATAAAAAAACTTTTATGCTTATTTCAGCTATTGAATTAGCAAAAGAAGATTTATTAACGCAATTAAATTATTGGCTAACAATAAAGGAGTTTGGCGAAAGTGAAAAAATTAATTCCATTGTTGAAATTTATGATCAACTTGGAATTCGTTCTTTGGCAGAAATAGAAATTGATCGTTATTTTTCTATTGCGATCGAAAATTGTAATGCACTTGCTATTTCTCAATTAGCAAAAGATCACTTGTTACAATTTGCTGAACGATTGATGATTAGAGAAAAATAGGAGTTGTTTAAATAATTAAAACAATAAATTTTAATTGCAAACCAGGATAAAAATCAGTGTTACGAAGAATCCGTGTAATCTGCGTGCTATTTTCTTTCATTAGAACACGGATGACGCAGATTAAAAACGCTGATAAAAAATCCGCGTTACGAAGTATTAGAGTAATCCGTGTACTATATTCCTTTTATTAGAACGCAGATCACGCAGATTAAAAACGCTGATAAAACGAATTTTTAATAAGTTTTTGCATAAAAAAACCCGAGTCTCCTCAGGTTTTTCAATTATGTTATAAATTAGAATTATTCGGATTCTTTTTCTAAACCTCCGTCTAACTCAGCTTTTAACTTTTCTAACTCATCAAACTTACCATCAGCAGCTAATTGTGATTGCTGTGCCCAAGTAGAAGGATTATGAACTGAATATCTTGAACCTGCTGCATCTAAAATTTCTTGCATACGAGTTATTTCAGTTTCAGCAAGTTTTGCAAATGTATCAATCCCTTCAGCAACAAATAATTCTGCTATTTTAGGACCAATACCTTCAATGATTGTTAAATCATCTGCTTTTGCCTTTTTTGTTGCTTTCTTTTCTGTTGCTACAGTTTCAGTTTTTTCTTCAACTGCTTCAACTGCTTTCACAGCTGGAGTTTCTGAAGATAGATCAGCTACCGGAGCAGCTTTTTTAGCTGGAGCAGCTTTTTCTACTTTTTCGGTTGCTACAAGGGTTTCAACTTCTACTGCTTTTGCAGCTTTGTTAATTCTTGGAACAATTGATACCCAAGACTTATTATCTTGTTTCTTACGAAATAATACCGTTCCATCTACCAATGCAAAAAGAGTATGATCTCTTCCAATACCTACTCCTTTATCTGGATGGTGTTTAGTACCACGTTGACGAACAATAATATTTCCGGCGTCAGCTAACTGACCACCGTATATTTTAATTCCTAATCTCTTACTGTGCGATTCACGACCGTTTCTGGAACTACCCGCACCTTTTTTGTGAGCCATTTTTTATAAAATTTATTCAATCATCAAATTTGATGAATTGATGATTGTTAAATACTGATACCTGAAATTTGAATTTTAGTAAAGGACTGACGGTGACCGTTCTTCTTTTTGTATCCTTTTCTTCTTTTCTTTTTAAAGACGATAACCTTATCGCCCTTTAAATGTGACACGATGGTGGCAGAAACTTTGGCATTCTTTACACCAGGCGCACCTACTGTAAATTTTCCATCATTTTCTACCAACAACACTTTGTCAAATTCAATACTAGCGCCTTCATCTCCTTGTAGCCTGTGTACAAAGATTTGCTGGTCTTTTGCAACCTTAAATTGCTGTCCTGCTATATCTACTATTGCGTACATTGTTTTTGGGTTTATAAAAATTTTATGAACGGCAAAAGTAAGAAAAATAAAAAAGAAAGCAAATATTGAATTGAAATTAATTTACAATCAATGGTTTTCTGTTTTTCGAACCAGACAAAGTCTTATTTATTGATAAAACCAATTGACCCATTCGCTCATTTAAATTGGAGTTTGATGAACTTACAGACCATTTTACTGATTTTGTTTTACGAGTATATGCCATATCTATCTCATAAACCACCCCTTTATCAACACCACCATATTCTTCTGAAACAGACTTTATTGATGAAGGAATATCGAAAAAATTCATATCAATCATTTTGCGATGAATTTCTTGAAGTTCTTCATTGGTTAATTTAACACTGAATTTTTTCAAACTATCGTTAGTTTCTGTTTCAAAGATATAGATGCCTGTACGGCTATCATACGAGTTCAGCATATTATTGCCAGGTCCGTATTTATAACTTATGTATTCAAATTCTTTGAAGTTATATGCAGCTTTACCAACCATTTTACTGTAATAATAAATACAGTAAACCAAAAAAGGGGCAAAAATGCAGGTCAATAAATATATTTTTCTCGCTCTATCACTCATTATATTTCTGTTAATGGATTTAAATCTGGATTAGCATTTTCATTAAACTCACCTTCCCACTTTGCAATTACTACTGTTGCCAGACAATTTCCAACTACGTTAACGGATGTTCTGGCCATGTCCATTAGTTCATCAATTCCTAAAATAATAAAAACAGGCCAAACTGGTAAACCAAAAGATGCAACAGTACCTAATAAAATAACTAATGATGCTCGTGGAACTCCAGCAACACCTTTGCTAGTTAGCATTAACGTAAATACCATTAGTAATTGCTGACCCAGGGTTAAGTTTATACCAGCAGCTTGGGCAACAAATATAGAAGCAAGAGATAAATACAAAGTGGTACCATCTAAATTAAAACTATACCCGGTTGGCATTACAAAAGCAACAATTTTTCGCGGAACTCCTAATTTTTCCATGGCTTCCATAGCTCTAGGTAATGCAGCTTCTGAGCTTGTAGTTGCAAAGGCAATTGAAACTGGTTCTGCAATAGCCTGCAAAAATTTTCGAATATTTAACTTAATAATTAAAGCAATAGGCAAAAATACGAGAAGTAAAAAAGCTATGAGTGCTATATATAAGGTTGCTAGTAAATGGAATAAATTAATCAAAATTCCTAAACCCATGTGACCAACTGTGTAGGCAATTGCAGCTCCCACACCAATTGGTGCAAAATACATGATGATATTTGTGAATTTAAACATCACTTCCGATAAGCTTTCAGCAGCTTTAAGCATAGGTTGGCGTTTTTTCTCATCAACCATCGCTAAGGCAATCCCAAATAAAATACTAAAAACTACTATTTGTAAAACTTGCCCATCGGCTATAGATTTTGCAATATTCTCTGGAAAAATATGAAGAATAATATCATTAAAAGTTTGTGGAGCTACTTTAGGAAGTTCTTCCTGAACTCCAGAAGGTAGTTTTATTCCCATTCCAGCTTTAGAAATATTGATTGCAAACAAGCCAATAAATAAAGCTATGGTTGTTACTATTTCAAAATAAAGAATGGATTTCCATCCCATTCTACCCACTTGTTTTAAATCTGAATGACCAGCAATACCAACTACTAAGGTTCCGAAAAGGAGAGGAGCAATAATGGTTTTAATCATTTTTAAAAAAACCTTACTCAATACCTGAAGTTTGATGCCAAAATCTGGAAAATCGTTTCCAATTTCAGCTCCTACAACCATACTTATTAATATCCAACTGGTTAATGATTTCTTTTTGATTCCATAAAAAACCAATCCCGAAATGGCAAGCCAACGAGTTATAATTAAGGCTTCTTTTGGTACCAGAAAAAAATCCAGATAACTAAGTGCTGCCAGAAAAAAAGCAACTGAAACGGTAACTAATGTATAAAGATGTGTATTGTATAATTTCATGTAGCTAATAGGAAAGGATTCAAATGTAATTATTTTGAACCCTAAACATAGTTTTACAAAAATTATCCTGACTTAAAATAAACAAAAACGATCTATTTTTGAATATCTGCAAATGGTTTTAGATCATAAATTGTTCTAACTGATTCAAATTCTGCTTCCATATCTAATTTAAGATCAATTAATTTGCCCGTTCTTACATCGAAAACCCAACCATGAATGGTAGGATAGTGGCTTCTATACCACATTTTTTGAACATGATCTATTTTTATGATATTGATACATTGTTCTCTTACATTCAATTCTACAAGTCTGTCGAACCGTTTCTGCTGATCTGTAATACTATCCAATTCCTCACTATGAAAGCGATAAACATCACGCAAGGTTTGTAACCAACTATTTAATTGCCCCATATCGCTTGGATTGAGAGCAGCTTTTACGCCTCCACATTCATAATGACCGCAAATTATAATGTGTTTTACTTTCAAATATTCAACAGCATATTGTACAACAGCATTTAAATTGCTATCTGTACTTACAACCAAGTTAGCAATATTTCGATGAATAAATACTTCTCCGGGATTCAAACCCATCAAATCCTCTGCAGTAACTCTGCTATCTGAACAACCTATATAAAGAAATTCAGGGTTTTGACCTTTGGATAATTTGGTGAAATAATCTGAATCTAGGGAAAGCTTTTCGGCAACCCAAGCTTCGTTATTTTTAAAAATTTTTTCAAACATGGTTGTAGATTATAATAGTATATCGTTTTTAGGTTGAATTTTAGCTGGGATATTTTTTTCTCCGAGCATTTCTAGCAAATCTATTTCTATATTTCTACAAATACTTGAAATTGGCGTATCATTTAATCCATTATCAAATGGATTTTCTGAAAATTCTCCTATTTGTTCCATCGTATAAAACACCCACGAAACTAACATAGAAATTGGAACATTTAGCCATACATCAAAGTTGATTCCTTTGTCAATCGTGTTTACTGTTGACAAAAATCCAAACGGAATTAATGTAATAAATAAAACCACAAATATCCTACTAAATATGCTGTATTGCCGAAAAAGAGGAGTTGTTTTAATCCGTTCACAACCGCCTTGAAGGCTGTAAAATTCATTTAAAAGTCTGAAAAAATCTGAATGTTCAAAATCATCAATTTTTTTATCTCTTTTTTGTTGAGTAAAATCTTTGTACTGAGAAGTGAGGATTAAAGCAGCTATATTTCCTTTGTTTTTAATTTTTTCATAAATATCTAATTTTTCATGTTGAGTGAAAAGTGCAAGTAAAGCCTCATCATATTTAATCAATTCTTCATTACCAGCTATATTTTTTTGATGTAAATCTTCTTTACTTGTTGCCCAAACTATTTCTTTTCGCAATTGCAAACGAAGTACATTTATATAAATAATATGTTTACGGATTAAGTATTCTCTCTTATTTTCATCTTGAATAATTGCCATAATACTTGACGCAAAAGAACGACTTGCATTCGTTATTCCGCCCCAAAGAACACGAGCCTCTGAAAGTCGGTCGTACGCTTGATTATTCTTAAAACCAACATAAAATGCCACTGCTGTTCCAATTGTGGCTATCGGAACGAATGGGATAGCCAAGAACGTCCACCCTAAAAAATAATATGCTCCCGTAACTAATGTGCTAAGAATTAAAGTTCTTAGTAAGTTTCGCCGGGCAAAATTCCACATAAATGGAATTTCCATTGTTCTACCTATGTACATTCTTTTAGTTTTAAGTAAATGATTTTTTCAAATTATAAGGGGCAGAACCAAACTTCCATAAAGAATAAAACGGAAAAAAATGGAAAAAACGGCTTTGCAATAGTATGGTAGGCATATATTGCAAAGATTATGAAAATTAAGTGTAAAAACGAAATTTCCATTTTTAGGAATAATGGGTAAATAAAACGGTGCGAAAAGCTGCATAAGTTACATATTAAGCCTACCAGGGTGCATAGTTGGTAAATATATGGCTAGGATAGCTTAAATTGAATAAATAAACAATTAAAAGGGCGTTTGAACGATTGGTTTGGACGCCCTTTTTGCGTTTTGTGAAAACCTCAAAAAATAGTTAAAAAAGAGTTGCAGGTGCAGTTGGAGGTGCAGTTGGAGGTGCATCTCTTAGATTTTTAAGCACGCTACAAACCCTTTAAGGTATAAAAAAAGGGCTAAATTGACTATTTTTAACGAGTTGGACACCCTTTAATTTCAACGAGATTAAAATTTAGCCATTATAAAATGTTGATTTATTGATAATTACAAATAATGATACATGATGCTTGCGTAAAAAGATGTGTGTGAACACTATTCTAGTCTTATAACACCCATTACTAATGCTAATGAGTTGATTTTTTCGCGGTGTAAATCGAATGGCTCATATTGAATATTTTCCGAAACGATTAATAAATGATGCTCAATTAAAGATTTTTTAACTCTTTTGATTAATACGCCTTGGTCGGTATCTAATACGTAAACCTTGTTCCATTGAAAAAATGTGTCTAATGATAGTTTTTTACATGCTACTATATCTCCACTATTATATTTGGGGTTCATAGAGCTGCCACGTACTGAAATAAGAAAATCTGCTCCAGCAAAAGTAGGAACTACAAATTTTTCGGATTCGTATTCCATTACCTGTATTTCACCCGCACCAATACCAGCAATTGCATCTATTTGAATTAATGGTATAACTTTTTTCTTATATTCTAAATTCGGCTCGCTCAAAAAAGAAGAATTATTTGATTTTATCATTTCACCTTCTCCAGTCATTAGCCAATCAGGAGATAGATCAGTATATGTATGTAAGATTTTTTCTAAACGATCGGAACCAATAGATTTATTTGATTTAATCTGACTAGAAAGGCTTCCATTTGAAAAACCAACAGCGATTTCAAACTGCCGAATTGAAATTTTCTTTGCCTTTATATATTCAAAAAGGCGTTTTATAAGGTTTTCCACACAGGTTAATAAATAAATTTAAGATAAATCGTAAATAATATTTGCACGTATCAGATATACTCTATATACTTGCATGAATATTCCCAAAAATAGGAACATAAATGATCAAAATAGCACAGTATCCTCAAAATTTAATTCTTAAAAGTAAAATCATTGATTCTGGACTTAAAATCGGGCATTTGTCTGAAAAAATGGGTATAAGTCGCAAAATTTTATCGCGTACTATAAACGGCCATCATAAAGGAGTAAGAATCGTAAAAATGTTGAACGAAATATTATCAGCTAACTAATATGCCATCTGCATGGAACAACCACTTGGTAGTAACCAAGGATGAATTGATACCAGCTTATTTCAATAATTGGAATACTCTAAAAAGTGTCATTACAAGGACTGAAAAAGAAGATTACGGGATTAAGAAACTTCGGATTGGTGGCAATGGTCGTGAAGTACTCATTGATTTTGACACCTTGCCAAAAGATATCCAAAGAAGTATAGGCGATCCACGCAAGCTAAACCATGTAATGGAGCAGTTTTATGCAACCAACCCTGATGCGGTGAGATTTTATCAAAATTTCACTTTTGAAGATAATACTAGCCTAAGTATGGAGCATCAGGAAAGGTATATCACCAATGCGAGTGTTATGTCTGCTGCGGTGAAATTGAAAAATGCTAGAGAAAGCGAGCGCAAGAGCAAAGGTGGAAGCATGTGCGGAATTATGAAGACAATTTGTGAAGATGTAGCATCTTTTAACCAAATTCTTAAAACAAAGCACAAAGTAGAACATTCAATACCACCTGGTGAAAAGCAATTCAAAAAGTTATTTAAATCTTTTCAAGGTTCAGATAGATATAAAGCAATTATTAGTAACAAACACAAAACACAAAACGCTCGAAAAGTATTCGAACATACAATTGAGCTTTTAAACAATCTTTTTGCTGAAAATATCAGCAAGCCAACAGCTACAGAAGTTTTTAAAAAATACAGTCACTTCATTAAAGGAGAATTTGAGGTCATTAATCAAAAGACTGGTGAGCAATACAAGCCAACAGACTTTGAAGCACTATGCGACCGGACTGTTACTACTTATTTAAAGAATTGGGAAAACAAAATCGGTACCTACGCAAAAAGAAGTGGAGACCGTCAGAAGTACATGCAGCTATTTAAGCCAGCATTTAGTTTGGAAGCTCCAAAATTCTCAGGAAGCATGATCTCTATTGATGATAGGCAACCTCCTTTTAAAGATTTAAATGGCGATCGACCTTGGTTCTACAACGGTATTGACCTTGCATCCGAAGTTTTCACTTGCTCTGTATTTGGCAAAACAAAAGAAGGTATAATTGACGATTTCTATCGCCAATTAGTACGGAACTATCACGAATGGAACCTTCCAATACCAGCAGAACTGGAAGCGGAAATGAGTTTGAATTCCAAGTTCTTAAAAACATTCCTAGTGGAAGGTGCCATGTTTCAATATGTGAAAATTGAAGCTAACAATGCCAGAGGTAAGCGGATCGAGGCTTACTATCGGCCATTACGATACGAATTAGAGAAAAAACGAGAAGGTTGGTTGGCTAGACCTTTCGCCTTGAGTGAAAGTAACCAGGCTGGTCCTGAAAAAGTTCCGCAACTACCTTATGAGCAAATTATAGAAGGTTGCATTGATGATATCAATACCTGGAACAATAGTCCACACTCTAAGAATCCAAAAATGAGCCGTTGGGATTATTTTTTAGCGAACCAATGCCCAGATGTATTGCCAACTAATTACCGACCTATCATAAGGCATTTAGGTTACAAAACTAAAACCTCTGTAAATGTAGGAATTGTAAAATTAAATAATGGACAATGCCTTTTAGCTCAAAATGGCAGCATTGCACTTGGTGAACGACTCATTAGCTTGATGACACAGGTTGAAGGAAAAGAAATTGATGTGTACTGGCTAGATGATAACTATGCAAACATTTTGCAAGCTCATGCATACATCGGTAATCAATTTATTTGTGAATTGATGCCACAACCAAAACCACAACGTGCTAAGATTGAGCAAACAGCTAATGACATTCAAATGGCTACGCTTATGAACTCATACGTAGCTACGATCGAATCATTTGGGAGAAATGGAATGAGAGCACTTGAACCTATGTTGGTAATTGATAACCGTCCTAAACCAGAAAATAAATTCCAAATGAAAAAGCCAATTATTAAAACAAACCCTACACTCAACTACCAATGGCCGGAAGATTTGAACTCCGAACCCGAACCGCAACCCGAGCGATCATTTACCAAATCACTAAAGGATAGATTTTAATTTAAACAAGCTATGATAAACGTTCCAGAAGAATTTAAGAAAAAAATTATTGTTGAATTACAATTACGAAAAGATAAGTACGGTGGTACTGTTGATGGTTTCTGCATACAGTATGGAATAGATCGAGCTGTACTTAGCCGTATAAATAACGGGAAAACACATAAGCTACTTTCGGACAGCAAGTGGATAAATATTGCCCGTTTACTGGATATGAATGTTAATGAGAAAAAATGGAATATTGCTCAGACTGATGTTTTTAATCATATTTCTGAGGAGATCTTTTTTTGCAAAGAACATTCAAAGTCGATGATCTTTGTAGATAGCAACGAAATTGGAAAGACAACTACTGGCTTATTTATGGCTAAAACTCTTGATAATTGCTTTTATATAGATGCAAGTCAGGCAAAAACAAAACAATTATTCGTTCGATTATTGGCTAATACCATTGGTTTAGAATCAACAGGTAAATATTCAGAAGTACTTGCCAATTTAAAGTATTACACACGGCTTTTGCCAAAACCGATATTCATAATAGATGAAGTTGGAGACGTAGAACATGGTGTTTTTTTAGTTATAAAAGAATTATGGAATGCCAACCCGAATACCTGTGGGTGGTATTTAATGGGTGCAGAAGGATTGCAAAGTGTAATTGATAAGGGGATAAAGAATAAGAAATCCGGTTTTTCAGAAATTTTTAGTCGTTTTTCTAGCAAATATAGCCGAATAACTCCATTAGGTAGGGCAGATCAATACGATTTCTATCGGAAATTATTGAACGATGTACTCAACGTTAACATGGAGAATAAAGAAAAGTTAAACAAGATCGTAAAGCAATGCTTAACGGTTGATACGGGTGAGAAATTTGGAGGATTACGACGTGCGGAGACATTACTCATCCTTAATGCATGATTCGAATGCTATCTACCACTAACATATTCGATAAAAAGCATAAGGTATTCACCTTCGCAGATCAGCTATGGAGCCGGGTTTTTGGAACTCCTGAAACTTCGGGATTGTGGATTATTTATGGACCAGAAAAAAACGGCAAAACATGGATGGCACTGATAGCATCATTAATGCTTAGCACATTCGAGCGTGTTCTTTATGTAAGTGGAGAAGAGGGAATTGGTTTTGATTTCGTGGAGAATTGCAATCGTGCTGGCTTAGAGCGAAAAAGCAAAAGGATCTATTTTTTAGATTACACAGAAGTGCCTGAATTATACGTATTGCTGGCTCGTAAAAACGCTCCTAGAATTGTGCTTTTGGATAATATGACAGTTTATAACGACGAATTAAAAAATGGAGCGCTACGCAAGCTTATTGCGAGTTTTCCATCAACATTATTTATCGTTTTAGCACACGAAGAACGTGGAGAGCCTTTCACTGCCACGGCCAAACTAGCTAAAAAGTTGGCTAAGATCATCATCCATGTTAAAGGTCTGGCTTGCACAGTAAGTGGTAGATGCCCGGGAGGAATAGTCATTATTGACGAAGAAAAAGCATGTCTATATCACGGTGAAGCCATAAAAAGTACAAATGAATTAATTAAACAAGCTAATGATAAAATTTAAAATTACCTCCATCGAAAAAAGGAGGCAAAAAACCGCCCAAAATATTGAATTAATTCTTATTGCCTTGGATTGGACGGATGTAGAATACTGCGAATTTCAGATGCAAAGAGGAGAAGAATTCTTGCAGCATAAATTAGGTAAAGATCACTACTCTATACCTTGGATGACTCGCTCTAAAGCTTTTTGGCAATGGTGGAAAAACCAATGGAATCTGCGTGATGATGTATTTTTTGAAGATAGCCAATTTATGGAATTTATACCTGATACTAATTTAGAAGAGCCCTTATATTATTTCTTTGATCGGGTGCATTTAGCTTATCGAGCTCACCATTCCGTTGCAAGGCTACAAATAATACCTAGCAATGCAGTACTTGCCGACAGCTGGAACCTAATGATTGGCGAAATGATGCAGGAAGCTAGAAAGGAGGATAGCGATGATGTGCAATAAGAACGACAAAACCAAAGCTGCCTGCTGGATACTTGTTGCCGGTGCAAGTATATTGATGATTGCTATTGTAGAGGTGCTGTTAGGCGCGGGAGGGCTTGTGTAATGGTAGAAAATCAAGTACACAAAATTATAGAGGCTGCTGAGATCGCAATATCTTCCTTGCTCGGGAATGAAGTGACTGTGAATTACCAGTTAGCTCTTCAGGCTAATAATTACATGCGGGATAGTAATGTAATTGTTGAAGCTGTTTGTGAATTTTTCTCATTAGAAGTTGATGTTCTAAAAAGCAAATTGAAAACAAAAGAAGTGAGTAGAGCTAGAACACTTTCTGTGATTTTGATAAAAAAAGCAATGCCAGAAATAACACTTAAAAAAATTGGTCAAATAATAAATAGAGATCATTCCTCTGTGATTCATGCATTAACTGTGCACGAAAATGAGATGTCAACTAATAAAAATTACAGAAATCTATTTGATGTTTTAACAATTTTTGTACAAAAAAGCCTTAATGAAAAAGTTTAAACTAATCCTTTTTGAAGCGCAAGTAAATAGGCTGCAAGAGGTGATTGCACAAATCAATGTGTACAATGATCGTGATCAGCTCCTGGACAAATTACAGCATTCAGTTCTCCTGGCATTCCATAGAAAGCTGGTGCGGCGAACGGAGTTTTCAAGAGCCAAGCATACACTAAACTTGGAAATGCACGAAGCTATTGCACTCAAAATATTCTGGCAGGAATTGAATTGCCGGAGTAACCCTTACGACCTTGGAATACAACAGTATATTTTAACCACAGTTAATATTTAAAAAAAAATGAAAGTAGAAATAACAGGCCCGAATTTTAAAACTACAGTAGAATTCGAAATTAAACTAGTGATTCCTGTAATACCAATGGAATTATCAGAGGAAAATCTTAAAAAGAGGTTTTTAAAAATTTTGAGAGAAGCTCAGCAAACACAAAAAGTAATTAACTAATAACAAATAAATATCATGGCAAAAAGTAGAGCAAAAACAAATGTACTTACTGGAACATCCAGAGAAGAAGCAGAAGAAGCAATGGCATTATATGCGGAAGCAGATGCAAGGTTGCAAAAAACACAGTCGAAAATGGATGTGCAGATCACAAAGATCAGAGAAAGTAACCAGCGCGAGATTTCGGAGCTAAACGATACTAAAGAGGATGCCATGAGCAAAATACAAGCTTATGCAGAAAACAATCGCGATGCATTTGGTAATAAAAAGAGTTTAGAAATGGCTCATGGCATTATCGGATTCCGAACCGGAACTCCAAAGTTGAAAACTTTGAAAGGCTTTACCTGGCCAAGTGTTTTAAACCTAATGAAGCAGTTTATGCCGACCTACGTGCGAACTGTAGAAGAGCCTGCAAAGGATCGCATACTCCTTGATCGTGAAGAATTGCAGCTGAACGGTAATCTGCAAAAAGTGGGCTTATATTCCGATCAGGACGAGAGCTTTTATATTGAATTAAAAAAGGAGCTCCAGGAAGCGTGATTATTTTAAAAATAGCAGCTTTTGTGATTGGCTTGCTGGGCATTGCGATTATGTTTTGGATCGCAGCCCGGCAGGACAGTTACAATAAGTATAAAAAGGAACGATAAAAATATAAATGATTCTGCCCCGTAAGGCAGATGAAAGATGCAGTGCGGGATGGCCCGGCTGCTGACACCAGAAACGGTATTAGGGGTTCGACTCCCCTGCTGGTGCGAGGCGATGTTGCCCAATTAATATTAAGAAAATGAATTTATCAATCGAACAATGCAATTACATCAACGAAAGGATGGAAAAATTACTAGGTCAGCGCTGGGATGTAAATCCTAAAAAATTACCAGTTATCCTGAAATTTATCACTGATGATGTAATTGATACAGAAATTATAAAAGGAATAGCTTCTATGGTTAGTGATACATCTCAAGAGTTGGATGTGACCTTCAAAAGAAGTGGAACCGGAATTAGTATCGCGTTTTCATCTTACTAACAAAATGAGCATATATAGCGACATAAGCAAACAGATCGGCTGGGAGAACCAATCTGTTAGCACTCCAACAATTACAAGAGTGGAGGAATTAGAAAAAATGGCACTGGCTGGCGATGAAGCTGCATTTGAAGCTTTATTTCGTTTGAATAGATTTTTTTCTGCTTCAAATGAACATGAAGTTACCATTAGCAATCGAATTTATGATGCATTTGGAAAGTCACAGGGGGTTTTTCAAAAATGAAATATAAACTTAAACTGAAATTTATTATTTGGTTTCATTCTTTTTTTGCAGGTAAGTATTGCTGGGCAGAATGTGTTGCATGGGCTTACAGCCCTACAAGAATAAATCCTTTCCTTATTCAAAAATCATTTCCATGCGCACAAGAAAGCGAAGATGATCAAATACAAGCTTGCTATTGTGGAAGTTGGCAAAATGGAGTTTGCTTCGACACACTTTCAAAAAAACAGCAAGAAATGAAGCGAGCAGAAATGAGAATAGTACATGAACTTGAAGCTGGCTATCCTTCTGATTTACCTTTTTAATAAAAAAAAACATGAACAAACTCGACATAAAAGACTACAAATCTGGCTGCTTTGAAATGATAAGTCTGGAAGATATAGCGAGAGGATTGAGCAATATTTGCCGATTTGGCGGCCAGCGAAAACAATTCTATTCTGTAGCTCATCACAGTATGTTGGTGGCTGTATTAGCACCAAATGAATTACGATTGTATGCTTTATTGCATGATGCTTCGGAGGCTTATTTAGGTGATGTAGTCAAACCACTAAAACATATACTGGGAAATTCTTATGCAATTCTTGAACTTAAATCAATGGCTGCAATAGCAAATAATTTCAAATTGAATTTGTCAGGATTTGACAAAATTAAAGAATACGACATGCAGGCGTTGCTTTTGGAGGATGTTATGCTAAAAGGCGGCTCAATGCAAACATCTACCTACCACGGTAAAAGTTATTATTTTGGTCCTAGCAGTCCTGAAAATGCTCATTGGAATTATTCTACAATGTTAAATGATGCGATTAAATGGAACGAAACACAGTCACAACAATAGATCAGCTGCAGGTTGGTGATCGATTTTACAAAGCCAATGACAAAAACAAGCGAATGTTTCAAAAGGTGAAGGCTGGCAGCAATGGCGAAAAATATGTTAGAACTAGATACAAAACTTACAGCCATTTTGCCAAGGCCGACAAGGAGCTTCACCCGGTAATGATCGAGCGCACTACAGCTGTAGTTTTTATACGAAATGCAAACTCATAATTAAAATTACTATGAAAGATACAATCAAAATTGCTATCACCAAAAACGGAGAAAAAATTGAAATCAATGTTGATGTTGATTCAGATTTTTTCGTAGGCGCATTTCAAAGCGCATTGGCTGAATTGAAAAATAATAATGAATACATGGTTAAAAAATTTATTAAAAGAGAATTAATCAATCTGTCGTTTGGGAACAATTTAGAAAAGGAGGCATATTTTAGAGAGAGAATAGGAAAAATCACTTTTAAAGACATTAGCTAATGAATAGCACCATCGCCACCATCCGCCCGGCGCAAATGCGCAACCTGCACCGTTTATTGAATGAAACTGGCCTACTAGGTTATAAGCACGACCTTGTCTGGAAAGCTACCGGCCAACGAACCGAAAGCAGCAAGGAGCTCACCATAGCTGAAGCTGATCGACTAATTAAGCACCTCGAAAAGAAGGTTGAAAAGCCAGCTGAAGCTGTAAAATTTACCGAACGTCCGGAGGCAAAGCAATTGGACAAGCTCCGCAAAAAGATGATCAGCTACGCTTGGGAAATGGACTGGACCACTCGCAATAAAAAAGGAAACCGGATTGCAGATATAGCATTGCTGGATGCTTGGTGCATTAAGTATGGCCAGTTTAAAAAATCATTAAACGAACATTCGCTTGCCGAACTTCCCTTACTCATTACCCAATTCTCCAAGGCGTATTCAAGTTATATAAAAGCTATTTAAACCACATTTAAAACCAATTAAAAACATGGCCGTAAGACCCTTGATTACCATTAGAAATAAAAAAATTGTGGAACAGTATAATCAACTATTCCGAGAAGGTTTTCGGTTGGATGTAATACACCAGCGCTTGAGCGAATCCTTTCATATTGGTAAGGCGCAAATTGAAAGAGTGATAACACAAAGTAAAAATGAAGCTTGATAAATTCGCACTCTACAGCGCCAAAATAAAAGGGCAGGTAATTGTAACCTACCAGAACGAGCGCCTGCATTCCATCATATTTGATGAGCGCAACCAGCTTACCGATTTGCAGTATTCCAAATTAAAGGAAAACATACCAGCTAATCATGCTGCAGAAGCTGCATTTGCAAAATTAGGCCTGAGCAGCACACGACCAGAGCCGAAAAAGCAAACTCCGGTATCTGATAAGATTGCTTTATTCTGTAGGCTTTACAAGCAATTTAAGAATGGTTTGGCTTACAAAGTTTCATCTGCAGATGCTGGTAAAATAAAGC
Organism: bacterium; assembly: GCA_031412335.1. Classification (GTDB taxonomy): domain Bacteria; phylum Bacteroidota; class Bacteroidia; order Sphingobacteriales; family Sphingobacteriaceae; genus JBBQYA01. The sequence goes on along the minus strand of JANOCT010000001.1, from coordinate 105,996 downwards.
TGCTAGATCTCGACGAGGATTTGTTATTGTTTTATTTTAAAAGCTCCAATTTCCTTTTTGAGCATAAACACAGCATTAGCAATTTGGCGAAGTATTACAACGAGTTGCGCGCTGATCAGGCGGGTTTGAATGCCGCCAAAAAAATAAAACACCCTTCTACTTACAGCGTAGCGCACGAAAATAGCCTAACCACCGACCAGGTACTAGAATACTGGAAACACCTGCGGAGCTTGGGCTTGCGCCCGGTGAAGGATAGAGGGAAAACGGTTGCTTGGGAAAAGATTTAACGGAATACAGCTTGGCGATGTGGCAATTTGGAAAGCCAAAACTGTCCGTTATGCGAAATGCCAACAAGTACACACGCAAGCATCGATTAAGCACCGAACTTGCGATATTGCCAAACTGCTGTTGTCGGCTGTTTTTTTATTCACACTTAATTTTTTACAATTATGATTATAGATGATTTTCAATATTTATTACCTTATTTAGAATTTGGTATAAAAGTTAAAGCAGGTTCAAGATTAGATGTTTCAAAAGGTTTTATAAACCGTTCTGATGGTTCAATAAGTATATGGATTGAAAAATTCTGTGGGTGGGTATTTCTTTCAGATATTACTCCATACTTAAAACCGCTCTCAGATTTTTACGACATAAATTGTCCAGCACTTTGTGAAACGGATTTAGATATTTCAACTCAGTTAATTTTAGTTGATTTATGTATTGGTAAAGTTCATTATTCAAATCTTCTCTATTCTGAGATGAGAGAGTTTTTAAGATTGCATATTGATATTTTCGGTTTAATCGACAAAGGTTCTGCTATTTCGTTAAAATAGCCGACAACATATAATATGTATGACACCCTCTATAATCAATTAATAATTAACAATTTAAACTATGGAAATTACAAAGCGTTTAGCGCGCAAAAGAATTCATTATAACGAAATTAATTATGGTACTTTAAAAATATTTCTAAAGCATCATATTGATGTGTTTGGGTTAACAGAAGACGATTTGGCTGTGGATTTTGGTAAATTGTAAGTGCTAATAAATTTACTCAGCCCAATTTTGGGCCCAGCTAATTTTAACCAGCAGAATTTTCAGCCCGTTAACTTTCAACCACCCCAAAATTGAGGTGGTTAATAAAAAAAACTCAACCGTTAACAATATTTCTTTCATTTTAAAAATATTGTATATTTGTTGCGACTGATAAGTCCTGTTCAGGGGATTAAAAACTGAAACAAAGAAATACCGGATGGTGGTAAGGTAACGACCCACGAATTTCAAGCCCCGCTTGGACTTGTCAGTCACGTCCGGTTAATTTTTTAACTAATTTTTAAATATCATGACTGATAAGAAAAAAGAAAAAAAGGCTTTAAGCCTAAAAGTAACGGAAGGGTTAACCGTATCAATTTTCCCAAATCCAGAACACCAGTTTTTAATTTCTTCAAAAGAGGCGGCTTTAGGGTATAGTTGCAGTGAATATGCAATTAGGCATATTAAAGTTGCGCATTCAACCGAACTGCTTGAAGGCAAACACTTTTTAACCGCTGTGCGGAATTCGCACAACGAACCAATAAATAAAATTTATTGGACTAAAAGAGGAATCGTTCGGCTTGGCTTTTTTATTAAAAGCAAAAACGCCAGACTATTCAGAGATTGGGCAGAAGATTTGATCATCGAAAAGATGGAGCAACAGCCTACCTTATTTAGGTTAGAACAATTGCCAGAGGGAAAAAGTAAAATTCGTAATCACAATCGATTAACATTAGAACGTGAGAATGCCATTCTCAAAGAAGTAATGCTGATTGATGATGGTGAGCTTCGCAAAAGAATTACAAATCTTTTGAGTAGAAATGGAGGTGGGCATGATTAATACTGTAAATGTAGATCTCGAAAAAAGATTGAACTTGCTCTTGGATGTAGAAGTTGAATCGGACCAGCTAGCAAAAATCATCCGTCGAGCCGCTATTAAACTCAGTAACTATGTAATACTAGATGCTGAAATAATATCAGGCCCACCGGAGCAAGAGATGATTTATTACCTACTTCGCACAGCTGATGCACTCGACGGAGAAAACCTAACCTAAATTTCACAATTATCACTTAATTAAATACTTTTAACAAAAAAACAACATGAAAAATACAATTCTTTTACTCTTATTATGCAGCAGTTTATTTGCTAATGCACAAATTACTTTAGAAGGGCAACTATCAGCCACCGGAATACACAAAATTGATAATGATATTTGGTTTACAAAGAAAGATGGAGGTACTCTGACTATTTACCGTCCAGATCGCACAGTTTATAAAACAATTGCCATTCCATCGCAATCAGGTTTTACCATGGAAGAAACAGGCCTTACTAATCTATCGCGTAATTTATTTAACAGCAATGGTAAAATCGTGTACGGTATTGCTTGTTATAATGCTAACGCAGATTACAAATTAGCTTACTATACAGAAGATAATTTGCAATTGATGCAACAAATAGGTGCTTACTCTTCATTTGCCTATCAAACTTCTACAGGCGCCAAGTTGGTCTGCTTTGGCACAAATAATATGTGGATTTACAGCCTACCCGGCACCGTCAGCCTCGCTGATCAGGAGCCAGCTGGCAAGTTGCAAGCTTTGCCATTCCCCAACCCTGTAGGCGATTATATAAACTTGCCACGTGCCGGACTAAATATTTACAATGCTCTTGGCCAATGGGAATTGAAAGGCGAAAGCCAAGTGGTAGACGTGCGAATATTACTTCCAGGAGTTTATTATTATGAAGGTGGTAGTTTTGTGAAACAATAAAATTTATTACTTTAGAAATCTCTTAGTCCTGTTAATCAGGCATTTTAAAACTGTGATTTAGTTGTAGCAGAAAAAGCCCCGAGAGATCGGGGCTTTTCTTTTTTAAACATTCTCCACCAATTTCCCGGTGACTTTTAATCCTGCTTCCACTTCAACATATCGCTTACCTCGTACCGATTTGCTTACTATCACATCAAAAGAATACATGCACATAGTTTGTATCACATTGTCGTAATTGTTGTCGGGTATAAATTGCGTACCCTGAAAGATGCTAAAGCCATCGCCCGCATTGAAATTCTCAAAAGTTCCATCTACATTTTCAGGCAATCTTAGTAAATCCAATGCATCTGCTTGTTCAGAACTTCCACCTTGGGTATCTTGAAAAATATTTTGCACCACATGCAGCATTAGGCTTGCTGTTCCTCGCTTTTGAGCCTTACTATGGGTATGCCATTCAATGGGCATCATTTCTACAAATAAGGCGGGCAAATCAAAAGGGTGATCTCCTGGCTCAGTAGATCGTAGTTGTTCTACTTGGTTGTTGAACAAATCAATGTGCTTTATTTCTGGCAAAAACTGATTGGCGTGGGCTTGTATGGCTAACAATAATTCGGGCTGCATAGTTATAGTTTTAAAATGTTGGTGATTTTATAATTTAATTGCATAGTGATACGGCGGTTTAAAAAAGCACTGCTTCCAATGAATCTCCTTTGTGGAATCGTTGTATTCATTTTTCTACTGTGGGCTTTTACCGTTGCTGCTGATACGGTTTGTTTTTTCTTTTTTACCTTTCGGGTGTAAGCTTTTCTAGTATGCTGGCCAATGCTTGCCGTGCTGGTAATTTTAGCTCCTTCGTTATGAGCTTGCGCATAAGGAACATCGGTACCCACTGCAACTAAACCAGGTATAGTGCGCAATACCCTAATTGATCTTCGTGTTCTTCCAGAATCTACCAGTATAGCTCTACCTTTCCGTTTGCCTTCTTTTTTGCGAGCTTCCCATTTTTCCAATCCTGCATCATCAATAAAACCTGCCCTCCGGAATGATTCTTTGTAAAAAGAAACTGCTAAAGCTCCTACCATATTTGGGAAATTCCTTTTGAACTGGTTATAGGCAACTAACTGCTTCGCCCAATGTGGACCTCCTTTTTTTATGGTCGTTACTTTCATACAGCAGCCTGTGCATCACGAAGTATTCTGGCCACAATCTCCTTCATGGTTCGTTCAAATTCTGCTATATTCAGTCCGGCAGCACTTGCAAAGTAATTTTTAACCAATGCATCGTTAAAATTAATTTGAATATTGTTACCACTCGTGCCTCCAGCACCTTGTCCACTTCCGTCACCTGCTACTTGTGAAACAGGAGTTTGTTTAGGTGTTGGAGGTAGAGTTTTAGTTGGTGATGGAGTGTTCGAAGTCGGAGATGGATCCGTTCCGTTTATTTCCTTATTCTGCTCATTCTTGATTACATTAATATCCGGAAGTTCAAAATTCATTACATCCTGAACTGCTCCTTTCAGATCAAGCGTGAATAATTTATAGGCGATGTTATAAATCTTTAAAAACATCTCAGACATCCAAACTAAATACGGCCTAACGGTTTCGTAGATTTTTGTAAATCCATCTCCAGACAATCCAACTTTGTCAGCTACCCAACCCAATGCATCAACTAGCCCTTTTACAATATTCCAAACTCGACTTACACTTGAAAAAACTACATCAAAAGCGATTCCAGCTATTGTACCAATGACTGAAAATATATCACGTAAAATGATATTCTCATTCCAAAGATCAATTGTCCAGTGTAAGAGTTCAGCTACTTTGTTTCCAATAGCTTCGAATATCGGCAATCCTGTTTGCCCAAATTTTATCATTCCAGCTTGCAAAATATTCATGGTTATTGCCCATCCGTCACCTGATTCTTTGGTGTTGATAACTGCTTTGTCCAAATTGCCAGCTGCTGCTTCGGTAGCATTCAATGCTTTTTCGAGACCAGTAATGTTTTGAGCCAAACCAGCAAATCCCGCTGAAGCTTGAGAATCTAAACCAAGTGTTGCTAATTTTTCAGATTTAGCCTGGTCTGTTAATCCTTGTAAGCTAGTTTCCAACTCCTTGGATATATCTAGTAATGGCCGCATTTTACCAGCAGAATCAAAAAATGAAACGCCAATGTTTTTGAAAGCTTCGGCCTTTTCAGGATCACCCAATACTTTGAATACATTCTCCAATAAGTTAGCTGCTTTTTCAGCGGTTTGACCTTGAGCTGTAAAGTAGGCGTAGGATCCAGCAACTTCATCGAGTGCTAAGCCATAATTCAATGCAACGGGTGCAAGTTTAGGTAGGTAGGTTGCAATGTCTTTAAATTGTGCCTTACCTTCAACCATTGTAGCAAAAAGTAAATCATAACTGTCGGTAATATCCTGCAAATTACCTGATTTCATTAAAGAAACACCTGCATCTGCTGTAGTTGCTACATCGGTAAAACCAGCTTTAGCAGCTTTTAACGTTGGCTCTAATGATTCAAAAGCAAGTTTAGTATCTAGTCCGGCTGAGATTATTTTTTCAAATGCTTCAGGAACTTCTGCTAATGGCACTTTGTTTCTAATTGCCACATTCAGCACTTTATCGCTTAATTTATTTAATTCTGGACCCGTTTCCTGAGCTGTTAAATTTATTTTCGCCATGCCCTTTTCCCAATCTTTGGCCATGCCTAAACTTTTCACATAGGCGGCACCCAATGCCAAGGTTGCAACGGTTGCCAAGGCATAAGGATTGGTGAGCAATCCCAAAACATTTCCAATTTGCGGAATCTGGTTGCTCACTTGGTTTATGGCTTCCATATTTTTCAACCGAAACTTTTCGGCGGCGGCTGTAGCTCTTCCATATCCTGATGTGGCAGATGGACCAAAAGCTTTTAATTTGCCATCTAACTTATCCTGTAAATCAGTAATCTTTTTGATGCCTGGCCCGAGGTAATCTTCGAGCCTGAATACGTGTTTGGTTTCGACAGTTGACATATTATTCTTTTCTTAAATCGTCTGCTAATTGATTCGATTGTTTTAATTCTGATTTACTTAAGGTGAATAAACCCGCGCTGAAAGCTTTTCCAGTTTTACCCACATTACCTCCGAATCCTTTTTTTACTTCCGGTAATCGGATCTTCCCATCCGGTGTAGCTTTTCCACTAAACTCTTCAGATACATCACATCGGCAACCCCAACCATTGGGTGGATACCAGGTATCCCAAAATTTATCGTCGATGGATTTCATGATCCGATCTAACAGCACATGCTCATCCCGCACACGATCATCACCAACAGTATTATACCGCAAAAAAGTTGCACCCGATTCCTGGTAGCGCAACCATTGCGCTGCCATTTGCGAGCTTGAAACTGCGTGATTGTATTCGGTTTTTAAGTACGCTCCGTTAAATACTTCTGCAATTCCTTCAGCTACTTTTTTGAATGCTGAAAATTCTCGCAAAACTCCTTTTTCATCAACTAAAGCCCGGCTCATGGCTTTTTCAATTTCCACGGTTTTAGCAGCCGAAAAACGCCAAGTGTTTCTGGTTAATTTTTCGAGCATTTGCTCGTCCTTGGTGGTGTAATCTACTTTAGCTACTTGTTTGCCGAAGCCTTCGGAAATACCGCTTACAATAGTTTTGGCAGTAGCTTTGGTGAGTAATTTGCGAGCTGATTTAGTATCACCTTTAGCAAAAACAGAAAGGACCAAATCGCGAATTGCTTTATCCAGATCCTTCCCAAAACTCAGCTGAAGAAATGATTCTTCAGTACCACATATATGATCTTTGTGGTAGGTCTGTTGAATTGCATCACCAATAGCAAGCTGAACTTCTGCCGACATGGCCAGCTTGCGAGTTACTTTCCCGGCGCTGGTTTTTTTGATTGTTGTTTACTAGATGCAGGTGGTTCTGGTTCTGCTGGCTCCAAAGGTTCAACAGCTAATTTTTTTACCAGGGTTACACCAAATGTTTCTTGAATTTGAACTGGATCTAATTCATAACCCATATTCGCAGCGATGTCACTTACTCCTTTGTATATATTTAGTTGTTCGTCAATCGTAGGTTCTTTTGTGCTATCAAACTCAAAACGATCTTTTTCGCCAAATGGATAATTGAAAAATGCTAATTTGCTCAGTAGTTCATCATTGATCAGATTTTCGCAGAACATAAGATCGTCAAGAGTAATTTCGTCTTGAGTAGATTCTACAACATTTTCGGATTTTGCTCTACTTCCTGTTTGAGTACTTGTTTCGATTTGACCGTTTACCAGCATTGCGCATTCTTGATTACATGCTGCTATTTTATTGAGAAATAAACGACTTCCTTCTGCACCTGAAGCTGCAACAATTTCCAAAGTGGTACCTTCTGGAAATAAGCCATACGCAGCTGATCCCATTTTGTCAAGGTTATCAAATATTTCATTATGTACAGTGGTATCAGGACTTGTGGTAGTTGCCGTCCGGATTGGAATTCCATATAATTCTTCATATTGATCTATGGCCGCCCAGCTGTGTTTTTTCAGAATGAATGGAATGATCAATTTTTCGTTTAATCCTAAGTCTTTTTTGTTGCCTACGGAAATGCAATAATTGGCTATGTCACCATCCAAATAACTGATTCCTTTTGTATCGCCCGGGTTAACTACAATAAAGCCTTTTTCCGGTACCACATGCTCCCGTATTACGCACTCTACTTGACTAATCAAATTTTCTTTAAATTCTGAAAAATAGATTAATGAATGACCGAAAAAACGGCTTTCCATTGCTAATTTTAAGAATACATTAAACCAGTTCTTTTCTAGCAATTTAGATTTATCTTCATCCGTTTTGCCCGTATTTACATCAAAAATTCTAAACTTTTTGTTGGCAATCCGCATTATTCTATTTTGGATATGGCCATAGAATACAGGATCACGTTGCATGTCGACGTAATGCTCGTACAATCGTTTCCGATTTGGTGTATCTAAATTATTTGCAGATTGCACCGCACTCAAAAAGGTTGATAATTCCTTTTTATAAGTGCTTTTGGCAACTGGTTTTAATTGAATATTAATGCCGGCAGGATCTTGCTTAACCGTCAGATTTGTATTTTTTTTTGCCATGATGTTTTTTACCAGGATTGAGAATATTTATCATTACTACCCATTTTGAAACCGTAGGAAGCAGCTTCGCCAGCTTCATTAGTTTTCAATGGGAGGTTTGGGCTTAATTCGCCTTTCATTACGGATTCAAGCCATGTTTTAGCAGTATCGTATCGAATGGAACGTATTTCAGGAATTAACCGACTAGCAGTTCTACTGTGTAAATGATAAAGTACCATATCAACTAAGTACATTACCAATACTGCATTGCGTTGATTATTTTCAGCAGAAAAAATAGCAGGAACATTGTAGCGATTGTTTAAGTACGATTCCATTTCTGCTTGTGCAGCCATTTCTGCAACTTCTAAAGCATTAGCTTCGGTACCAGCTACAACTGATTTAATTTCTGATTTTATTTGAGCGCGATAATCTAGCTCGGTTAAGAATCCCATTAGTTTTGGTTTTGATTTCTATTAAACTTTTTTAATTCGGATGTAAGCTTTACTACTTCACCTTGAAGGTTATTTTTTAGCTCGATTTCTGCTAGGTATTTTTTTGCAAGATCTCGGTTTTCCATTCTTAATTCATTGATTTCTACATCTTGCAAATCTTGCTTTTTTTGCATTCTGTCGATTTCCAATTGCAGCCTTTCTAATAGCATCAACATTGAATTATCTTTGTCCTTTTTACTCATAAAAAAAACATCAAAAATTTTGACAAAAGCACCTCCTGCAAGTAGCATTCCTAGCATTTCGAGGATAATTTTAAAATCCATTTATACGTAGTTTAAATTTTAGATTAATAAGTTGATCGTTCTCGTCTTCTTGCAATCATTGGCTTAAAATTTCGCCCAGGTATGTGTTGGTCTCCATAATATTTCGCGCCTTCGTCTGCATCCGGGCTATCATCCGGCGTGTTATACCCTGGTTCAATTGCTTTCAGCTGATTATTACCTTCCTGCATATCTGGATTGTGCAATTCATCAATATTATAAAACACATTACCAGAGGTATAGTCTGGTTCCATCTTGACAATTCGGGTGTATTTATTTTCCTTGATTCGATTATCCGTAATAACATGCAATTTCTTTTTACCAGCCTTTTCTCGCATTTTATTATGTTGGTATAAAGCATCTTGAATTGGGCGATTGAAGAATTGTTTTTCGATGTACCATATAATACCAACACCGGCAGGTAATCGATCTTCCTGATCACTCATAAAGTTGAATACTTCATTCATATCCGTTCGGCGAACGAATGATTTTAAACAATACTTTTTTTCTCCATGCCAGGCCCAAATTCTTACAGCTTTAAAATCGGATGTTGGTTTGTTTTCAAAACTTGGATCGCAGTACCCAATAATGATCGTCATGCTTCGCAGTGGAGGAACTTTAACAAAGTGAAACATGGAATCTTTAAATATCGTTCCTTCAACATGGTTTTCGTGAAAAAACTCCCGTCTGCCAATTAACCTACCTGCCTTTTCTATTTTAGAATTAATCTGCTCAAGAGTATAATTCTGGTGCCAAGCAGGCTGGCCAGTTTTTGGATCAATAGCAAATATTTTTTGATGAAATAAGCCTGGTCTTTTCGGAGCACCTGGTTTAATATCTCCAACGAAATGAGCTAGAATTGATTGAGGATGAATACGGTTTCCAGCTAAAACCATTGTTGAACCGGCGGTATCCAAAGCAAAGAATAATGCACCAAATATTCGGTCGATAACTTTGCGCACTCGTTTTTGATTGTAAACAATCTCATCATCATCCACATCATCAATAACTGCATAGTTTGGTCTTTTTTCACCTTTACGCGCACCTCTGGGCGACTGATCACGACCGATAGCTAGAAACCTAATTCCGGATTTGGTAGTGAAATCACCTTCTTGCCAATCACCGTACGTTTTTTGATCACCAAAATCATTAATAAATAGTTCGTTGCTTTCTAATTGTGCCTGAAGGTCGCTCAATAAATTACAAGCATCTGCTTCATTTTTGCCCATTAAGATCATTCCACTTAAAGTTCCGTGTGCAATCATATACATCGGAATTCCTACATCACAATGCACCGATTTGCCATGCTCTCGAGGTAATTCTGCGCAGGCAATTACGTTTTTATCAATTCTTTTTTTTGTGACCAACTCATTGGCGAGCTCCACTTGAAAATCTGCGCAATCTACTTTTGCATAGATTGGCAAATATGTTTTAAAAAAGAAATTGTAATCCTTTTTTGCTCTTTTAATTCGAGCTTCTTGAATTGCTTTTGTTTCGTTTAAATTTAGGGCAGTACTGCTCCTGATTTGTTGGCAATGCTCCAACCATTCCGCTAGATCTCTTTTAAGAATTGTACTATTAGTTCCCATAAGATTTTACTAACTCGTTGATATATTCATTTTGCAATTCATTTACCTCTTTAATCAATTTTTCATTTCGAGATATTCCGAAAGTGTTAAAACCTCTAAATACCGACATTACACTACTTATCGTTACTTTTTTATTTGAAAGTAATTCAATGGTCTTTGCATATTTTAATGCCTGATCTGCACTCAACATTGAGTTAGGATCAAGAGTGGCCATGTGCAATTGATTATATATTTGAGCAACAATTTTTGCAGCAGTAACGGTGCTGGCTCCTTTTAGAATTTCCCAACCGTGCTTTTCTTTGTTTTCTGAAAATGTTTTTTCACTCCAACCGATCATTGCACAAATTTCTTTTTGCGTCATGTCTGTCCGGAGATATAAATCCAGCGCCATCTCCTTTTTTTGATTCCTTGACAACTCCTTTTTAGCCATTTTCTAAAATTATAGTTCAAAAATGCAGGAGTTTAAGCAGGTATTTTAATGATGCTTACTTAAATGTTGTTAAATACAACCTAAATGTTAGAATATACTAACATTTAGGTTATTCCCATTTGTGAACTGAAAAAATACTTGGCAGTTTTGAGCTGCAATTATTGAATTCGATAAAAATAAATGGCATTAAAAAAATCAAGCAAGCGATTTAAAGTAGCTACTGAAGGTGTAAATCTGAAAGGATTTAAACTTGATGTTGCTGGAATTCAATTGACTGGATTTTTAGAAAATCCCACTCATTTGTACAACCATGATCCTAATAAAATTATGGGTAATTGGACAGATGTAAAAGTTATCGGCAAAACGCTTACCGCGGTTCCTCAATTTGATGAGAACGATCCGGAGGCGATGATTAATTACCAGAAAGTAGAAGATGATTTACTGAAAGGTTCAAGTGTTGGTATCATTCCATTAATGTTTGATAAAAAAAGTGAAACCATCACTAGTTCTATTTTATTCGAGATTAGTACTACACCAATACCAGCCGACCAAGGCGCAATAGTACTTTACAATACAGAAGGAATTCAACTGAATTCTGATCAGGCAAATTCACTTTTACTGAGCCTTAACCCTAAAGACAAACCACAACCCAAAATAATGAAAGATTCCCTTAAAAAGTTAATTCTAACTCTTTGTGCAGCTTTTGGTGTGCAATTAAGCATGGCAGATAGTGACGAACAATTTGAAGCTGCATTAGATAAAGTAAAACCTGAAGCTGAGAAAGCGAAAAAAGATCTGACAGCGATTGAAGAAAAAATTAAAACCGATCTATCGGCGAGGGTAACCAAAAAAGTAGATAACGCTGTAACGGTCGATAAAACGATTCCGGAAGCTGATAGAGCTTCATTTGTGACGCTTGGTTTAAGCAATGAAGAAATGCTAGATAACATGCTGGCAAAATTAAAGCCAGCAGGAGCATCAGCACCTGGTACACCAGCACCAATTGGTTTGAACATCAATCAGCAATTGGCAGCATTAGGAGCAGGTAAGGCGGCAGAATCAGATAATAACCCTGCCAATTGGACTTTTGATGATTTTGCTAGTAAAGGAAAAGGACTATTGGAAAAACTTAAAGTTGAAGATCCTCAACGTTTCAATTTATTGCTTAATGCTAAGAATCAATCAGTGAGGTCTTCTATAAATATTGAAGATTAAAAACGCAAGAGTTAAAATAAAACACAATAATTAAAGGATAATAAACAAAAAATATCGTGAAAAAAACACAAGTTATTATGATCTGCCTTATTTCAGTAATGTTTAATTACCTGATAGGCGCGATGGTAGCAAATGCCATTGGAATAAATCCACATCTAGGTGCTATGGTTGCAAATGGAGGCGGAGTACTACTAGCAGCTTTTAATATTAAAAGAGAAAATTCACTTGGAGCTGACGTTTTAAAAGAAATATGGATTGGAAAGGTTATGAATACCTTTTATAATGACACTAGCTTTATAACCAGATCAGTAGATATGACTGAATTTGTTGAGTTTAATAAAATTAATCTAACAGATATTGGTGCTGATCCAAATGTTTTAGTCAATAATAACACCTACCCGGTTCCTACTGTAATACCAACGGATGCAAATATAGCATTGGATTTAGATACTCTTGATTCCGAAAATACAATGATCCGTAATTTCGATTCGGTGCAATTGAGTTATCCAAAGATGGAAATTTATGCTGCAAAACATAGAAAGTCACTTTTTGAAAAGTTTTCGGCAAAAGCTTGTCATAGTTATGGACCTGCTTCAAATGGAACTTTTACACCAGTATTAGAAGCTTCTGGAGCAGTTGGTCCAAATGGTCTAACACGATTAAAAATGATTGACATTTTTGATATGCAGCGCAAATGGGATGAACTAAATGTTCCTGCTGAAGGAAGATGTTGCATTCTTAGTCCTCAGCATGTAACTGATTTAATATTTGAAAATATTGATCTGATGAAGCAATGGGCAAATTTGGCTACTGGTACTATAATACCAATTGCAGGATTTGACTTTTACAAGACTAATTTAACTCCTGTTTATAATAAAACAACCAAAGTTAAAAAGGCATTTGGTGCTCTAGCAGCTCCTGCTACTGATACTAAAGCTTCTGTTTTCTTTCATGATTCGGAAGTGTTTAGAGCGGATGGAACAATAAAAATGTTCTCTACGATAGATGATCCAGGTCAAAGAGCATCAACCATTGGTTTTCAAAAAAGATGTATGGCTATGCCTATCCGAACAAAATATTTCGGAGCTATAATTTCAGTATAAAGTATAAAAACCCCAGCGACAGAGTGTAGCGAGCTAATTACTCGCTGCACATTTTTTAACAAAAACTTTCATTCAATACATTCATCATGCAAAAAGTAGCTAAGCAAGCATTAAAAGATAATCCACATTTAAAAGAGATTTTCATAACTACTGACGGTACTCCGTTTGGAAATAAATCGGATGCAAAAAATCATGCTTCGAGTTTGACAGATAAAAATGTTCTTGAATTTGCAAGAACGGAAGATGAAGAAGTAGAAGAAGTTTTTACTACTGAATCAGGTAATACTGTACCAGTAGAGGAAAACACGCAAACCGAAATAGATCGCTTAGCAGCATTGGAAGAAAATGAGCTTTTGCGGTTGGCAAAATTAGCTGAACTGGAATTAGCGCTTACTTCTGGTGAAGGTGATAAAGCGGAAATTGAAGCCGCTATTGCTGGTGTGAAAAATGAATTAGTTGAGGTCGTGAAAGCTCGATACGAAACAGCATTAAAAACTGAAGCTTCGGAGGAAGAAGAAAATGCTAAAGCTTTGGAAATAGCTAAAGCTTCTGAAAAAGTTGCAGCAGATAAAAAAGAAGTAAAAAAACCATCGGAAACAACAAAAAAAGCAGGTAAATAAAAAATGAACCTTCGCCAGCAGCAATCCTTATTCCTATTGCTATTTGCCAGACTAATAATCTGGGCAAATGAGCAAGCGAATATGAGTGTAACTGCTGGCGAATTGCACCGAACGGATGAGCAGCACCTAATTAACCGTCGAAAAAAATTAACTAAGGCATTAAGGAGCTTACATCAGGATCGGTTAGCTGGTGACTTGAATTTATTTATTAAAGGAGTTTACCAGACCAAAACAGAGGCTTACGAGCCACTAGGTAAATATTGGAATACGCTTCACCCTGGATGCAGATGGGGCGGCGATTGGAATGAAGACGGAAAGATGAATGATGGGTTTCCGGATGGAAATCATTTTGAATTTAGACTACCACAATGAAATTAAGCAACATATTTTGCCCTACGGCTAAGCATATCAAAAAGTTTTCGGTTGCCATGAAAGGCTTCCTTGGCGTAATTGCTACGTCTGCTTTTTTTGATGGTAATACCAAAGCTGCATTTTGGATATTAGTAGCTGGCGCTCTCTTGGATGCAGTTTTGAGCATGCTTGACGAGGATACACAAGTAGGAAAAAGACCTATACAAAAACGCACTCAAGTTCCATCGCCTAAAGTGAAGGTGAATAGCAGCAAATATATCAAAGTACTATTCATAGCTTGTTTAGCATTGTCGGCAGGCTGCCGATCTCGGCAGCCACGCCCGATAATGAATAATGAAACAACGGTAAATACGGACAGTACCGCAATTACTCAATCAGCAGATTCAACCCTGGTACCAGGAGTGCAAGTTTTGGCAAATATAGATTGTGATAGCATATTGAAATTAATAAATGAGAAGGAAGCTAATATTTTTAATGGTTTACAACATCCTAAAAATGAAGCAACCGGATCTATCATTATTACTGATCCAAAATCGGCGATACAATTACGATTTTACAAAGATTACTTAGGCAAATTGCAAGTAGAGGCTAGTACAAAAGATAGCTACATCAATTATCTGAAGACAACCATTCTGAAGCTTCAAAAAAGCTTGAATTTAAAGAATACGACTTTGCCTCCAGTAGTGGTCAATAAGCATTATTGGTGGATGGTAGTACTTGTTTGGATGTTTGGGATTTTGTCTATACCAACAATATTAAGGTTAATATTTAAACGAAGTTTATTTTAAAAATATGGCATTAGAAGACGTTTTTGGCGAAATTTCGACCGGAAGTTTGAATAGATCACAATTAAAAGGTGATCGGATTTGCGCAATTGTAGGTCATGGAATTGGAACGGTTGCTGCGCCAGTTGGTACAGCGTTTAAAGTTTCGAGCTATAGTCAATTTTTGTCAGTAGGTTTTACTAAAGCTGCTGACACTATTGTCTTATCGCATTTTACGCAAACGGTTCATGATTTTTTCATTGAACTTCCAAAGGCGGAATTATACATTATAATTGCCCCGCAAACGGTAAGCTACGCTACGTTAGCAGATCCGGATGGTGCTTATTTGCCAAAAGTAATTCAAAAATCGGAGGGTAAAATAAGACAGGTTGCATTTTTATATAATTATGTAAATCCAGGAGTACCCGATTTAGTTGTTAATGGACTTCGTGCATCTGTTGGTTTAGCTATTGCTCAGGCTCAATTGGCTGCCAATAAATATTCAACTTTAGAAGAGCCATTTCATTGCTATGTTGAAGCAAAAGGTTTAACTTTTCCAGCATCTGCTATTACAAGCTTGCATACTTTACAGTCGCCTTACGTGACAGTTGTTGCAGGTGAAGATAGTGCTATACCGAAGTTGGGCAATAATGAAAGTACTGCAATAGGTACATTGTTAGGTGTAAGGGCTAAAGGAAAGGTGAATGAAAATCCTGGTTATGTAGAAAAATTTAACATCAGGAATGTACCAAATGGAAAGTATGTTTCTTTTAAAATTGGCGGATTGCTTTATGAAGATGTGAGCCGTGATCAGTTGAATGATCTGGATGATTTAGGATTTGTTTTCCCAAGAAGAATTTCGGGTATTGAGGGTGTATATTTTAGCAACTCTTGGACTTGTGATTTGAGAAATTCTGATTTCTGCAAAGCGGAATTAGTAACCACTCTAATTAAATCAAGACGTGAAGTTCGCTCAAAATTACTTCCAAAAACTAAAGCGCCATTACTGGTAGATGCTGACACCGGGAAGGTTGCAGTGGAAACCTGTGTCATTTTTGAAGAACTAGCGAACGAGGCTCTGGAGGCGATGTTTAATGATCAGGAAATTAGCGGCTTTCAAAGTTTTTGCGATCCTGATCAGGATGTGCAGTCAGCAAAGCTTATTGAAGTGGAAATAGAAGTGGTTCCTACAGGTACCGCGGATGCGATTAAGTATAAAATTCAATTTGTAAACTTATTAACTACAACACCGAACTAACATGGAAGGTATACGAATTAACGGACTTGCCGTTGCATGGGCAAATATGAGTTTTCCGATTTACGGAATTGTAGTCAGTGAGATATCTGAAGTAGAATACAGCTATTCTGATGAGTTTTTAAAGTATTATGGTAAAGGAAGAAAAGCAATTAAGCGAGGTAGATCAAAAGAAGATTGCACTGGATCCATTACCATTAGTATTGAATTGTATAACGCCATAATGGCCGCAATTCCAAAAGGTAAAAAAATCGGAGATGCTCAAGGACAGAATATTCCGATTGTATACAGCGAGGATGGTGTAACTCAAATCATTCACTTATTAAAGGATGTTCGATTTGCAGGTGCTGGAATCTCAACTAAATCGGGAGACGGATTTATTGATGTTAAGATTCCATTGAGCATTATGGATATCGTTTATTAAATAGTATTTAAACTAAAAACAAGCATATATTATGAAAGGTGAAGAATTAGAAGAAAAAAAAGGCGGAAACACATTGTTGAAGTCAGAAAAAGTAAAGCCATTAATTGCCCAAGTTGGCAAAGCTACTGAAGCGCAAATCGCTGATTGGAAGCAAAAGTACCCTGATGGAATAATCGAATTACAAATACCAGATGGAGAGCATAATCGATTTGGTTATGTGAAATCGTTGACAGATCGTAATTTATTTCCGGTTGCAATCAAATTTATATCGGAAAAGAATCCGGTAAAAGCTGGACAGGTAATTTTGCAAAACAATTGGATTGGAGGTGACGAAAATCTAAAATTAAATGACAGGTTGTTCAACGATGCTTGCCTGAAGGCAGCTGAAACCTTGGCTGATAACATTAGCGCAGGCACGGCAAAAAAGTTGTAGTCCCGCCTATAGATGGCAAAAAGGATGAGGACTCAATGCGAAAACGCAATGCCCTACTAAGCTTTCACTTTCATATACCACATCCGGAGGAATTGAGCGACGAAATATTTTGGGAGAAATGGGAACAATTAGCTTGGATACTTAACGAGCAATCCAAAGCACAACAACCTTAAAAAAATGGCACAGGTACAATTTAATTTAAAAGCAGTGCTAGAAGCAAGTTTTGCTTCTCGTGCTGCTTTTGGATTGTTAAAGCCTAAAAAAGAAGAACCCAGCCAACCCGATTTCACCTATCGAATAGATATTGAAGGTGCTGAAAGCCAATTGCAAACAGATTTTGGTGTACTGGTGCAAGAGCAGATGCTTTTGATTTTTGAAAATGGATCAGAGTATTTAATGTCTGACCCAATTTTAATAGACATTCAGCAGCAAAAGCAAATAGTAGAAACAGCAATTACAGGTAGAGCTGGAACGATAAAAGAATACATATCGCCAGGAGATGCAGTGGTATATGTACGTGGATGGATTTGGTCTGTAGGCGATGCTCATCCTCTGGAAGCAATAAAAGCTTTGCAAGATGTATATGATTACAACCGCGAATTGAGTGTGGTTTCGCCAACGATTAATGCTGCAAAGATTGAAAAATTAGTTATGGTAAGCATGGATTTTCCAGTACTGGAAGGTAGTTGGGATCAACCTTTTGTGTTGCGTTGTGTGCAGGACAGAACGGAAGAATTAATTATTGAGGTAGAGGAAGAACGTAGAATGCTACCAATTTAATTATGAAGCAGGTAATTGTAGAATATGGACAGAGCTTATTGGATTGTGTGATTCAGTACTATGGTAAAATAGATGCATTGGAAACTTTCTGCACCGATAATAACCTAGCCTATGATGCCCTGCTAATAACAGGAAGCAGCCTGAAGGTGAGAACGACTGAGCCCGTACCAGGAGAAGATAAACAGATACGGGAATATTTTGAAAAACGCAAGTTGATGGTAGTAAGTGGAATGCCAATGAATGGCGAAGTGCTGCCGGTGCCTGAAGATTATAATTATTTACAGCAAGAGGATGAATATTATATTTTACTAGAATAAAATGCCAAATAAAAAAATATCAGAATTGACGAGTTATCCGGCAGGTGATCTGGCAAATGAGGAATTCTCATTGCCAGTGATTAAAACTAATGGCTTGTCGTTTTTGAGTTATAAACTGACATGGAGCAGAATTAAGGCTTTTATTTTGGCGAATGGAGGTGGTGGAGAGCAAGGACCGCAAGGCGAACCAGGAGCTGATGGAGCTATTGGACCGCAGGGAGAGCCTGGAGCTGATGGAGCTGTTGGACCGCAAGGCGAACCAGGTAATGATGGAGCTGTTGGACCGCAAGGCGAACCAGGAGCTGGTGCGAATTTGGCAATAGTGTTAATTGATGGAAGTACTAATGCGCTTCCCTTTCAATTAACTCAAGCAAATATTTATGTTGATATAACCGACCCAACCGTTAATACAAATTTTAGCAATCCGTTAGCATTGCCTGATCCAACATTGCATACCAATGAGGTGATTCATTTGGCTAACAATATTGATTTTAGTGCCGATATTCCATTTGTTTTATCTCAGAGAGTAATACCTGGTTTAGTATTAATAAACTCAACAATCCCAACTTTAACACCTATAAAGAACAGGAATATAGATGATCCGGGTAATACCGATTTTATTATAAGCCCTGGAGATTTTGTTGGATTAAAATCTGATGGAACTCAATGGTGTGTAGAAATTGATCATCGAATTAGTAAGGTTGGGCTTGGTATTAATTTGCAGTTAAATCCACCGGGAGGTGCTGGAGGTGATACTGTAGCTGTAAATTTAAATTTTCTATTACGAAGCTTTGATTTATTAGGAATCTTTTTGCTTGGTCATTTTCCTGATTTTGAAATTGTAATTGATGCTTTTCCTAAAACTTTAAATAAGGTAATTACTATTCATATTCCCGTTGGAATGACAGCCTTTAGGGTGGTAAAAGATAGTATAGCTGTTTTTTCGGGAAGCAATTTTACAACAGGAGCGATACTTACCATGACTCCGGTTGATGATGTTTCTGGTAATTACACTTGGCGATATACTTTAAATCGATATGCTCACCCGCTATCTCATTACACTTTATTTAGAAGATTTGAAGATAGCAATGCCGTAACAGCTACCTCATTAACGGTAGTGACTTGGGGAACGGTAAGTGGTGGTGATATGGTTATTCCTCCATCTGTTTGGAAAGTGGGTAAATCATTGGTGTATAAAATTCAATGCAAGCCAACAGGTACAAACTCTACTAAAACGGTGGAATTGTACATGAGTACATCTCCCACCTCATTAGTAAATGAGATTTTAATAATGACTCTTGCTGGAGCTAGTGCTAATATCGGAATTGAAGGTCAGCGATTTCTAAATGTTGGTCTGAATGGAAGTACAAAACAATTGCAATTTCTAAACTCACCCGGCGGATCGCAATACGATGATACTGGAGCTGTGAGTACCACTGGATTTAGGGAGTTGACTCCTGATTTGACAGTGAATTGGTATTTAGTTGCGCGAGCATCAGTAGGTGCAGCAGGACATAGTGTTATTGTTACGAGTGTAGAATGTCGGGTACTTTAAAATGAATTAATTATTAACAAATAAAAATGAAAAAAGCAGGTAAAATTATTTTAATTATAGTAGCAGCTTTGGCGCTACTTTATGGAGTTATGTATTTTATATCGAAGCCCTATATTGATCAATTCAATAAAGGTGTAACAAGCACCGCACGTGGATTGCTTGGAGATACTGATTGCGGTTGCGATTATACGATAGCACCTATTCCGGGAAGTACGGCGGCTGTTCAGACGTATGATGCTGCCGGCAAGACTGGAACGATCTGTATTCAGGCTGGTACCCGACTTGCATTGCAAATTAAAAACATTTTAGGAACACCAACTAATCCAGTTATCATTCGGAATTGTGGTGGTCGAGTAATTATTAATTCGACTTATTCTTACGGATTGAATATTACCAATTCTAAATACTTTGAACTAGATGGAACACTCGGTGATGAAGAATATGGTATTAAAGTAGATAATAATTATGTGAGCCAAGCGGTGCATTTAAGTGGTAGAACATCTCACTACGTAATAAGAGGTCTCGAAATAACTCGGGCGGGTTTTGCAGGTATTATGTCTAAATCTGATCCTTATTGCCCAGGTACATTACCAACAGTCACTAAAGAAAATTTTAGTATGGATTCTATTGTTATCGAAAACAATTATATCCACGATACTAAGAGTGGCGAAGGGATGTATATTGGATACACTTTCCCAGTTAAAACAATTTCTGGTTGTAATTTAACGGTAAATTCTCATCGAAGTAAAAGTATAATCATCAGGAATAATATAGTCGAAAAAACCGGAGCTGATGGTATACAAGTTAGCCAGTGTGAACAAGGATTGCAAATTTATGGCAATAAAATAACCAATTACGGAAAGGATCCTTTTCAACAATATCAAAATTCTGGAATTAGTATTGGAGCATTGAACAAAGGAGATGTGCACGATAATTTCATTAATGGAGCTGCTGTAGTTGGAGTAAATGGAGGAAACGGAATTAGCAATGTTGGTTCGGATCAGGTTAATTATTACAATAATGTAATAGTAAATGCTGGTGAAAAAGGCATGTACATAGATGCACAAGAAAGTAAGTACATTGATTTGGGCGGACCAGGTACCACGATTTATCACAATATAATTGTCCTGAAACCAGGTCGTGTGGATGATGGAATCCAAATACGAAATGTGCGAAATCCAACTATTGTGCGAAATAATGTAATCATCACACAAGGTACTTATGTGATGAAGTATTTTAGTTCGGTACCATTAACTGAAAGTAATAATGCTAAACAGCGTAATTATGCCGGATTTAATTTTGCTGATACTCTTAATTTTAATTTCCATATTTCGGCAGGATCTACTTTGATAAATGTTGGAATTTTGGTTACCGGTGCTGCACTAGATATTGATAGCGTGTCACGGCCGTTTGGGAGCGCTCCAGATATTGGTATTCATGAATTTGTTGTACCTGTTATTCCAAATGCACCGCCGATTGTAAGTTTAGTTTCGGGTTCACCGGATAGTATTCGACAAAATTTAGTATTAAACCTGGAAGCCAATGTGAGTGATACGGATGGAGTGATAGCATCTGTACAATGGACTAAAGTAAGTGGAGGCCCTGCAACATTAGTTAGTGCCGGAAACACATTGACTGTTACCAATATGCTGCCCGGTGATTATGTTTTCAACTTTGCAGCAACGGATGATGATAATGAAGTTAGTTCATTTCAAAAGTCGGTAAGAGTTTTAGAACCTTATGCTCCACCTGTGGAAGGGTTGGCCGCTGGATACCAGTCTTTAAAATTATTTACCACAATTGAAACTAAAACCAGCGATACGGTTGGAGCCTTGGCCGTGCAAGTATTGCCAGGAGATACGATTGATTTTGTTTATTATTTATCAACTCGATCGGAGTCAGTTAATGGAATTAAGTATCGATTGATCGCTCCTGAAGGAACGAGAATATCTTATACATTATTAGGAACCGGGGCTGGATTAAATGCTGCACCTACCTATCAACGATTAGCACAAAATGCGATCAGTAAAGCCTATAATACCGTAAGAGGTGTGGGTGAAATGGAATTGAAAGGTACCATTTATGGAGGTTCAACAGCTGGACGTGTGCTAATAAAATATGAAGCTGCAAGCCAAGGCATCAAAGCGATGATTTTACCTGATTCTAAAGCGATTTTCACTAAAAAATAATGCTATATCTAAACTGCAAAGTACGACTGAAAGAACCTGGCACAAGCCGGGTTCTTCAGTTTGCGTACTTGGCAGATTATGAAAGTGAAAGCAGTTTGAGCAAACTAACAGATACTGCTAGCATAACCATGCCTCGCAAAGTAATGTTAAAAGATACTAGACAAACTGATATTGCGGAAATAGTGAAGCCTGGAATGGAGGTAGAAGTTTATTTGGGTTACAATGGAATTTTCCATTTGGATTTTAAAGGTTATGTAGTTCAGCGAGATACTAAAATTCCCTTCAACATGAAATGCGAAGATGAAATGTGGAAGCTGAAGAAAGGTAGATTAAATAAAACTTTTCGGAAATGCAAATTGAAGGAGATCATCGACTTTGTTTACTCAGGTAAAAAAGAAGTGTTGCCAATGGAATTAAGTGGATACCGGATTGAAGATATTACACCTGCTCAAGTGTTGGAAGATTTAAAGAAAATCGGAATTTACTCCTATTTTAAGAATGTGAAAAACGCTTCAGGAGTTTATGAAGCGATCTTATATGTTGGGTTTAAATATTCTTTTGTTACCAATAAAATAGGCCGCTATGACTTTGCCAAAAATATCGCTGATAATGATTTGACCTATAAACGAAAAGATGATGTCCGGATCAAAGTAAAAGCGATTGGTTTTACCAAAGCCAATAAGCAAATATCGGTTGAATTTGGAGATGAAGATGGAGAGCTTCGAACCTTGCCCTTTGTGAACGTGGAAAGTGAAAGCGAATTGAAAAGGTTAGCTACTGAAGAAATTGAAAAATTTAAGAAGGATGGGTACAAAGGAAGTTTTACAGGTTTTGGTTGGCCAGTGATGGCCACTGGAGAAACGGCCGAATTGAATGATGATGAATATGAGCGAGGTGGTAGGTACTTAATAGATGGAGTAAAAGTGAAATTTGGTACTGGTGGATACCGAAGGATGTTAGAAATAGGTAATAAAATTTGAATTGGCTAAAAAGGCAAAATATTTATATATGACAGAATTATCAGAACTATTCAACCAATTGGTTAAAAAAAATACTCCAGATCGGACTAATAAAATAGGACATGTAATAGCGGTAGATAAAAAAAATAAAACCTGCGATGTAAAGCTGATCAGTGGAGGTGAGCTGTTAGATGTTAGATTAACTGCTGTGGTAGATAATGGTAAAAAGAAGTTTTTAATGATTCCTGAATTGGATTCTAGTGTGTTGTGTTCGCCAGTATTGGAAAGTAATGTTGATTATTTTGTAAGTGCTTTTTCGGATATCCAGGAGGTTATTTTTCAAGATGGATTTAATAAAGGAATGGTAAAAGTTAAAGAATTGACGGAACGTTTAAACTTGATTGAAACGGCGTTTAATTCTTTAAAAAACGAATTTATAAAACACATACATCCAATTTCTGGACCGTCAACTGGAACAGTAACTCCACCTCCTTTGGTAGAGAATTTAACCAAAACAAAAATACAAGATTTAGAAAATAAAAATTTCTCTCATTAAAAAATGAACGACATTTTATTAACGGCTGATTTAGATTTAAGCATTGCTGGTGGTGATTTTGCCTTATGCCCGGATGAGGAATATATGGAAGGGCAAAACATTAAGCAAACAGTTTTAAGACCGCAAGGGAGTAATCGTTATCGGCCTGAGTCGGGTGTAGGTATTGCGAAATACCAGAATGCGCCAACTAACCCACTGAGAGCTGATGTGCTGAATGAGAGAATTCGCCAGCATTTGGTAATTGATGGATACACAAAAATAGAGGTAAATGCTACCGATTTAGAAGATTTAACCATAAGCGCAAGTAGATGACACCGAGAACTCCTGAGGTAATTAAGAACGAAATTTTGACGGATATAGCAACCTGGTCGGAGTTGGCCGGATTGAATAATGCGAGCTTGCAATCTATATATAAACAAATTGCTGGCTCTGTGGCATATTGTATTTATGTTTTTGAATTACTTTTTAAACGACAAACGGAAGATATTAATAAAGTAATCGACACTAGTTATGTTGGTACACGACCTTTTATTGCCAGAAAATGCTATGCATATCAACATGGAATGTTGTTGGAGGAAACATTTTTTAACTCAGGAATTTATGTGTATCCAACTATTGATACGGAATTGCAGATTATAAAACGAGTGGGTATAAATTCGGATTCAGGGCAGGTAAATATATTAGTTGCTAAAGAAGTTGGAGGCGAAATAGTTGTATTAACTGAACCTGAAAGATTAGGATTAGTAGATTATTTAAAAAAGTTTAAGATAGATGGAATTGCCTACTTGGTGAAGTCTATAGATGCAGATAAATTGACTTTGACTATGATTGTATATTATTCGGCATCAGCAGATTTGTTGTTAGTTAAAGCTCAGGTAGAAGCAGCAATTGAAAATTACATTGCTAATATTGATTTCAATGGGATTTTTTATACCAACAAATTAATTGATGCCATACAAGCTGTTAAAGGCGTATCTGGCGCTCAAGCTAAGGTGCAAAGTATTGTTAGTGTGGCTGGTGCAATAGTTACGAATGTTGATCAAGAGCATAGGGCTGTTGCTGGTTATTTTGCCATTGATTCTGGAAATCCATTGGATACAACAATTACTTATCAGGCAGTATAATGTACGGATATAATCGACTAATCCTTATTATGAATTCGCTAGGAGCTTTGCTTTTAGGGTTGCCGCGTTGGTTGGCTTTTCTTCAGGCATTAACTAAGCCATTGGCCACTAATTACGATATTTTTCTGGAATTCAAAGCAGAAGCCGATCGCGATGTAACCATCAATTGCGGACATGGCAGGTTTGAAAAAGCTCTACAGGTTTTCTTTGGAAGTGATGGAATTTATATTGAAGATGCTGGATTTGCGATAGAACAGGTTTATTTCTATTTAGAAAATGAGTCACAACCCGAAGATGAATATTTGTTTTTAGAAGGTGAAGCAGTTCCAGTTGGAAAGCAGGTGTATTTATTTGCTGATGAAGATTACCAGGAGCAATCGACCTTTATCGTTTATGTACCATTTGGAATGGAAAATCAGGAAGATCAAATAGCTGCTTATGTGAAAAAATACAAAGCAGAAGGAACAAGTTTTAGAATCGTATTTTATAATTATATACCATGATTAAAGGAAATTACACCCAATCGGGTGGACTAAAAGTTTTGCAAAAAGATGCAGAAGTAATTCAGAATGAAGCCCACGAGGCCATTGAACAAATGATTGCAGCCTTGGGCAGTGGATATGTTTTGAGTGGTATAGAAGTTACTGCTAATCCAGACTTTACTCTGGATTTGACAGCTGGTTACGTTGTGCTGGATGGTAAGATATTGCGGTTTGATGGCGCAACCAATGTCGATGTTACTTCATCAAGTAAATACTTGAAAAAAGGACCATTAATTCAAACGAGTGAGAGGACGTATTACAATGGCACTCAAAGATTTGTATTCGAAGAATATAAGGCTGTAGTAACGAGTATTAGTGGAGGAACTGAATCTTTAGCGATATCTACAACTATTCTAAGGTACGCAGAATTTGCTACCTATTTTATAAATATTCCTATATTGAAGCAACGGATAGCATTACCAGCTAATGGACCGTGGAGAGTTGTTGGTTCAGCTGGCCAGCCAACGTTTGGAACCGGATGGACAAATGCATCTATGCCATTAAACAGTGTATCAGTTGAGACGGGGTCTCCGGTTTCTTTTATGAAGGATGCTAATAACTTTATTCATTTGAGGGGTTATGCTGCATATACTGGAGCGGACAATGTTCCAATTTTTATTTTACCTGAAGGTTTCAGGCCGAATGCTCACGTAGTATTGCCAACTTTCTCCCTTGGTATTTCTGAAAACAATGTAGATACAATCGTTAAACCAAACGGGGAGGTTTTTTGTGCGAACAACGTCATTAATGCACAAGACCCGGTATTAGGTTTAGAGTCAGTTGTTTTCTTTGCTGGATAGAAATTAAATTAATGCGAGCGATGTAGCACTCACTTGTAATTAATTTAATCATGATAAGAACAAAAATGAAAACGCCGATAAGTTATTACGGCGGAAAGCAAAATTTAGCAAAGATTATTGTTGATCTGATTCCTGATCACAATTTGTATTGTGAACCATTTATGGGCGGAGGAGCAATATTCTTTTCAAAAGAGAAATCAAACGTAGAGGTTATTAATGACACAAATAAGTCATTGATGACCTTTTACAGAATGGTAAAAAATGATTTTGTTTCTCTTGAAACTCAAATCAGAATATCGCTCCATTCAAGAGATTTGCATCGTAAAGCCGATGTTATCAGGTTGAACCCTGATATGTTTACTGATTTGCAAATAGCTTGGTCAGTTTGGGTATTGTCGGCTCAAAGCTTTAGTTCAATGCTTGATGGTAGTTGGGGCTATGATGTCAAAAGGAACACTACCAGTAAGAAGATTCATAATAAGCGAGAAAGTTTTACTGAAGACTTAGCAATTCGATTACAACTTACTCAAATCGAGTGCGCTGATGCTATTCGAATCATTAAGAGCCGTGATAGTAAAGAAAGCTTTTTTTATTGCGATCCGCCTTATTACAACTCAGATTGTGGTCATTATGATGGTTATACTTTGGATGACTTTACCAATCTGTTGGTTACATTGAGTAAAATAGAAGGTAGATTCATTTTAAGCAGCTATCCGAGTGCAGTTCTTTTGGAGTATACAGCCAAGAACAACTGGTACAATATGAGCTTCCAGCAGCAGGTAAGTGTTGGTGCGATGAGCGGCAAAAGAAAAAACAAACTTGAAGTTATAACAGCGAATTTTGAATTAAAATAAGCCGGGATGTAATCTAAAGTGCAAACAATCAATTACCGAGGCTTACGCCTCTCCCGGCTGTGATCGAACGATGTAGCCATTTGAAGAGGGTAATTGATTGTTTGCGTTGTAAAAGTATGTAAATTTTTTAGAAATTTGATTTTTCGATTATGGAAATTTGAATTTTCCGATTATAAAATGAATAGCAATAATAAAAATAAAGATGAATTTGTATCAAACTCTAATTTTTAGATCGTTAAACCATTATTAAATGAAATTAGTTTTTCAGTTTAATTTATGAAATTGAAAATATATTTGTAGTAGCAGTTGAGCTTATAATTAGTTAAAAAAGAACTTAAAATAACTACAGGCTTATTTTATTTTTAATTTGCTAAAATATAAAATCAGATTATATAGAATCATCCTTCCACACTCGCATGATCTCTCCCTATCGGATGCTCAATAGTTGCTAAATACCGCTCTGCGTCTAAAGCAGCCATACAGCCAGTACCTGCAGCTGTTATAGCTTGTCGATATATATGATCTTGAGCATCTCCGCTTGCAAAAACTCCTGCAACTTTGGTTTTGGTGCTGCCAGGTATCGTTTTCAAATAACCGGTTTCGTCCATATCCAAATAATTTTTAAAAATTGCTGTGTTTGGGGTATGACCAATAGCCACAAAAAAACCAGTTATTGCCAATTCTTCTTCTTGATGAGTATGATTATTTAAAAGCCGAACACCTGTAACTACTTTGCCATCTCCCAAAATTTCACACGTTTCAGTATGGAAATGCACATGAATATTCGGAGTTGACATTACTCTGGCAATCATAGCTTTAGAAGCTTTAAACTCTCCTTTTCTAACAATCATATGTACATTTCTACATAATTTAGCCAAGTAAGTCGCTTCTTCTGCAGCAGTATCACCTGCACCAACAATGGCTACATCTTGTCCTTTAAAGAAAAATCCATCACAAACGGCGCAAGCTGAAACGCCAAATCCATTATATTTTTGTTCGGATTCTAATCCAAGCCATTTGGCTGAAGCTCCTGTAGCAATAATAACAGTATCAGCGGTAACCATTTTATTTTCATCAACAATTACTTGTAAAGGTTTTACAGAAAAATCAACGGATGTAACATAGCCAAAACGAACATCAGTTCCGAACCTTTCAGCTTGTTTTTGCAAATCAACCATCATTTCTGGTCCTTGGGTTCCATTTGGATAACCAGGGAAATTCTCAACTTCGGTGGTAAGAGTTAATTGTCCGCCAGGTTGTATTCCAGTATAGATTACAGGTTTCATATCTGCACGAGCAGCGTATATAGCAGCAGTATATCCTGCTGGTCCTGATCCGATAATCAGGCATTGAAGGTGTTCAGTTTCTTGTGACATATTTTAAGATAAGTTCAATTTCAAAACTACAATTTATTAGCTTAATAGTTTCAAATCCCTCTTGGTAGAAACATTCAACTGATTTTAGCGAATAGTTCTTTTTTTAGAATATGTTTGTATAGTTAAATTATTATTGGGTTAACTGATTTTTTATTTAGAAAACAAAAATCCAATAAGCCGTTTTATCTCGTAATCAAAAATATATTTTACTGATTCTTGTCAAACCCTGAAATACATAATACAGCAATCTTGTTTTTTTCTCGCTCTGCAGAAGCAGAAGCTAGTTTAAAACCATTTTCAGCGAAAATCCATTTTTCGGCTAAAAGAAAATTAGCCGCATCTTTAATAAACCAAACTAAAAAAGTTTTAGCTAAAAGTAATTTACCTCTGTTTTCTTCAGATGAAAAAAGTCAAGAAGGGATAACATTTGGGGAACGAATTTCTTCATCAATCTCAAAAATTTTCGATAAAGGTTTTCAAAATGTATTAGTTATTGGAAACGATTGCCCAAATATCAATCTAAAAGATATTTCAGAATCAGTTTTAGCTTTGGAAAATAATGAATCGATAATTGGTCCTGCTATCGATGGTGGCGTTTATCTTTTTGGAATCCAAAAGAATAATTTTTCTGAAGCTGAGTTTGCCCAATTGCCTTGGCAAACTAACCAACTAGCTTCCGGTTTTTCTATATTAATTGAAAGGAAAAAAAGTGTTTTAAAACTCTTGGCAACAAAGGCTGATATAGACCAATTACAAGCAATTTCGAAAAATACCATTCAAAAATCGCCGATTAAAATTGCTAAAATTCTACATTCATTATTGGCAAGTTTCTTTCCATATTTTCAAAAATCAATTTGCTTTTTTCACGCTCCCGCATTAAATCAAATACCTTTTTTTAGAGGACCTCCCGTAATTATTTTTTAATTCCAATTAAAAAATTAAAATAAAATTTCAATTAACAAATTGTCAATAAGTTAATTGCTAATAATCTTGCATCTCAACCCCCATTTAATTTTTTATTAAAATCGATTGGTGTTTGATTTATTTTTTTAATTAAAAGATTACAATTCACATTCTCAATTATTATACATTATTACTATATCATGAAATTAAAATTATACTTATTACTTTTTGGAATGTTTTTTTACTTCCCATTAATGGCTCAACAAATACTTGAAATCACATTAAAAGATAAAAAAACAAATACAGTTGCTGTTGGGGTAGCTGTTACATTAACCAATTCTCAAATTGGATATTCTATGACCCAAGCCAGCAATGAAAATGGTAAAACCCGATTTACTGGATTAAGTACCTCTGGTGAATATATTGCTTCGGTATCCGGAAATTTGACTTATGCCGATCAAAAATCAGCTCCAGTTTCACTTCGTTCAAATTTCAATCAATCTATTTCTTTTTCACTTACCGAAAAAGCTGCAATTGAATTACAACAAGTAAGCATTGAAGCGAATAGCATTACTAAGATAAATACATTAAACGGTGAAGTTTCCTCAACATTAACGCAACAAGATTTAGAATCGTTGCCAATTGAAGCGAGAGACATTACCCGATCTTTGTATAGATTACCCAATGTAACTCAAGCAACGGGTTTTTATCCAGAAGCACCGAATGTAAGTATAAATGGAGCAAATGGACTTTATACCAATTACTTAATTGATGGTATGGAGAATAATGAGAACTTTCTGGGAGGACAGAAGTTTGCTATTCCGGTTGGATTTGCAAAAAACGTGACTGTATTAACCAATACTTTTTCATCTGAATTTGGTAGAACTGGAAATGGAGTTGTAAATGTTACCAGCCGATCAGGAAGTAATGATTTTGGAGGTGAAGTTTTTTTTATAACTCGGCCGGGGGAGGTTATCGATTCTGAATCTCCATTTGCACAACGCGATCTTTCAGGAAATTCTGTAAAGGATGGCTTTCAGCGTTATCAAGCAGGTTTTGGCTTTGGTGGAGCATTAACAAAAAATAAAACTTTCTATTATATAAATGCTGAACAAACAATTGATTTAAAAGATAATTTGTTGAATTCACCTGCTTTGGGCGTTAATGAAACAGTAAGAGGGGAAAACAGATTTACCTATTTGTCTGGTAAAGTTGATCATATCTGGAATTCAAATTTCAGATCATCACTCCGGGTGAACAGTGGCTTAGTAAATATTGAAAGACAAGCCGGTGGTTTAGCTGGTGGAACTGCATTTCCAAGTGCGGGAAATAGTCAAGATCGAAATTCTATTTTAATTGCAAATAGCAATATTTATTTTACGGATAATTTTTCATCTGAAACAAATTTGCAATTCTCTAGATTTAGATGGAACTATGGAAAAGCAGATAACGTAAATTCTCCCCAGGTTTCAGTTTTAGGTCCAGACGATGCGTCATTAGCTGTTTTAGGACACCCTGGATATGTATTTGATGATACTGAAAACACTCAACAAGTACAGCAAAAAATTACTTTTTTAAGAGGTAAAAACACAATCAAAACTGGAATTGATGTAATTTCTTCTGATTTCCAGTTAGCGGGTGGAGGCAATCCAAATGGAAATTATACGGTTCGCTTAACGCAAGCTCAGGTTGATCAATTAAAAAGTTTAAATAAAGGTTCTGATATTTCTATATCAGATATTCCATCGAATGTGGAAGTATTAAATTACAATGTAGAAATTAGACCAAATACTTTCGGAAAAAGACAAAATCAATTTGGTATTTATGTAGAAGATCAATATTCTGTTACCAGTAAATTGAATGTAACTGCTGGATTAAGATATGATTACGACAACCTATCTGTTGGCGGTTCAAACAAGGGCGATTATAATAATATAGCTCCACGATTAAGTGCGAATTATAAATTATCAGACAAAAGCGTTTTGCGAGCTGGTTATGGTATTTTTTATGATAAAATATTATATGCTATATATAGCGATGCTTTACAGCAAAATACGAACACGGCTGATTATAAAAAACAATTGCAAGCATTGAAAGATAAAGGAATAATTGCAGCTGATGCAGATTTAGATAAAATAACTTTTGATGGTAATTTTACAGCAAGTGCAAATGCAACTTATTTAAATGGGCCTTCAGCAGCAAGTTTGCAAGATAAGCGTGAAAAGGCATTTAGTGGTGAACGCCGAATTCTGAATCCAGATGGATATAAGAATCCATATACACATCAATTTTCATTAGGTTATCAATATCAAATTGATGAAAATAAATTATTTTATGTTGATTTATTACATGCGCAAGCTAATAATTTGGCAAGATTGAGAGATTTAAATGGACCTACATCTTACAAAGCAGAATTAAATAATAACACTCCTCGTACCGTTGCCGAAGCAGATTTAACTCGACCAGTTGCTATAGAAAATGGATCTGCAACTATTGGCGGACAAGTTTATACAGGAGTTGCCAGAAGTGTAACTGTTACTGAAATGGAAGGGAAATCAGAATATTTTGCAGCAAGTTTTAATTTATTAAAAGATAAAGGAACCGATAAATATTCTTACCGATTAACTTATACTTTATCGGAATTGAGAAATAACACAGAGGATATTAATTTTAAAGCAGAAGATAATAATAATTTCGGAGCAGAGTGGGGTCCATCTATAAATGATAGAACTCATGTTATGAATGCATTATTTTTTTATTATCCTGTAAAAAATCTATCTGTTAATTTCACTTCACTTATTCAGAGTGGTCAACCAATCAACAGAATTCCAGATGCTTCTTTATTTGGTGGTACTACAGACTTGAATGGTGATGGCAGATCTTTTGGAGCTTCTTATGTTGGAAATAGTGATCGCCAGCCAAGTGAAACACGAAATAATGATCGTTTGCCATGGTCGAATAGTTTTGATGCTGGGGTTCAATATGCATTTCCATTTTCAAATCTTTCTCGATTAGAAATAAGAGCAGATGTTTTCAATTTGTTTAATGTGCAAAATTTGAGCGGCTATAGTAATAATGCTACTCAAAGCAATCAAATTCAAGTTGGAAGCAAAGCAACAGGTATTATTCAACAAAAGAATTATGGAGCTCCACGTCAGTTTCAATTTACTGTTCGTTACGCTATTTAATTTAGTATAATTAAGGCACAATTGAATTCAAATTGTGCCTTTTTATTTTTTAAGTATGAATAAAAATTTCAAAGTTTTCATTTTCATTTTATTGATTTTCTCATTTTCATGTAAAGAAAAAGTGAAAAAGCAATTTGATTTAACTAGTCAAACCTGGGAGCAAATAGAAAAAGAAGCTTCTGGCAAAACTGTTAATTGGATGATGTGGACAGGTGATCCTTCCATAAATGCATACGTTAATAATTTTGTTGTTCCAGAAATTAAAGCCAAATACAACATTAATCTAAAAATTTCATCCGGCCAGGGAAGTGTTGTTGTTTCTAATTTATTAGCTGAAAAAGATGCTGGCAAAGAAGAAAGTGAATTGGATATGGTTTGGATAAACGGAGAAACATTTTATCAATTGCGACAAGTTGATGCATTATTTGGTCCATTTACAGATAAATTACCTAATTCAAATGCGATTGATTTTAGCAATAGATTTATTGGATTTGATTTTCAACAGCCAGTAAATGGTTTTGAATGTCCGTGGGGAAATGTTCAAATGTGTTTAATTTATGATTCTACTCGTTTACTAAATCCACCTCAAACTTTAGCCGAGTTAAGTTCATTTGTAAAAGCAAATCCAGGAAAATTTACATTTCCAAATGATTTTACCGGTATGACTTTATTGAAAGCATGGTTAATTGAATTCGCTGGAGGCGAAAAGGAATTAGCAGGTAAATTCAACGAAGAGAAATATAAAAAATCATCCACTGAACTTTGGAATTATATTAATGTAAATAAAAGCAATTTTTGGAAACAAGGAAAAACATTTCCAAATGCAGTAGCTCCATTACATCAACTATTTATAAATAAGGAAGTTGATATAACCATTAGCAATAACGATGCAGAGGCAGAGAATAAAGTATTGCAAGGTTTTTTTCCTAAAACAACCCGATCATATGTGCCAGAATATGGAACTATACAAAACTCGCATTATTTAGGATTGGTAAAAAACTCTACTAATAAGGCTGCTGCTATGGTTGTTATTAATTTTTTAGTTTCACCAGAGGCTCAACTCAATAAAATGAATCCAGCAACCTGGGGAGATGGAACTGTTTTAGATAAAAACAAATTAGATTCAGAATGGAAACAAAAATTTGAAAAAGCAGCAGAAAGAAAATATTCTCCCAAACGAGAAGAAATTGAATCAAAAGCTTTAGCAGAATTAGATCCAATTTATATGGTAAGATTATATGATGATTTTAGAAAATTTGTAATTGAAAAATAGCAGAATAAACCTTGGATTTTTGTTTCTGCTCATTATTACCCTTATTCCATTAGGGTTGGGATTACTTTATTCATTGTCATATAGTGTAGGTTTAGCTGGTATTGGCAATGGATTTACTTTAAAATATTGGCAACAAATATTAAGCGATAGGCATATTTATTTTTCTTTATTTTTTAGTTTTTACATTGCTTTTTTATCCATTATTTCTATCGTTGGTATTTCGATATTTCTTGCTTTAACGTTTAATAAAAAATTATCAAAGGGTTTCTTTTCTTATGTAATTCATGTTCCACTAGCCATTCCAGCAATAGTAGGTGGTTTTTTAAGCTTTCAACTATTTTCAAGCTCAGGTTGGTTTTCTCGAATATTACTTGCTACTAATCTTATATCTTCTAATACTCAATTTCCGGAAATAGTAAATGATGATTTTGGTATTGCTATCATTTTGACACATGTACTTTTAGCTATTCCATTTCTCACAATTTATTTTCTTAAATTATATGAAGCTGAAAATATAGAGTCGTACAAATTGATTGCTTCTACTTTAGGTGCAAAAAAAAATCAAATTGACTTCCAGGTTATAATACCCATGTTGTTAAAATCTTCTTTTCCAATTTTACTTTTATATCTATTATTTATTTTTGGCTCCTACGAAATTCCTTTAATTCTTGGAAGTCAATCTTCTGAAATGATTTCTATTTTAACAGAGAGAAAGCTTCAACGATTTAATCTGGATGATGTACCTGGAGGCTATGTGATAACGATTGTTTATTTTTTAATAACAAGTTCAATAGTTTATCAATCTATTCAATTTAAAAATAAAATCGAACATGCTTAAAATAGTAAAGTCTATTTTATTGAGTTTTATTGTACTGTCAAGTTTGCTTCCGATAGTATATTTGCTTGTTTTCTCTATTGCAGATCAATGGTTTTTTCCTTTAATATTTCCACCAAATTTCACCCTTCAACATTGGAATTTCATTTTTAGCGGAGGAAATAATCTACTTAATGGATTTTTATTATCCATCTTTATTTCGGCTTTTGTTAGCCTAGTGGCAACTATAACTGGCTTTATATCAAGCAGATTTATTGTTGAAAGTAAAAATCAAAAAGCTTGGTTGTTTTTTACTTATTTGCCATTTGTGTTTTCTCCAGTTATTCTAGGGATTTCAGTTTTTGTTATTTTTCTTAAATTCAATTTGGCTGGTACTATTGCTGGTATTTTGCTAGGTCAATTATTAATTATTTTCCCATTTGCAACCTTGTTTTTTGTTGGCTTTTGGAATAATACTCACAAACAGTTAATTGATGTAGCAAAAACTACTGGAGCCAATAACTGGCAAATTTATCGATTGATATTAATGCCCATGAGTAAAGGAATGTTAATTCTTTGCTTTTTTCAGTCATTTCTAATATCCTGGTTTGAGTACGGATTAAGTAATAGAATAGGAATAGGTAAAGTAAAAACACTTACCATACGTGTTTTTCAATATGTAAACGAATCTAATTCTACATACGCTGCTTTAGCTTGTTGTTTAATTATTATTCCTCCAACCATTTTATTGATTCTTAACAAACGAATATTATTTAACCGAACCGTATAATGTTGAATGCTATTTCTTTAAACAAAAAATTTGGTAACGAGCATGTGCTGAAAAATATATCAGTAGAGGTAAATAAAGGAGAAACTTTATCTGTTTTAGGTAAATCTGGATGCGGAAAAACAACTTTACTTAAAATATTAGCGGGTTTAGAAGAAGAAGATAATGGAGAAATTTACATAAATCAACTTTTAATTAACGACTTATCACCACAACAACGAAAAGTAATTTATTTAAGTCAAGAAACGCTTTTATTTCCTCACTTATCAGTTTTCGATAATATCGCATTTGGATTAAAAATCAGAAAAATTGAAAAAAAAGAAATTGAAAAGTCAGTAAACGAGATGTTAAAAAGTCTTGATCTTACCAATCAACGTAATAAAATGCCTCATCAAATATCAGGAGGTCAACAGCAACGGGTATCTTTTGGCCGTGCATTAATTATTAATCCTTCTGTACTATTATTGGACGAACCTTTTGGCAAATTAGATGCAGATACAAGAAAACAGATGCAGGATTTTTATCGTACTATAAGTTTACAGTTTTCTATTACATCATTATTTGTCACTCATGATTTAAAAGAGGCAATGACAATGGGAAATAAAATAGGATACATGGAGGCTGGACAACTAAAAATATATACAACCATACATGAATTTATTAATGATCCAAAAACTGGAGCAGCAAATGAGCGTGATTTCTGGCGAACTATTTAAGTAAAAAACTATATGAAAAATTTTAATTCATTTGAATCAGTTTATTGGGTTTTTACTCAATTATGTAATGATAAATGCGATCATTGTTATAATACTTCTGGCCCACAAGGAAACCGAATGAACGATGATGAATGTTTAGCAATCATCAATAATCTTCCGGATCAAATTGACCGAATTATACTTTCTGGTGGAGAACCTATTGCCGAAAAAAAGCAGCTTTTCCTTATCCTAGATAAATTAATGGAAAAATTTGAAGGTCGAACACAAATTATGTTGCAAACAAATGGCGATTTGTTGACAGGAGAAATTCTTGATACTTTAATCCAAAAAGGCGTAAATCGAATTGATATTGCAAGTATTGACAGATACCACAAACATGCTGGAAATAGAATTGAGCAATTAATAAGTTTGTTTTCTTCAAGAGGTATGAGCGCAGAGGAGACTTCACCTTTAATAGATAAAGAAAATTTTGTCCAGCCAGTTTTAAGTTTTGGTTTCTGGGGAGCTACAGAAGAAATGTGGCTGGGTGGAAATTGGGCAAGAGGTAGAGCAATGGAAAAGGATAATTGGAAAAAAGATGGCAAACACAACTTTTGCTCAATTTTATCAGGTGCAAAAGGCTTTTTAGGTGAAACAGATTTACCTCAAGAAATTAGTATTCAACTTTGGAAAATAAATCCATGCTGCCCAGGCACACTTTATCCGATGGGCGATGCTCGAATTGAAAAAGTAAGTGATGTTATTTCAAGAGTTTCTAAATCAGAAATATTTCAACAACTAAATCAAGGCAATCCATATGGAATGGGGGAGAGTATTGGCGTTTCAAGTGAATATGGTACAAGTCGTGCTGAAAAACTTCAGAATGTTTGTCTTTGGTGCGATGAGTTTTTTGCAAGACATTATGATATAAAAACAAATCAAGCAAAGATTACAGAAGGAGAACCATCCAATGATCCTATGATTTATTTGCCAGTTATTTCATCCTTTTCTTGAATTTTTATTTTTTTAAGCATTAATTATATCATTTAAATAATGATTTCTGGTATTCTAACTCTTCGTATTCTTAAATTTAAAATCGAAGAAAAAAGTGAATCGATTAAAACAACAAATTACAAAACCTACATTAACTAATAACTTATAATCCATAACTCATAACTCATAAATTTTTCTATCTTTGCACCTCAAATAAATTTTTAACCACTTTAATATTATTCAAGAATGTATTTAAGTTCCGAAACGAAGAAAGAAATCTTCGCAAAACATGGCAAAAATGACGCAGACACGGGTACTGCAGAAGGTCAAATTGCTTTATTCACGTATAGAATTGCTCATTTAACAGAGCATTTGAAATTAAACAGAAAAGATTTTTCAACTCAGTTATCGCTACAAAAATTAGTAGCTAAGCGAAGAAGATTATTAAATTTCCTGATTAAAGTTGATGTATTACGTTACCGTGCCATCATCAAATTATTAGAACTAAGAAAATAAGTTCAGATTTAATGTTTACAAAAGCCCACCATAACACGGTGGGTTTTTTGTTTAAACTCATTTTTTATATAATCACGGTATTTAAGAACCGAATTTTAGCGTTCAATTTCAAGCAATTCCCCTAAATCGAACAAAAAGACTATTTTTGTAAAAAAATTCAAAATATGATGCATAATGCAATTACTAAATCATTCGATTTAGGCGATGGAAGAATGGTTTCCATCGAAACCGGTAAACTGGCTAAACAAGCCGACGGTTCAGTAGTAGTTAAGTTTGGAAACTGTATGTTGTTGGCAACTGTAGTTTCTTCAAAAGATGCCAAAGAAGGGGTTGATTTTTTACCACTATCTGTTGATTATCAAGAAAAATATGCAGCAGCAGGTCGTATTCCTGGAGGTTTTCTTCGTCGAGAAGCTCGTTTGTCTGATTATGAAGTTTTAATTAGTAGATTAGTCGATAGAGCTTTAAGACCTTTATTTCCAGATGATTATCATGCAGATACTCAAGTAATGATTACCTTAATTTCTGCAGATACTGATGTATTGCCAGATGCTTTTGCCGCGTTGGCAGCTTCTGCAGCATTAGCTGTGAGTGACATTCCATTTAATGGGCCAATTTCAGAAGTTCGAGTTTCTCGAATCAATGGCAAAATGGTTGTTAATCCATTATTAAGTCAATTGGAAAATGCAGATTACGAATTGATTATTGCAGGATCTGAAAATGATATTGTAATGGTTGAGGGAGAAATGAACGAATGTTCGGAAGCTGATATGGTAGAAGCTATCGAATTCGGACATAAGGCCATTAAGATTCAAATTGCTTGTCAGAAAGAATTGATGTCTGCGGTAAATAAAACTCGAAGAACCTATTCTCATGAAAATAATGATGAAGAATTAAAAAATAAAATTCATACTGAACTATACGATAGAGTTCTTGCTGTTGCAAAATCTGGAGTTGGTAAAGATGAGAGATCAGAAGGATTTAAATCAATTATCAATGAATACATCGAAGAAATGGGCGAAGATGTAGATTCAAAAACCATATTTCTTACAAAAAAATATTACCACGAAGTGGAATATAATGCCATGAGAAGCATGATTTTAAATGATGGACAACGATTAGATGGTAGAAAAGTAAATGAAATAAGACCAATCTGGTCAGAAATTGATTACTTACCATCTGCACATGGTTCGGCAGTTTTCACTCGTGGCGAAACTCAATCTTTAACTTCGGTAACGCTTGGTGCTAAAACTGATGAGCAAATGATTGATGGAGTTATGTTTGAAGGATATAATAAATTTATGCTTCATTACAATTTCCCTGGCTTTTCAACTGGAGAGGTTCGTCCAAACCGTGGGGCTGGAAGAAGAGAAATTGGTCATGGTAATTTGGCGATGAGAGCAATCAAAAAGGTATTACCTTCCGAAGAAGCAAATCCATATACTATCCGTATTGTTTCTGATATTTTAGAATCAAATGGATCATCAAGTATGGCAACAGTTTGCGCTGGAACTTTAGCATTATTAGATGCTGGAATCCAGTTAAAAGCACCAGTTTCTGGAATTGCAATGGGTTTAATAACAGACGATTCTGGAAAATATGCTATACTTTCTGATATTTTAGGAGACGAAGATCATTTAGGTGATATGGATTTTAAAGTAACCGGAACTGAAAGAGGAATTACCGCTTGCCAGATGGATATTAAAATTCATGGTTTGTCATACGAAGTTTTGACCAAAGCATTGGAGCAAGCGAGAGAAGGAAGACTTCATATTCTAAATGAAATGAAGAAAACCATCGAAAAGCCAAGAGAAGAAATGAAAGCTCATGCACCACGAATTGTTCAATTGAAAATTGCTAGAGAATTTATTGGAGCTATCATAGGGCCAGGTGGAAAAGTTATTCAAGAAATGCAACGTGAATCTGGTGCAACCATTAACATCGAAGAAAAAGATAATATGGGAATAATCCAGGTTTTTGCAGTTGACAAAGCTTCTATTGATAAAGTAGTAGCTAAAATAAAAGGAATAACCGCAACAGCAGAAGTAGGCGAAGTGTATGAAGGAACAGTAAAATCAATTATGCCTTTTGGTGCATTTGTTGAGTTTTTGCCAGGTAAAGATGGATTGCTTCATATTTCTGAAATAGATCATAAACGATATGAGACTATGGATGGAATTTTCGAAGTAGGACAGAAAATTCAAGTGAAATTATTAGAAGTTGATAAGAAAACTGGGAAGTTTAAATTGAGCAGAAAAGTACTTTTGCCAAAACCAGAAGCTGAGCCTCAAGCTTAAATTAAATTTAATTAAACAAAAAAGGGAAGTCCGAAATGGCTTCCCTTTTTTTTTGGCATATATTTTTTATTTATTTCCTGTAAACGGATTAAAAGTTCCGTTTACACTTACAGTTACTTCGTCTGCAACTTTTGCAATAACAACTTTCGGAATTTCAATTTTATGGTCAACACATTTCACTTTAAAAGTAGAAACTAATCCAATTTGGCCATTTTTAACAGTCAACACACCATCAATAGTTCTCTCTTTTTCAACTCCGTGCATTTCTAGTTTACCTGTTGCTGTTACTTTATAAACTCCATCAGCTGTTAAATTATATTCTTCATTAATTTTGCCTTTAAAACTAGCATTTGGATATTTATCACTTTCCATGTAGTTTTCATTAAAATGCTCTTGCATTAATGGTCGAGGAAAATTAAAAGAGTTAACTTTTATAGTAAAATTTAATTCCTTTTTGCCTAACTGCATTACACCATAACCAATTTTACTTTCTGCTTCTATATCTTCCAAAGGTGTTTTAGAATAAAAACCAACTAATACATTTTTAGCTAAAAATAAATCTTGAGAATATGAATGAGAAATAAGTAAAATAGCAATGATGGATAAAATGATCTTTTTCATAATGATGTTTTTTAATTTGTATTAAAATTAGTTATAAAATTATTTAATACTTCTTAACATTACGTTCCAAGCCTAATATTTGTTGTTTAATGTGTAATATTTTTTTTTGCATTATCTTTGACACATGAAACACCTTATTGCTCCATCGATACTTTCGGCAGACTTTGCCAACCTACAAGCTGACGTAGAAATGATAAACGATAGTATCGCCGATTGGATTCATGTTGACGTAATGGATGGTGTTTTTGTACCAAATATATCTTTTGGTTTTCCGGTTATTTCATCTATTCAACATTATGCCGAAAAACCATTAGATATTCATTTAATGATTGTCAATCCTGATAATTATTTAGAAGAATTTAAACGTGTTGGTGCTAAAATACTAACCGTTCATTATGAGGCTTGTACGCATTTGCATAGAACTATTTATGCGATAAAATCATTAGGGATGAAAGCTGGAGTAGCGTTAAATCCACATACTCCTGTATCTGTACTTGAGGATATAATTGCTGATATTGATTTAGTTTGTATCATGTCAGTAAATCCTGGTTTTGGTGGACAAAAATTTATAGAAAACACATACGATAAAGTTAGAAAACTAAGCATTTTGATTCGCCAGAAAGAGTCAGATGCCTTAATAGAAGTAGATGGAGGGGTTAGTCATCAAAATTCGCTTGCATTATTAAAAGCTGGCGCAAATGTATTGGTTGCAGGTAACGCCATATTCTCATCAGAAAATCCAACGTTAGAAATTGCAGAAATGAAAAAAATGAGGGTTGATACACTTGAAGTTTAATTTCCGTTTTACCTGCATGCGTTTACCTAAATTTATTATTACCCTTGTTTTTCTATTTTTTGTTTTTACTCAAGGCTATACCCAACAAACAGCTGTAGTTTTTGGTAAAGTTTACAATGAAATTGATAAAGAAATTTCGCAGGTAAGTATTTCGATTGAAGGAACCAGCATTGGTACTTTTAGCGACAATTTAGGAAATTTCAGAATCGAAGTTCCAGCAAATAAGAAAATTGTAATTACTTTCAAATCCATTGGATTTGAAACTCAAAAGGTCAATGTTATTTTAAAAGTCGCCGAAGAAAAGGATTTAACATTAAAAATGAAAGTAGCTTCTTTCAATTTAAAAGAAGCTACAATTACAGAAAAAGAAAGTAGAAATTCTGGAATTACGAGAATTGATCCAAAAATTGTAGGTGCATTGCCCAATGCAGGAGGAAGTTTTGAATCAATTTTAAAAACGCTTCCAGGAGTATCTTCTAACAATGAATTAAGCTCACAATACAATGTACGTGGCGGAAATTATGACGAAAATCTAGTTTATGTTAACGATTTTGAAATTTACAGACCTTTATTAGTAAGGGCTGGTCAACAAGAAGGATTAAGTTTTATTAATTCAGACATGGTAGCCGGAGTTAAATTTTCTGGTGGTGGCTTTGAACCTAAATATGGTGATAAACTTTCCTCTGTTTTAGATATTACTTACAAAAAACCCAAAAGTTTCGGAGGTAATGTTGCTGCAGGTTTTCAAGGATTATCGTTTAATTTAGAAGGAGCTTCAAAAAATTACAAAACAACCTATTTGTTTGGAGCTAGGCAAAGAAGCAATCAATTTTTATTGAATTCTTTGGATACCAAAGGTGAATACAAACCTAGTTTTATTGATATTCAAGGGTATGTTACAAGAATGCTAAATGAAAAATGGGAATTAGCATTTTTAGGAAATTACAGTAGCAATAAATATGAATTAAAACCTCAAGATCGTGAAAGTACTTTTGGAACTATTAAAGAAATATTAAGACTTCGGGTAGTTTTTGAAGGACAGGAAATAGATCGTTTTCAAACATTAATGGGTGGAGTTTCTACCATGTATACTAATAAAAATTTGCGGTTAAAATTTTTAAGTTCTTATTTTCGAATTAATGAAAATGAAACCTTTGATATTGAAGGTGCTTATTTATTCGATGAACTCGAAAACGATTTTGGAAAATCAACCTTTGGTGAAGTAATAGCCAATCGGGGAATTGGATCTTTTATCAATCATGCTCGAAATTATTTAACCGCCAATGTTGCCAATGTAGAACATAAAGGTTCGATGGAAAGCGGTAAAAATTTATTTTCGTGGGGAGCAAGATTTCAGGTTGAAGATATTGATGATCGCTTAAACGAATGGAAATTAGTTGATTCTGCAGGTTATGCAATTCCAGAAAACGACAATCAAATTATTTTGCAAGATGTTTACCGATCCAGAAATTCTGTTTTAAGTAATAGAACTTCTGTTTATTTTCAAGATACTTATTCTTTTAGCGATAGTACAATCAGTTCAATTACTTTCGGTGCAAGAGGTTCATATTGGGATTTAAATGGCGAATTACTTTTCAGCCCAAGAGCCACTTATGCCTGGAAACCAAGATATTGGAAACGTGATTTTCTTTTCAGAGTTAGTGCCGGAGTTTATTATCAACCTCCATTTTATCGTGAATTTAGAAATCTAAATGGTTCGTTAAATAAGAATATAAAAGCTCAACGTTCCATTCATTATGTTTTAGCAGGCGATTACAATCTTACTATTTTCAACAAACCGTTTAAATTAATAGGAGAGTTTTATTACAA
Source organism: bacterium (assembly GCA_031412335.1). Taxonomy (GTDB): domain Bacteria; phylum Bacteroidota; class Bacteroidia; order Sphingobacteriales; family Sphingobacteriaceae; genus JBBQYA01. The sequence goes on along the minus strand of JANOCT010000001.1, from coordinate 63,354 downwards.
ACAATTAGACAATTTGATTCCGTATGAAATTGATAATGTACGTATTAGATATTATGCTACTAATAATTCCAAAGGCTATGCTGCTGGGGCTGATTTTAAATTAAATGGCGAATTTGTAGAAGGTTTAGAATCATGGTTTACCTTATCTTTTTTAAAAACAGAAGAAGATTTAAACGACGATTTTTTTATTCGTGATGTTGACAGTGTAACTACAGAGCGTGTTGAACCAGGTTTTATACCAAGACCAACCGATCAGCGAGTAAATTTTTCTATATTTTTTCAAGATAAATTATTGAAAGATCCATCTTATAAAGTTCATTTAAATTTAATTTACGGTGGACGTTTGCCAATTGGCCCTCCAGATTTCACACGATATAAAGATGTTTTACGAGTGCCGGCATACAGAAGAGTTGATATTGGTTTCTCCAAAGATTTTATTGGAAAAAGATCCGGAGAAAAACAGAATGCAAAAATTGGAAAATTTAAATCAGTCGTTTTATATGCAGAAGTATTTAATCTACTTCAAATTCAGAATACTATTTCTTTTCTTTGGATTAAAGATGTGGAAAATACGCAATACGCGATTCCAAACTTTTTAACTAAAAGGCAGTTGAATTTAAGACTTACCGCTAATTTTTAAACTTAAAATTTAATCATTCGAAAAAAAACATTTATAAAATAACCTATGGAAAAACAACATAATTTTGGAGCAGGGCCAGGAATATTACCAGAAGAAGTTCTTCAGGAATCAGCAAAAGCAGTTTTAAATTTCAATAACAGTGGACTTTCATTACTTGAAATTTCTCATCGTTCGCCTGCATTCGAAGCAGTTTTGGACGAAGCAGTTAGTTTAGTCAAAGAAATTGCTGGAGTACCCGAAGGCTACTCTGTTTTATTTTTACAAGGAGGAGCCAGTTTGCAATTCAGCATGGTCCCGTACAATTTGTTAGATTCAAATAAAACAGCCGCCTATTTAGAAACAGGTGTTTGGGCAAATAAAGCCATTAAAGAAGCTAAACTTTTTGGAAATGTAAACATTGTGGCTAGTTCAAAAGCAGATAATTTTTCACATATTCCCAAAGAATTTACAGTTCCGGAAGATTCATCCTATTTTCATATAACATCTAACAACACTATTTACGGTACTCAATTACAAAAATTTCCTACTTCTCCAGTTCCATTGGTTTGCGATATGTCATCAGATATGTTTAGTAGACCTGTAAATATTGCCGATTTTGGATTGATTTACGCTGGAGCACAAAAAAATATGGGCCCTGCTGGTACTACTTTAGTGATTGTTCATGATGATATTTTAGGTAAAGTATCCAGGGCAATTCCATCTATGCTTGATTATAAAATTCAAATTGAAGGGGGAAGTATGTATAACACGCCACCAGTTTTTCCGATTTATGTATCTATGTTGACGTTGAGATGGCTGAAAAAACAAGGTGGTGTTGCTGCAATTCAAAAATTGAATGAAGCTAAAGCTATGTTAATCTATAATGAAATAGATCGAAATCCATTATTCAAAGGAAATGTAGCAACAGAAGACCGTTCGCGCATGAATGTTTGTTTTGTAACGGTAAATCCGGAGCATGAAGAACAATTTAATAAGCACGTAAAAAAATATAATTTAATAGGTTTGAAAGGACATAGAAGTGCAGGAGGTTTTCGAGCTTCTATTTACAATGCATTGCCAATTTCGAGTGTAGAAGTTTTGGTAAAAGCACTACAGGAATTTGAACCTAACTCTTAAAATAAATACCCTATAAAAAATGATAAAAATATTAGCAAATGATGGGATAGATCCTGTAGGTAAGCAAATGCTAGAAGAAGCTGGATTTCAGGTTGATACTCAAACAATTCCGCAAAATGAGCTAGCTGGTAGACTTTTAGAATACGATGCAATTACGGTAAGAAGCGCCACTAAAGTTAGAAAAGAATTAATTGACCAAGTGCCAAATCTAAAATTGATTGGTAGAGGAGGAGTGGGAATGGATAATATTGATGTGGAATATGCCCGATCAAAGAATATTGCTGTAATTAATACTCCTTCAGCATCATCAATAAGTGTGGCAGAATTGGTATTTGCACATTTTTTTGGAGCCTCTCGTTTTCTACCTGAATCAAACAGAAAGATGCCAGTTGTAGGAAACACATCTTTTAACGAATTGAAAAAAGATTTCAGTAAAGGAACAGAACTTAGAGGTAAAACCTTAGGTGTTTTAGGTTTTGGAAGAATTGGAAAAGAAGCTGCTAAAATTGGTTTAGGAATGGGAATGAAAGTTTTAGCTTATGATTTATATGCATTCGATCCCGAAATTAGTTTGGAATTTTCAGGAGGTAATAAAGTTAAATTAACGGTTCACACAGTAAGTTCTGAAGAATTATTTAGCCAAAGTGATTTTATTACAGTACACGTTCCAGCCTCTGAAACTGATAAAGCAGTAATTGGAAAAGAACAATTTGATTTGATGAAAAATGGAGTAATTCTAGCTAATTGTTCTCGAGGTGGAGTTATAGATGAAAAGGAATTAATTCATGCTTTAGATTCTGGAAAAGTAGCCTTTGCGGGATTAGATGTATTTGTAAATGAGCCAACTCCAAGCAATGAAATTCTTACACATTCTAAAATTTCATTAACACCACATATTGGAGCTAGTACTTCTGAAGCTCAAGAGCGAGTTGGAGTAGAGTTAGCTCAACTTATTATTTCTCATTTTTCTAAATAATTTATTCTGATATGCCACAAATAAAACCTTTCAGAGGTCTGCGTCCGCATCCTGATTTTCTGAAAGAAGTGGTGGCAAAACCATTTGAGGAAATGTACACGGAAGAAGCAAAAGAAATTGCTTCAACCAATAAGCATTCTTTTCTTAATTTAATGGAACCAGAACCTGATCATAAATATCAACGTGGTACTATTCAAGATATAATTTTCAAAAAAATCAATGAAAATTTTGTTGAATTTATTGATGATAAAATTCTTATTCAAGATTCTCAAGAATGTTTTTATATCTATCAGAATCAAACTAGAGAAACGATACAAACAGGTATTTGGGCTACATCTGCAATTGATGATTATTTGAACAATACCATAAAAAAGCATGAGCACACGCGAGCAGAGAGAGAAAAAGGCATAATCGATTACCTAGAACAAACTGGTATTGATTCTAATCCGGTATTAATAACCTATTTGCCAAATCTTGCTGTAAAAAATATTATTGATTCATATTTACAATTAAAACCCGAGGTTGATTTTTACACTAATGATGGCGTGAAACATAAACTTTGGTTAGTAAAAGAAATCGCTACTTTAGAATTGCTGGTAGATTTTTTTAAAAAAATGGATGCAACTTATATTGCTGATGGGCATCATCGAGCTGCGGCATTTTCAATATTAGGAATTCAAAAAAGAAAATTAAACTTAAAACATACAGGAAAAGAAGATTATAACTTTTTTTCTACTTTGCTTTTTTCTACTGACGAATTATTAATTTTTGAATATAACCGATTGGTGAAAGGGTTAAATTCACTTACAACCAAGCAATTAATTAGTGAAATTGAAAAGAGTTTTAATGTGAATCAACATACTGGTAAACCTTTTAAACCTGTAAGTTATAACAGTTTTGGAATGTATCTTGATCATAAATGGTATGTTTTAACGCCTAAAAGTATTGGCATAAATAAAATAGATCCCGTTGAAATACTGGATGTTAGCGTTCTTCAAAATTATATTTTACAACCGATTCTAGGAATTAATGATCCAAGAACAGATGAACGCATATTTTTTTCGGGAGGTGTAAAAGGAATAGAAGATTTAGAACATCAAGTAAATAGCGGAAAGGCAGATGTTGCATTTTCATTATTTCCAACTTCTATTTCTCAATTAATAGAAGTAGCCAATGCAGGATTAGTAATGCCCCCAAAATCTACCTGGTTCGAACCTAAATTGCATTGTGGTTTAGTGGTTCATCGGATTTGAATTAAAGTTTAAAATTAATTTTTTATAGAAAAAAATAAACTTCCTTACTTTTACCAAATGAAGGTTTTAAAATTTGGTGGAACATCGCTTGGAACGCCCGCGAGAATGATAATGCTTAACGAATTGATTAATGTTGATCAGAAACAAATAATTGTACTTTCAGCTGTTTCCGGAACAACTAATTCATTGCTGGAAATAGCTGGTTTACTTTCAACTAATAAAAATGAGGAAGCAGTAAATAAGCTGAATAATTTAGAGAATTACTATCACTCTTTTATCCATGAATTATTTTCAGATCCTATTTATTTAAAAAAAGCAAAATTATTAATTGACGAACATTTTACGTATTTGCGATCATTCACTATTGATTTATTTACCAATAATGAAGAAAGAATAATTCTAGCTCAAGGCGAATTAATTTCTACTGCTCTTTTTCATTTTTATTTACAATCCAAAAATATCCCTTCTATTTTACATTCAGCCTTAGATTTTATGAAGCTTGATGAAAATGGTGAACCGGATATTGAATATCTAAAGCTAAATTTTTTACCAAAAATCAATGAGAATCCATCCGTAAATATTCATATAACTCAAGGTTTTATTTGCCGTAATTTTTTCGGACAAATTGATAATTTAAAAAGAGGAGGGAGCGATTATACAGCTTCTTTAATTGGTGCTGCAATTTCAGCAGAAGAAATTCAGATTTGGACTGATATAGATGGAATGCACAATAATGATCCTCGAGAAGTTTCCGGCACAAGTCCTGTTCCATTTTTAACATTCGATGAAGCTGCTGAGTTGGCTTATTTTGGTGCAAAAATTTTGCATCCTCAAAGCGTTTTGCCTGCTCAAAAATATGGAATTCCAGTTAGGTTGTTAAATACTATGGAGCCTTTGGCGAATGGTACGCTTATCAGTTTAGTATCTGCAAAAGATAATATCACTGCTATTGCAGCAAAAGATAACATAACTGCAATAAGAATTCAATCAAGTAGAATGTTGTTGGCGTATGGTTTTTTGAGGCGTATTTTTGAAATATTTGAGCGCTACAAAACTCCGATTGATATGATAAGTACTTCTGAAGTTGCCGTTTCTATAACCATCGATGATGATACAAGTCTGGAAAAAATTAAATCAGAACTTTTGGAACTAGGCCAAGTTGTAATTGATCAACAGTTAAGTATTATTTGCGTGGTTGGTAATTTTCCGGTAAAAGAAAGTGGTGCAGCGTCCGAGATTTTTGATGCTTTAAAAGAAATACCAATCCGCATGATATCGTATGGCGGAAGTGCAAATAATATTTCTGTACTGGTCAATTCAACTGATAAAAAAGCAGCTTTAAATGCTTTACACAAAAAATTATTTTTATGAAGGTCGAAAATAGACTTGATCCATATATTTCTGAATTAAAAAAATTACCTACACCATTTTATTTTTATGAAATGGATTTGTTGGAAAAAACCTTGATCAAAGCTTCAGAAGTAAGTAAAAAATATAAGTATCATATTCACTATGCATTAAAAGCAAATGTGAATGAAAAACTATTAAAGAGACTAATAGCCAACAACTTTGGAGCAGATTGTGTAAGTGGAAATGAGATTAAACGAGCAATAGATGCTGGTTTTAATCCTGCAAATATCGCTTTTGCAGGAGTTGGTAAAACAGACTCAGAAATAAATTTCGCACTCGAAAATGATATTTTTTGTTTCAATGTAGAATCTATTCAGGAATTGGAAGTAATAAATGAGCTTGCAAGCAATAAAAATAAAATTGCTTCAATTGCTTTAAGAATAAACCCAAATGTAAATGCGAATACGCATGAATACATTACTACCGGATTAGAAGAGAATAAATTTGGAATTAATTTTTGGGAATTAACAGAAGTTTGTTCAAAACTTAAAACATTGAAAAATTTAAATCTTTTAGGATTGCATTTTCATGTTGGATCGCAAATTACAGATATGAGTGTTTTTAAAAATCTCTGTACCCGGATAAATGAATTTCAACTTTATTTCGCAGAACGTAATTTTAAATTTTCAATCGTAAATGTTGGTGGTGGGTTAGGCATTGATTATTATTCGCCTGAAAAAAATTCTATTCCTGATTTTGAAGAATATTTTTCGATTTTCGATCAATTTCTAACAAAATATCCAGGTCAATCTGTTCATTTTGAATTAGGAAGATCACTTATTGCCCAATGTGGTACGCTTATTTCTAGCATTACTTTTATTAAAAAAGGATTGAAAACTAATTTTGCAATTCTTGATGCTGGCATGACCGAGCTTTTACGTCCTGCACTTTATCAGGCTTATCATAAAATTGAAAATATATCTAGTGATTCCGAAAAACAGATACTTTATGATGTAGTAGGTCCAGTTTGTGAGTCATCGGATTGCTTTGGAAAAGCTGTTTTAATGCCGGAAAGTTTTCGAAATGATTTAATTGCGATTTATTCAACAGGAGCGTACGGAGAAGTAATGGCAAGCAGGTATAATTTAAGGGAAGAAACCAGATCATTTTATTCAGATGAAATGGTTTTGAAATAAAAAAACCTACCAGAATCCTGATAGGTTTTTTTTCGTGTTAATCTTTTTATTTATTTAAAAGCATTTTCTCCAGTTATATCCATTCCGGTTATTAATAAATGGATATCGTGTGTTCCTTCATAGGTTATCACCGATTCGAGATTCATCATATGTCGCATGATTGGATATTCTCCAGTAATACCCATTCCTCCAAAAATTTGTCGCGATTCTCTAGCAATATTTATAGCAGTTTCGACCGAATTTCTCTTCGCCATAGATATTTGAGCTGCACTCGCACGATGTTCATTTTTTAAGGTTCCAAGACGCATAACCATTAATTGACCTTTGGTTATTTCAGTAATCATTTCTGCCAATTTTTTTTGTTGTAATTGAAATGCTCCAATTGGTTTTCCGAATTGAATTCGCTCCTTTGAATATCTTAAAGCAGCATCATAACAATCCATTGCAGCACCCAATGCACCCCAAGAAATTCCATATCTAGCAGAATTTAAACAACCTAAAGGTCCTTTTAATCCTTCTACATTTGGCAATAAATTTTCTTTTGGAACTCGAACGTTATCAAAAACTAATTCACCAGTTGCAGAAGCACGTAATGACCATTTACCATGAGTTTCTGGAGTGCTAAAGCCTTCCATTCCTCTCTCTACAATTAATCCTCTGATTTTACCAGCTTCGTTTTTTGCCCAAACTACAGCAATATCAGCAAATGGAGCATTTGAAATCCACATTTTTGCTCCGTTCAAAATCAAATAATCGCCTTCTTCGCGGTAGTTAGTGGTCATTCCACCAGGGTTTGATCCATGATCTGGTTCAGTTAATCCGAAACATCCCATCCATTCGCCACTGGCTAATTTGGGTAAATATTTTTTCCGTTGAGCCTCATTCCCATATTCATAAATTGGAAACATAACCAGCGAACCTTGTACAGAAGCTGTAGATCTAATTCCAGAATCACCACGCTCTAATTCCTGCATGATGATTCCATACGCAATTTGATCTAATCCCTGTCCACCATATTCAACAGGAATTGTAGGGCCGAAAGCACCTATATCTCCAAGTCCTTTAAGTATATGCATCGGAAATTCAGCACGTTGTGCATATTCTTCAATGATTGGTGATATTTCTTTTTTAACCCACTCGCGTACCGAGCTTCTAATTAACTTATGCTCTTCTGTAAGCAAATCATCTAATTCAAAATAATCGGGAGCTGTGTAGTTATCTTTTTTTAAAGATTTGTGAACTGGTTTTTCTAAGGTTTCGTTTGAATGCATGGTTGGGTTAATTTTGGGTAAAAATAAAGAAAAATTCTAAACCGAATTTGTAACACTTTCAATTTGCATTATGTTTGTTGAATGAAGAATAGATATTTTGAAATCGGAATAGAAAAAATGTCTGTTTTTGCTTTTCATGGTTACTATCCCGAAGAACAAAAAATCGGAAAACTATTTGTGCTTGATTTAAAATTAAGTTTTGAAGTAGATGAAAATAAAAGCATTACCCAACTTTCTGAAACAATTAATTATGAAACTTTGTCTTTAATATTGCTTGAAGAAATGAAAGTAACTTCTCAATTATTAGAATCTGTTGCTGAAAGAATTTTAAATAGGTTGACAAAAGAATTTAAATTTAATAAAGCTCTGATCCGCATTTCAAAAACAAACCCACCTATGGGTCTAGATATTAAATATGCTTATATAGAATTGACTCAGGAAAATAAGATTGGAAAATACTAATTACAAAAAATTAAATCCAGAATTAATTGATGAACTTATAAAGATTGTCGGTTCAGAATTAATAATAACTGGAGAAGATATGTTTCATTATGGTCATGATGAAACAGAAGATTTAAATTTTGAACCAGAAATTGTTGTCCGACCGATTAATGCACAACAAATTTCTGAAATTCTACTATTTGCAAATAAACATTTAATACCGGTAACACCCCGAGCCGGTGGAACTGGTTTGAGTGGTGGTGCTTTACCAGTACACGGAGGCATAGTTTTATCTGTTGAGAAATTAAATAAATTAATTGAAATAGATGAAAAGAACTTACAAGCAACAGTAGAACCAGGCATGATTTGCCAACATTTTATGGATGAAGTTGAAAAAGTAGGATTATTTTACCCGGTTGATCCATCAAGCAAAGGTTCCAGTATGCTAGGAGGAAATTTAGCCGAATCTGCTGGTGGGCCAAGAGCTGTAAAATATGGTACAATAAGAGATTATGTATTAAACATAGAAATGGTTTTACCTACTGGCGAAATAATTCAAACTGGCTCTAATACTTTAAAATTTGCATCAGGTTATAATCTTACCCAATTAATGATTGGGAGTGAAGGCACATTAGGCATTGTTACAAAAATTGTTTTCAAACTGATTCCAAAACCTACTCATAATCTATTAATGTTAGCTCCATTTACAAGTTGTGAAAATGCTTGCCTAGCAGTATCAGCAATATTTAGAGCTGGATTTTTACCATCTGCATTAGAATTTATGGAAAAATCGGCGGTAGAATGGGTAGTTGAATATGAAAAAATAAATTTTATATCAGAGAAAGGAACTGAAGCATATTTATTAATAGAAGTTGATGGTACTAATCCTGATTTGTTAATGCTTGAATGTGAAAAAATTTCGGAAGTATTAATGAGTTTTGATGTTGGTGATGTATTATTTGCAGAAAGCAGCGCACAAAAAGAATCGTTATGGAGAATACGCAGAAGTATCGCATTATCAGTAAAAGCAAATTCAATTTATAAAGAAGAAGATACCGTAGTACCACGCGCTGCATTGGCAAAATTACTAGCAGGTGTAAAAGAAATAGGAAATTCCTTTGGATTTAGATCTATTTGTTACGGACATGCTGGTGATGGAAATCTGCATATCAATATCATAAAATCAACAATGAGTGATTATGATTGGAAAAATAAATCACCTGTCGCTATACGCGAAATATTTAAGTTAACTGTTTCTTTAGGTGGTAATATTTCTGGAGAACATGGCATTGGCTGGGTTCAGAAACAATATTTAGATGTAATTTATTCAGAGGTTCACTTAAATATATTAAGAGGAATTAAAAAATTATTCGACCCAAATTTGATACTTAACCCTTCAAAAATTGTAAATTGATTAATTATTAGCCATTTTAAAAGGTTTTGATTTTTAATTAATATTCAATCAATTTTTATTTTCAAAGGTGTTCAATAATGATCTAAACTTATCTGGAATTATTTCAGAATTATTGCTTTGGTAATTATAATAAACCATCACAGTTTTTCCATCACATATAATTTCTGATAACTCATTGATCATAACATATTCAAGTTCAAAACTTTTTCCACCAATTTTACTGCAGCGAGTAAGTATTTCAATTTTCTGATTAAAATAAATTGGTTTTTTGTAATTGATATTAACAGATGCTAAAATAATTCCATCAACTTTTGAATCCCAATTAATAACGTCGTTTAAATAACAAATTCTTGCCTCTTCCAGATATGTTAAATAGGTTGCATTATTTACATGACCGATTGCATCCATATCAGACCATCGAATATTAATGATCATTTTATGTTTGAAATTTTTTAAATCAATAGTTGAATTCATAAGCTTTTGTTAGAAGTAATAATGAAATAATTTCAAGAAATGAACACAAAACTGCCACATAGTCAGCTATATTTAATGTATTTTGCCATTATGGCTTATTTTTATTGGCTTTTGATACAAATTTTGCATTGGTATAAGAGTTGAAAAGATGTATGAAATTATTAACAAACATAAAGAAAAATAAAAATGACACTAATTAAATTAAAGAATCCGGCATCAAAATTTGTAAATTATGATCCGTTTTTTGGTGGAATGTTTGATGTTTTATTTAACGAATCATACACCAACAATCACACTCCTAAAACTTTGCCACAAGTAAATGTAAAAGAAACCGAGCAAGGTTATGAAATTGAAATGGCAATCCCAGGTGTGGAGAAAAATGAAGTTAAACTTCAATTAAAAGATTCAGTTTTGACAATTTCTGCAGAAAAGGAAGAAAAGAAAGAAAAAGAAAATTCAGGTTACATTAAACGTGAATTCAATTTTAGTTCTTTCAAACGTTCTTTTAATTTACCAGAACTTGCTGATAGTGATAGTATTAAAGCAAACCATTTAAATGGAATTCTTACAATAAGTATCAGCAAAATAGTTGTTACTAAACCAGAAGCAAAAGAAATAGTTATTTCTTAAAACTGGATAAATCAAACTTAAAGAAGGTGATCTCGTCAATTCATTTTGATGAGATCACCTTTTTTTATGAGTAACTTAAAAAGAAAATTTTCGTAAAAATAAGCTGGTATTCCATTATATATTTATGATTATTGATAAAAATATTAGGCAATTTAAATCTGCATTTTTTAAAAAAATTTGCTCTATTTTACCGTTTAGAACTGTATTAAGTAGTAATAAAATATTAGAAGAACCATACTATTGGCAACAAGTTAAAGAAAATTCTAGAAATCAATATTCAGAAAATTTAACGCCATTTGAATTGCTTGAAGCAGAAACGACTGAAAATTCTGAAAAAGAAAACGGAATTATTTTCAGCATTAAAAAAAATAATCATACTAAAAGTAAAAAAGAATTAGTGTTTGAACAAAAAGCAGCCTTTTTTGCGGAAAAATAATTTCTAATGTTACATTTAGAAATAATTTAATAATTAGCTTACCTATCCATAGATCAATAAAAGTAAAATTTTGTATTTTCAACTTTATTTTATTTGAATTTTCATTCTAATTCTATTATGCGATCTATTTTATCAACTATTTTCCTTTTATTTTTTATAATTCAAATAGCTGAGGCTCAAATGAATGAGTCCTTTTCAGATCGGCTTTTTTTTGGTGGCAATTTCGGAGCTGGTTTTTCAAAAGATGTTGTAAGTTTAGATATATCTCCAATTATTGGTTACCGTTTTACTGAAAGATTTCAAGCAGGGCCAGGACTTATTTATCAATATTATAAATTTTTCGACCTATCAACTAATAATTATGGAGGAAAAATTTTCGCACGTTATTTTCTCATTCCCAATGCTTTTGCACATACTGAAATTGAAAATCTTAATTTAAAATTTTTTGAAATAGATGGTGCGGGTAAGTTAACCAGTACACGTAGAAATGTTCAAAGTGTTTTTATAGGTGGTGGATATCGGCAAATGTTGGGTAGGATAGGTGGTTTGGATCTTTTATTTTTATATAATATAAATGAAAATCGATTTTCACCTTATCAAAATCCTTTAATAAGAATAGGTTTTGTTTCAGGATTTTAACTTATCTCATGTTGATAAATTGTACGGGAACATCTAACTCGCTTGTTCGGATTAGGGAAATAATTGCCTGAAGTTCATCAATCTTTTTTGATGTTACCCGAATTTGATCATCCATAATTGCTGACTGAACTTTAATTCCACTGTCTTTTATTAATTTATTAATTTTTTTTGCCGCTTCTCTATCTATCCCTTCTTTTATCTTTATTTCTTTACGAATCATATTGCCAGAAGCATATTCATTTTTACCAAAATCCATACATTTAGGATCTATTTGTTGTTTTAACAAACGTGCAATTAATACATCCTCAATAGCCTTTAAACGCATGTCGTCCTCAGTATTTACCGTCAAAATGTTTGTTTTAGCATCTAATTCTATTGTACTTTTTGAGGTACTAAAATCGTAACGATTTAGTATTTCTTTTTTAGCATTATTTACTGCATTACTCAAATCCTGAGGATTTATTTTACTAACTATATCAAAAGATGGCATGATGTTTTATATTTATTTTTTAAAAATAATAAATTAATTCTTTTAAAACTTATTTAAATACTTACATTTATTTTTTAATCTATTTTTTTATTTAAAAAACTAAAACAATTTTATCACAAAAGAGACAAAAATGAAAACTGAAAAAAAAGTATCAACAGCAAAAACACCCGCAAAACCTGCCGGAAAAAAGCAACTTGAATTATCAATTACAGAAAAAATTAATGAGGTATTACATTCTATAAGTTCCGAACAAACGGGTAAAATTTTAAAGTCGATTAAAAAATCTAGCAAAAAATTAGTTAAAAAAATATTTGATTTAATGAAAGAAGATGCAGCACCTAAAGTAGCTGTAAAAGCTGGTGTAGCATCAAAAACTGCAACTAGTGGATCGGGATTAAAACGTGGTAGAAAACCAAAAGCAGTAACAGCCGCAGCTAAATCCTTGTCTACTCCAGGGAAAAGAGGAAGAAAGCCAGGTTTTACAAAAGCTTCTTTCGCCACTAACAAAGATGTTCAAGAAACCGCAAAAAGCGAAACTCCTAAAAAGAAAATGGGAAGACCTGCTTTAAAAACTACGGCAAAAAAAGCTGTTGAAAGTAATACTGATGCTCCTAAAAAAAGAGGAAGAAAGCCAGGGTTTACAAAAGCTTCGTTTGCAGCAAACTCTTCAGTAAATGATACAGCTAAAAGTAAAGCGGGTAGACCATCTACTAAAACCGAAAAGCCATCTAAAACCGAAAGTGGGGCTAAAAGAAAAATGGGTAGACCATTCTCTTTAAAAACTGCTGCTGCTAAAAGCGAACCTTCAACAGATGTAGTAAAAAAGAAAGCAGGAAGACCAGCACTTCGTAAATCTGATGCTGCTAATGCAACAAAGGACGTAAAGAAAAAAGGAATGGGTCGTCCATATAAATACAAAACTACTGAAGTAAAGGCTGATGCTCCGAAAGTGAATATTCAGACTAAGTCTAATCCAGATAAATCAGAAAGTACCAATCAGCCAAAAGCAAAAGGAATATTTGGAAGAGCTAAATTGAATAAATTTACACCTGCGAAAGTGAAAACAGCAAGTGCAGCTGGTAAAAGAGGAAGAAAGCCAGGACAAAAAAATAAGCCAGCTACTGATTCAAATGCTTCAGCTACAGATAATTCAGCTGAATAAATTGTAGTATGTTAAGTTAACATTAACTTAACATTTTAATAATATTAAAAATAGTCCCACATTCGCTTGCGGGACTATTTTTGTTTTTGATGGGAGCTATACATAAATCGACTAAATCTGTAAAAAAAGTATACGCACCAGTAGCTGAAAATAAGCACTTGCCATTTGTAAATCGTGAGATTAGCTGGCTTGCTTTTAACGACCGTGTGCTTCAGGAAGCGTATGACCCAACCGTTCCATTGATGGAACGAATAAAGTTCATGGGTATTTTTTCCAATAATCTTGACGAATTTTTCAGAGTAAGGTTTGCTACAATTGATAGAATGGCAAACTTACATATGGATTCGAAAAGTATAATTGGTTTAAATTATAAAAAAGCAATATCGAATATCAAATCGATTGTAGTAAAACAACAAGAGCGATTAACCATGCTTTATCATCAGGTTCTAATTCCAGAACTTGCGGAAAACAAAATTTTTATTATTAATGAACATCAACTAAATGTAACCAGAGGAGCTTTTGTTCGCGAGTATTTCCGAACCAAAATTTTACCAAGTATGGTTCCGGTAATGGTTGATAATATGAAGGTTTTTCCCATATTAAAAGATAATTCTATTTATTTAATTGTTCGACTAACCAAAAATTCAGACGAGAAATTTTTAAAATTAGCTTTACTTGAAATTCCAACCTCTATTTCAAGATTTTTGGTTTTACCAGAAACTAACAATTTAAAATACATTATTTTAATTGATGATGTGATTAGGTATTGCCTTGACGATTTATTTGGAATATTTCGAGCAGATAATTACGAAGCTTATACCATAAAAATAAGTAGAGATGCTGAACTGGATGTTTTATATAATGATTTGTCGGAAAATTTAATTGATGTAATTTCCAAAGGGTTAAAACGAAGAAAAAAAGGAAAAACTATTCGTTTTGTATATGATGTTGAAACGCCAGTAAATCTTTTAGAACTTTTAATTTCAAAATTAAATTTAAAAAAGGAATATATGATTCCAGGTGGAAGGTATCATAATTTCAAAGATTTTATAGGTTTCCCAACTGTTGGAGAAAATAATCTACGATATAAAAAACCTTCTGTAATTCCACATAAAGATTTAAACTTATCAGGAAGTTTTTTAACCGCTTTAAAACGAAAAGACATTTTAATTCATTTGCCTTATCAATCGTTTAATCATGTACTTCATTTTTTACGCGAATCTGCAATAGATCCAAATGTTGTTGAAATTAAAATTACCGTTTATCGGCTTGCTGAAAATTCAGGAATTGTAAATGCATTAATTAATGCTGTGAAAAACGGAAAAAAAGTAACCGTAATAATGGAACTTCAAGCACGATTTGATGAAAAATCGAATATTGATTATGCGCATTATTTAAGTGAAGAAGGTGTTAAAGTTATTCAAGGTGTACCAAAATTAAAGGTGCATTCTAAAATGTGCTTAGTAATAAGAAAAGAGCAAGGCAAACTTGTAAACTATTGTAATCTGGCTACAGGTAATTTTAATGAAAAAACATCAACTATTTATAGCGATTTCAGCTTGTTTACAAGCGATCTGAAAATTGGAGCTGAGGTAGATAAATTATTCAAAGCCTTAGAAAAAAATACTGTTAGAGGAATTTTTACCGAGCTATTAGTGGCTCCAGTAAATATGAGAAAACGATTTGTTGCAATGATTAATCAAGAAATAGCAAATGCGAAAAAAGGAAAAAAAGCCACAATAACCTTGAAAATGAATAGTTTAGTTGATGCTGAAATGATTGAAAAATTGTATGAAGCAAATAATGCCGGTGTTCAGGTAAATTTGATTATAAGAGGAATATGCTCTTTAGTTGCAGGAGTAAAAAATATGAGTGAAAAAATTCATGCCATTAGTATTGTAGATAAATATTTGGAGCATTCCAGGGTTTTTATTTTTCATAATGGTGGAAATGAAAAAATGTTTGTTGGATCTGCTGATTGGATGACTAGAAATCTTGATCATCGGGTGGAAGTTTGTTTTCCAATTAAGGATAGAGATTTGCGAAAAGAATTAAAAGATATTTTACAAATTCAATTAAAAGATAATACAAAAGCTAGAATCATAGATCATAAAAATATGAATGAATATAAACCTGCTGGCTCAGATAAAAATTACCGGACACAAGTTGATACTTACTTATACCTTTCTCAAAAAAATTCATTAGATCATTAAAAATTAAACAAATTGAAATACGCTGCAATAGATATTGGCTCCAATGCTGTAAGGTTACTTATTGCAGATATTAATTCAAATGCCGGAGAAACTGGATTTAAAAAAACAATACTTCTACGCGTTCCCGTTCGTTTAGGAGATGATGCTTTTCTTGATAAAAAAATATCGGAACGCAAAATAAATGATCTTACAAAAACGATCATTGCTTTTAAACATTTATTAGATGTTTACAAAGTTGAAGAATATATGGCTTGTGCAACTTCTGCGCTTAGAGAGGCAGAAAACGGACAAGAAATCGTAAAATCAATAAAAAAGCAAACAGGTATTTCTATAGAAATTATTGAAGGAACACGCGAAGCAAATATTATTTATTCTACTCATATTGAGCAAACATTAGATATTAAATTATCCTATTTATATATTGATGTTGGTGGTGGAAGTACAGAAGTTAGTGTGTTTTCAAAAAATAAGATGATTGCCTCAAATTCTTTTAATATCGGAACAATTAGAATGCTAGATAATAAAGATTTAGATGCTGATTGGGATGCCTTGAAATTTTTTGTAAAAGAAAATACCAAGAATTTAAAACCTGTAATCGGAATTGGAACTGGTGGAAATATTAATAAACTCTTTAGGTTGTCTGAAGAAAAAGAAGGAACTCCTTTAAGTTTTGAAAAAATAAAGAAGTTATATTTTTATTTAAATTCTTATTCACTAAAAGATAGAATTCAAATTTTAGGATTAAATCAAGATCGGGCTGATGTAATTATTCCGGCCACTGAAATTTATATGGCAATCATGAAATGGGGATATATTAAAGAATTAATTGTTCCGAAAGTAGGAATGGTTGATGGTATAATTTATTACTTGATAGAGAAAAATAAAGTCAAGATATAACGTTTGTTTTGACTGAACTCAAATAAATTGCAAGAAATTGATTTTTTGAAGAAACATGGCAAACTGTTAAACTTTATTACTTTTAGCTCATGAAATTGAATTTAAAACGTCCCATTGCTTTTTTTGATTTAGAAACAACTGGGGTGAATGTAGCAAATGACAGGATAGTTGAAATATCTATCTTGAAATTAAATCCGGATGGAACAGAAGAAATAAAAACGAAAAAGATTAATCCGGAAATGCCTATTCCTTTAGAATCTTCTTTAGTTCACGGAATTTATGATGAAGATATTAAAGATGCTCCAACTTTTGCCCAGGTTGCTAGAAGTATTGCCCAGTTTTTAGACAAATGTGATTTAGGTGGCTATAACTCCAATAAATTTGATGTACCTGTTTTACTAGAAGAATTTCTTAGAGTAAATGTAGATTTTGATATTGAAGGAAGAAAATTGGTAGATGTTCAAAATATTTTTCACCAAATGGAGCAACGAACGTTAAAAGCTGCCTATAAATTTTATTGTGGAAAAGATTTGGAAAATGCACATAGTGCTGAAGCAGATATTAGAGCAACAGTGGATGTATTACATAGCCAAATTGAAAAATACGAAAACATAGAATTTGTAGATAAACAAGGCAATGTGAGCATTCCGGTTGAAAATAATGTGGAATCACTTCACAAATTCACGTATTTGAACAATAACGTAGATTTTGCAGGTAGAATGATTTATAATAAAAATCAGGAGCCAGAATTTAATTTCGGTAAGCATAAAGGAAAAAAAGTAACTGATGTGTTGAAAGCAGAACCTAGTTATTATGATTGGATTATGAAAGGCGATTTTCCTCTTTACACCAAAAAGAAAATAACAGAAATACGTTTGAAGATGAAATTCGGATAGATTTTCTAATTATTCTATCTTTGAAGCAAATGTCCAATTCTCATTCCGTTGCACTTTACACATTAGGTTGTAAACTCAATTACTCAGAAACATCAACCATAGGAAGGCTATTTGCTAACCGTGGTTATACTGAAGTGGGCTTTACAGATCAAGCAGATATTTATGTTGTAAATACTTGCTCAGTAACTGACCATGCAGATAAAAAATGCCGAAAAATTGTTAGAGAAGCATTAAAAATTAATCCAGATGCTTTTGTGGTAATTATAGGCTGTTATGCGCAGTTAAAACCCAAAGAAATTTCTGAAATTGAAGGCGTTGATTTGGTTTTGGGTGCATCCGAAAAGTTTTTATTATTGGATCATTTAGATGATTTGACAAAAAATAAAAAGGCAATTATTTTAAATTCGCCTGTAGAACAAGCTACAACGTATAATGGAGCTTATTCGTTTGGCGATAGAACCCGCACATTTCTAAAAGTTCAGGATGGTTGCGATTATTCATGCTCTTTTTGTACCATACCTATGGCCCGAGGGGGAAGCAGATCTCAAAATATAGGTAGTGTTTTAGAATCTATTCAAGAAATTTCTAAATCTGGGGTTCAAGAAATTGTTTTGACAGGAGTTAATTTAGGAGATTTTGGCAATAAAGAATCAGGAGATTTTTATGAATTAATTCAGCAAATTGATCGTTCAACATCCATTTCAAGATTTAGAATTTCATCTATCGAACCTAATTTATTAACTGACGAAATCATTTCTTTTGTATCAAATTCCCATCATTTCGTTCCTCATTTTCATATCCCTTTACAATCAGGCTGTAATAAAATTTTAGCTTTGATGCGCAGAAGATATAAACGTGAACTATATGCGAGTAGAATAAAATCGATAAAAGAAAAAATGCCGCATTGCTGCATTGGAGTCGATGTTATTGTCGGTTTTCCAGGAGAAACTCGAGAAGATTTTTTAGAAACCTATCAATTTTTAACTGAATTACCAATTTCCTATTTACACGTATTTACCTATTCCGAACGAGCAAATACTCCATCTGTTGAAATGCCTTCGAAAGTGCCTGGAAGTACTGCGAATGAGCGAAATAAAATGCTGAAGATTTTATCAGAAAAGAAAAGACACCAATTCTACAGCGAACATATTAATACTTCTCGAAATGTATTATTTGAAGCTGAGCATAAAAATGGATTGATGCATGGCTTTACTGATAATTATATAAAAGTATCCTGCCAATATGATCCTTTATTAGTCAATGAAATTAAATTGGTTTCATTAAATGCAATAAATTCCATAGGAGAAATGGATATTGTAGAATCAAATGAAATAATAGTACACGCTTAATACAAAACTATGTACCCATCCATTTCCGATCTTTTGCTTGACTTGTTCGGCATTAACTTACCCTTACCAATTCAAACTTTTGGTTTTTTTGTAGCAATGGCATTTCTTGCAGCAAATCTGGTAATTGTAAGCGAACTGAAAAGGAAAGAAAAATTAGGCTTAATACACTCATTCAAACAAATAGTTGTTTCAGGAAAAAAACCAGGAACCGTTGAAATGATTATCAATGGACTTTTGGGTTTCTTTATCGGATTTAAATTATTGGAAACTGCATTAAATTATTCGGAGTTTGTTGCGGATCCGCAAGCTATGATTTTGTCGGGTAGGGGAAGTTTATTGGGTGGTGCAATTGGCTTAGCAATTGCAGTTTATTTTATTTTTCGCGATTTTCAGAAAGCAGAAAAAACAAGTGTAAAAGAAGAATCTATCATTGTTCATCCATTTCAAATAATGGGAAATGTGGTTATTATTGCTGCAGTTTTTGGAATAATTGGAGCTAAGGTTTTTCACAATCTCGAAAATATTGATCAGTTTTTAGCCGATCCAGTTGGTAGTATATTATCTTTTTCTGGCCTAACCTTTTATGGTGGATTACTTGTTGGTGGCTATGCAGTAATGCATTATGTTAAAAGTAAAGGAATTAAAATAATTCATATGTTCGATGCTGCTGCACCAGGTTTAATTTTGGCATATGGTGTTGGCCGAATTGGATGCCATATGGCTGGCGACGGAGATTGGGGAATTAACAATTTGACTCCTAAACCAAACTGGATGAGTTTTTTGCCTGATTGGATGTGGAGTTACAGATATCCAAATAATGTTTTAGGCGAAGGTATTCCCATTCCAGGATGCGTAGGTAACCATTGTGCAATTCTTGAATTTCCTGTTTATCCAACATCATTTTACGAAACATTAATGTGTGTAGGTATATTTTTATTTTTATGGAGCATTCGCAAATCGATAAAAATACCTGGATTACTAGTTGGAATTTATTTAGTTTTAAACGGTTTTGAACGATTTATGATTGAGAAAATTAGAGTGAATACGCTCTATCACGTTTTCGGAAAAGCATTTACTCAAGCAGAACTTATTTCCTCTTTAATAGCATTAGCAGGTATTATAGTTATTATTTATTCAATAAATTCAGATAAAAAAAATAGACTGAATACAGCGATATGAAAATTCTACATCAGAATTTAATTTTTAGAACTATTGCACCAGCTTTACAATATAAAGCTGTACGGTATATAATTTCTGGAGGGCTTGCTACCGCTGTAGATATTATCGTTTATTTTATTACTTATAATTTTATTATCAGAAAAAAAGATATTTTAATCAACTCCACAACTATTTCTGGTCATATAGCTTCGCTTATTGTATCGTATAGTTTCGGAATGTTTGTAAATTTTATGATAACGCGTTATTTTGTCTTTACAAATACCAACACCAAAAAGAGAGTACAAATCCCAAAATACGTTCTTGTATCAGGTATTGTTTTTTTATGTAATTATGCCATGATGAAAATGTTGGTAGATGGCTTAAAATTATATCCAACTCCAGCACGAATTTTTTCTGCTGCTATGGTGGCTTTTGTGAGTTACTTTATTCATAAATATTTTACGTTTAAAATAAAAAATGCAAAATTTTGATATAGAAAAACTCACGCAAAATGTTTGCGAATTAGTTATTGAAGTTGGAAAGTTTATCAGAACTGAATCCTTGAATTTTAATCAGTCGAGTACTGAATATAAAGGATTGAACGATTTGGTTTCGTATGTTGATAAATCTGCTGAACAACAATTAGTCAAGAGATTAAAAGTTTTATTACCCGAAAGTGGTTTTATAACAGAAGAAAAAACGGAAACTATAATTGCTGAGCACTATAATTGGATTATTGATCCACTTGACGGAACTACTAATTTTATTCATGGTATTCCTACGTATTCTATTAGCATAGCATTACAAAGAAATGGAATTCTAGTATTAGGAGTTGTATATGAAATTGTTCGTGATGAGTGTTTTTATAGCTTTGAAGGCGGAAAAGCTTGGATGAATAAAAAACAAATTTCAGTAAGTTCAGCTACTGGTTTAAATCAGAGTTTAATTGCCACAGGATTTCCCTATTATCAATTTGAAAATATGGATTCCTATTTGGAAATTTTAAAAGTGCTTATGCAAAAAACGCATGGTTTAAGAAGAATAGGTTCAGCTGCAGTTGATTTAGTTTATACGGCATGTGGTAGGTTTGATGGCTATTTTGAATATAATTTAAATGCTTGGGATGTTGCTGGTGGTGCATTTATTTTACAGCAAGCAGGTGGTATTGTAACAGATTTTGCTGGTACCTCTGACTTTATTAATCAACGAGAAATTGTATGTGGAAATCCAAAAGTATATCAAGATTTGATGGAAATTGTAAAAAAACATTGGTGATATCTACCATTTTATTTTACAAAAAAAGCGTTCAATTATTAATCGAACGCTTTTTCTAAAATTAGTTAATCGTTAAAATTACATTGCCTCAGAAACTACTTCAGTAACTCCAGGTACCATTCTCTTTAACAAATTCTCTATTCCTGATTTTAATGTAATTGTTGAAGAGGGACAACCACTGCAAGCTCCTTTTAAAACAACAGTTACAATACCATCATTAAAAGATTTATAATGTATTGCACCTCCGTCTTGCTCAACAGCTGGTCGAACATAATCTTCTAATACTTGCTGTATTTTTTTCTCAGCATCAGTACCCGAAAATTCCTGCGTTTGAACTTCAGTTTCAGTGGTAATTTTAATTTCAGATTCTATAGCACCTTTTATAAATTCTTTTAAAATTGCAGTAATATCATCCCACTCAATTCCTTCCTCTTTAGTAATGGTTATAAAATTACTGGCGAAAAAAACTCCTTTTACAAATGAAAATTTAAATAATTCTTTTGCGAAAGGTGATTCTTGTGCACTTTCTTGATTAGCAAAATCCAAACTTCCCGATACTAATAATTTAGTCGTTAGAAATTTCATCGTTGCCGGATTTGGCGTTTGTTCGGTATATATGTTTACAGTGGCTGTTGCTTGCATGATTCTATTTTATAATATTTATGACAAATTTAAAACGAAAATGTTTGATAATCTATATCCCAGTATAGGTTTGGGGTGTAATATTTTTGAGTTCAGCTTTTATTAAATCTTCAATATCTAAACTTTCGATAAATTGATGGAGACTTTCCTTCGTTATTTTTGATTCAGTTCTGGTTAAAGCTTTTAACTTTTCATAAGGATTATCAACACCTTCTCGCCTTAATATACTTTGAATGGCTTCACCAACTACTGCCCAATTGTTTTCTAAATCATTATTGATTGCATTTTCATTCAAAATCAATTTATTAAGACCTTTATTCAATGATTTTAATGCAATTAAACTATAGGCGAACGGCATTCCTACGTTTCGCAAAACAGTTGAATCAGTTAAATCTCTCTGCAATCTGGAAACTGGAAGTTTAGAGGCAAGATGCTGAAAAATAGCATTCGCAAAACCAAAATTTCCTTCTGCATTTTCGAAATCAATTGGATTTACTTTATGCGGCATAGTAGACGAACCCGTTTCTCCTTCTTTTATTTTTTGTTTAAAATAATCCATAGAAATATAAGTCCAAATATCACGACAGAGATCAATCAAAATTGTATTAATTCTGGCGAAATTGTCGCATAATGCAGCAAAATTATCATAATGCTCAATTTGTGTGGTCGTTTTACTTCTATGCAATCCTAAAGTTTGTTCAACAAAATCGTTGGCGAATTTTTTCCAGTCAATAGTTGGATACGTGATGGCATGAGCGTTAAAATTTCCGGTTGCGCCTCCGAATTTAGCAGAATAGGGAATTGTTTTCAATAAATCTAATTGCATAGAAATCCTTTCATGAAAAACATCCAGTTCTTTTCCTAATCGGGTAGGTGAGGCAGGCTGTCCATGAGTTCTTGCCAACATGGCCACTGATTGCCACTTAGAAACCATTACATTAAGTATTTCCAAAATTTTATTTATTTCCGGAATCACAAAATCATTAATAGCATCTTTAATTGATAATGGTATAGCAGTATTGTTAATATCCTGCGATGTTAAACCAAAATGAATAAACTCTTTATATTTACCTAAACCTAAAAGATTAAATTTTTCTTTTAAAAAATATTCAACAGCCTTTACATCGTGATTCGTTTTTTGCTCAATCAATTTTACTGCTGCTGCGTCTTCTTCACTTAAGTTAGTCACTAAATTTCTCAACGATTCAAAATCGCTGAGGCTTATATTTTCCAAGCCAGGTAAAGGCAATTTGCAGAGAGAGATAAAATATTCAACCTCTACTTTTATCCTATATTTAATTAAAGCAGCTTCAGAAAAATAAGCCTTTAGATCTAAAGTAGCATTAAAATATCGGCCATCAACTGGAGAAATTGCATTTAATCCTTCAAATGTCATGTTGATAATTTTTGCAAATCTACTATTTAAGTTTAAATTCAATGACTTTTGGCTAATTTAACTATTGGTTTGAAAATGTAATAGAATTGCTACAAAATTTTATTATAAAATTTACATTGGAAACTATTTTTATATAAAAAGTTTCCATAGGTTTGCATTCGATTTAAACGAGGCATTACAAATTGGAATTAAAAGAAAGAATTATCATAGAAACCGAAACGCTATTTAAGCAATTTGGAATTAAAAGTATGACGATGGACGACATTGCCAGACATCTTTCTATATCTAAAAAAACGATTTATACTTTTTTTAAAGATAAAGACGAGTTGGTGCTGGAAACTATGCATAATGCCATTTATTGCGATAAATGTGAAATTGAAGCCAATTTAACCAATTCTAAAAACGCAGTACACGAAATTTTTATTTTAAAAGAATCTATGCAAAAGATGCTTTCAAATATGAATGTATCTATAATGAACGATATGCAAAAATATCATCCATCTTCTGCTAAAATGTACAAGCAGTTTAAGGAAGAATTTGTATTGCAAAAGGTATTAAAAAATTTGAGAAGAGGTATTGCAGAAGGACTTTATCGTGATGATTTTGATGTTGAGGTTATAGCAAGATTACGAATTGAAATAATTGATCTTACTTTTAATTCAATAGCATTTCCACCAAATAAATATACATTAAACGAAATTAGCAATCAATTTACCGACCATTTCTTGTACGGTTTAGTTACATTAAAAGGATATAAATTAATTAATCAATATAAAAAACAAACACCATAAACTAAAAAAAACAATCCTATCATGAACCGGAAATTGATTTTAATTTTCTCACTTATTGTGTTTTTCAACATTAGTGTGAAAGCCCAATCACAAACCAATAGTTTTAATTTGCAACAGTGTATTGATTATGCTTACAAAAATCAGGTAAATTTAAAAAATGCGAGCATAGACAAGGAAATAGCTCGCTATAAAATTAAAGAAACTACAGGAATTGGTTTACCACAAATTAAAGGTGTAAGTACTTATAATTATTTTATTGATGTACCGACACAAGTAATTCCTAGAGCAGCATTTGGCGATCCTTCTGGAGGATTTCAAACAGCTCAATTTGGTATTGCAAATACACTTTCGTATGGTTTAGAAGCATCACAGATTTTATTTAATGGATCCTATTTAGTTGGATTACAAGCTTCTAAAACGTATGCTGAATTATCAACCAAGGCATTAGATAGAACTAAAATTGATGTAAATGTTGCTGTAAGTAAAGCCTACTACCAACTATTAATAGCAAGAGAAAGATTAATTTTATTAGATGCTAACATTGATCGATTGGCAAAAAGTTTTAAAGAAATCAAAGCATTAAATGAAAATGGTTTTGTTGAAAAAATTGATGCAAATAGAATAGAATTAATTTATAACAACCTTGCTACCGAAAAAGCGAATACTATTAGATTAATTGATCTTAGTTTACAATTACTAAAATTTCAAATTGGAATGCCATTGAATGAAAATTTAGTAATAAATGAAAAATTAGGTGAAATGAATTTTACCCCAAATTTAGATTTAGGAGGAGATACCGTTAATTATGAAAATAGAATTGAATATTCATTATTAAAAACAAGTTTAAGAGCCGCAGAATTAACAAACAAATTAGACAAATCAGCTTATTTGCCAACTTTGGTAGCATTTGCAAACTATTCAAGAAATTTGCAAGAACAAAAAGTAAGTAATTTAATTGGTACTCAATTTAATTTTCCAACCACCATTGTAGGAGTTAGTTTAGAAGTTCCCATTTTTAGCGGAGGGCAACGCTATTATAAAGCTAGACAATCAAAACTAGGAATTTATAAAGCTCAGAATGATTTAGAGAATTATAAAAATGTAGTGAATTTAGAAACCCAACAAGGTAAAACGAATTATACCAACAGCATTGTTTCTTACGAAAATCAAAAAAAGAATATGGTGCTAGCCGAAGAAGTTGTTCGTGTTTCTCGAATAAAATATGAGCAAGGTATTGGCTCAAGTTTAGAAGTTACAACCGCAGAAACAGAATATAAAACTGCTCAAAATAATTACTTATCGGCAATGTACGATGCAATTATAGCAAAAATTGATCTTGAAAAAGCAAAAGGAAATATTAAATAAATTGAAAACTAAAACTAACATGAAAAATTTACAGAACCTGATTGGCAAATCGCTATTTGTTTCATTACTTGCATTTATCGTTGCTTGTGGTGCAGAAGGTGGTGATAAAAAAGCACAGCTTGAGAAATTAAAAAATGAACAAGCCGCTTTAAATTCAAAAATTCAAACATTGGAAACGGAAATTGCAAAAGCAAATCCTGATTCAATAAATCCAAAAACAAAAATTGTAGAAGTACTAGCATTACAGCCTCAGGATTTCAAGCATTATGTAGAAATACAAGGAAGTGTTGATGCGGAAGAAAATGTATTGGTAAGTCCAAGAACGTTAGGTGTAATTACAAACATTTCTGCAAAAGAAGGAGATAAAGTAAGCGCAGGGCAGGTTTTGGCTCAAATTGATGATGATATTATGCAAACCAGTTTGCAACAAGCAAAAACAAATTTGAGTTTTGTAAATACAATTTATAAAAAAAGAAAAAATCTTTGGGATCAAAATATTGGTACAGAATTAGATTTTTTAACGGCTAAAAATAATAAAGAAAGTGTTGAAAAATCTATTGCTACACTTAATAAACAAATAGAAAGCAGTAAAATAAAATCGCCAATAAATGGAACGGTTGATAAAGTAAATGTAAAATTAGGAGAAAACGCTGCACCTGGTCAACCTGCATTTCGTGTTGTAAATTCTTCTAATCTTAAAGTTACTGCACAAGTAACAGAAGCTTACATCAACAATTTAAAGAAAGGAAATGATGTGGTGATATTAATTCCAGATATTAAAAAAGAAATCTCTTCTAAAGTGAGCTTTTTGTCACAATCAATTGATGAAATGTCAAGAACTTTTACTGCAGAAGCAAAAATAACGAATGCCGAAAATGTTAGACCAAATATGATTGCAATAATGAAAATTGTTGATTATACGGCAAATAATACTATTGTAATACCAGTAAATGTGGTACAAAATAATAATACAGAAAAGTATGTTTTTGTAGCTATTAGCGAAAATAATAAACTGGTCGCTCGTAAAAAAGTAATTTCTGCAGGTAGAGTTCAAAATGGTCAAATTGAAGTTAACTCAGGTTTATCAAAAGATGACAAACTAATTAATGTAGGCTTTCAAGGCTTACAGGATGGCGAAATCATCAGACTATAATATTTACTTAATATAAAATCTCATTTTTTATAACAGATGAAAGACGTATTTAAAGAATTTAATCCCAGTAGTTGGGCCATAGATAATAAAACCAGTATCTATATAATCACGGTAATTATTACTCTTGCCGGATTCATGTCGTACAACAATCTTCCGAAAGAAAATTTTCCTGAAGTTGTATTTCCGCAAATTTATGTAAGTACCATATATCCAGGAACTTCGCCTACGGATATGGAAAACTTGGTAACCAAGCAAATAGAAAAGCAGGTAAAATCAATTGCTGGTGTAAAAAAAGTGACCAGTAATTCATTTCAGGATTTTTCTAATGTAATTGTAGAATTCAATACAGATGTTAAAATTCCGGAAGCAAAGCAAAAAGTAAAAGATGCGGTAGATAAGGCAAAAGCCGATTTACCAAGCGATTTGCCAGAAGATCCTGCTATTTTGGAAATTGATTTAACCCAAATTCCAATTATGTATGTAAACATTTCTGGAGATTTTCCTTTAGATAAAATGAAAAGCTACGCCGATCAATTGCAAGATAGGATAGAAGCTTTACCCGAAATTACCCGTGTTGATATTGTAGGAGCATTGGAGCGTGAAATACAGGTGAATGTAGATTTGTACAAAGCAGAAGCTGCTGGTGTTTCTATGGACGATATTGAACGTGCAATTGCAAGCGAAAACAGAACAGTTTCTGGTGGTTTAGTACAAATGGATGGATTAAAAAGATCTATCAATGTAAAAGGAGAATATAAAGATCCTGCCTTAATTGCTAACATAGTTATCCGTTCGGCTACAGGTGCAACAGTTTATTTAAAAGATATTGCAGAAGTTAAAGACGATTTCGAAGAAAAAGAAAGCTATGCGAGATTGGATGAGAAAAATGTAATTACCTTAAATATTGTAAAAAGAAGTGGTGAAAATTTAATTGAAGCATCTGATAAAATTAAATTAATTACTGCCGATATGGAAAAAAACGTTTTCCCTGAAGGCTTGAAAATTAATATTACAGGTGATCAATCCAATCAAACTCGTGTTACTCTGCATGATTTAATTAATACCATCATTATTGGATTTATTTTAGTTACCTTAATTCTAATGTTTTTTATGGGAACTACCAATGCAATTTTCGTTGCATTGTCTGTACCATTAAGTATGGCAATCGCCTTTTTGGTGATGCCTGTCATTGGTTTTAGTTTAAACTTCATTGTTTTATTTTCCTTTTTATTAGCCTTGGGAATTGTGGTTGATGATGCAATTGTCGTCGTCGAAAACACCCATAGAATATTCGACAATGGAAAAGTGCCTATAAAACAAGCTGCGAAAAATGCCGCAGGCGAAATTTTTCTTCCCGTATTTTCTGGAACATTGACCACACTGGCGCCTTTTATTCCATTAGCGTTTTGGCAGGGTGTAATTGGAAAATTTATGTTTTTTCTTCCTATTACTTTAATAATTACTTTATTGGCTTCATTGGTGGTTGCATATATTATTAATCCGGTTTTCGCGGTTGATTTTATGAAACCTCATCACGATGAAGAGTATAAAACCAAACCAAAAATTACCAAAGGATATAAAATTACGGCCATTATTTTTGCTGCCTTAGCGCTTATTTTTTACCTGAGTGGTTCTATTGGAATGGGTAATTTTACTATTTTCTTATTCTTAATTTATTCATTTAATAAATTTATTCTAACTGGAGTTATTCGAAAGTTCCAAACCATAACTTGGCCATCAGTACAAGCAAAATATAGCAGATTATTGAGTTGGTTTTTAACTGGGAGCAGACCAGCTTGGACTTTAGCAGGTACATTTGGATTATTAGTTTTTACAATAGTATTAATGGGATTTGCAGCTCCAAAAGTTGTTTTCTTTCCAGACAGTGATCCTAATTTTATCTATACCTATATTAAACTTCCAATCGGAACTGATCAGAAATATACCGACAGTATTACTCAAATTATCGAAAAAAGAGTTTTTACGGTAGTTGGAAAAAATAATCCTATCGTTGAGTCCGTAATATCTAACGTTGCTGTTGGTGCAGCTGAAGATCCACAAGATCAAAGCGTAAGTCCTCAATTAGGTAAAGTTTCAGTTGCCTTTGTTGAATTTGGAAAAAGAGATGGAAAAAACACCAAAGAGTATTTAGATAAAATAAGAGCAGCAGTTAAAGGAATTCCAGGTGCTGAAATTTCTGTAGGGCAGGAGCAAAATGGGCCTCCAACAGGCAAACCGATTAATATTGAAATTTCAGGAGATGATTTTGAAGAATTGGCCTTAGTTTCCAATAATTTTAAACGCTATATCGACTCTTTACAAATTGGTGGAATTGAAGAATTAAAATCTGATTTTCAAAGTGATAAACCGGAGATTGTTATCAATATTGATCGTGAAAGAGCAAATCGTGTAGGCTTATCTACTGGTCAAATTGGATATGAGGTAAGGAGTGCAGTTTTTGGCCGTGAAGTTTCAAAATTCAGAGATGATAATGATGATTATCCAATTCAAGTTCGTTTAAAAGAAGACCAAAGGAATAACATCAGCGCATTAATGAACTTAAAAATCACCTTCCGTGATATGAATATGGGCGGAGTTGTGCGTCAGATTCCTTTATCGTCGGTTGCCGATATTACCTATTCAAATACGTATGGGGGTATAAAACGAAAAAATCAAAAACGAGTAGTTACCCTTGGTTCAAATGTATTGACTGGCTATAATGCTAATGAAGTAGTGGCGAAGATTGTTGCTGCGGGCAAAAATTTCAATCCTCCAGCCACAGTTTCTATAAATTTAACTGGGGAACAAGAAGAACAAGCAGCAGCGAGTTCATTTCTTGGTGGTGCACTATTAGTTTCTTTGGGTTTAATTTTTATAATTCTGGTAACTCAGTTCAACTCGTTAAGCAAACCATTAATTATTTTAACAGAAATTGTCTTTAGTATAATCGGTGTTTTACTCGGCTTTATCATTTTCCGAATGGATATTGTTATAATCATGACAGGAATTGGAATTATTGCTTTGGCCGGAATTGTGGTAAGAAATGGAATTCTATTAGTTGAATTTACAGACCTATTGATTGAACAAGGAATGGAATATCGAGATGCAATTATAGAAGCTGGTAAAACCAGAATGACTCCAGTAATATTAACTGCAATGGCAACTACCTTAGGTTTAATACCTTTAGCAGTAGGTTTTAATATGGATTTTGTAACCTTGTTTTCAGAGTTTAATCCTAAACTTTATTTTGGAGGAGACAACGTTGCATTTTGGGGTCCTTTATCATGGACAATGATTTTCGGGTTGTTATTCTCTACTTTCTTAACATTGATTTTGGTTCCAGTGATGTATTATCTAACAGAACGTATTAAAATCAGAGTGTACAAGAATAGAAAAAAACCTGTTAAAGAAATTAAGTTAGATGAAGCAGGAAATCCTTTATTAGCATAATTATCAGTTTTGTTTTAATGTAAAAATTCCCGAAAGGGAGTTTTTTTTACAAAATATCAATTGCCCTTGGTTTTAACCAAGGGTAAAAGTTTATAAAAATTTCAACACATCAAAAATTTGGCTTTAGCACATATTTTTCATAGAATTTCACAATATGATCTACTGCATCTTCTGCTGTATCAACAACTCTAAAGAGATTTAAATCTCCTTCGCTTATATTGTTTTCTTTTTCAAGCATGGTAGTTTTTATCCAATCAAGTAAACCCGACCAATAATCTGAACCTACCAATACGATTGGGAATCGGGCTATTTTGCCAGTTTGTATTAAGGTTAATGCCTCGAATAGTTCATCTAAGGTTCCCATTCCACCAGGCAAAACCACAAAACCTTGTGCATATTTTACAAACATTACTTTTCGAACAAAGAAATAATCAAAATTCATCATTTTATCCATATCAATATATGGATTGTAAAATTGCTCAAATGGCAATTGGATGTTTAATCCAACCGATTTACCTCCTGTAGAATGTGCCCCTTTATTAGCAGCTTCCATTATTCCTGGACCTCCGCCACTAATTACGCCATACCCTTTTTGGGTTAATTGGCGTGCAATTTCTTCTGCCATTAAGTAATAAGGGTGTTCTCTCTTTGTTCTAGCGGATCCAAAAATGGAAACACAAGGGCCGATCTTAGCCATTTTCTCAAAACCTTCAACAAATTCTGCCATAATTTTAAAAATTTGCCAGGAATCAGATCCCTTTAATTCTTTCCAGTTTTTGTTTTCAAAGGCGTGCATTATTTTTTCGTCGCTCATATCGTTTGCTGATTTGTTATTAAATTAATTTGTTTTTTGCTGATTAGCATTAATCCTAAAAAAGTTAATATACCATTAATTATTAAAAGTTCGTAGCCAAATTTATAGCCGTTGAGCAATTGTACAGAATTTTCTGCAAGCAACCACGAAAGTATAGGGGGAACGATGCAAATGATAGGAACCCACTTATCTTTCAAACTTTTTTTAGTGAATAATCCAAAAACAAAAAGACCTAGTAATGGACCATACGTATATGCTGCTACTTTAAAAATAGTATCTAATACATTAGTTTTAGCTATAGAACCACTAATAATTATAGTAAAAAGTAACAGTATTGCGAAGCCAAAATGGACTAAATGCCTAATATTTTTTTTCTTCTTCTCTGTATATTCACAAGCATCGTCAATTCGTAAAAAATCAATGCAAAACGATGTTGTTAATGTTGTTAATACAGAATCTGCGCTGTTGAATGTTGCAGCTGTTAAACCAATTATAAAAACCAAAGCTGCTAATGCGCCTAAATGGTTTAATGCCAAAAAAGGAAAAACTTTGTCTGTTATTACTTTTCCTGTTTCTGCGTTTATAGGTAAAGCAATTTGCTGGGAATCTGCATAGATAAATAATAGTGCTCCTAAAGCTACAAAAAGCAGGTTTACAAAAACTACAATAATGCTAAACCAATATACATTCTTTTGAGCATCAGCTAATTTTGGAATACTCAAATTTTTCTGCATCATATTCTGATCCAAACCTGTCATGACCACACAAATAAAAGCACCACTTATAAACTGCTTAAAAAAGAAATTAGGTTCTCGCCAATCCCAAAAAAATACCTGATCCATGTTGCTTTCTCTTATTTTAGAAACTAATTGGCTAGGTTCAATATTTAATTGTTGTCCGATTGCAACAATTGAAAAAACAACCCCTAAAAGTAGGAGTGATGATTGAAAAGTATCTGTCCATACCAATGTTTTGATTCCACCTCGATAGGTATAAACCAACATTAAAGCAATAATAATAGAAACTGAGATGTAAAACGGAATATGATAATAATCAAAAAGGAATAATTGAAGCACTGCTGCAGCTAGAAAAAGCCTTAATGCAGCACCAATTAATCTAGAAACAAGGAAATAAAATGATCCCGTCATTTGAGAATATCGACCAAAACGAGAACCCAAATAACTGTAAATGGAGGTAAGATTATCTTTATAAAATATGGGCAACAACACTTTTGCGATTAAAAAATAACCCAAAACATAGCCCAGAACCAATTGCATATATCCAAATTGAGAGGCTTTCACAGTACCTGGGAGTGAAATAAATGTTACTCCTGAGAGTGAATCTCCAATCATACCAAAAGCCACTACAAACCATGGAGAGTTTTTATTACCTATAAAATAACTTTGATTATCAGCTTTGCGTGATGTGTACCAACTTATTACTAATAATAAACAGAAGTAACCTGTTATGGCAATTAATATATAATTCGGCGACATGCTTAGTATTAAAAATATAGATGTGCCGAAAGTAAAAATTAATTGCAGTTTATAACTATACTGTTGAAATGTTTAGAATTAATTTTACTGTAAAATTTTATCTAACTAATTCAATATCATGATATTTAGGTAAAATTATTTTATAATAAAGTTATATTTCGATTACAAATTGTTTCCTAAGTTAAATTTGCCCATATCAAAAAACTTATCGAAATTGTGTTTTAGCCTTTAGAGACAAAAATCTCTGTATAATTTTAACATTCTACTGAAAATCATAAACATAACTAACCTTATTCAATCCTATATTTTTTATCAAAATTCAAACTACTAATCAGGTTAATTAAAAAATCAGAAATTATGAAAAAATTTGTATTCCTTTTTTTAATAACAATCCCATTAATAGTTAAAGCACAAAACCAAGATTCAGATTTGAAACTTTTAATTTCTAGAATGCAAGGTTCATTTAGCAGCGAAGCACAAGCAAAAGTGGATACTGATTATTACGATATTCGCCTTCACATGGTACAAATTTGGCCAAAATCCACCGATGGTTATTGGTTGTATGTTGAGCAAGCGATGTCGACCATGATGGAAAAACCATACAGGCAGCGAATCTATAAAGTTACAAGTGTTGGTTCAACTTTAGAAAGTGCAGTTTATATGTTGCCTGATGCAAAACGATTTGCTGGGGCTTTTAAGAACCCTTCAATTTTTGATTCATTTAGTAAAGATTCCATCACTAAAAAAGAAGGTTGTTCAGTGTTTATGGCCAAATTTGATGATACTTTTGCAGGTAAAACTGGCGATAAAACATGTCCAAGTGATTTACGCGGTGCAAGTTATGCCACATCAAAAGTTACTATTTATGCCGATAAATTAATAAGCTGGGATCAAGGATTTGATAAAGCCGATAAACAAGTTTGGGGAGCTGAAAAAGGAGGATATGTTTTTGACCGGATCAAAGAATAAATAACTAAAACAGCATGCCATTTTTATTATTCATTTCCTTATTTCTTGAAATTGGTTTTAACTTAAATCCAAAACCAGAAAATAAGGAAAAACTGTATACCGTTTCTAAGGTAACAGATGGAGATACGTTTGTAATAAAGGATGGATCTAACGTAATTAAAGTTCGACTTATCGGTATTGATGCTCCAGAATCGCATCCAAGCAAGTATAAACAAATTGGTTTTTATGGAGCAGAATCTAAGATTTACTTATCAAATCTGATTTTTAATAAAAAAGTGAAGTTAGTTTATGATATAGGTCGTAAAGATAAATATGGAAGAACGTTGGCGTATGTTTATCTTACAAATGGTGTTTTTGTAAATGCACAATTAATTCTTCAGGGGTATGCAAAAGTGCTCACAGTTCCACCAAACGTTAAATACGCATCTCTTTTTGTAAGTTTACAGAAAAAGGCAAGAGCAAATAAAAAAGGATTATGGATTGAAAAATAGTCTGCTGAAATATTAAGTTTTAGCCTAATTTTTAATTGCAACTCAAATTTTTTTGCCAGATGGATTTATAAATCTGTTTATTTGCTTTTTCTAATACACATATAATGGCTAAAAACTTATTGATTGTCGAATCACCGGCGAAAGCAAAAACGATTGAAGGATATCTGGGAAAAGATTTTTTGGTGAAATCAAGCTATGGTCATATTCGTGATTTGGCGAAAGGGAATGACGCTATTGATGTGAATAATAATTTTGCACAAGTTTATGAAGTGCCTGAAGATAAAAAACAAATTGTATCTGAACTTAAAAAGCTAGCTAAACAAGCCGAAATGGTATGGCTAGCATCCGATGAGGACCGTGAGGGAGAAGCAATCAGCTGGCATTTGTACGAAACACTTGGTTTGAAAGAAAGCAATACAAAACGAATTGTTTTTCACGAAATCACTAAGCCAGCTATTCTTAAAGCAATTGATAATCCAAGGACAATAGATTATAATTTAGTAAATGCACAGCAGGCTCGACGTGTTTTAGACAGATTGGTTGGTTTTGAATTATCTCCAGTTTTATGGAGAAAAATAAAACCATCCTTATCAGCTGGAAGAGTGCAATCCGTTTCCGTTCGAATAATTGTTGAAAGAGAAAGAGAAATTAATTCTTTCAAATCAACTTCTCAATATAAAATTGTTGCTTTATTTTCTACAGATGATAAAAAAACAAATCTAAAAGCAGAATTAAGTCAACGATTTACTTTGCCCGGAGATGCAGAAAAGTTTTTAAAAGATTGTATTCCTGCTTCTTACCATATTAAATCTTTAGAAGTTAAGCCTGTAAAGAAATCACCAGCACCTCCATTTACAACCTCGACATTACAACAAGAGGCTAGTAGAAAACTTGGTTTTTCGGTGTCAAGAACCATGACAGTTGCTCAGAAATTATATGAAGCGGGTAAGATTACCTATATGCGAACAGATTCTGTTAATCTTTCTGACACTGCATTAGAAGCTGCCGAAAAAGAAATAAAAAGTGCTTATGGTAATGATTTTCATGAATTAAGAAGATATAAAACTAAAAATAGTAGTGCACAAGAAGCTCACGAAGCTATTCGGCCTACCTATTTTGATCAGCATAAAACAGATGGAGATACATCAGAACAGCGATTGTATGAATTGATTTGGAAAAGAGCCATTGCATCGCAAATGAGTGAAGCTCAATTCGAAAAAACAATTGCTAAAATTGGAATATCAACCCGATCCGAAGAATTGGTAGCATCAGGAGAAGTGATGAAATTTGAAGGATTTCTAAAAGTATATCTGGAAGGAAATGATGATGAAGAATCAGACTTAAATACAGAAGATGATGAAAAGTCTGAAAATATTTTGCCACCATTAACAAATGGACAAAAATTATTCTTCAGAAAAATGAGTGCAACAGAGCGATTTTCGAGACCACCGGTTCGATATACCGAAGCAGCATTAGTAAAAAAATTAGAAGAATTAGGTATTGGAAGACCAAGTACCTATGCGCCAACTATTTCTACAATTCAAAAACGTGGCTATGTGATCAAAGAAGATAGAGAAGGAAAGCAACGATCTTTTGGAGTATTTGAATTGGAGAATGGTGTAATTAAGCAATCTGTAAAAACAGAAACTACCGGAACTGAGAAGAGCAAACTTTTCCCAAGTGATATTGGCGCAGTTGTAAATGATTTTCTGGTTCAACATTTTAATGCAGTTGTCGATTTTAATTTTACTGCTAAAGTTGAAAAGGAATTTGATGAAATAGCTCAAGGAATGCAAGAATGGACAAAAATGATAGAAACATTTTACCGACCATTTCATAAAGAAGTAGAAAGCACCATGGAAACTGCCGAACGTGCAAATGGGCAGCGTGAGTTAGGTTTCGATCCGGAAACGAATAAAAAAATAAGCGTACGAATAGGTCGATATGGACCATTTGTTCAAATTGGCGAAACAGTAGAAGGAAGTGAAGAAAAGCCAAGATATGCCAGTTTAAAAGCAGGTCAAATGATTGAATCCATAACATTAGAAGATGCTTTGGAGCTTTTCAAACTACCAAAATTAGTTGGCCAATTTGAGGAGAAGGATATGAAAGTAGCAATTGGAAGATTTGGACCTTATATTTCTCATAGTTCTGCATTTTATTCCTTACCAAAAGAGCAGGATCCACATACCTTAGATGAGCCAACTGCCATACAGATTATTCAAGATAAAAGACAAAAGGATATTGATAAGCTGATTCTAACGTTTCCTGAAAATCCAGAAGTGAAAGTATTGAATGGTAGATGGGGACCATTCATAGCAGTTGGCAAACAAAATGTAAAAATACCAAAAGGGGTAGAGCCAACAAGTTTGACTTTAGAACAATGTTTAGAATTAGCCAAAGATGCACCACCGGCTAAGAAAGCGCCTAACAAACGATTTGCAAAAGCAAAAAAATAGGAATATTTATGAAGAAGGATTTACCGGAAAACAAGGTTGAAAATATCGGTATTGCTGTAGTACTTGATTCAGAATCAAGCGAATCGAAAATCTGGAATGTATATATTCTAAATTTTAAAAAACAAGCCATTAGTACTGTTTTAGTTAGTTCAAAAGGATACGGAACTTATAAAGGAGAAGAAGTTAAAACTTCGGTTTTGCGACATTCAATTGGTGATATACCTGCTGTAAATTTTGCATTAGTAGAACCAATTGATGAAAAACTTTTTGCATTAAACAATGAATTTTTGGTTAGCTATTATATTAATGGCGTCATCTACGACAAAAAATTTATTTTTTTAACAGAGAGTATTACCGAATTTAATTTTATTCGAATTCCAATAATCAATAAGCCAGGAGTTTTGATTGCCTAAAATTCTTTTTTGATCTGATAATTACTAAATTTAAGCATACAATCATTCCTATGCTTAATCAAATAAAACCCGATCAGATAATTTTTATTGATATAGAAACTGTACCTGCATTTCCTGATTTTAAATCAGTGCCCGAAAATTTTAAAATCCTTTGGGAAAAGAAAATTTCAAATACGTTTAAGGAAGAAGAAATACCTGAAGATCGTAATTATAACCGAGCAGGAATTTATGCAGAATTTGGAAAAATAGCCTGTATTATAGCTGGAGTTTTACACCAGGATGGAAAAGAGTTGCATTTAAAATCTTTTTATGGATTGAATGAAAAGGAGTTTTTAAATGATTTTGCTCAAATGCTAAATGCGCTTAAAGCTGACAAACTTTTATGTGCACATAATGGAAAAGAATTCGACTTTCCATTTTTAGCCCGAAGAATGCTAATTAATAGAATTCCATTACCCAAAATATTGGATACAGCTGGACGCAAACCTTGGGAAGTTAATCACTTGGATACCATGGATCTTTGGAAATTTGGTGATTATAAAAGTTATACTTCTATCAATCTATTAGCCGCTGTTTTTGATATTCCAACGCCCAAAGATGATATTGATGGGAGTGATGTGCATAGGGTTTTTTGGCAAGAAAATGACCTGGAAAGAATTGTGAGCTATTGCCGAAAAGATGTTGTTACACTCGCCAGATTATTTCAATGTTTTAAAAATCAAGAAACGGTAAAGGACGAAAATGTAGTATTGGTTTAGTGTTTAAACTTTTTAGAATTTAGATAACATTTCTATTGCTTCTGTATTTTGAGGATCTAATTTTAATGCTTTTTCAAAATTGCTTTTAGCTAATTCATTATTTTTTACTAAGAAATAATAATTTCCCCAGCGGTTATAAACAATGGATGAATTTGGGAATATTTCTTCTGCAAGTTCAAGAATCGCTTTGGTAGCTTCTAATTGTACTGGCTTTTTGTTTAATAAATCATAAGCAAAATACGTAAGTTGATACTCATTCATATTCATTTTTCGAAAACCATTCTTCGCTTCTTCATACTTTCCAGCTAATAAATGTTCAGTTGGAGTAAATTCATCATCTTTCATTTTCATCATTGGCGTTTTCTGATATTCGGATTGTAATGATATTGCTTTGCCATTTTTATCTAAATTAAATTTACCCTTAATATTAAAATCAGTAAAAACAATAGAATCCTTAGAGATAGGAACACAAATAATATCATTGCTTTGATTAATATTTTCAATTAAATAATTTCCTGCTTTTCTTATGTAAATCACTTCATCCTCACTTCGTTTATATCGACCCGTTAAATTAGTTAGTTGGTCATCAGTTAATATTACTGGAACAACTTCTTCTGGTAAAAAATTTTTCCATTTGTATGATTTAGCAATTGATCTTCTTATTTCTTTTCCTAAACCATTAAAATCGTCTCCAGTATTTAGCATGATTACAGCTCCATTGCCATTTTCTATACTTCCAATTGCATAAGCAACAAAACCAGCATTCACTCCTGTAAATTCAAAATAAACTCCGTCATTATCTATATTATCTGCTCTTTGTAAAAGAAAAGGACCAATTCCTATTTGTTCCTTATATCCACCTTCTGAAACATTACTTTGTGAGGTAAGCATTTTTTCAACGGTGCTTTTATTTAGTATTTTTCCTTTCCCATTTATCGATTTTTGAACATCAATAAACAACTTTGCAATATCAGTAGGAGTAGAGTATAAGCCAGCAGCAGCTTGTTGCGGATAAATATATGGCATGCCTTTGTACCACGGGGCCGAAGAATATCCCCAAGAGGTTTGGTTTTTGAATTTCGCTGATAATGGTTGTTGAAAAGTGGAATTTTTCATTCCTAAAACATTAAATAATTTTTCTTGATTTATGGTTTCAAAATCTCTTTTTGAAACATCCATCATAGCCATTTGAGCAATCATTAATCCACCTCCAGAATACCTGAATTCTTTTTTTGGCTCACTATTTACAACAATTCTATTATTATCAGAACCTGGTGCGCCATTCAAAATGTCAAGGATTGATGGTAGTGTTTTTCTATCAGGAGTAAAACCAAAAAAGGAAGATTGAGAAATACCGCCAGTATGACTAAGCAGCATTTTTAAATTGATAGGATTTCTTTTTGTAAAATCATTTTCCTTTATTTTCCAAGATGTTAAATAATTGTTGATTGGTGAATCTAAATTTAATTTACCATCCTCAACCATTTTTAAAGCTGTAACTGAAGCAACAAATTTGCTAATCGAGCCTGCAGAAAACATAGTTTCAGGATTAACCAAATATCTTTTAGCTGTGTCTGCATATCCATATCCTTTTGCCCAAGCTATTTTGTAATTATGAATCACTGCAATACTTACACCCAGTACATTGTAGTATTTCATTCGATCATAAATATTCATTCCTTCAAATCCTTTGATTGGAACAAAAGGAATTAGATTATTTTCTACTTTTTCAATTTGTACTTGTTTCGATTGAGCGCACAAGTTGTTATAAAAAATAAAAATCAGGGAAATAAAGAGAATTAATTGTTTCATAATTTTTGGCTTTTCAAATTTATTCAACAAAAATGTTTCAAATGGCTTAAACTGTCGCTCCAAATCTTGATTTGAAACATATTTTAATACCCAAAATTAATTTTGATTAAGATTTTTACTTCTTTCCATTTCTTCAATGTATTTTTTGGGAGATGTGTTTGTGTTTTTTTTAAATGATCGATTGAAAGTGGTTTTAGAATTAAAACCACTTTCGTATGCGATACCAAGTAATGTTTTTCTTTTCTGTTCATTTTTCTTCAACATTTCTTTCACAGCTTCAATTCTATAATTATTGATAAAATCATTAAAATTCATCTTAAATCCTTGATTGAT
Source organism: bacterium (assembly GCA_031412335.1). GTDB lineage: Bacteria > Bacteroidota > Bacteroidia > Sphingobacteriales > Sphingobacteriaceae > JBBQYA01. The sequence goes on along the minus strand of JANOCT010000001.1, from coordinate 23,736 downwards.
CATTCTTGATATTTGAGTAGGATGAGTTTGTAATCCAGAAGCAACATCATTCAGATTTAATAAAGGATTTTGAAACAATTTTTGAGATTCAATAAAAGTTTCTATTTTATTTTTCCATAATTCTAATACGGTTGGATCAATATAATTCTGATCATTTGTTTTGTCCAGTATTACTTTAGAAGTCACTATCACATTTGAACTTTCAACTGGTTCTATAGTTACAGGATTTTTAATTATTGATTCAAAATGTTTTAAATTATATGCAGAAACTTTAATACCTTTTTGTAATAAACTACTGATGGCTACATAATAAAATAGAGCAGAAAATAAAAGAAAATACCACCAGTTTTGTATGAAATTTCCCCAACCGGGAAAAACTAAAAAAAATATGATTCTAAGAAATTGCATACCCAAAAAGGCAATTAAATATTTCTTTATCCAATCAAATAGTACTAAATCGGCAAAGCTCAAATTATCAAAAATCATTTTTTTATATTGATTATAGGTTTTGATGCTAAGTAGGAAATAGATAATCATAGAAACTAGACCAGAAATCTGATACCATGGGTCTAAATCTTTATCTCGACCATTGGAATAAAAATAGTATTGATGTAAAACAAGTTTGTCGGTTACATAAACTATTAAACTATAAATTGAGTAAAGACAAAATGGAATTAAATGCAAAAAATCTTTTAGTTTAAATTTAAAAGAAGGATATAAAAGACTTTTTGTGTAAAAATATATAACCGGCCCAATCAGAAACAACTGTTGCAATGGAAGGTAAAACATGATATCACGATAGGGTTGTAAACTGTACCAACCTGCGTGACCAAGCATCCAAGGTAAAATATACAAACTACACAAAAACGTAAAAAAACCTAATAAAACACTTGATTTGTCTAATTCTGAAATTCCTCGCTTAACTAATAAAAAAGTGAATATGATTCCTTGAGTAAAGAATATAAGTAAAATGGAGCTATAAAAACTGAAGTGATAATGCAAGATCTAGCTATTTTTTATTTATCAAAATCATAAAATTTAATCATAAAAAAAAGCGAAAATTAACTTTCGCTTTTTTAAAATATCTACTAAAATATTAATTAAATTCCTTTCATCACACCGTCTACAATTCCATAATCAATTGATTCTTTTGAATCCATCCAATAATCTCTATTGAAATCTTTCATAACCTTTTCAAAAGATTGCCCGCAATTATCAGCAAGAATTTTTGCTCCTATTTCTTTAGTTTTTATTATTTCTCTAGCTTGAATCTCAATATCTGCCGAGGGACCTTGAGCACCTCCGCTTGGTTGATGAATCATCACTTTGCCATGTTCAAAAATATAGCGTTTACCTTTTTCGCCGGCTGATAATAATATTGAACCCATTGATGCAGCCAATCCCATACAGATGGTAGAAACTGGAGATGAAATAGCGTTCATGGCATCGTAAATTGCAAAACCAGAAGTTACATACCCGCCTGGACTATTGATAAATAATTTAATTTCCTTACCTGGTTCATGCAATTCCAAATAAAATAATCGATCTACAATCATTTTTGCAGATTCGTCATTAACCATTCCCCATAAAAATACTTTTCGCTCTGCAAGTAATTTATTATCTATTTGATCTTTTAATTGAATGCTATTTTCCATTTTTATTTATTCTTAAATTTTGTCGAAATTATTATTTTTTGTGAAGTTTATTATTTCTAAATTGAATGAATTGTAGTTTTAATTCATTTAATTGGTTTTTTTTGTGTTTTTAAGGAGCTAATCGAACAATTTCCCAAATACCTGTTTCATTTTTTTGATATAAAATCCGATCGTGTAGTCTACTTCTTCTTCCTTGCCAAAATTCGATTCTACGGGGCTGAACTACAAATCCTCCCCAGTTTTTCGGAAGTGGAATTTCTAGATCTGAATACGCTGCCTTCATCTTTTCAGCTTTAATTTCAAGAACAGAGCGATCACTAATTACAGAACTCTGAGGCGATGATAATGCGCCTAATTGGCTGCTTCTAGGTCTTGTTTTAAAGTATTTTTCAGAAGTTTCACGACTAGTCTTGATCACTAATCCTTCTATCCGAACTTGACGCTCCAATTCAACCCAATGAAAAACCAATGCAGCTTTGTTGTTGAGCATTAATTCTTTACCTTTTCGACTATCGTAATTGGTGTAAAATACAAACCCATCTTCATCAAATCCTTTTAACAAAACAATTCGAGCCGAAGGAAACCCATCCGATGCAACAGTTGCTAAAGTCATTGCATTAGGTTCTTTTAAATTTGCTTTCAATGAATCGCTAAACCAATCATGAAATTGATCAAATGGATTCATCGAAACACTTTTTTCATCTAGTTCTGCATGTTGATAATCTTCGCGCAGGTTCTGGATATCCTCATTACTTAGTTTGCTCATATTCTAATTCTAAAATTTAAATTAAAGCATCATTTCTGGCATTGTTCATATTATTACCAAAATTTTTCGATATGCTTTTGAATTCTTATTATTGATAACCCTAAAAACAGAAAAATGTTAAGTGATTTATTACCTTATTCTGGTTGTATATTGGTTTCCGAACCATTTATGTTGGATGAAAACTTTATTAGAAGCGTAATTTTATTGCTGGAGCATGATGATGAAGGATCGTTTGGTTTAGTTCTTAACAATCCTATTGATAAAGAAAAGCAAAAGCTTTTAAATACATATACAATTGTTAAAGATCAAGTTTATTGTGGTGGACAAGTTGAATTAGAGCGAATTACATCTTTAATTAGATCTAAAAATATGATAGAAGACTTCAAATTAAGTTTCGAAAAGGTACACGACAATATCTTTATGCTTAGTGGAGATTACGAATTTGAAGAAATTAGTGAAAATATGGAAACGCGAAATTTTATTGGATATACTGGCTGGTCAGCTGGTCAACTTGATATTGAAATGCAAGAAAATTCGTGGATTGTAATCCCTTTAAACCCTGAATTTGTTTTTTATAAAGGTGATGCTAAAAATCTTTGGAAGGAGGTTGTTGAAAGCATGGACAAACGATTTAGGCATATTGCAAATTTTCCAAAAGATCCCGGGCTCAACTAAGCCAATAATTTTTTGATATTTGCAGCAACATTAAAAAGCCAGCAATATATTATGGCATTCAAAGTAGGAGTTTTAGGTGGAGGTCAATTGGGGAGAATGTTACTTTCGCCAGCTATGGATTTTGGTTTAGATATTTCTATCCTCGATCCAGACCCAGATGCGCCATGTAAAATGTTTTGCCAACAGTTTTATGTAGGTAATTTGAATTCGTATGATGATGTTTATTCATTTGGTCATAAAATGGATATCATTACCATAGAAATAGAAAATGTGAACGTTGACGCATTAATTCAACTGCAAAAAGAAGGAAAGAAAATTATTCCTGATCCTCAACATTTAAAATTAATACAAGACAAAGGTTTACAGAAGCAGTTTTATTTGGAAAATAATATTCAAACAGCTAATTTTTTTGTTGCTGCAAATAGTTCTGATCTTAAATCAAAAACTATTGAATTTCCATTTATTCAAAAACTTAGAAAAGGTGGATATGATGGGAGAGGAGTACAAAAAATTAAGTCAGAAGCAGATTTTCCTTTATTATTTGATCAGCCATCTATCGTAGAAGAACTAATTGATTTTTCGATGGAAATATCAGTTTTAGTTGCACGAAAGGAAAACGGAGAGGTCGTAGTTTATGATCCAGTTGAAATGAAGTTTAACTCTGAAAAGAATATTGTTGAATTTTTAATTGTACCTGCCAGAATATCATCTAAAATTTCGGAAAAAGCAATATCAACTGCTATTGATTTGGTAAAAAAAATGCAATTTGTCGGACTTTTAGCAGTAGAGCTTTTTGTAGATAAGTTTGAAAATGTGCTGGTAAATGAAATTGCTCCTCGTCCGCATAATAGTGGCCACCATACCATAGAAGCCTGTATTACATCGCAATACGAACAACTTTTACGAATTATTGCTGATTATCCTTTAGGTGCTTCTACCTTATTATCACCTGCAGTTTCCATAAATATATTAGGCGAAGATGGTTATGAAGGAAATGTAAAATATGATGGATTAGAAAAAGTTTTGCATATGGAGCAGTCTTACATTCATTTATATGGAAAAAAATTAACTAAACCATATCGGAAAATGGGGCATATAACTACTTTACATTCAGAAATAGAAACAGCTATTACAATTTCAGAAAATATTATAAATACCTTAAAAGCAAAAGCATGACAAACGCAAAAGTTGGAATAATAATGGGCAGTAAATCAGATTTGCCAATAATGCAACAAGCAGCTGATATACTTACGCACTTAAAAGTTGATTTCGAAATAACGATCGTTTCCGCACATCGTACTCCAGATAGAATGGTTGATTATGCAAAAAGTGCTGTAACAAGAGGCCTTAAAGTTATTGTTGCTGGTGCCGGTGGTGCCGCTCATTTACCTGGAATGGTAGCTTCATTAACGGTTTTACCTGTGATAGGAGTGCCGATAAAATCATCAAATTCGATAGATGGTTGGGATTCTATACTTTCAATTTTACAAATGCCAGCAGGTGTACCAGTAGCAACTGTTGCACTTAATGGAGCCACAAATGCTGGGATTCTGGCTGCACAAATTATAGCAATTTCAAACGACGATTTAAGAATCAGATTGGAAAATTATAAAATAGAATTAGCTTCTAAGGTTTTAGAAAGTGTTAAAGAAATGGATGCTTGATGAGTAAAAAATTAATTCTTAAAAATTTATACTTCTAATACCCATGAAAACTTAAATAAATTAGATGAACTCGGAATACGATGCGGTAATAATTGGTGCAGGTGCTTGTGGTTTAATGGTTGGTGTTCAGGCAGGATATCTTGGAAAAAAAGTATTGATTCTGGAAAAATCTTCTCAGATAGGATCAAAAATATTAATAAGTGGAGGAGGAAGGTGTAATTATACAAACGTTCAGGTTTCAAGTGAAAATTTCATTTCTGCAAACCCACATTTCAGCAAATCCGCATTTTCGCAATGGTCATCAGCAGATACGATTTCGTTTTTTGAAGTAAATGGAATAAGTGGAAAGGAAAAAACACTTGGTCAACTTTTTCCAGATGGCAAAAATGCAAAAGATGTAGTTGCCATGTTTGGAAGTTTAAATCATGATTTAAATCAAGAAATAATATGCAATGCTGAAATACAATCGATAAAAAAGCTAGACGCTAATTTTTTAGTTAATTATTTGAATAAAGGCGAAATAAAAGAAATTACAGTTCCTAAAATTGTAATTACCACCGGAGGATTACCAATTCCGAAAATGGGCGCAACCGATTTTGCATTTCAAATTGCTAAACAATTCGGAATAGCGGTAACCAAAACTTTTCCGGCCTTAGTTCCACTTACCATCGGATTTGATAAGCGTGATTGGTATGCATCGCTTTCTGGAATCAGCATTTTTTGCAGAGTTTCTAACGAACATATTTCTTTTGATGAAAATATTCTTTTTACGCATTGGGGTTTAAGTGGCCCTGCAGTTTTACAAATATCCTCTTACTGGAAACAAAGTGAAACAATTAATATAGATTTCCTACCTGATCAATTTATAGATCAAATAATTAGTGAGGAAAAACTAAAGAATGGAAAAAGAACTTTGAATGCTGTGTTAGGAGATCATTTGCCTAAAAAATTTCTGGAGGGTTTTGCTGCAAATTTACCATTATCGCAAACGGTATCTGATTTATCAAAAGTGCAAATAGAATTAATTAACGAATTAATTCATTACTTTGAAGTTGCACCGGCAGGAGACAAAGGCTATGAAAAGGCTGAAGTTATGCGTGGTGGAATTGATACAAATGAATTATCATCAAAAACTTTAGAATCAAAAAAAATACCAGGCCTATATTTTGGTGGCGAATGTGTAGACGTTACAGGTTGGCTGGGCGGCTATAATTTTGAATGGGCTTGGGCAAGTGGGTTTGTAATAGCGCAAAATATTTAGGAATAATATTTAATTTCAAAATAATTTTCAATCAATAGTCAAATAAACATTTTTCATATTTAGAAATTCTTTAGAGAAATTACTTTCACATCCAAGTATTAACATTTTACATAAAAAGGATTACTTCAGAATACTTCCAATCATATGTAAGCTTATGTTTCAATTAACGTTTTGTATGTTTTATAATTTTAGTATTTTAGCCATCAACTAACAAAAAAACTATGCATCTGGATAACATTAAAAATATTCTTGTTCCAATTGATTTCTCTCCCGCTTCACTTATTGCTTTAGAACATGCAAAATACATTGCCAGACAAACTAAAGCTACTTTAAACCTGCTTCATGTTCACGAAACTCCTAACTTTTCGGCCTCATTAAAGCGTTTACTTTTTAAGTCAGATGATGATCAAAAGAATGTTGAAAATTCAGTTGATCAAGATTTAAAAGAAATTGCAGCGGGTCTTTCATCAGAATATTCGCAAAATGTGATGCTTAAAAAAACGTCAGGAAAGATTTTTAAAGAAATTGTAGAGTCAGCTAGAGAAATTAAGGCCGATTTGATTTTGATGGGAACGCATGGAAGCACCATTACAGAAAATTTTGTTGGAGGTTCAAATACGTTTCGAGTGGCATGTATGTCTCAATGCCCAGTAATTTCTGTTCATTCAGACAGTGGAAATCGTGGTATTAAAAATATTGTACTTCCACTTGATAATTCAAGAGAAACCCGCGAAAAAGTCGATGATACGATTGCAATGGCAAAACTTTTTAATAGTACTGTCCATATCGTAACAGTTACAACATCTCATGATGAAGTAGTGAAAAACAGATTGATGCGCGTAACTGAACAGGTTAAGAATTACATTGAGGAAGATAAATTGGAAGTTGTTACTAACTTTTTTGTTGGAGATAATATTACCGAACTTACCCTAAGATATGCTAATAAAGTAAATGCAGATATGATTGTGATAATGACCGAACAAGAAGCAAATTTATCAGGAATATTTATGGGTCCAAGCTCACAGCAAATGATTAATCATTCATACATTCCTGTAATGAGTATACGACCAAAAGAAACGCATGGAGCAGCAGTTGCGCCGTATTAAGTAATTTTTAATTAAAAAAACACAGCTTATTAGTTGTGTTTTTTTTTTGCTCTTTTTTTAAAATTAAGAGAAAGAAATAATTAGAATTGCGATTACTGCTAATCCAATTCCCATTAAGTTTTTACCTGAAAGTTTTTCTTTAAAAACTAGCCAAGCTATAAAAGTATTTAGCATAATAATTCCAATATTATTTATCGGGAAAATCACTGAACTTTCTAATGTTTTATGATTCAAGGCTTTAATTAAGAAAATAACAGAAAAGTAATTTGGAATTCCTAATACAATTCCAGCTACAATGTTCTTAAATTCCAACTTCTGTTTTCCAGTAATTAATAAATAAACTAACATGGTAATGCCCACCATTGCAGAACTGGCAAAAAGTAATGTTGTAAACAAATTGGGATCGGTGCCTTGCAATTTCTCTTCCTGAACATATTTAAGCATGGTATCAATAATTCCAGAACCAAAAAAAATAATAGCAGGTAATATAAACTGGGCCATTCCTTTTGATTCAACTTTTGATTCAACTTTTTCTTTTGCTGAAGCAAAATAGATAGCAAACAAAGCTAGAACCATTCCTATAATTTTAACAATTCCAGCAGATTCATTAAAATATAAAATAGCAAACACTACTGGTATTACTACAGACATTTTCTGAGCTATTGCAACTGGAGTTATGCCCACAGTTTGAACGGCATAGCCCAATACATTAAAAATAACAATAAAAAATAAACCCAAAAACAAGGCAAAACCTAACCAGTTTGCTTCAAGAATCGACTGAATATTTACAACTCCAGAACTGAGCGAAAACCCTAAAATTGATGCAGTTATGTAATTAAAAACAATGGCTTGAAAAGAATTAATCGAATATGTTTTGTAGATTCTGAATATTACAACCAAGGAGGTTGAAAAGATAATGCTGAGTAAAATGTAAATCATTAATAATGGTTGTAAATACGAATTGTATCAGATTTTAATTTAATTGTTTGTTTAAGTATTCCATTTATCTTAGGAGATTTTAATCCGTTTTTTAAATGAATAGTAGAAGTTATTATTTGGGCTTCATCCCAAATTTCAGAATCAAGAAACCAATTGATTGTTTTAGCTCCTCCTTCAATTATTACAGAATTTATTTCCAATAAATATAATTGATACAACAAAAATTGAACAGGGTAAAGATTCCAATCGAGTGAAAGAAAAATAAGGTTTCCTTCATTTTTCATTTCAGACTCATTAAAAATATAGGTTTTAACAGCGCCATCAAATACATTCGCGGTATTGCTCAAACTCAAATTCTTATCAATAATAATTCGAATAGGGTTTTTTCCTGGCCATGTTCTGGTGGTAAGTTCAGGATTATCCATCGCTACAGTGTTGGCACCTACTAAAATTGCTTTTTCCTCACTTCTCCATTTATGGGTTAATCTCGAAGTAATATTATTACTAAACTGAAAAGGTTCGCCACTTATAGAACCCATAAATCCATCAGCACTTTCAGCAAACTTAATAATGATATAGGGTCTTTGTAAATTATGATAGGTAAAAAACCGCTTGTTCAATTCTTTAGCTTCCTGCTCTAGAATTCCAATTTCAACCTTAATACCTGATTCTTTTAATTGAGCCATACCTTTTCCGTTTACTTTAGAAAATGGATCTTGACAAGCTATCTGAACTTCAGGAATTTTATGTTTTATAATTAAATCAGTACAAGGTGGTGTTTTGCCGTTATGCGAACATGGTTCTAAACTAACATATAATGTCGAGTTAAGAAGCAACTCATCCGCATTTTCGAAGTTTTTTAAAACCATATTTATGGCATTAACTTCTGCGTGCGGCTCTCCAAATCTTTCGTGAAAACCCTCTCCAATTACGATATCATTGTGCACAATCACAGCTCCAACCATAGGATTGGGAGAAACCAAGGACTTTCCCAACTCGGCTAATTGCAAGCAACGTTGCATGTATTTTATATGTTTTTCCAATCGGGCAAAAATAGGTTATTTTGTGGCATGTTATCAAACCCGATGAGTGTTGCAATAGCGTATGAGTTTTTACGAAAATCAATTGCTGAAATTTATTCAGATCAAGAAGCAGCCAGCGTTTCAACAATTATTTTGGAAGATGTTTTTGGAATTACTAAACTAAAACGACTTTCAAATCCTGAGAAGCAGTTTAACTCGACTGATTTACTAAGGTTAACGGATATTATAAAACGTTTATTAAACCATGAACCTGTTCAATATATAACAGGTATTGCACATTTTATGGATTTAAAATTGGAAGTGAATTCAAATGTGTTAATTCCTAGGCCAGAAACAGAAGAATTGCTTCAATGGATAATTGATGACTTTTTAAATTCAACTAAAACAGTAAAAGTTTTAGATATAGGCACCGGAAGTGGTTGCATTGCTTTAGCCCTAAAAAAGTATTTGAAATCCTCCGAAGTTTACGCTCTAGACAAATCTAAAAATGCGTTAAATCTGGCAATTAATAATGCTAAGAAAAATCAATTAGAAGTTTATTTTATTCATGATGACATTTTATTTCTTAGTAGTAAGCAATTACTAAAATTTGATATTATTGTAAGCAACCCACCTTACGTGTTATTGAGCGAAAAAAAATTAATGAATAAAAATGTGTTGGAACATGAGCCACATTTAGCACTTTTTGTAGATGATTCCGACCCAATAATTTTTTATAAAGCAATAGCAGATTATGCTTTAAACAACCTAAATTCCAAAGGCTTACTCTATTTTGAAATAAATGAAAAATATGGTGAAGAAATAAAAATTATGCTTTTAAATTTAAATTTCATCAACATTGAATTAAGAAAAGATTTTTTTGGAAAAGATCGATTTATAAAAGCCCAAATGCCTTTATGATCTGGGGTGGAATTGTAAAATAGTTTCCCGTAAATAATCCTGATCTGCGTGTGCATAAATTTCGGTAGTTGTAATAGATTCATGACCCAGCATTTGTTGAATAGCACGCAAATCTGCACCACCTTCGAGTAAATGCGTAGCAAATGAGTGTCGTAAAGTATGAGGCGAAATACTCTTTTTTATCCCGGCTTTTAAAGCAAGCTTTTTCAAGGTAGTGAAAACCGTAATTCTACTAATTCTGCTTCCTCTACGGTTCAAAAATAAATGATCTTCAAATCCTTTTTTAACATCAATTAATTTACGAACCTGGTCACGATATATTTCAATTTGCTTAATTGCTTCAGCGCCAATTGGTACCAACCGTTCTTTATTTCCTTTTCCAACTATTTTTATGAATTCTATATCAAGATATAAATTTGATATTTTCAATTCCGTTAATTCCGAAACTCTTAATCCACAACTGTATAGCATTTCTATTATTGCTTTATCGCGAACTCCGGCAGCTAAACTTAGATCCAGTTGAGCTATTAATTCATTTATTTCTATGTATTGTAATGTGTCAGGTATTTTTCTTGGATTTTTAGGCGATTTTATAAATTGCAGTGGATTTTTTCTAATTAATTCTTCCATTAGCAAGTAATGATAAAATGCACGAATTCCAGATATTATTCTGGATTGGCTGGTAGCTGCAAAACCAATTTCTACTATAAAACGGATAAAATCTTTTACATCATTCTGAGTAATACTTTCAGGATTAGTTTTTCCAATTCCAACTGAATATTGCTCGAAAAGTCTTACATCGTGCAAATAAGCATCAACAGAATTTCGAGCTAATGATTTCTCAAGTTTCAAAAATGAATTAAATCCTTTAATCGCAAACTCCCAATTCATTTTTTTGATATTATTTTGGTATTAAACACCAAATTATTTACAATAGTATTTATTATCAAGCATTACAAAAATGGTAGATTATCAACAATTGATGATAAGTTTACGTTTTACTTATAAATTGCGAACAAATGAAAATTAGCATAATCAATGGTCCAAATTTAAATTTATTAGGAAACAGAGAGCCAAGTATTTATGGTTCAACATCTTTTGATGATTACCTTATTTCATTGAAAAGAATTTTCAATTCCGTTGAGTTTGATTATTTCCAAAGCAATGTAGAAGGAGAGTTGGTAAACCAGATTCAAAAGGCTGGGAAAAATGCAAACGGAATCATTTTAAATGCTGCTGCTTATACTCATAGTTCAATTGCAATAGCTGATGCAATTTCAGCAATTAATATTCCGGTTGTAGAAGTTCACATTTCAAATATTTATGCTCGTGAATCTTTTAGACAAAATTCTATAACTGCTCCAGTTTGCAAAGGATTGATTTCTGGCTTTGGCTTAGAAAGTTATAAACTTGCCATTCAGAGTTTTATCAACGAATCCAGTTTAGATCAGTAAAAAATTTCTTCTTTCTAACAAAAAATGAAATTACAATTGATTCAGGAAAAATAACTGCTAATTCTTGTTGGCTTTTCTTCAATAATTTTCGTTCGCGATTCAGTGGAATTATGTGTGTTAAATAATTAAAATGAGCTTTACTGATTGAAAAAGCATGAGAAAACTTAGCCTCTGTTATAAACTTTGCTATGGCAACTAAATCAAACAAATGCCGTGTAAGTATAGCATTAATCAGATTTCCCTTATTCACATTTTTATGAAGCATAAATAAACTATTTCTGAAATTTAGAAAAGTCTTACGAGGGTTTCCTGCATCTAAAGTTCCTCCACCTACATGGTAAACAATGGACTGATGACAAAAATATATTTTAAAACCAGCATTTCTCATTCTCCAACACAAATCTATCTCTTCCATATGTGCGAAAAAAGCTGGATCGAAACCACCTAAAGTTTTATAAACAGCTGCTCTAACGAATAATGCAGCACCCGAAGCCCAGAATACTTCTATTGTATCATCATATTGTCCATTATCATTCTCTAATACATCAAAAATACGACCTCTACAAAACGGATACCCATATTTATCCATAAAACCTCCAGCAGCTCCAGCGTACTCAAATTGGTTTTTATCATGAAAAGAGCGAATTTTTGGTTGGCAAGCAGCAATGCTTTTATCCGTTTCCATTAATTCGATAATTGGATTTATAAATTCTGGAGTAACCTCAACATCTGAATTTAATAAGATAAAATATTCTGTATTTACTCGATTAAGAACTCGATTATAACCCTCTGCAAATCCATAATTTCTATCATTTTCTAAAATAGTTATAGAAGGATATGTGTTTTTTAAAAAACTAATTGAATCGTCTGTTGATGCATTATCGCCGACAATTATTTCTAAATTAGAATAAGAACAAGAAATAACGGAAGGTAAAAATTTTTCCAAAAAATGTTTACCATTCCAGTTTAGAATAACTAAAGCAACTTTTGGTTTCATTTTATTTAACATACTATCCATCATTATTTGTTTCTAATGCTTCAGGTTTTGTATGTTTCCATCTATTGTGAGACCATAACCAAAATTCCGGCTTTTTTTGAATAGCACTTTCCAATTCTCTTAAATGCAATTCAGTAATTTCATACAATATATTGGTTGAAGGATTTTCTGTAAGAACTTTAAAAGTAAGCTTATAATATCCCCTAGAAAGTTTTTCAACATGTCCATATATTACTGGATAACCGAATTTTACCGCAATTTTTTCAACCCCTAAAAACATAGGTGTTTCCTGATTTAAAAATAGAGTCCAATATTGAATTTCTTGTTTCACTGGCGATTGGTCTCCAATAAACGCAGTCCCTGTTAATCGATATTTATTAGCCACCAATGTTCTAAGCGTATCATTTTTGGCAAGTGGTATAGCACCAAATCTTCCTCTTATTTTTTTTATAAACTCATCAAAGTAACGATTTGTGAGAGGTTTGTAAATTGGATATATTTTAAATTTGCTGGTAGTCGAAACAGCAGTTCCAGCCCATTCCCAGTTATTATAATGGTTGGTAATGAATAATATACTTTGTTGTTTTTTATAGAACTTTTCTAAAATTTCAGGATTTTCAATCACTAATCTTTTACTTAGTGAATAAGAAGATATTTGTATTAATTTAATAGTTTCAATAATTAAATCGCAAAAATGATGATAGAATTTTTGTTCTATTTCTTTTCGTTCTGCATTCGTTTTTTGTGGGAATGATTTAATTAAGTTTTTACGAACAACTTTAATTCGATAACCAAAAATATGGTAAACAAATACATATAATCCATCCGAAATTAAGTACAAAACCGGAAAAGGAAGATAGGCGAGGAGTGTTAAAAAAAAAATTAAAAACTTGTTGAGCAATTTTTTAATCATTCAAAATCTCGTTTTAATTGGTTTAAACCTCTGCTGTCTCCATTATTTGTATCTTCTTCTCTAAAATCTTTAGTTCGTAATGATGAAACTGCAGCACGGTTTAAAATTAATCCTTGCCATTTTTCATCTTTTATTTCTCCAATTGCTGTTGAATGAATTAGCTCAAATCTGGACGAAGCTAAATCTTGAAAATTAGCAAAAACAAACTTTTTATTGGTTTGATTCTGACCTAGTTTATTATATATCCAAATTTCATAAGGAATTGCGATATCATTTTTACCATCGTTTCTGTTTACAACCGATGCTGGACCATGACGTAAAAAAACTCCACCCCTTGCAGTTTGATATCCTCTAGTTTTGCCATAAGCAAATTTCTGGTCGGCTGTTATTACATTTAATTGGTATTTTTCCCATTCTTTCTCAGCGGTTGGGCCATGCTTCTTTTGCCAAAAGGACAATAAATATTTTTTTAAATAATCTAGCTCAGGTTTTGCCAATAAGTTGGCAGCAAAAAGTTTGTCCTTTTCATTTGAAATTGGATCTAAACTTTTAATATGTTCTATCAATTCTACTTCAGTATATTTTGCTACAAAAGAATTTTCAATTTCAACATTATCAATATTAATATTTGCAGTAGATGAAGTATTTAAACGTTGAAAAAAAGTCTTTTTACTTGCAATCAATTCATTTTTGCTCGAAAAAACTTCAATTGTTAAATTATAATTTCCGGTTGGTAAGGTTTCTATTGCAAACTCACCAATAATAGGGTTTGCAGCTTGTGCAATTAATTTACTGAATTTGCCAAAAGGATCAACTTTAGTACCTGTTTCAAAATCTTCTATCGCATAGCTTACCAAATATGGATCTTTGTCAGCAATAACTCCAGAAGGATAAACTTCTACATAAAACCGAAAGTTTTTAAATTCATTTGGGTAAAAATTATTAACCATCGGCACCAAATCAAATCCATTTTTACTAATGCCACTTATGTTTTTGGTTTTAGAAAATGATTCGAGCAATGTTGCATCCGAGATAGAAGTTTTACCAGCTATATAATTTATAGTGATGGTTTCATTCAACAAAGCCATATTTGCTGGTGAATAATTATCATTGAGAGTTATTGTCAATACATAAACACCATTTGCCAATTCAAATCTTTTCTGATCGATAAAATTGTATGAAAGATTGCTAGTATCAGTTTGTTCGGGTGTTAGTAAATTATATTTATCATTATAAACAGCTACTCCATTTTTGCTAGCAGTAAATAGTACTTGAATTGAACCTTGAAATTTTCCATTTTCTGTTTTTTTATATACAATCCCTCTTCCCGAAATAGATAAATAGGATTCAACAAAAGGCTTATTATTAGGTGTGTTAAATGATGAAAAGCTGCAAACGGCTTGTAAACCTTTAGCTTTTACCACATTGCCAAAAAATAATAAAGAAGAGAACAGAAGAAAGATAAAGATAAAAAGCCTTTTCATGATGTTTATTTTTTTAAAATTACAAAAAATATCGGCAAGCAAATTCATATATGCCTAACTCAACAGAAAATATTCAACAATTCATTCTGCTTCCAGCATTTTATTTACCACCTATTTCTTATTTTTTTTCTCTCTTACATACAGATAATGTATTGATTACTGATCAAGAATTGTATGAAAAGCAAAGCTATAGGAATAGATGTGAAATTTATTCTGCCAATGGAAAAATTCAACTTTCAATACCTTTAGATACAGGGCGAAATGCTGTAAGAAGGCTAAAAATGAAAGAAGTAAAAATTAGTTTTGGTAATGATTGGAAGAAAAACCATTTAAGTTCAATCAGGAGTGCGTACGGCAGAGCACCTTATTTTGAGTACTATGCCGATGATATTTTCAAAGTAATAGGAGTTCATCAAATACATCTATTCGATTTTAATTGTTCCATAATAAATGTATTACAAAAGATAATAGGCAAAAGAGCAGGTCTAGTTATGGGTAATGAATTTGATGTTTCTAAAAACTGGATAAAACAAGATCAACAAAAATTAATTTTCCCGGAGTATTATCAATCATTTTCTGAAAAATATGGCTTCATAAGCGATCTCAGTATTTTGGATTTAATTTTCCATAAAGGGCCAGATGCCAAAAACTACCTTTTAAATCAACTTTCGAAGGATTTGTTATAAGCAAGTGTTGATAATTTCATCTTTGTTTGAATAATAGAAAAACTATACCTTTGCGCAGTTCTGTAAAACGGCAGGATAATTGTTTAGCCAATTTGAAATTAAAAAAATTTAAAAACAACAAACATGAAAATTAACAAAGTATTATCTTTCCTATTTATTAGTTTAACTACAGCAATGGTAATGGCAGGTTGCAGTGAAGACGACCCTATTATTCCTGGAGCAAGTCAACCACAACTAACTATTTCTGCTCCATCAACTAGTTCAGCTAGTGCAGTAGCTAATGGAACAATTGCATTTAATGTTTTAGCAGAATCAAATATAGTCTCTAATTCAGATTTGCAATCATTTACAGTTTCAAGAAAAAATGTGGACGGTTCTACTACAGCACTAGAAACTGTTACTATTCCAAATGCAAGTCAGAAGACTTATGGCTACACTAAAAGTTTAGAAGTAGGTGGAGCTTTAGGTGATGTAATCTTTACTTTCTCGGTTACTGATAAAAAAGGAGAAACTGCAACCTTAGCGTATACTGTTACTGTTGGTGGAGCAATTAATAATTACCAAGCAACTTTGCTAGGAGATGATTTAAGTGTAATACCTAGTTTTTATGATGCTATTAATAATGTTAGATTAACTCAAGCTGCTGCAAAAGCTGCACAAACAAGCGTTGATATTTTATTTTATTATGGTGCTTCAAACGGTGCTACTTTAGCTGCACCTAGTAATTCTGATGCTGGTTCTGTTTACAATAATGCTTCAACTGGATTGCAAACTTACTCAGTTAGAAATGCTACTGCTTTTAAAGAAATTACTTTATCAGCTGATGCATTTGATGCAATTGGTGTTGACACAGAAATCACTAAATTAGTTCAAGGTGCTGTTGCAAGTGATGCAAAACAACTTGCTGTTGGAAAAGCTTACGCATTTAAAACTGCAGCTTCAACAGGAAGAGCTTCTAAAAATGGAATTTTTAGAGTAACCGCTTTAACTGGAACTAGTTCAACAGAATCAACAATTACTTTTGATGTAAAAATTCAGCAATAATTAATTTTGTTTATAAAAAAACCCTCACAAATTTGTGAGGGTTTTTTTTGTAAAATTTAAGTGTATTTTCATACCACAATTAACTACATCTCTATGCTATCTAAAAACTTACTACTTTCTATTTCATTTATTGCTTTAATAACTGTTTCATCTTGTAAAAAAGATTTGACTAACAGAGAACAAAATTTAATAGATATACAACTCCTTTTACCTACTTCAAACACCGATACTGTCAATGTAAATGATTCGATCAGGTTTTCGGTAATTAGTTATGCAAATATAACTTACTACAGAGATTTGGAGAAGTTTAAGGTTAATTTATCTTCAACCAATGGTGGGCTAAATGGTGACATAATCGGAGTTCAGATTAAAGATGCGGATAAGAAAAAGTATAAATTCGATCGTTTTATAAAAGTTGGAAATGTAAAAGGCAACCAAGTTTATACGTTTATTATTCGAGATATTGGTGGAGAAGAAGCAAGAATAAGCTATCCGGTCGTTGTAAAATAAATTAGAATAGTATTTAAAACAAATCAAATTTCTTACCTAAAAAAAATGCCTTCAAAATTAAAGGCATTTTTTTTATCACTAAGTTTTATGGTTAAGATTGAGGTTGCGATGGTCGAACTTCGATTTTGCTGGGTAAAGTTCTTGATGGCATTTTAATTAAGTCAACCACTAAACGGCCAATATCTTCTGGTTGTATTTTCCAAGAATCAGCATCATTTACTTCGTGATTATTGAAATTAGTAGCAACCGAACCAGGCATTATGGTAGTTACATTTATTTTGTCTTTTCTCAAATCGAGCATTATAGCTTGCGAAAATCCCACTAACCCAAACTTACTAGCATTGTAAGCAGCACCTTGAGCAAAGAAATTTGTACCAGCCAAACTGGATATAGTAATAAAATAACCTTCTGATTTTTTCAATGCTGAGTGCACTGCTTTTATTCCATAGAATACTCCGGTTAAATTGGTGTTAATTGTTTCGTGCCATTGCTCATCTGTCATATCTTGAATAGTGGCAAAATGCCCAACACCAGCATTAGCAATAAAATAATTTACTCCTCCAAATTTATTTATAACTTCTTGAACCATTGCAATTTGAGAATCCATACTTCGCACATCGGCAACTATTCCAAGTGCCATTCCACTTTTTATTTCATTTAGTTTTCGAGTTGCTTCATCAATCGTTTTTTTATCGCGTCCTGAAATCGCAACTTGTATTCCTTCTTTAATTAATGCTTCTGCTACTCCAAAACCTATTCCTTTAGTTCCACCTGTTACTATTGCTGTTTTTATCATGTTATTTATGTGTTATTATTTATAATTTTTCTATTTGAGTTTATCTAAAAACTCAAACATACTTCAACAAAAAAAGAGCCTGAAATGATTTCAAATCTTCAAAAAAGAGATTATTTCAATTAGTAAGATTTATTGCTAAACTTTTAAATTGTTACCTGAATTGATTTTGAAGCATTTGCATTAATTGGTTTTTTTGATCGGCATATTGTTGCTCCGAAAATAAATACCATTGGCATGAATTATATTGTGATCGGTTTAGATCTTCAAATAAATAATACTTTGCTCCTGATTTCATGGTTAGTTTTCCACTAGTTTGGTTATCGCAAGTTCTATTACCTCCAAATGTTAAATATCCATTTATAGAGTAGTTCACTTTTCCAGTTTCTGTAAAAGGAATATTCAAATCAGGCCCATTTAGTGTAAATGTTTGACCGTCAACCGTTAGCTGAACCATAGCCGATGCTCCATATTGATTGAGTAGTGTTTCATAATCAGAACTAACAATAGTAATATATGAATTTTGATTGAAAACCTCTTCTGAACTATTATCAACTGGAATATCTGTATTTGGATCTATTTGCGCCAACTTGTTTACCATTGGCTTCTCTGCATCTTTGTCATTTTCAGCTACAATCATTTTACCTAGATCATTTTCGCCTTTCTCAAAATCAATATTGATATTTCTTGTAAAAGAAGTAAAGCCTTCTCCTTGAATGGATAAACTGCCAATAGCTTTTCCAACACCCGAAATTTCAGTCATAAAAATTCCTTCACTATCTGTATTTATTAATTCCTGCTTTTCATTTATTATTAATCTCACTTTTAGATTTTGAATTCCATTGCCCTCTTTGTTAGTTGCATGGCCTTTTACAATTACTTTTTTCAAACCATCTTTACTATAGGTTTTCATGAAAACATACGAAACCATACCTAACACAGCCACTATTCCAGCAATCATTACAATACTTTTGGTGATACTATAACTATGTTCAACTGTCATTTTACTCATAAAATTTTTATGAATAATGCTTCTGAAAATTAAAACGAGGCTTCCAATTGCAATGCCTGCTATCCCTGCCACTTTTCCCAGTTCGCTAAGTCCTGATAAATCCATGGTTGTATTTTTATACCTAAAGATATACTATTTGATTTTAAAGTTTCAAATAGTTATTCTAATGTTTTTTTTAACTAGGTTATTGCTAATGATTTCCGAATAAAATTTTAGCATTCGTTATTTATTATCATTAAAAAAGCTGAATTTTCATTTTGCAATTTTTAAAACCAATAGACTTACAACCGCTTGAAAATTATCAGTTTTTTGTTTTTACTTTGCAGATTATAAAGAAACATTTTAAATAATTTTAATTTGAAATGCCTGAAAATCAATTATCGACCAAATGAAAAACTTTAAAAAATATTATAAAATAAACGGAACACCAGAAGAAGTATACATCGCACTAACAAATGCGTTTAGTATATCGCTTTGGTCTGGTGCAGAGGCGGTAATGGAA
Source organism: bacterium (assembly GCA_031412335.1). Taxonomy (GTDB): domain Bacteria; phylum Bacteroidota; class Bacteroidia; order Sphingobacteriales; family Sphingobacteriaceae; genus JBBQYA01. Next base: position 4,332 of record JANOCT010000001.1, on the reverse strand, counting down.
GCGATTGCTGATACTGAATTTTCTTTGTGGGATGGTGATATAAGTGGTAGAAATTTAGGTTTTGTGCCGGATAAAAGAATTGAGCAGGAATGGTATTTTGGTGAACAAGAAGAGAAATCATTAGTAACCATCATTCTGCATGCTGATAAGGCGAATACTAGTGTCGAACTCCACCATACCAATATTCCGGATGAAGATTTTGAAGCAATAACAGATGGTTGGGATGATGCTTATTTTGGAAGTTTAGCAGCTTTTTTTGATGAAGATTAATTTACTTCTTCGAATTTGCTACTGTTTGTTTTTGGTGATTTTTTAAAAATGCGAGTAAAACCTTCTCATCAACATTCAAAACACTTTTAGTTGATTTAATATCTTTTTTCATTTTACTAAAAGATTTATTTAGCTGCCCATTTTCGTATGCATCTAATAATGGCGGAAAAACATATGATTTTCTACAAACAGTTCTTGTATTTCCAAGTCGCTTTGAAACCACATCTAAGGCAGAATTAATAATTTTTTTTCGGGCAGTCAGACTTTCTGGAAATTCATTCGCTGCTAAGAATCGTAAAGTTTCCAAAGTACCAGACCAAGTTCTAAAATCTTTTGCCGTGAAGTCACAATTAGTAATTTCCTTAATGTAATTATTCATCATTCCCGAATTGATTGATTTATGATGACCATCTATTGTATAATATTGAAAAAGCTCTTGCCCAGGAATCTCTTTACATTTAGTAACCAAATCAGCTAAAACACGATCTTTTAAAATAATGGTATGCTTTATACCTTTTTTACCAACAAAAGAAAGTTGAATTTTCTGGTCAGATATTTTTACATGCCTATCTTCCATAGTGCTAAGGCCAAAGGTCTTGTATAATTTTTTATAGCTTTCATTGCCAATACGTATTAAGGTTTTTTGCATCGTATAGATGGAAATTGCTAAAACCTTGCGTTCATCCAATTCTTTTCTTCTAAGATCTCTAGCTAATTTTTTCCTGAAATCTGGCAAAACCTTTCCGAATTCAAGAAGCCGATAATATTTGGTTTCATTCCTTTTGTTTACCCAATTTGAATGATATCGATATTGTTTTCTACCAGCTGCATCTATTCCGGTACATTGTAAATGAGCATTGTCTTTTTCCGAAATCCAAACTTGATTCCAGGCTGGCGGAATAGCTAATTGCTTAATCCTGATTAAGGTATTTTCATCCTTAATTATTCCTTTTTCTGATCTGTATTCAAATTTTTTACCTTTTTTAATTCTTTGAATTCCTTTTTCAGAATCGTTAAGATAAACCAGATTTACACTGGATAATAATTGCTCGGTATCTGTCATTTATGCTTTTTGAAATCAAAACAAAAATCGGGCTTGATATTTTCAGGTTTTATTCAAACTTTTAAAAAATAGCATTACGCGCAACAATAAAAGCATTTTCAATTTTTTATTACCATTATGAGTCATTATGCCAAAAATGAAAATGGTTACAAATTTCCCCTAAGAGAAGTTTTTTCCAATGGTTATGCTGTGAAAACTAATTTTTTCACACTATAATAGATTGGTACACTTCTTTCATTATAATTTTAAATTAATATTAGAAATAATGGAAACTAAAAATGAAAATGTAATTAATGGTCTTAATAATTTAATTGAAATTAATAACGACAGGGTAGAGGGCTACAAAAAAGCTTCGGAAGAGTTAGAAGACACGGAACTGAAACCACTTTTTTATGAAATGGCAAGAAAAAGCAGAGAATTTGGTGGAGTTTTATCTGGAGAAGTTAGAACGCTAGGCGGTACACCTGCTGAAGGAACCAAAACTGCTGGAAAATTTTATCGCGTTTGGATGGATTTAAAAGCATCTTTAGCGGGTCATGATAAGAAAGCTATACTCGAAACTTGTGAATATGGCGAAGATGCAGCACAAGCAGAATATGAAGATGTTTTGAAAAGTGAAGATTTAAACACTAATTCAGCTATAAGATCGCTTGTTTTAGAACAAAAGGCTTCATTGCGCGAAGATCACGATAAAATAAAATCATTGAGAGATGCTGCTAGAGCATCAAATTAAAAATTTGTTTGAAAAAAAACCGCTGAGAGATCAGCGGTTTTTTTTGTTTTATATCAATTTATAATTCAAATACTTCTCCAGCTTTGGGTAATATTACTTGCTCAAATTTATTTGCTAATAAATCGTTCTGAACATTCTCCATAGAATCCATTTCACCGTGAACCAGAAAAACTTTTTTCAATCTTTCACTATTTGCATGCGATAAATATTCAACTAAATCTGAATGATCTGCATGTCCGCTTAATTGATCGGTCCGTTTTATGGTTGCAAAAACATGTAAATCCCGATCATTAATTCTTACAGTTTTTGCTCCATCCAACAATTTTCTACCTAAGGTTCCTCTGGCGCAATAACCCACAAAAAGTAAGGTGCAATAGTAATTTTGAATGTTGTGATACAAATGGTCTTGTATTCTACCACCTTCCAGCATTCCAGCAGAAGAAACCAAAACTGCTGGTTCTGAATATTTATTGAGCGTTTTACTTTCTGCCATATTTTCAACAAAATTCAAATAAGGCTGATCAAAAATAGCTACTTTTTCATTGTACAACAATCCTGCATCGTCCGACAATTCTGAACTAAACCTACGATAAACAGAAGTTGCTTGCATGGCCATTGGACTATCAATGTAAATAGGCACATTCCCAATTTTACCTTCCTTATGCAATTTGTCAAGCAAAAAAATTAAAGCTTGGGTTCTACCAATACTAAATGCAGGAATGATTAATCGTCCAGGTGAATCTATACAAGTTTCGTTGATAACCTCAGTTAAAACCTCTTCAATTGTTTTTTCTTTAGAATGAAATCTACCACCATACGTTGATTCAGAAACTAAGTAATCAAGATCAATAAGTGGAACAGGATCTTTCAACGTTGGATAATTTTTTCTTCCTAAATCTCCAGTGAAACCAATTTTTTTTTCAATTCCGTTTTCAACGACAGTAAACACTACTGCAATTGCACCTAACAAATGGCCTGCTCGCACAAATGTGAAACTGAGGTGTTCATCAACTTTGAAATTTTTATCAGCTGGCCAATCAACTACACGTTCCAACGCATCCATTACATGTTTATGCAAATAAATAGGGGGCCTGTTGCGTTCGCGTCTTCTTCCATTTTTACGTTTAGTATTCATTTTACTCAATAAAATATTTGCCGTATCATTTAAAAGTATAGCTGTTAATTGAGCAGTTGCAGGGGTACAAATAATTTGACCTTGATAACCATTTTTTACCAAGGTTGGTAAATTACCACTATGGTCAACATGGGCATGGGTTAAAATAACCAAATCAATTTCCGAACAATTAAATGGAAAATAATCGCTTGGACCTTCTTTTCCGTTTTCATAACTCAATCCGCAATCGACTAATATTTTGAAACCATTTTGTAATTCAAGTAGGTGCATACTTCCCGTTACCTGCCGCGCTGCACCCCATATTGTTAATTTCATTGGTAATTTTTTCTGTTTTTCTTATTGGGTAAAAGTAGATTTATGTAAGAAGGTTTTAAAATCTATTCAATCATTTATTTTAAATTTTATCATAACAACATAATAGGCAAAAGATGATGACTGCAGGTAATCAAATTTGGAAATTGAAATACCTATTATTATTTCCGCTTTTGCTTATTTTATTAGTTTATATTAAATAAAGAATGATATTTTTGGATTCGTTTATCTCTTGAAAAATGCAAAAAATACCACAAACAAAACGAGGAGTACTAGAAAACTTGCGCATATTTTTGAGTTATGTACTACCGAAATTGACATCTAGTAGCAATAAAATTATAATTTCATTTTTATTCTTATTTGTTCTTTTGACCTCTTGTGAATACAATTACAAATTATTCCTATACTGTAACAAATTCGGCTGATACCACGATTTCTATTTATATCAAGACGTTTGATGTAGATTCCATCTGTTTATTACAGAAAGACGTCAAAAAAACCATCTATATGACGGATCACGGTATCGAAAGCTCTAAAGGCCCTTATTTTGAAGATGTGAATAAAGATTTGTATGTTTTTACAGTTACTAAAGGACAATTAAGTTCGAAAAGAAATTACCTAACTAACGATCCTTGGACTTTTGAAAGAGGTGACTACAAAGTAATTATAACAAATTCAGACTTTTAAGAAACTTCTTCAATATGTGTATTTATTTGTTATTCCTAAAAAATTGACATCCCATAAAAGGCATATTTTATAGAAAAGATTTTTTGATTAATTAAGTGCTGAGTCACTATTCTGGAAATTCAGTTGTGGTTT